>QYZZ01000070.1 GCA_003838145.1 Tindallia sp. MSAO_Bac2
ATATTGCTGTTACCTCCTGGTTTTTCTGCCACCTGCCTCTCTCCTTTTTTATCAATTTATTCCAGATATATTATAACATATTTTTACAAAAAATAGACCCTGAAAATGCTAATTGTTAAGGATTGTATCTGAAGTTGAGCACAAAAGTAAGAGCTACCTGGTGAAAAATAATTAAGTAGCTGGATCATCATTAATATGGTAACCTTAAAACCCTCTATTTCAGATGCGATCCTTAACACTTCATGCAGTCTTTCATCGATGACACCTTTCGTCTTCAACGCCGTGGTATCTATTTAACTAGGCATTAGCTGTTTATTGCTGATAATATCAAAATAATATTTCGCTGGCAGCCGTCGCTGATATAAAACACATTAAACTGAAGGTACTCACCCCTCAATTGTAGCATTTATCTCTTGCATTAATGTGGAGAATCTATCTATGCTAATATCATTTAAACATATTTCGTGATGATATCTTAAAAATGTTTCCTATAAGGCAACCTTCCCATGAACAAAGGATTCATTCATATATACTTCAATACGTTTTACAATGAGATTGCCTTCTGGCAGACTGCATTGTAAGGTGACAAGGTGCAGTAACCCGCCAGCCGTGGAGTTAAAGATACTTTGTAAAATTTCTTCGTAAAGAAATTCCGGGTCTGTAAAGTGGTTTTAATATAACCGAACCGGCCCTTGAACAGTTCTTCCTCCTTAATGGTAAACCCGCTTTCATCTTCCAGGAGCCTTTCTACCCCAACGGGAACTTTTTAACTGCGTCCCTTAAATCATTTTGAACTACTTTTTGATAGCGCTTGGTGGATTCGAGGGAAACATGACCGGCAATCTCTCTTAAAACGGTAAGGTTTGCCCCCTCCCTTAGCAAAAGGGCTAAGCAAGTATTCCGAAGAATGATGGGTGTAACTTTTGGTTTCGTTAATCCCGCATCTATACTAATTTTTAGAATAATTTTTCGCAAGTCAGGATCTTTCATGGGTTTTCCCCGGTTATTCAGAA
>QYZZ01000071.1 GCA_003838145.1 Tindallia sp. MSAO_Bac2
GCGTTTTCCATCACGTTTTAACGTGTGGTTCGTTTCTCTCTGCTGTTCAGTTTTCAAGGAACCAATAGTGTCGTGTGTTGGCGACTTTTATACTTTACCATTTTAATTCTGGTGTGTCAACAATATTTTAAAATTTTTTTAAGATGGTGGGCTCAAGTGGACTCGAACCACCGACCTCACGCTTATCAGGCGTGCGCTCTAACCACCTGAGCTATGAGCCCTGATGGTCCGGGTGGAGAGATTCGAACTCCCGGCCCCATGGTCCCAAACCATGTGCGCTACCAAACTGCGCTACACCCGGATACCTGTTTCCCAATAAAGGTCTATCGTTGCCGATGACTTTTACTGGCAAGGAATAGATTACCATCTGGAGACTCAGGTGTCAAGCGGTATTTTTAATTTTGTTTGTTTTCTATTTCAGCAATAAGCTTTTTCAATACCTCTACACAATCTCCCACTACTTTGTAATTTGCAATAGAAAATATTGGAGCTTCCGGATCGTTATTGATAGCGATGATCGTTTTAGCACCGCTGATTCCTGCCAGGTGCTGGATGGCTCCCGATACACCACAGGTTATTAACAGTTTTGGAGCCACCGCTGCTCCCGTCTGTCCAATTTGGTGGCGATATTCGCTCCAGCCTGTATCTACCAGGGGCCTGCTGACACCCACCTGTCCTCCCAGGAGATCTGCCAGTCTTTTAACCAGTGTCATGTTTTTTTGCGACCCTATACCTCTTCCGGCAGAGACAATGATAGAGGCGTCCGATATTGTTTCTGCTGTTTCTTCAATAATTTCATCAATAATTTCAGTGCTTTTTCGCCGGTTGTCCATGTACTCAACTTCTTCGCACCGACCAGTCCGCTCATAGTCTGCTTCCAACGCTTTCATAACCCCCGGCCTTACCGTAGCCATTTGCGGCCGATGCTCCGGACAAACAATGGTTGCCATCAGGTTTCCGCCAAATGCCGGTCTTGTCTGGTACAGACAACCACTGGATTCATCAATTTCCAGCTGTGTACAGTCTGCCGTCAGCCCAGTCTGCAGACTGGCAGCAATTCTGGGTGCTAATGATCTGCCAAAAGCTGTTGCACCATAGAGAAATATTTCCGGAGTTTCTTTCTGAAGGATTTGATCCATTGTATTAAAGTAATATTCATCATGCAATTTTTGGAGTTGTACGTTATCACAAAAAATCACCCGATCTGCTCCGTGAGCAATCAGTTCTTTATGATGGTTATCAAGTTTGTATCCTAAAAGCACTGCTGTCAGTTGGCTGTTTCTTTTATCTGCAAGTTCTCTTCCTTTTCCAAGAAGTTCAAAGGAAACCGGATGCACTTTTCCCGCCTGTTGTTCAGCAAACACCCAAACACCAGAATAATCTCCTGGTTCTGTAATTTTGCATTTCTTCTTTTCAGCCGAAATAGCTTCATAAGGACAGCTATCCAAACACATACCACAAAGAATACACTTTTCTTCTTCAACAGATGCTACGTTTCCATTCATATACAATGCTTCCGTAGGGCAGGTTTTAATGCAGTTTTTACATCCTGTACACTTTGATTCATTAATTTTCAGATCTGCCATCGTTTAACACCCCGTCAATGATATTCGCTATTTCAGTTACCTGTTCATCAATATCACCTGAAATTTGTATTGCTTCATTACTTCGGTCCGGTATGAAGGTTTTAACCACCTGTGTGGGGGATCCCGTCAGGCCAATCTTTTCAGGGTCTGCCGCAAGATCCTGTGATCCTTTCTTTTCAAAGGGAGCCTGCTGGCTTTCCAATACACCTCTTATAGAAGGCATACGCGGCATATTGATATCTTTTACCACCGTTAGTAGTGCCGGAAGTTTTATTTTAAGCACCTGATATCCGTTATCCGTTTCTTTTTTACATACTATTTCACTTTCATTAACAGAGTATATCTCCGAAACATCCGTTATGTGTGGTATTCCCAATTGCTCTGCCAATTCAGGACCTATTTGTGCCGTGTCTCCATCTACCGCCATTTTCCCGCATAAGACAAGGTCTACGGGCATCAGATCCCGAATGCCCAGTGATAATGTGTAAGAAGTTGCCAGAGTGTCAGCACCGGCAAAATTTTTGTCCGATAACAAAATCGCCCGGTCAACACCCCGACTTTCAGCATCCCTCAATAGTCTTTCGGTTTCCGGGATACCCATGCTAATGGCAATAGCTTCTCCCTCTGTTTTTTCCTTAATTCGAACGGCCTCTTCAATGGCATACGTATCAAAGGGATTGGTTACCGATTGTCTTCCATCCCTGATAATCGTATTGGTTTCAGGATGCAGCTGCACCCGATTTGTGGAAGGTACCTGCTTAATACATACGACCACCCTCATGATGTTTTACCTCCCTCTGTTTCATAAGTGAAAAGATTATCTCTGCCCAGCATCCCATAAGGATCAAATGTTCGTTTCAACTCCCTCATCTGGTTAACTGCTTCTTCCCCGAACATTACCTGCAAAAACTGAGATTTGAGTTTTCCCACTCCATGTTCAGCAGATACCGCACCGCCCAGGCCCGTGATTTCTCTGGCCCATTCAGCATATATTTTTTTTCCGGTTTCATATTCTTCGTCACTCTTAGGCAACAGATTTACATGCAGGTGGTTATCTCCAATATGACCCCATACGGCTGATTGGATCCCTTTTTCTTTCAGGGTTTTACGATAAATAGTTACTACCCTGTGTAAATGTTCATCCGGAACGGCCATGTCTGTTCCGAGTTTCGTAATATTTGGAGCTGTTTTTTTCCGCTCATCGATGAGCATGTTCACGCTTTCCGGAATGGCATGCCTGAAAAACAAAAGTCGATCCCGATCCACATCTACTCGGGCCACCCATGTGTGAAGGGGGTTTCCACCAGCTGTTTCCATTATTGCTTCGATCTTCTCAAGAAGTAACAGTGCGTTTTTTTCAGTACCGGTGTGCAGCTCCAGGTATGCAGCCGCTTTCATCTCCGGATGAATGTCCGGGAGTTGAGCAAAAGCCTGACCTTTCTTTTTTTGCTGCCGAAGAATCTCCAGAGCGTCGCCGTCAAAATATTCCATGGAGGCAATTTCCTCTATTTCGTTTCTTATTTCTTTAATGTAATCCAAAACAAAGGTTTCCTGCTGAAAAAAACATGTGACGCCCCAAACCACAGGTGGCATTTTAAGCAACCCGACTTCTATTTCACTGATAATTCCCAGGGTACCGTCAGAGCCAATAAATAGATCTATCGCATCCATGTTATCATCAACGTAGTACCCCGAAGCGTTTTTCGTATCCGGCATTTTATAAGACGGTAGCTTTATCTTTAATTTCCTTCCCTGTTCTGTTAAAAGCTGGATCTCTCTTCCTTTTGCGATTATTTCTCCCCTTCGGATTTCCAGGGTTTCTCCACTTGCCAAAACAATTCTCAGTGCAGTAACATAAGGTCGTATCGAGCCGTAGCGGTAACTTCTGGCACCAGAGGCGTTACACGCCACCATCCCGCCCAGGGTTGCCGAAGCTTCCGTAGGGTCAGGGCTGAAAAAATGCTCCGGAGCATCACAGAAATCTGCATATGCTTTCTGGTCTTCTTCCCGCCAGTTCTGATAATCGAAAGATTTTAGTTCTATTTTTTTTCGAAGCTGAGACAGGATAACACCCGGTTGCAGTTTTATATAAAAATTACCAGCCTCATCTTTTCTTATACCGTTAATTTTATCCATACGGGACATGTTCATCACATGACCCTGAAAGGGAACGGCACCGGCTGCCAACCCGGTTCTTGCTCCCTGAAGTGTAATCGGTGTTTTGTGTTCTTCCATTTGCTTCACAATGTTAACGATCTCTTCTTCACTCGCCGGAAAAGATATGGTTTCCGCCTTTCCCACAGTCCTGGACTCATCTCTTAAATATTCAGTATATTCATCCGTCATCGGTCTGATCAGGTTCTGTTTCATTCCTGTCACTTTCCTTTCTTTCATTAAATCCGCACCAGCTGCACTTTCAGAATTCCCGGTACATCCTCAATATTTTCCAGATCTTCCTCTGACGGCTCTGAGTCTATGGTCAGAACCATCATGGCTTTTTCACCCTGCACATTCCGGCTTACCTGCATTGTAGCAATATTAATGCGGTGTTCTCCAAGGCTGGTTCCAATTTTACCGATCATTCCAGGCTGATCAATATTCTCGGCCACCAGCATATAAGTGGACGGAACAACGTCAAAAACAAAGCCATTGACTTCTGCTATGCGAAGCTCTTTTTTTCCAAATACGGTTCCGCCAATAGTAAAGCACTTATTTTTGGCATAGACCTTCAGCTGAATAAAATTAAGATAACGATCATCATCCGACTGCTTGCTTTCAATGACTTCGATGCCTCTGTTTTTAGCCAGCAGTCCTGCATTCACATAGTTGACTTTTTCCTGAATTACCGGCTCCATCAATCCTTTTAATACTGCCAGTGTAATCATTTGAGTTTCCATCTGTGCCGTTTCACCGCTGTAAATTATTTCCAGTCGGTCCACTGGTTCTTTGTTCATTTGATGGTAGAACTTACCCAAAATCTCACCAAGTCTCAAGCTGCTCTGCACCTGGTCCAACTCCTGACGCATCAGTGTCGGCATATTAACAGCGTTGGTCACCATTTCTCCCTTTAAAGCCCCCAGAACCTCGTGGGCAATACCGACCCCTACCTTATCCTGGGCTTCTACAGTTCCTGCTCCAATATGAGGCGTTAAAATGACGTTTTCTGCGTCGAATAACGGCGAGGTTGTTGCCGGTTCATCTTTTAATACATCAACTCCAGCTGCACTGACAATTCCTTCCTCAATAGCCCATGCCAATGCCTCTTCGTTGATAATTCCACCTCGTGCACAGTTAATTACCCGAAGCCCCTTTTTAGCCAGAGCCAGCTCATTTTTGTCGATCATTCCAATGGTTTCCTTTGTTTTTGGCGTGTGAACCGTCAGATAATCAATGTCCTTAATCAGCTCTTCCAGGGTTTCCTTTTTTTCAACGCCGAACTTTTCAAATCGGCTGTCAGCTATATATGGATCATAGGCAACAACTTCCATTTCAAATGATTGCATTCTTGTCGCCACCAAAGCTCCAATTCTCCCCAAACCTACAATACCCAGTTTTTTCTTGTAAAGCTCCGTCCCGATATAACCATGATTGTCCCAGTGGCGGTTTTTCATCGCCTGATGAGCCTGTGGAATTTTTCGACTGGCAGCCAGCATGTGACCAACAGTCAGTTCAGCCGCCGAAACACTGTTTGCATCCGGTGTGTTAACGACGATAACTCCATTCTTTGTTGCAGACTGCATATGAATATTGTCAACACCGTTACCGGCTCTCCCAACTACTTTCAGATTCTTAGCGTGATTAAAAAACTCCTCATCTACTTTTGTATAGCTGCGAACCACAATAGCATCATATTCTGAAATCATAGACAGCAATTCTTCTCTGGGCGGCTTCATTTTTACATCCACCTGAGCACCTGACTCCTGTAATACTTTAAGGCCTTTTTCCGATATTTTTTCCGTTACCAGAATTTTCATTGTAATTCCTCCTCATTTTTTCTTATTCTTCCCTAAAACAAAAGCTTTCGCCCGGCATCAAAATGCCAAGGGCGAAAGCTATAGTTGCTTCCACGGTACCACCTTGTTTTATTATTGTCGATACACAGACAACAACCTTATTGCGGCTGTTAACGGTGCCCACCGGGCAGTTTTCCTGCCTTCTCCGGAGTGGATTCAACAGGTTCCAGTGCCGACTCTCACCAACCGTCGACTCTCTTAAACTGTTATCTGTTTACTGATCTCCATCATCGATCTTTCAAATTGATTTCGTTCCATCATACAAAGACTTTTGTTCTTTGTCAACTACTTTTTAAAAATATTGTGGTTATTCTGTGATAATGTCATGTTAAATTTATTCTGGTAAAATGTCACCTATGCGAAAGGAGATATTTAACATGACTCAGGAAGAAATAGAAAAGCTACGAGTCATCAACCAAACCA
>QYZZ01000072.1 GCA_003838145.1 Tindallia sp. MSAO_Bac2
AAATTTTTGCTTTTTATTTAGAATATTTTTCGCAAAGAATATTGGTTAGCAAAATTTAATCTCTTATACTATTCTACGTTAAAGGGATATTCCCCTTGTAAATATTTGTAATGATTTGTCGAATGTAAGAATTTTCTTTTAACTTTCAATTCTTTAGTTTTATAAGCCCTGGGATTATTATGGTGATTATGTTCTATTTACAAAACTTTTATCACTATTTTAAAAATCTTTCATGTTTATTTGAGTGTTTTTGCCAATCCATTATGGCATACTTAAACAATAGATTAGAATTATTTTCTTCTTGGCAAATTTTTCTACATTTTGTGTTGTGGCCAAAGCTTAATAAACTTATTTTTTCTATATCATGTCAATTTAATTTAATTGTTGCCATTTTTAACATTTATTGATATTCTCTATTTATATATTTTTTTCAATTAACCAGTAGGAGGAAAACTTTTAATGAAAACAACCGGCATAGTTCGAAACCTCGATAGCCTGGGAAGAATAGTCATACCAATTGAACTAAGGCAAATCTAGGGCCTTAATGTTAAAGATCCCGTAGAAATTTTTATGGAGGGAAAAAGAATAATTTTAGAAAAATACAGCCCTTCTTGCATCTTTTGCGGTGAACCTGAAAACATATCTTGTTTCAACAACAAAATGATATGCAAGCACTGCTCGGATCAAATAAAAGCTTCACTTTAAAGTGGAGCTTTTATTTTAAGCAAATAGTATTATTCAAGCTTAGTGCACATTATATAAAAATTGTTACCAGAATAATTTACAACAAAAATAATCGCTCCCATCTTTAAGAAAGCGCACGGGCGGAGGGTTTTCCCCAGGCCGCAGCTGCGGCCCCGGGTGCGTGTGAGCTTGCGAACAGGCACCCCTAAGGGTACACCTATGTAGAAAAACGGGCCGAGCAGTCTTTGACGGTCGACGTTTTTTCCTTTGGTCGGCCGGCAAAGTCTGCGGATGATACCCCATAAAGTAGGGTAAAGGGTACTTGCGCTAGGGAGCGACTGCAAGCTGGCGCTTTCTTAAGGTAGGGCCTATCATTTTTCCACCACTTTAGCAGTCCTCACGCCTGTTTTTTAGGCGGAAGGTCTGCGGTTGCTGTGGAATATACTTCTTCTAAGGGGTTTGGGACGCTTCGCGGCCTGGTGATTGTGAGGGATCCGAACAGTCACCAAATGAAGGGATAAAAGTTCATTAGAGTCTGGCCCAAGCATGTCTTCCCGGCGGAGTGTTTTTTACGAAGCCGGAAGAGATGCGGTTGTGAGGTAAAATTCTCTTTAGGAAAATGGTGGTCGTGACCAAAAAAAGGGGGAAGGGCCTAAGCCCCTCTCCCCTGGGCAGCGCCCACCCGGGGCACCTGCCTGTGCCTGGACCCGCACTCGGCAGCGTAGCCCAGCTCGTAGGCTGCCACAACGGCCACGTGCTTACAGGGCAGCTGGCGTGCCTGCCAGTCGGGACAGCTGCAGCTGGCCCTGGCCCCCCGGCCAGTGTAGCGGATCTCCACCAGGAAGCGCTTTTGGGTGGCTCCCTGGTAAGCCACCAGGCCCCGGACGGCGTCTTCCCCCCGGTAGGCACACTGGAACTGCCAGCCCAGGCGAAGCCCGGCCAGGCCCCTGCCGAACCGTCCTGCCTCAATTCTACCAAGTAACCTTTCTAACATGTAAACCACTCCTTTTTGCCCGG
>QYZZ01000009.1 GCA_003838145.1 Tindallia sp. MSAO_Bac2
TGGTTTAGATGTTGGAGCATTCATCCTCCACCTCCAAGACAAAGGGACAGGGACTTGTCTGAAACCAAACATCACGATACGATTCCCCTGAGGGGGTATAATATGCCAAGGCAAGCGCGGAAAAAGAGTAAGACAGGAATTTATCATATCATGGTGAGAGGGATTAATCGTCAAAATATATTTGAAGACGATGAGGACTATAGCAAATTCATTCATACGATCCGGAAGAATAAAGAAAAAAGTAAATTTGCGCTCTATGGATACTGCATCATGGGGAATCATGTTCATTTGTTATTACGTGAGGGCAAAGAACCATTATCTTTGACAATGCAAAGAATCTGTTCCAGCTTTGTATTCTGGTATAATTTGAAATACGATCGAGTAGGACATTTATTTCAAGAACGCTATAAAAGTGAAGTTGTGGAAAATGAAGGATATTTGATCACCGTATTACGATACATCCATCAAAATCCGGTAAAGGCTGGGATCGTAAGCTCTGCAGAACGATATCGATGGAGTAGTTATCATGAATATACACGCAAGCAAAATATTATCGATGCAGAAGCTATATTCGAATTATTTGCGATAGAAAAAGAAAGAGCAAAGAAAGAATTCGAAAAATACATGAGTCAAAAGAACGAAGATGTGTGCTTAGATTATGAAGAACGACATCGACTTTCTGATGAAGAGGTAAAAAAATTTATCCGATGACTACCACCGCTAAGACTCCCTCTTCTGCAAGAGGGAGTCTTAGCGGTGCTACGTCCCTGGATAACGCATTCTAACCTTCTGATGGAGCAAAAACTCCACCAGAAGCTAAGAATCCTGTTTATCGAAAAGCAATATGGAATAAAAAGTGGTTTTTTTCATAATATGGAAAGGCAGGAAATGAACATCATTCTAAAAAATCTAAAGGCAACGAAAGGTGTTACAATAAGACAGCTTGCAAGAGTAACGGGGGCAAGTAAGTATATAGTTGAAAAAGCGTAGCAGACAAGTCCCTGTCCCCTTGTCTTGTTGTCTTAAGGTTGTTGTCAGTAAAACAGGAGAAGAAGATGGAACATGTCGAAGTGAAGGAACAGGATAACGCTGTTCCATTGGGACAAGTTTCGGAAGCACAGATGGAGAAGACTACGAAAAGACCGGTGGCGCAGACTTCAGAAACACCTGTAGAACAGACAAATCATGACAAGTTTGAGAACGAATCCCGGGAACTGGATGAAAGAATTCTTCACCAACAGGAAAACAGAGAAAAGCTCGAGACCGAGTCCCAAGAACTTAGGGGAAGAATCCATCATCAACAAGAGATTCTGGAAAATCAACAAAAAATGTCAGGAAATATCAGTGATGAATATCCAGGGAATAAAAAACCACGCAGACAAATATAACCCTATTACCAATTCAACGGGTTCCTACGGGAGCTCGTTTTTTATTTAATTGGCATAAATTGATAGATGATTCTGAAAAGAAAACATGGTAAAATAGGTGCAGATGATATGCTTATATGAGAAATGGGGGTGTCTTATGATTCGTCCTGTTGAAACAAAAATGACGATGCCGAATCAACTGCTTGGCAATAATGAAGGGATTGAAAACGCCAGTAATGTTAAAAAACCGGAAGCTGCAACCGGTGAACAGCCGGATATTTTAGCCGGCAAACATGAATGCGAAACATGTGAAAATCGAAAATATAAAGACGATTCCGATGATCCTTCGGTTTCTTTTCAGACACCTACAGCCATTTCTCCGGAGCAAGCACCGGCAGCGGTACTAGCCCATGAGTACGAGCATGTACGCAATGAGCAGGCTAAAGCAGACAGGGAAGGGAGAGAAGTGGTATACCAATCTGTTGTGCTACATGGCGGAATCTGCCCCGACTGTGGAAAGCCTTATATTTCAGGCGGAGAGACTCGGACCGTCACCAGAGGAAGTGTTAATGAAGAGGATTTGAAAGGTCTGGTTCTGGATACGTATGCATAAAAATACATTGAACCAACTGCATCACTTATCTTAGGCTATCCTGCCAATGGTTTTTTAAAGTCCTGACCGCCATAAAACCGAAAGAAAACTGCTTAAGGAAACTGTTATATATGAGGCATATAGCGAAATATTGGACAGATGAGGTGTGCGAAAATGGTTTTATTGGTTATCGATACACAAACCGCCATCACAAGCAGTCGGCTACACAATTTTATAGGATTTGTATCTAACGTGGAACAAATCATAGAAGCAGCAAGAACAAACAAGGTTGAAGTCATCTATGTTCGTCATGATGATGGTCCCGGCAGTAAATTAGAAAAAGGAAACCCGGGGCATGAAATCTATGACAAACTCGCACCATCTGATGGAGAAAAAAAGACAAAGGGACAGGGACTTGTCTGAAATCAAGCATCATAAGTCATGGGGACGTTTTGTTTGACTTCCCTTTTCAAGCTTTTTGTATGATACTCCTGCCAGTACCCAGCACTTTTTCAAGCTGTCTTAACTGGCTCATGCTTCATGTTGAATCTCTCTCATTGGAAGTTTATCTATTTCGATTGCTGCTATTTCTGAAATGATTTGTCTTAATTCATCATCTGTATATCTTTTATTTAATCCAGTCAGTGATCGTCATTGTTTTTGTTATTACTCAACTTTCGCAGACTTAAAACAAAATCAAAACCTGTATTTCTAAAGTGTTGTATCTCTTAAAAATGCTCCATTGACTTTCTCTTAAAACAATAATAGACACCCCGACTTCTGGTATAA
>QYZZ01000073.1 GCA_003838145.1 Tindallia sp. MSAO_Bac2
CATATTTCTTACAGTGCTATCTTGTATAATAACTCCAGATCTCCACGTTATGATTATCCACTAAGGATTTTAACAAAAGGTATATCCGCCGGTGAAAAATCATATTCTGACAGTTCATCTTTGTCCACCCATTTTACTTTGTCATGAAAGTTAAGAACTGGTTCTCCATCCTTCCAATTTACATAATAAACCACTAACTTTATGAGCTCCTGGCCATACTGATATATGCTTTCACCGAAATAGCCTGAGATTTCAACAGTCAGATTTAGTTCTTCTTTTAATTCCCTTATCAGGCAATCCTCCATGCTTTCACCAGGTTTAAGTTTCCCTCCGGGAAACTCCCATTTACCAGCAAGCTTTTGATTTTTGCCTCGCCGGGCTATCATTACTTTATTGTTATTTATAATTATGGCGGCCGTTACAATGGTCATGGGGCAGTTCATATCAGATCTCCCTTTTAATTACCACCCTTGAAAAATAGTATGGCCTCAAGAACAAATCAATCCGGGAAAATTTATCTTATTTATCTATATTTATAAATACACAGCAGTGGTCACTTAGCCCCCACTCTTTTTCACTGTTAGCAGCTCTGACAGACAAACGATCTGCAATGCTTTCGGATGCGAACACAAAGTCCAGCTGTCTACTGGCAGTTTCCGGCTTATTCTTATTTGTGCGAAAGGTTGGCACATTACGGCTTTCTTTTGGTAATTCAGAGGGCCAGGGAGAAGCCTGTACTCCACCCCCAGGGGCTTGAGGACCAACAAAGGAAAGCCCCAGAGCAGAAAACCGGTCAAATACTGTGTCATACCTCCTTTTCCAGTAGGTGCTGCCATACTCGCCATAACCATAGAGTATATTAAGATCACCAGCAGCAATGATTCTATGTTTTTTTTGTTGACCAATTAAGCTGGAAAGGTCTGAGATTAAGCGGTGGGCTGAAGCATCAGCATAAATCCAGCCAGAACTTGTTTGGCGAAGGGGTCTTTCCCAGTTAGAATATAGCGATACAACAGTAAACTCTTCCATGGTTTCCGGTATACGTATAAGAGCAGCGGCAATTGACCCCGGACGTGAAATAATAAGTGCATCAGGG
>QYZZ01000074.1 GCA_003838145.1 Tindallia sp. MSAO_Bac2
AAAATAGGTTATCCAAGAATCTCCGTA
The DNA here is from genome assembly GCA_003838145.1 of Tindallia sp. MSAO_Bac2. GTDB lineage: Bacteria > Bacillota > Clostridia > Peptostreptococcales > Tindalliaceae > Tindallia. The sequence continues at coordinate 28 of QYZZ01000074.1, forward strand.
TTTTTTTACCTCTCCCTTTTCTAACCTGTTGATTCTTTCGGGAAGGACTATACCCTTGTAGTGCTCGACTATAAGAATGCCTGTTTCCTTCAATATAGAAAGTCTTTCGATTTCCTCAATTACAGGTATATAATAGTCTTTAAAGTAGGGAGGATCCATAAAAATATAATCTAAGGAAATCTTTTCTTTAAGTATTTTTTTTAAACCTTTTCTTACATCCATCTTATATATGCGGGCAAAATCACATAAACCTGTGATTTTTAGGTTTTCATAGATTATTTTAACACACTCCGAATTTTTTTCAATAAAAATACATAATTCAGCACCCCTGCTGATAGCTTCTATCCCCATGCTCCCACTTCCTGCAAAAAGATCAAGAAATACTTCCCCTTCCAAATAAGGCCCTATTTTATTAAAGATACCTTCTTTAGCCCTTTGAGAAGTAGGCCTTACTTCTTTATCAAAACACATTTTAAGCTTTCTTCCCCTTGCCTTCCCTGTTATTACCCTCATCCCTTTCCCTCCTGTAAAAACCATTCTACCAATATTAACAAACATAATCAATTAAAGGGCTGGATATTATTACCACTTTTTTGGTGGTATATTTTTTATCTATAATGACAAAATATCTATTAAAGAGCCAAATAATTTCCCCATAAGCTCTTCCTCCGGTTTCTCCTCTCCCAAACCGGGCGTCCTACGCCCGGTTTTTAAATTTATACAAAAAATAAAGAGGGGCGAATTCCTTTATCGCCCCCCGGCTTTATTTAAACCTGCTGTTGATTTTCAACTATTTGCTGTTGAGAATAAGGCTGGCCAGATGCCTTGCTCTGGTAATCAGCAATCATCTTTTTTACCATAATCCCGCCGACATAACCATTCTGACGAGAAGTAAGATTCCCTAAATCCCCATTATAATCTATTCCCAGCTCATTAGCCACTTCATATTTAAACTTTTCCATAGCCTGCTCAGCACCGGGAACCAAAATTCTATTTCTACCACCTGCTCTATTTTGAGTAGCCATCAAATCTTCACCTCCTTGTTTAAGCTTGTAATTATAGTTTAACTAAATATCAATTTTATATACTAGCATTGTTTTCCACAATATTTATTCCAGTATTGATTGTTGTCTATACCTGGTGTATAGCATTGCAGTGTCATTTATAAAAAGGAGGCGTTTTCTGGCAATTTTTAAAAATTTTAACTAATTAAATAGTCATTGTGGGGGTAAATGACAATACCAACCACACCTGGCCCTGTATGAGAACCTATAACAGCACCTAAGTCTGAAATAACTGCTTCTTCAAAATTAAATACTCCTTCAACCATTTCTTTTAGTTTCAAAACTTCCTCGAGAACATTACCATGAAGCAGGGCTATTTTAACAGGGTTTTTCGAACCGAATTCGTCCTGGCATATTTTTACAAGCCGGTCTAAGGCTTTAGCCCTGCCCCGGGCCTTCTCTTTGGGAGTAACTATACCATCCTCCAGGGTTAAAATTGGTTTAACTTTTAATAAACTACCCAGCATGGCCTGAGCCCTTCCAATACGTCCATTTTTTTGCAAATACTCAAAGGTATTAACCATAAAATAAACCCTTACCTTATCTATCATTTCCTTTACCAGGTGCAGGACTTCTTCCCTGGATTTAGCTTCCCTGGCCGCCCGGGCTGCTTCCATGACTACAGCACCATGGGCCATAGAAGCAAGTTTTGTATCAAAGACGTGAATATCCATCTCCGGGAGCATATCCCTGGCCATCATGGCAGACTGGTAAGTACCGCTTAAGTTGGAAGAAATATGTATTGATATAATGGTTTCTCCTTCGCCAATTTCTTTATACTTTTTTACAAAATCTGCTGGAGAAGGCTGGGATGTCCTGGGTAAAATATCAGTACTGGTCAGCTTGTGATAAAATTTTTCCGGTTTCATGTCAACCCAATCTAAATAAACCTCCTCGCCAAAATGAACCCTGAGAGGAATAATCTCCACATTATACTCATCAATAATTGATAAAGGCAAATCAGCTGTGCTGTCACTTACAATTCTCAAACTTAAACTCCTCCCATCTTATTTATTATTCTATGGAAATAAAATAGTAATATAAGGGCTGCCCACCCCTGCAGCACTCTACTTCAACATTTTTATAAAAATTCTCCAGGTCCCGGGCTACCCGTTGGGCTTCTTCTTCAGAAACATCCTCACCAAAATATAAAGTGATAACTTCATCTCCCTCTTCAATCATGCTATCTACCAAAGAAAAAACCACCTGGGAAGAAGT
>QYZZ01000075.1 GCA_003838145.1 Tindallia sp. MSAO_Bac2
CGCTACTGTATTGTTGTTTTCTGTTTGTTCCCATTCATATCGTCTCCTTTGTCATCCTCATTATATCGTTGACATCGGAAAGACTCAATTTAATATGTCCTTATTTTATTCTAACATCAAATAGTCATTTACTAAGTTGCTATCGCCAAGAGTTTACAACGTATTGAACATCAATGCTGTTGGTAGTTGAATCGAAAAAATCACCGGGAATGGAAAAATTAGTAGGAGTATATACAATACCCGCATTGCCGCCGCCAGATCGTACAAATCGATTAGCTATTACTGAACCTAGTATCTGTGCGCTTCCAGCCATTTCAACCAAAGCATTTGGTGCATATAGAACCATTCCATTTGCTGAAGATCCTCCTGAAACATTCACATAGGTTCCTAATGTTGTAATGTTTCCTTTCATATTAGCTCCAGCAGTTAATGTAATATTTGCTTCTTTTACAAAAATATTCCCTGAAAATCTGGAAGCTCCATTAATTGTTACCGGATTAGTTCCTGCATAATATATTTGAACATTATCCGGCAGCCCATTGTAGTTTAATGTTCTGTCAGAACCCATTGAGAAGGAGTTGTCCACGTAAAGATACAGAGTACTATTTTCTCCTTTATTGGCTAATTCAATGTTTCCTCCAGTTAAGTTTAAATTTCCTACTCTGATGATGCGGTCTCCGCCAGCCATGTCCACTGTAATGGTTCGTGAACTACTGGGTACTATGGAATTATAGTAACCATCTTGTAATATGGGATAGTATAAACCTTCTATCCAAGGAGTTGTGTAGTCCAAATTAGCAGGCACGGGTAAATCGCCGATTCTTGGAAACTGGGGAAAAACAGGCTCCGGATAAGCTGCTGAAGGATAGGTGGGCATCGATGCAAACTTAACTCCATTTGGTGATACTTCGATATCTCTCCAGAAAGCCCAATCATTTATCCATCCAGTACCTAAGTTTGGATTATCATACTCAGGAGGCAAATTGCTGAAGTTGTCCCCTTTATCAGTATCAATAACAAAGTGAGGTTCAGACGTATGAGGAATATATAAAGATCCATTCCTTATTCGATAGCCTCCGCCACGAAATTTTATGGAATTCTCCTTTGTGGCATTAATCATAACGTTACCGTTTAAAAAGGCACCACCTGTTAATTCCAAAGCAAGAGCAGCATCCTCGTTAAGCGTAACCAAAGCATTTTCTTCAGAAGAAGGATTAAAATCGCCTCCACCGGATTGAACTTCTATTAGCAAAGTAACTGCTACCGTTTCAGATACATTTCCGTAGGTTCCTGTAGAGATAATATCAATTTTTTGCTGACCGTTTTCTGTTTTTCTTTCTGTAGTGATGACAATACTTCCATCACCAAAGCTTGCAACATCACTTGTTTTATCAGAAATATTTTCGATCAATTGATTCATATTCTGAAAGCTTTCATGATAGGATTTTTCAATAAGGTATGCTGATAGAGTTTGAGCTCCTGATTTAGCTAAATAAAAAGCCTGCATTTTATGATCTTGATAAAGACTGTGTCGATAATCGGCAGTACCCATGCTTAGCGCTGTAACTCCAAGAACCATAAATACCATAAACACGATTAATACGAGAGGAACAACCATTCCCCGTTGATTTTTCAAGTGTCTACTAAACATTAATATCCCCCTTTCATACAGACTATATTATCACTACGATGATGTGTATTATTCTATAGCAGTCAATAAACAATTTATATCATTGACAGTCAAGTCATAATTATCAATATTATTGGATAATAATTTCATTCAATTGATTCTTGCAGGTTCAGAAAATAGCTGTATGATTAAACAATCCTCTGTAGGAATGTTGGTTTTATTAGCATCCTCAAAAGCTGCTACATTTATTAAGAATAGCTGTAAAAATTTAGTAATAAAAAATCTATCATTTTTCATTTTAATCTATTAGGGAAAAGGATATAAAAGCCGGCACATCAATAATTCCGGCTTTTAATCTTAGGGAAACAAGATTGTCAGTAAATCATTCCGTTGATTCTTATTTTATCTTGATATGCTAATAAGTTAAGCATCTGACACCTTTTTTCGTTTTTACAAATTGATTCATCGATGAGTCAGATAGAACCACTCCTGTTGACACACCACTAATCTTGTGACAATACCTCCATGCCATTGTCATCTTTTTGGTAGTGCTATGGGGAGGGGAAAAGGTTACATTACCTCCGTCCCCAGTGTTTACGTGGTTCTAAAAGGACGAGTTGCCTCCGTCCCCATCACTCCTCTCGGAATGTGAATTCGCTCCTATACTTTCCATTTGAGAACCTCCTATGCTATACAATTTGTAACTTATCTTGAAAACACAGGAGTCAATACATCTCTCAGGTAAAAACCGATGCATTTTCATGTTTGAAGGATTCAAATATA
>QYZZ01000076.1 GCA_003838145.1 Tindallia sp. MSAO_Bac2
CTCCAAGGTCTTTTTTATGCCCAGCTCCTTTTCAATTACTTCCTGGTTAAGGGAAGTTAAAAGGGTTACCCCCAAAATTTTAGGCCTTTCTTTTAAGCCCAGTTCTTCAGCTTTTTCCCGGACAGATTCAACGGTCTTTACCAGCATATTCTTGCCCCCGGAAGCATGGACATTAAACATATCCACCCCCTGATTCACCACCACTGCTGCGGCGGCCGCCACAGTGTTGGGAATATCATGAAACTTAAGGTCTAAAAATACTTTAACTCCTTGCTCTTTAACAGCCGAAATAATATCCGGACCCTGGCTGTTATAAAGCTGCATTCCAATTTTAAAATAACTTACCGGGCCCTTTAAATTTTCCACCAGTTCCAGGGCTTTTTCCCGGGAATCCACATCCAAAGCGATAATTATCAATAATTACACTCCCCTCCAGGCTGCCCCTGTTAATTGAAGCAGGTTATCATAATTATTTTCCACCATAAATTCTCCAATGCCCTTAACAATATCAGGAATGGAATAAGGGTTCACAAAATTAGCCGTACCCACAGCCACAGCCCGGGCTCCAGCCATAATAAACTCCAGGGCATCTTCAGCCGTCATTATTCCTCCCATGCCAATCACAGGCACCTTTACTTCCTGGGAAACCTGCCACACCATCCTCAAAGCAAGAGGTTTAATAGCCGGCCCCGATAGACCTCCCATGAGATTTCCCAAAACAGGTTTTTTCCGATGAATATCTATAGCCATACCCAGGAAAGTATTTACCAGGGATATGGCATCTGCCCCTTCCTCTTCCACAGCCCGGGCTACTTCTTTTATATCGGTAACATTAGGGGAAAGCTTTACAATTAAGGGTTTGGAGGTAGCAGACCTGATGGCTTTAACCAGATTACCGGCCACCTTTTGGTCAGTGCCAAAGGCCATGCCTCCCAGCTTAACATTGGGACAGGAAATGTTTACTTCTAAACCCTGGACCTCCTCCAAGGGATCCAGGATCCGAACCATTTTTATATACTCTTCCTCCAGGTTCCCGGCAATATTTATTATTACTGGTGTTCCTGCTCCCTGTAAGGCAGGCAATTCTTCCCTTATCACGTAATCTATCCCCGGGTTTTGAAGACCCACCGCATTTAATATTCCGGCGGGAGTTTCTGCTATACGGGGAGGAGAATTGCCTTCCCGGGGCTCCAAAGTAGTCCCTTTAACCACCAGGGCTCCCATTTCTTTTAATTTATAAAAGGCAGCATATTCTTTTCCGTACCCAAAACATCCCGAAGCACTCATCACCGGGTTATTCATATTAATCCCTGCAATATCAACCCTAAGGTCAACCATCAAAAAACACCTCCTCCAGGGAAAAGACAGGGCCCTCCTGGCAAACCTTTTTATAGTCTAAGTTTCCCTTATCCCCCCTGGTGGGAGCAGCACATCCCAGGCAAGCTCCCACTCCACAGGCCATAACTTCTTCCAGGGATACTTCTCCCTTTAAACCAAGGGTTGAAGCCAGGGAAACCACCTTTTCCAGCATAGGATAAGGCCCGCAGGAATAAAGAAAATCATAATTACCTTCATCCAATTTCTTTTCCAAAAGCCCGGTAACTCTGCCCTGAAATCCCCTGGAACCGTCTTGGGTAGCCACGGAGTATTTTACTCCTGACCGGCCCAGATCATCTTCTCCCATAAGTTCTTCCCCGGTCCGGGCTCCCGTAATTACTTCAACTACTTGATTCCCTTTTACCAGTTCTTTTATTAAAAAGTGCAGGGGAGCAAACCCCATGCCCCCGGCTACCAGGAGGACCCTTTCCGCCTCTTTGGAAAGGGTAAAAGGCCTTCCCAGAGGACCCATTATTTCCATCAGTGCGCCCGGCAATATTTGAGCCATAATATGGGTGCCCAGACCTACTACCCGGTATAAAATGGAAACCTGGCCCCTATCCTTATCCACATCATAAATGCTGAAAGGTCGGCGGAGAAGGGGATGATATCCCTCCTCCCGGACCTTCAGGTGAATAAACTGACCGGGAAGAGCTTTTTGAGATATCTCTGGAGAAAAGAAATCCATCCGGTAAATCCCGGGGCCTTTCTTTTCATGTTCTATTATTTGAGCCTTTTTTAACATGGACATGGAACAAACCTCCCTCAGGAAGTAATATAATCTCCGATAGGCGTAATTTTGAATACTATGGACCTGAGAACTTTCAGGATAGCAATAGTTGTATCCAGGGAAGTCAGGCAGGGGATGGAGTGCTCTACCGCCGCCCTGCGAATTTTAAAACCATCCCTTTCGGGCACTTTACCTTTGGTCAAAGTGTTTATCACCAGGCTTATCTTACCTTCCTGGATTAAGTCCAGCAGATTGGGCGTACCTTCCCTTACCTTCTTAACCGAATTAACATCAATACCTTCCCGTCGGCATTCCAGGGCTGTTCCTGAAGTAGCATATATTTCAAAACCCAGGTCGGCAAACCCTTTTATCAGGGGGAGAGCTTCCCCTTTATCCTTATCGGCCACCGTAACCAGTATGGCTCCCTCGGTAGGTATATCCATGTCCGTAGCCAGCAGGGCCTTGTAAAGGGCCTTGGAAAAATCCTCATCAACTCCCATGACTTCCCCTGTGGATTTCATTTCAGGTCCCAGGGAAATATCCACTTCAATCATTTTGGCAAAGGAAAATACGGGGGCTTTAATAGCCACAAAGGAAGGCTTGGGATGAATTCCACTCTCATATCCCATTTCCTTGAGGCGCATACCCATGATAACCTTGGTAGCCAGGTTTACCATGGGAATTCCCGTAACTTTGCTTATATAGGGCACCGTTCTACTGGAGCGGGGGTTAACTTCAATTACAAAGACTCCTTCCCGGGATACCACAAACTGGATATTTACCAGGCCTTTTACTTCCAGGGCCCGGCAAATTCTTATGGTATAATCAAGAATTTTGGCTTCCGTTTCGGGGCGCACATTCTGGGCAGGATATACAGCAATACTATCCCCCGAGTGGACTCCCGCCCTTTCTACGTGTTCCATTATCCCCGGGACAAAAACATCCTGGCCGTCAGAAACGGCGTCTACCTCAATCTCAATACCCCTTATATACTTATCTACCAAAATGGGATGCTTGGGAGAGACCCGGACGGCAGTTTCCATATAAGCAACCAATTCCTTTTCGCTGCATACAATTTCCATGGCCCTTCCCCCTAAAACATAGGAAGGCCTGATAAGAAGGGGATAACCTATTTCCCTGGCAATATTTCTGGCATCTTTCAGGGAGAAACCCGTTTTACCAGGAGGCCGGGAGATATTCACCTTATTTAAGAACTGGTCAAACTGTTCCCGGTCCTCCGCCCGGGCAATTTCCAGGTAAGAAGTACCCAGTATATCCACCCCTGCCTGCTGGAGAGGCTCAACCAGGTTAATGGCCGTTTGACCGCCAAACTGGACAATTACCCCCTGGGGATTTTCTTCTTCAATAACGTGGAGCACATCCTCTGTAGTCAGGGGTTCAAAATAAAGGCGGTGGGCAGTATCAAAATCAGTACTCACCGTTTCCGGATTGTTATTAATAATGATGGATTCTACCTGGATTTCCTTAAGGGCCCAGGCAGCATGGACAGAACAGTAATCAAACTCTATCCCCTGTCCTATGCGGATGGGACCGGAACCCAGGACAATAACCCTTTTCCTGTCCCCCGTTATTTCCACTTCCGATTCCTCTTCATAGGTAGAATAATAATAGGGGGTTACCGCATCAAACTCTGCCGCGCAGGTATCCACCATCTTAAAAACAGGCTTGATTCCTAAAGCATAGCGACGTTCCCTGATTTCCTCCTCTTTCCGGTCCAGGAGGGTACCTATCTCTTTATCGGAAAAACCCATCCTTTTTATTTTTTTAAAATTTTCTTCATTTAAACCCTCAAAACCAACCTCTTTTATTTCCTTTTCTCCCCTCACAAGGTTATTTATTTTATGGAGAAAAAAACAATCAATCTTTGTAATATCCCTTATTTCTTCCAGGGTCATACCTCTCCTCACGGCTTCTGCCACCAGGAATATTCTTTCATCATCGGCCCTGAATAAACGGGCCTTTAATTCCTCTTCATTTAACTGGGTAACACCGGGCAGCAGAAGGCCATTCACATCAATTTCCAGGGAACGGAGGGCTTTCATCAGGGAAGACTCCAGGGTCCGGTCAATAGCCATAACTTCCCCGGTAGCTTTCATCTGAGTACCCAGGGTCCTGTCGGCGGCGTAAAATTTATCAAAGGGCCAGCGGGGTATCTTTACCACCACATAATCTAGGGTAGGCTCAAAACATACAGAAGTTTTCTTAGTCACAGGGTTTTGTATTTCTTCCAGACTGAGACCTACCGCAATCTTAGCTGAAACCTTGGCAATGGGGTAACCGGTAGCCTTGGAGGCCAGGGCGCTGGACCGGCTGACCCGGGGATTAACCTCAATGACATAGTAACTGAAGCTCTGGGAATCCAGTGCAAGCTGGATATTGCAGCCTCCCTCGATACCCAAAGCATCCATTATTTTAAGACAGGATTTTCTTAAACGGTTAAACTCCCGGCTGGTTAAAGTCTGCACCGGGGCAGTTACGATACTGTCTCCCGTGTGGATGCCCATGGGATCAAAGTTCTCCATACTGCAAACCATTATACAGTTCCCCTGGCTGTCCCTCATCATTTCGAATTCTATTTCCTTCCAGCCAACTACGCTTCTTTCAATTAAAACCTGCCTGATCCTGCTGTAACGCAAGCCCCGGGAAGTCACGGCTTCCAGTTCTTTCTCGTTATGAGCAATTCCTCCCCCCGTGCCCCCCAGGGTATAGGCAGGCCGTACAATAACTGGGAACCCTATTTTATCAACAAACTCTTGGGCCGCTTGAACGCTGGATACTATGGCGCTCTCCGGGACGGGTTCGCCGATATCGGTCATCATGGCTTTAAACATTTCCCTGTCTTCTGCCTTTTGAATGGTTTCCAGGGGAGTCCCTAAAAGTTCTACTTTCTCCTCTTCTAAAACCCCCATCTCTGCCAGTTCCACCGCTATATTTAAGCCTGTTTGCCCACCCAGGGTGGGGAGGAGGCCATCGGGCTTTTCCTTTTTGATAATGCGGGCTACAAACTCAGGGGTTATTGGTTCAATATAGACTTTGTCAGCTATATGGGGATCCGTCATGATGGTAGCAGGGTTACTATTAACCAGAACCACTTCTTCAATACCTTCTTCTTTGAGGGCGCGACATGCCTGGGTGCCCGCATAGTCAAATTCCGCTGCCTGTCCTATTATGATGGGCCCCGAACCGATTACCATAACCTTTTTCAAGTCATCTCTTCTGGGCATCTTTTTCCACCTCTCGTTTATTTAAAGTAAACTTATAAATTCGGAGTAAAAGGTTTCTTCTCCCTTTAAATGTGCCTCTGGAAAGGGATAATACTGAACAGCCAAAAGGGGAAGTTCCCTGTGCTTTAAGCCTTCCACTGTTCCGTCATGAATGTTTTCCTCAGACACAAGCAGACCTGTTTTTTCCAGGCTGGATTCCTTCACCACGTACCCGTGGTTTTGGTAAGTAATAACTGTTTTGCCCCTCTCCAGATCTTTTACGGGATAATTAGAGCCCCGGTGACCAAACTTTAACTTTTGGAGTTCTGCTCCCAGAGCCAGCGCCATAACTTCCATTCCCAAACCAATTCCCATGGTAGGCAGTTCATTTATGGCCTTGTTCAAATTTTTAGCCAGTTCATGTACTTCCTGACCCCCTTCAGGACCGCTGGATAAAACTAATCCATCGGGGTCCCGGTCCATTATTTCCTTCCAGTTTGCCCCGGCCGGCATAACCGTCAAACGGCAGTTATGCTTCATTAAAGCCATCAACTGTTCTTTCTTTAAACCCAGGTCTATTACTACCAGGTGGTATTTTCCTTCCCCCAGGGAATAAGCATTTTTCGTGGATACCTGGCTGATAAATTCTGGGGCAGTGTATCCCCTCTTATTAACCCAATCGGGATCAACTGATTCGGCAGAAGTTATCATTCCCGGCATGGATCCTCTTTCCCGGATATACCTGGTTACAGCCCGGCTGTCTACACCAGTAAGGGCGGGAACTCCATTTTCCTTTAAAAGGTTCTCTAAAGTATCCTGGAGCAGCCAGCTGCTGGGCTGAGTAGTACCTTCCTTAAAAATCAACCCGGAGGCTTGCACCCTTTCCGATTGAAGTTCTTCCCTGTTAATACCATAATTACCCACCAGGGGATAGGTCATCACGATAATTTTGCCAGAAGAGGCCGGGTCTGAAATTATTTCCCCATATCCGCCCATGGAAGTATTAAAAACCACTTCTCCTGTCCTTTCTTCAGCAGCACCAAAAAAATCTCCTTCAAAAACGGTTCCATCTGCCAACACTAAGGCCCCTCTCATTGTACAACTCCTTTCCCCACTCATATAATTTTAGAAATAAACTTTACCTTCTTTCATCACAATCTTCCCCTTAACAATGGTC
>QYZZ01000077.1 GCA_003838145.1 Tindallia sp. MSAO_Bac2
GAACCCCAGCACATTACGGCTCTGGCCGTTTTTACCAATAATAAACCCGGCATTTTTCATATTCTCTAAAATTTTATCCGTTTCTTCCATGGCAGGCTCCTTGCCTTCCCTGACCAGTTCTGCCCCCAGCATAAGACCCATGCCTCTAACCTCCCCTACCAGGGGATACTTGTCCTGCAGCTCCAGGAGTTTATCCTTAAAGTAACTGCCTACCCGGGCTGCCTGTTCTACCAGGTTTTCCCTTTCTATTATCTCCAGGGTAGCAAGAGAAGCCGTTGCTGTCACCGGGTTGCCTCCTAACGTGGACGCCCCGGGACGGGTATAGCAATCGGCAACCTGGCTTTCAGCTATAAAGGCTCCTACAGGGGTCCCGTTGGCCAGGGCCTTGGCTACCGTCATCATCTGGGGATCCACTTCCCAGTTTTCAATAGCAAACATTTTCCCTGTACGGCCAAAACCCGTTTGAATTTCATCAACTATCAGTAAAATTCCGTACCTATCCAGGATTTCCTTGACGGCTTTGAAATACCCGGGAGGAGGCGTAATAATACCACCGTTACCCTGGATAGGCTCGGCAATCATGGCTGCCACATTCCCTGAAGTACTGGTCTGGATTACGGCTTCCACTTCCTGGGCGCAAGCCAGGTCACACTCCGGGTAAGTAGCCCCAAAGGGACACCGGAAGCAGTAAGCGTTAGGTATAAAGCTGATTCCCCCTACGGGATTGGGGTCCGTTCTCCAAAAAGATAAACCTGTCAGGCTCATGGTAAAATGGGTTCGGCCGTGAAGCCCATTCCTCAAACTGAGAAACTCAGAATTACCGGTATACAGCTTGGCTAACAAAGCAGCTCCTTCGTTGGCTTCCGTACCGCTGCTGCAAAAAAAACTCTTTTTTAATTTGCCCGGGGTAACCTGGGCCAGTTTTTCTGCCAGGTCAACAATGGGTTGGGTAAGGTATATGGTGGTAGTATGCTGCAGGGTCTTTACCTGCTGGCAAATCTTCTCCGTGATATAAGGATGGCAGTGGCCCGCTCCTACTACTGAAACACCAGAAAAAAAATCCAGGTAACTCTTTCCCCTATGATCATACAAATACTTGCCTTCACCCTTTACTAACTGCATTGGCTCCTGGTAGAAATGATAAACACAGGGTATCATATACTCTCGCTTTTTTTCAATTATCTTTTCAGGGCCAATGTAATTTCCTTCCACAAAGAGTCCCTCCCTTTTATTTTAATTTTATTAATTTAATAGAGTTTCCTCTAAAATTCTTCTTTTCCTCTGAATTCTTCTTTTCTCCTTTCCCTGGTTTTGATTTCACGCCTTTTAAGTAACCACCAAACCCAAAGGTGTTATCAGGAAAAAGTTTTTTCAAATTCTTCCAATCTTCCAGGTCAAACCTGTATTCTTCCGGGTTTTCCCTGATCAAATCTAAGTTTTTACGGTATAGTTTTGTCAGGGAGGCTATTATTTCCGGAGGACAGGTCCTTAAATCAAGGCGAAAGCCTCCCATACCGGCTTTAAC
>QYZZ01000078.1 GCA_003838145.1 Tindallia sp. MSAO_Bac2
AAACAGCGTATAAAAGTGGCAAAACTTCATGAAAAGATAGCGAACCAGCGAAAAGACTTCCTGCACAAATTATCGAGGCAGATAACCAATGCCGTAGATGCCGTGTGCATTGAAGACCTAAACATGAGAGGGATGTCACAAGCACTGCACTTTGGTAAAAGCGTTTCCGATAATGGCTTTGGTCTATTTGTATCAATGCTGGATTACAAATTGAGAGAACAGGGGAAACAGGTAGTCAAAATAGATAAGTGGTTTCCAAGCACTAAAAAATGCAGTGGTTGTGGTGAAATAAAAGAGGCCTTATTGCTTTGTGAACGACAATACCACTGCGAAGCATGCGGGACAACCCTCGACAGAGATTATAACGCAAGCCTCAACATAAGAAATGAAGGAATGCGCATGTTACTGGCATGAACGAATAGAACCGTGGGGCACATGGGGATAGCTCGCTTATGCTGTAGCTGTTAGGCTACTCGAACGAGAAGCCTCCGCTTCTTCAAGTGGTGGGAGCATGTCACTCGAATGCTGTATAACCTGATCCGGACTAAAGAAAAAATAAACCGAGGTTAGAGAGAATGACTAGTTAACCCAAAAACTGTTTCCAGAGGGAGATGTCGCGCTTTCCCTGTTGGTAGCCCAACTCATAGCTTCTTTTTAGTTTGCTGTAGTTTTTTTCCATGTTAGAGACGGGCATTTCATCCGGGTACACTAAAAAAGCTTTACCCTCCCGTTGCAAGTCCTCTAACTCCTCCAGGGTCTCGTTATAAAGCTGATGCCGCTGAAGCATGGCTTGTGCAACCTGAGGATAGTTCCGGTAGAAAGCTTTTGCAATATTTTTGTGCTTCACTGGTGTTTTGCGGTAACCTTTGGGCCGGGTCAGGATAACAAAAAAACGGTTGTATCCGTCCTGCTTTGCCACATCCAGCGGGATGCCTCCGCTAAGGCCGCCATCGACATATTGAACGCCATTAAAAGTGGCGGGTGGCATAAAAATAGGCAAAGAAGAAGAGGCTCGTACAATTTTCATTAAGTCCTGCAGTGTGTTGATATCCTTACGGGAAAAGTATTTCATATGGCCTGTTTCCATCTCGAAGGCTCCAATGCGGAGCTCTGCCGGGTTGCGGGAAAACTGTTGAAAATCAAAAGGAAGTGCTGCGTCCGGGTAGGGTGTTTTTTCATAAATATACTTGGCGCGAAAGTATCCTTCTCCTGCCAGGAAGGACTTCCAGCCGCCAAAAAGAGGGTCTTTCACAATATCTACAAAGGATCGCTTAGCCCGTTCCTGATCCCGTGAAAGATAATTGACGCTGCAGCTGGCTCCGGCGGAAATCCCGGCCGCATAATCAAAGTACAGATGGTTGTCCAGTAAATGGTATAATAAACCGGAAGAGTAACTGGCTCGCATACCACCGCCCTCAAATATAAGGGCGGTGTTTTTAATATTATTTTCAAGCATTTGCTTTTGGCTGGTCACATAATCAGCTCCTGTAACTCGTTGTCGTGGACAATGGCTTTCGCAGGCACAGTTTATGCATTTTTAAAGCGAATTCTGCCTATGTCCCCTGCTGTCAGTATATCATATGGAGACCAGCATTTTAAGTTATTTACTAACGTGAATCCATTGGGATGTAATCCGACTTCGGACTGACGCTTTTGTAAGCGGGACGTATGATTCTGTTGTCACTGACGATTTGCTCGATGCGGTTGGCGCACCAGCCTGAAATCCGGGCTGCAGCAAAAAGGGGAGTGTACAAATCATCAGGGATTCCAAGAAGCTGGTATACAAAACCGGAATAAAGGTCTACATTGGCACAGGTGGCGAAGTCCGGCCCTTTAAACTCTTTGAAGATTTCTTTGGTCAGTTCTTCGATATTTTGGTAAAGGGAAAATGCTTCCTCTGCTCCCTTTTCTCTGGCCAGCTCCCGGGCTTTCTCCCGGAGAAGCACGGCCCGGGGATCGGACAAGGTATAGATGGCATGCCCCATGCCATAAATCAGCCCTTCGCCGTCAAAGGCTTCTTTGCGGAGAATTTTCACCAGGTAATCCCGGAGTGCAACTTTGTTCGTCCAATCGTAACAATTATTTTTTATATCTTCTACCATGGACTTAACTTTCAGATTAGCGCCGCCATGCTTGGAGCCTTTCATGGAACCTACGGCTGTAGCGATGGCAGAGTAGGTATCTGTTCCGCTGGAGGAGACAACCCGGTTGGCGAAGGTTGAGTTATTGCCGCCGCCATGTTCTGCGTGGATGACCATGCAGAGGTCAAGGGTCTCTGCTTCTGTTCTGGTATAGCTGTTGTCCTTTCGGATCATATGGAGCACATTCTCTGCCGTGCCAATTTCCGGTTTTGGTGAATGAATATAAAGACTCTTGTTTTCGAAGTAATGGGCCTTTGCCTGGTATCCATACGAAATGATGGTAGGAAACTGGGCGATTAACTGAATGCTTTGTCGCAATAAATTTGTCACACTTATGTCATCCGGATTTTCGTCATAAGAGTAAAGAACCAGAATGCACCGTTGCAGATTATTCATCACATTTCTGCTGGGAGCCTGCAGAATCATGTTTTCTGTAAAGTCTCTGGGCAGAAACCGATTGTCGTCCAGCATTTTATCGAATTGGCTGAGCTGTGCTTTGTCTGGAAGTTCTCCCAGCAATAGCAAATAGGTGGTTTCTTCAAAACCGCGGCGCTTTTCTGCCTGACAGTTACGCATGATTTCAGCCATGTCCATTCCGCGATAATAAAGAGTTCCTTCTGCAGGTATTTTTTTGTCTTTTTCCATGGTATACCCCTGAACATCTGCAATTTCAGTCAGCCCTACCAGTACACCGGTGCCGTTTTTATGGCGTAGACCACGCATCACCTGGTACTGATCGTAACAGGCCGGATCGATTGCATTGCGGTTTTCGGCTTTTTGAGCCAGATCCTGAAAAAATTCATTTTGTAAAAAGTATTGCATATCGCACCTCCTGGAATGTGAACGGGATTCGTTCACGAATAATCGTGTATCAGAGTATGCTGCAACAGAGGTAGCAGCTATGTTATAGTTCATGGATAATCGCCTCCGTCAATGTTTCTGTGGTACCGTTACCATTTAGGTCTGGCGTCAGGTTTTCTTTCTTTTTAAGGGCTTGACCGACAGCATTTCGGATTCGACTTGCGGCGGTGTGCTCTTTAAGATATTCAAGCATCATGGCGGCGCTGAGGGTCAGAGCAATGGGATTGGCCTTTCCCTGGCCGGCAATATCCGGAGCGCTGCCATGGACGGCTTCGAAGATTGCGCAATCTTTGCCGATGTTTGCTCCGGGTACAAGTCCCAACCCGCCTACCAGTCCTGCGGATAAATCCGAAAGAATATCGCCGTAGAGGTTCTCGGATACCAGCACATCATACTTTTCAGGATACATCACCAGCTGCATACACATGTTGTCAACGATTACTTCATTGTAGTCAATTTCCGGATACTCTTTGGAAACTGTCCGGACGGCGTCTAAGAATAATCCATCCGCCAGTTTCATAATATTGGCCTTGTGGACGGCAGTTACCTGCCGGCGTCCATTGGTTCTGGCATATTGGAAGGCTGCCCGGGCAATGTCCTCAGATGCCTTTCGGGTAATGACTTTTATACCGTGCACCTCATCCGGAGAAATCTGCTCTTCCCGCCCCGCATAGAGATCTTCAGTATTTTCGCGAAAAATTACTAAATCGACAGACTGGTTCCTGGCCATGCCCGGGTAGGACTTCACCGGGCGGACGTTAGCATATAAATGGTATTTCTGACGTAAAGAAACATTAATACTTTTGAATCCAGTGCCGACAGGGGTGGTGATGGGGCCTTTCAGAGCAATCCTGTATTTATCGATGGCCCTATACACGCTGTCAGGAACCAGCTCTCCGGTTTTCTCAAACACGTGAGCTCCTGCCTCTTCTACGTACCAGTCAATAGCCACTCCGGTGGCCTCTATTATTTTTCGGGTAGCAGCCGATACTTCCGGTCCGATGCCATCCCCTGGAATTAATACTATTTTATGCATGGGAAGCTCCTTTCGCTGCGTAATTTAATGCCCCGCCAGCTTTTAACATGGCGGCATCTCTGACAGATCCGGTAAAAGTGGTCTGAAAACTTTTGCCGGTGGTTGTGTTGATGACGGTTACCAGCCCTCTTTCCAGTTGCAGACCTGCATCTTCTATCTGCAACATGTCACCTTCGCTGAGGTTTTCGTAATCCTCCGGATTATCGAAGGTCAGAGGCAAAATGCCTGCATTCACCAAATTGGACTGATGAATACGGGCGAAGGATTTGGCAATAACCGCCCGGACTCCCAGATATAAAGGAACTAAGGCTGCGTGTTCCCTGCTGGAGCCCTGACCGTAATTATCGCCGCCCACTACGATCCCTTTATTTGCTTTCTGGGCCCGCTCCCTAAAATCTGAAACAATGGTGCTGAAGCAATGGTTGGACAAAGCGGGAATGTTGGAACGGAGTGGAAGCAATGCGGCATTGGAGGGCATGATGTCATCAGTAGTGACGTTATCTCCGGTTTTTAACAATACCGGTGCTTCCAGGGTTGTTTCCAGTTCGGATCCTATAGGGAAAGGCTTGATGTTGGGTCCCATCTCAATAGGGGTGTCCGGCCTGGGTGTGTTTTTTACCCAATAGCCCTCTGAATTGGCATAGCTCTCCGGTTCCGGTATCCGGATATCCTCCCCTAAACTGGTGGGGTCTGTCAGTTTTCCGGTAAGAGCGGATACGGCTGCTGTTTCCGGACTTACCAGGTAAACGCCTGCATCCATGGTGCCGCATCGACCTTTGAAGTTTCTATTAAAGGTGCGAAGAGATACGGCTCCGCTTTTCGGGGCCTGTCCCATACCGATACAAGGGCCGCAGCCGGCTTCCAGCAAACGGGCACCAGCACTGATCATATCAGCCAGAGCGCCGTTTTCTGCCATCATTTGAAGGATGTTGCTGCTGCCGGGGCTGATGACCAGACTAACCCGGGGATGAACTTTCCTGCCTTTCAGGATAGCGGCCACTTTCATGAAATCTGAATAAGAGCCGTTGGTGCAGCTGCCGATGGCTACCTGATCGATGGAAATGGGTCCGATAGCATCCAGGGATGCAACGTTATCCGGGCTATGAGGCTGTGCAGCGCAAGGGGTCACTTCATCTAAACTGATAACAACGGTCTCATCGTAAATAGCATCCGGATCGGCAGCCAGGGGTTGATATACTTCCGCCCTGCCTTGCCTTTCCAAAAAGTCCAGCGTCATGTCATCGCTGGGAAAAATCGATGTAGTGGCTCCCAGTTCTGCACCCATATTAGTGATGGTAGCACGTTCCGGTACCGTCAGATCAGCTGCACCGGGCCCACTGTATTCCAGAATAGCGTTAACGCCGCCCTTTACCGTCAGTTTTCCTAATATATGGAGGATGATGTCTTTGGCGCTAACCCAGGGTTTTCGCTTACCTTCCAGACGGATATTGACAATTCCTGGCATTTTTAGGTGATACGTCCCCTGGGCCATGCCGACAGCTACATCCAGACCGCCAGATCCGATGGCCAGCATTCCTATGCCTCCGCCAGTGGGAGTGTGGCTGTCGGAACCTATTAACACATCGCCGGGCTTGCCAAACCGTTCCAGGTGAAGCTGATGGCAAATACCGTTACCCGGCTTGGAAAAAATGATGCCGTACTTGGCGGCGGCTGACTGAATAAAAGCGTGATCATCTGCATTTTCAAAGCCTGCCTGCAACATATTATGATCAACGTAGGCAACGGACGAATCCGTCTGAATGGTATCTGCATCCATGGCTTCAAGCTGAAGATAAACCATGGTGCCGGTTGAGTCCTGGGTCAGGGTCTGGTTGACCTTGACAGCAATTTCCTCCCCTTTTCGCAGGTTGCCATTCACAAGGCGCGATTCGATTATTTTTACGGATAAACTTTTTTTCATAAGATTTCCCTCCTGGTTCCAATTTTTCTGCTTGAGATATTTCAGACCATTATACGCAAGTAAAAACTATTTGTCAATCAATTATCACACAATTAACTTGATATATAGGCTAAAATAACGAAAAATGCAACAAAAAATGAATGAATAATATTTTAACATTCATAATTTAAAAGAAAAAAGGATAACGTTTTCATGCATTAAAAAAGAAATTGAACAAAAATGTATGATATAATAGCGCTGGAAATCTTATCAATGCAAGTGAATCCATGACAAATCATGGTAAAGATAAAGAAGGTGGGAATGAGTATGAAAGGCTTACAACGGTTTATGGTGGGGAGATCTGGCAGTGACCAGCTCTCTGTTTTTTTAATTATTGCTTCCCTGGTTTTAAGTTGGACTGGACGGATCACAGGAGTAACTATTGTGGTCACTGCTGGATATGTTCTGTTAGGACTGGCCATATTTAGAATCTTATCAAGAAATGTGGCTAAGCGGCGAAGTGAAAATTACCTGCTCCTAAAGTGGGTGGAACCATGGAAAAAACGGCTCAATCTGACGGGAAGGCAAATAAAAGAATATAAAACACATCGCTATTATGAATGCAGCGGATGTGGTAAAAAGCTTCGTATACCCAGAAAAAAAGGAGGCGGAAAGATTAAGATAACCTGTCCTGCCTGCCGAAGCCAGATTATACGGAAAATTTACTAAGGATGTCCTTTTTTCAAGGAGTTTAAGTTCAAAAGCTATGAACCGCAAAGGACACAAAGGATACGAAGAAAAATATTTAGACCTACAAAGGAGAAAATCATGATAAAAAACTTTGGTGCACTTGGAATCAAAAAAGAATGGCAGCTTCGGCTGCAGGAACAGCGGATTACCAGTCCGACGCCCGTTCAGGAGGCAGCTATTCCAACTTTGTTAAAGGGTGAAGACATTGTAGCTCAGGCGCAGACCGGCACTGGCAAAACCCTGGCATTTCTTTTGCCAATTATGGAGCGGTTGGATTTGTCGCAAAACCATGTACAGGCCCTGGTGGTAACGCCTACCCGGGAGCTGGCGCTACAAATAACGCAAGAAGCTAAAAAACTGACAGAGGGTACAAACGTTCGCACTTTGGCAGCTTATGGTGGGCAGGATGTTGAAAAACAGCTTCATAAGCTTAGGGGAAACATTCATCTGGTGATCGGAACTCCCGGAAGACTTTTGGATCACCTGAGACGTGGCACACTTAGCCTGAATCAGCTTGATATGCTGGTGCTGGATGAAGCAGACCAAATGCTTCACATGGGCTTTCTTCCGGAAGTGGAAGCCATTATCAGCCAGGCATCTGGTCAACGGCAGACCATGTTGTTCTCGGCTACCATCCCTTCCGGAGTAAGGCAGCTGGCTAAAAAATATACCCGCAAGGCTGGTCAGATAAGTGTTAGAAGTGATACGGTCACCCTGGAAGAAATACAGCAGCAGGTGATTGAAACCACTGACCGAAAAAAGCAGGAAGCTCTTTGTCAGGTATTAGGAGAGCAAAATCCTTTTATGGCGATGATTTTTTGCCGCACAAAAAGAAGGGCCAGTGCCTTGAATGATGCACTGAAAAGCTGGGGATATTTGTCAGATGAACTGCACGGCGACTTAACCCAGGCCAAGCGGGAAAAAGTGATGAAATCCTTTCGGAAAATGGAAATTCAGCTGTTGGTTGCAACGGATGTGGCGGCCCGGGGACTGGATATAGAAGGAGTCACTCATGTATATAATTATGACATGGTGCAGGATGCGGAAAGCTATATTCATCGGATTGGACGTACAGGCAGAGCGGGAGAAAAAGGACTGGCGGTAACCTTTGTGACACCTCGGGACAGAGATTCCCTTCATTTGGTTGAAAAAGGAATTGGAATGAAGCTGGACAAAAGGCAGATCGGAATGAAAACATATCAGGAGCGCAAACCAGCAAGGATAGAAAAAAATGAAAGAAGAAAACCCGGAAAGCCAGGGAGCTTTAAAAAGACAGAAAAACAAGAAAAAAGCCAAAGACCAGGAAAGAAATCGGATAATAAAGATAGAGAAAAGAACACTGGGAAAGTTCATAGTAAAAAGCAGCAAAATAACAGAAAGAAAAGCCGCAGACCGAAATGATTATGGATCCTGGCGTACCGGATTCCGCCGGATTCTTCGCTGTTTTTTTTCTTCATACATCCTTTTATCGGCGGCGGAAATCAACTGGTCGCCACTTTTGCCATCCTCAGGAAAACGAGCGGTTCCCAAGCTGGCAACAACATATAATTCCTCGCCTTTCCAATAATAAGGGAGGTGGGATGCGGTACGAAGGGATCTCTCTATAGTGGACCAGGAGCAGGCAGGATCATCTTCTGCAATCAGTAAAAACTCATCTCCTCCGATCCTGGCTGCTTCTCCGCAATTACCCAGAGCTTCCAACAAGCGCCGGGAGGTTTCTGTTAAAACATGATCACCAGCTTCGTGGCCATAGGTATCATTAACCTCCTTAAACTGATCCAAATCCATATAATAAAGCATAAAGCGTTTGTTACCCTGCTTTATCAACTCATTAATGCGATCATAGACATACTTACGGTTGTATAGCTCTGTTAATGTATCCATGTTTAAAAGACGATTCATTTCCCGAAGAGCTTCTTCTTCCACTCGAATATCCAGATACATAGCGAACAAGCCTTGCGCCTCTCCGTCGATTATAACCGGACTGCCTACAGCCTCAACATCCAGTAGTGTTCCATCCTTGTGCCTGCGTTTTGTTTTGTCGCGCATGGTTTCCTGGTTCAGCACTACGGACTTATAGGTGGCAGCCTCCAGTTCGTGTTTGGCAGGAACGATGAGATCGTTTATAAACGCCCCGATGGCTTCTGTGCGCGAATAACCGAAGAGTTCGGTAAACTGAATATTTATATCCAATATGATTTCCTGTTTGTTAAGGATGGCAGAGGCAAAAAGTGAACGCTGAAATAACTGCTCCAGAAACACTTCTTTTCTATCCCGGAACCACTGGTTATCCATTTTGTCCCTCCTTAAAGTTAAAACCCATGGAAAGTAAAATACGAGATGAACAGGAATACTTTTAAATATTTTAACATAAAAACATGCAATAATAATTATTTCTTCCTGGAATTGTGCGTATTTTTTGAAAACACAATAAACGACTGTTTCTTTCAGTCGCATAGTGATAGAATTATAGTATTAATACGGAAGGGGTGCTTAAATGAAAGTATATGTATCTGCGGACTTAGAGGGGATTTGGGGCGTGGTTTCCCGAAAACAGCTGGGTGGTGAAAATCCTGATTACAGTCGGGCGCGCAGGTTAATGACGGAAGAAGTGAACCTGGTTTGCCGGGAACTATTTAAAAACGGTGCCACGGAAGTATTGGTGAACGACGCTCATGGCCCCATGGATAATCTGATGATTGAAGAACTGCATCCGGATGCGAATCTTATCAGCGGTTATCCAAAAGACTTAAGCATGATGGAGGGTGTGGCCGACGGTGTGGACTGTGCCATGCTGATTGGTTACCATCCCAAAGTGGGAACAACAAAGGGGCTATTCGAGCACACCTACGCCAGCAACGTTGTCAGCCAACTGACTATTAATGGCGAAATTTTGGGTGAAACCGGACTTAATGCGCTGGTAGCAGGTCACTATAACATTCCGGTTGTGCTGGTGGCAGGTGACTGGCAGGTCACACAGGATGCAAAAATTGAAATAGGGAACATCGAAACAGTAGGCGTTAAAAAAGCCGTATCCCGTTACTGCGCTCGTCATATATCCCAAAACCAGTTGCAGGAAGCATATGCTGTTGCCATCACTAAAGCACTTAAAAACATCAAACAAGCCCCGGTAAAGAAACCCGCTCTACCCATTACGCTGAACATAAAACTGGCTCAGGTCATTATGGCAGAACAGGCGGCAGTCTTTCCGGGTGCTAAACTACTCGATGAATTTACCATCGAATACGAAGCTCGGGATGTAGTGGAAATGTACAAGGCCTTCCGGGCTATAGTAACACTGGCAGCCAAGGAGTTATAGTATGAATATGGAACCTGTTTCCATGGGATATTATTTTCTGCTTTTGTACCAGTAAAAATACAAACTGCACAGCGGCAGTAAATAAAGGTAGAAGGCAAAGGGCAGGTAAGCAAACCGACCCACCATCTTTAATCACTGCATTAGTAACACCAACTTATGCTACAATAGCAGTATACAAGCAAGGTTGGGAGAGGATCATCCATGATAAAAACAAAGTCATATAAAAAGCTGAGCCGAATGGCCCTTCTGCTGATTTTTGGAACCATGGCAGCCACTGTCACCGCCGTGGGAATGCCCTATAGAGATATTCACCAAAATGCTGTGGTGATGGATATGCATAACGATACCATGATGAAGGTGGTAGATGAAAACACATGGCTGCCAGTGATCAATATTGGTGAAGAAACACCTGCGGACTTTCAGCTGAACTTAAAGAAAGCCGGAGAGGGAGGGCTGGACGTTGCATTCTATGCTGCCTATACGGCTTATCAGACGGATTTTTCCGATGTGATGGCCAGAACCAACAGCCGTTCACTGGCACTGCTCCATGCCCTGCACTGGACGGTGGCACAAAACAGAGACTCAATGGCTTTGGCTGAAAGCCTGGGGGAAATCGAAAAAGGCATCCAGGAAGGGAAACACGTGGCCGTAGCCAGTTTGGAAGGAATGTATCAATTTGGTCCGGAATACAGCAAGGAATTGCTTCATCAGTATTACGATCTTGGAATCCGTGCTGCCGGAATGGTATGGAACACGCCTAATGATTTGGGCGCCGGCGCCAATGTGGCAAACCATGAAGAAAATGCCGGCTTAACAGATAAAGGCATAGAAATGATTGGGGAAATGAATCGGCTTGGCATCATGGTGGATGTTTCGCATATGAATGAAAGGACCTTCTTCGACACTTTGTCCGTTGCCGAAGCTCCTGTTATTGCTTCCCACTCCGGAGTGGATGGAATTCGACCCCACGTCCGCAATTTATCCGACGAACAATTACTGCAGCTTAAAGAAAATGGAGGTGTGGTGAGCATCAACTTCTGGAGAACTGCCGTGGCCGATCCGGGAAGCTCCGCATCCGTTGGAAAACTGGTGGATCATATCGACTACGTTGTGGATCTCATTGGCATTGAACACGTGGGATTAGGTTCCGACTTTGATGGAGCCGCCATGCCGCAGGATCTGCCGGATGCAGCCTATTTGCCGAAGATAACAGAAGAACTGGTAAATCGTGGATACGATAAAGAAGCAATCGAAAAAATCCTGGGAGGCAATAACCTGAGGGTTCTAAAAGCGGTTGAAGAACATGCAGGCCGGCAACGAAAACAAAGTTCGTCCAACAGTAGAGGTTTAGGACTAACCATCATTCCTGATATTCAAATGGGTGAAATTTTCGATACCACCAAACCCCTTCTTACTGCCACTGTTGCAGATCACGGCGATGGGACTGCGCCTTTTGCCCAGTATCGAATCATTGTCAACGGCATTCCGTATGAAGCCGAATATGATGCGAAGGCTGGCAAAATTACTCACCAGATGGAAACAGATCTGTTGGGCCGGGGAACTACAGCGGATAAAGGAAACTTTCACGCAGTAACCTTTGAAGGGAAAGACGCAGGCGGTTCAATGAGTCGGGAAACGACTATCATATACGTAAGATAGAAATAAGGCGCCCGCAAGGCGCCTTTCTCTGTGTTAAAGTCATCTTATGTGTTAACCATAATGACCTTTGCAACCAATGATATAGATTGTATCTTCGTCGAAACGATAAATTAACCTGTCTTTATCGGTAATTCGTCTGCTCCAATATCCGGAAAGCTCATGCTTTAATGGTTCCGGTTTCCCAATTCCCTCATGACCATTTCTCTCAATGTCTTTTAGCAAAGCATTAATTTTTTTGATTACTTTTCTGTCTTCGGATAACCACTCGGTGTAGTCTTCCCAAGCATAGCTGGAGAACGTCTTATTCATCCTCCATTTCCTCAAGCTCTTTCATGGATTTGGCAACAACAGAACCTTTTTCTAACTGTCGTCTGCTTTCGATTAATCGCTCATAATTCTTTCTATTGCTCATAATGAATAAGTTTTCCATCATGTTGTTGTATTCTTCCAAGCTAATCATTACTACATTCTTGTCATTTTTACGAGTAATAATTACTGTTTCAAAATCGTCGCTTACCTTGTCGCAGTAGTCTTTAAAATGATTTCTGATGGTAGAATAGTTTACGGCAAGCATTTAAAAACCTCCTAACTTTTACAAAAAAAGTACAATATATTGTTAAATATATTGTACTTAAAAAAGATTACATTGTCAATATAGTGAAGTAAGCACAGATATCACTCCATCATTTACAGAAAATCATAACGGGTATTTGTCTTAAAAATTGGCACAAAAGGAATAAAACTGTTTTTTATTCGATGCTATCACTATTGACAAAAATAAACAGAGGCAATATACTAAGTTACAACACTAACTTAGTGACTTTCTGGAAGGGGGTGTATTCCATGAAATCTTTAGAAGGTACTGATCCGGTATATATTCAAATTGCTGACTGGCTTGAAAATGAAATTCTCTCGGGACAGGTTAAGCCTCAGGAGAAAATATATTCTCAATACAAGCTTTCTGATATTTTTGGAATCAACCCTGCGACAGCGTTGAAGGGGCTTAATCGGTTAGTGGAAAAAGGCCTTGTTTATAAAAAAAGAGGCTTGGGGATGTTTGTATCTGACGATGCGCTGGAAATTCTAAAAAAAGAGCGGCGGGATTATGGAATGCAAACCCAGATCAGAAATTTGGTGGAAGAAGCCAACCGATTAGACGTATCGAAAGAAATGCTGATAAAAATGATTGAAGAAGCAATGGAAAAGAAATAAAAAGGCGGGAGACTTAGATGATTCGATGTGAAGCACTAACAAAATCTTTTGGAAACAACCAGGCATTACAGGACTGCAGCTTTGAAATTAATGAACCAAGCCTAACGGGGGTTATTGGTGTTAATGGTGCCGGGAAAACTTCATTATTTAAGACTTTGGCAGGTTTTATCAAACCGACAAAGGGTGAAGCCTATGTTTTAGATCGTTTGCCCTTTCAGGATATTAAAGTTGCACAGAATGTCATTATGATTGAAGAAGGAATGACTTTTCATCCTAATGCGACGCTCCATGAACTGGTGGATTCCTATCATCGATTTTATGGTAATTTTGATAAAAAGCTGGCGGAAAAACTACTGGATTATTTTCAGTTGGATTCTAAGCGACCATACAGGAAGCTTTCCAAGGGAATGGCCAGCGGTTTTCGTGTTGCCCTTGGTTTGGCGGCGCAAGCTCCTATTACACTGCTGGACGAGCCAAACACAGGGATGGATCCAAGCCTGCGAAAAGACTTATACCAAATCATTTTAAAAGACTATATAAACAACCCGAGAGTAATGCTTATTTCCAGTCATTACCTGGGTGAAATGGAACAAATTCTTGAAAAAATTCTATTGATTCATCAAGGGAGCGTCATGAAACACGATAGCCTGGAAGCCTTTCAAAGTTTGCTGGTAGCCGTTCAGGGAAGGCCGGAAATCATTCATTCACTGGAAGAAAAGATTCCATTCTATGAGAAGAAAGACTATGGCGCAGGAATGAGTCAGATCATTGTCCGCAAAAGTGATCTCGAAGCATTGAAATTGTCTGCAGAACAGGAAAAGGATCTGGCGGTTAATGGAATCTCTTCTGAGGATTGTTTCATCTATCTAACTCGGCGAAAAGGAGGCAGTATCAATGACATCTACCATTCATAACGTGGAGTTGGGGAGAATCGTTCGTTGTCAGGTGAAAGATAAATTATATCATTACGGAAATGCATTTACACATTTAATCATACTGCAAATGCTGGGATATTTTATCTCATTTAACAGTGGAAGCAGCGGTGGCACATCGTCGAGCCAGATTACTAATTTTTATGTAGGACATGTGACACTAATGCCGTTATATATATTCACTGTCATTTGGGTGGTGGTTCAAGGACTAAAGCTTGCTGAAGATAAAAGTCAGGAATACTATATGGTATCAAATAATATAGTGGCTTTTTGCTCTGATGTAATCGTGATGGCAATTTATGGGTTTATTGGGAGCATTACTTTACTTTTTTCCGGATTTCTCTTACGGGCGCTTTCTTCCTTAATCTACGAGCTTGTTTATGTACACGAATCTTTCAGAAATGTAGGCATACTTCAATATTTAAGTTTTTTTGTCAGTACGGTGATGTACCTTGCGACAGCTGGTGCGGCGGCATATTCCATTGGAATCCTGAAAGCCAGGTTCAAAAGCCGATTTTTCCTGGGCGTTGCCGCGTTGATTGTATTACTGTTTAGTGGCAGCGTGATACTTGCCCGGCTTGTTGGAACTCAGTATGTTGTTAATATTCAAAGTATGATAGAGTTTTACACTCACGAAGTTCACTTACTTGTTTGGCTGACTAAAAGTGTATCAACCTTGGGCCTTTTATATTGCATTGGATATTTGAGTATTCGAAACATGGAGGTGAATCAATCATGAGCGGTGTTTTTGTTGCTGGGATTGCTATCATAAACCTGGCGTTATTGTATCTACTATTCTTTGGGACAGGAAAGTTAATCATGGGCCGCATGCCGAAAAAATGTTCCTTTGTATTAATGGGTATTTATGGCACGCTCTTATTGCTGTCCCCTTTGGTGCTTGTATTTGGAGACGCGGCCAACTACGAAACGGTAGACATGGAGGACGAGTATTATCTTTGGGCAATGGGCATTGAAGAATGGACGTTGGAAGACTTACTGGCAGACGAACAGCTTTTTCTTTTGGATCAGAAGGAAATAAAAATGCCCGAGGAAAATTTTTCGGAGACAGAACCGCTCATCATCAGTGGAGTAGACATAGATTTTAAGCATGGTTTCTCAACGGTGCTGGAAGCAACGGATGAAGTGACGGGAATTGAAATCACACAAATCATGCAGCCTGCAGCAGTGAACGGAATCGATATTAGTAAGCACGTTAATCCATGGCAATGGAGTATGGTGGGAAAAGAATTACAGGGAAAAGCTCCGTTGACGGAGATAGAAATGTATATTCTGACTCCGGTGCCTACCTTCTATCATTTTCAGAGAGAAAAAGAGGACAATAGATTCAGAGGATTTTCTTTCATTTCGGGAGAAGTGGTTCAATGGATTCGGATTCCGAAGGAAATTCCAGTAGAATTCAGAGGCATTGAACCGGATCGAATTATATCTTAAGATGCTGGAGGAATATTGACGCTTCGGCGTCTTTTTCTATTTTTTGGACTAATCGTCATCGTTTACAAAAAGTCATAACGGGTATTTGATTTAAAAGTTGGCGCAAAAGGAAGGTGAGGCTTATTTATGGATGCTTCCATGATGATTGTATTCGGATTGCTTCTCTTTACGATGCTGATGCTGGTTTTGGATATTCTCAGAGTGGATCTGATTGCGTTGCTGGTGATGCTGACCCTGGGCTGGACAGGAATTTTAACCACTCAGGAAACCTTATCCGGCTTCTCCAGCAATGCTGTTATTGCCATGATTTCCGTCATGATGATGAGTCACGGGTTGTCAAAAACCGGCCTCATAGATCGGCTGTCTCAGCGAATGGTGAAGAAAATTGGCACCGGGAAAAAGAAAATCGTGTTTTCTATTTCACTGATTGCCGGAGTTCTGTCAGGAATTATGATTACGGTTGGCGTAGCAGCTATATTTTTGCCGGTGGTGCTCCGGATATCCCGGAAGCAAAAAATTCCAGCTTCTGACTTAATGATTCCCATGGGATTTGGAGCCATCCTTGGAGCCAATCTGACCATGGTGGGGTCGGCTCCGCTGATTGTATTGAATGATCTGCTTGTCAGTGAAGGGATGGAGAGCTACGGTCTTATGGCTGTATTTCCTGTGGGGGCTGTACTTTTGTTGTCCGGTTTAGTTTATTTCTGGTTTGGTGGGGAAGTATTGCTTCCGCAAAAACAAGGCAAGGCAGAGCAGGAATCTTATCAGGAAAAACTAATGAAACATCTGGACCTTTGCGGCAATATTGAATTTTATCAAATACCTGAGCATTCATCCCTTTGTGGGAAAACCGTGGAAGAATCCGGGATGTGGGTGGAAAACCACTTGCATCTATTGGGTATCAATGGAAAAGAAGGAACTACCTGTGCACCCTGGAGAGATACACGGCTGCAAGCAGGACAGTTTCTGGCTATTCAGGGACAGGAAGAATCCGTCCAAGGGTTTGCCAGACAGTATAATCTTAAGAAGGTTAAAGCCAAAAATCGATTTCCTTACCTGTCGGATCCGGAATCTTCGGGTTTTGTGGAAATCGTTATACCGCCCAGATCCCAGATTGCCGGTAAAACCCTGCGGGAATTTGGGCTTCGAAAACGATACGCAGTGGAGCCTCTCATGCTTTTCAGCCGGGGAGAACGCATAGAGGAGGATTTTTCAGACTATCGGATTCAGCAGGGAGATACGATGGTGGTTTATGGATTGTGGGATCATATGGAGGAGCTCAATGAAAGCGAAGACTTTCTGGTGATTACGCCTTTTGCGAAAAAAACTCAACTACCCGGTAAAACCTGGATTGCTGTGGCATGTCTGGTAATAGCTGTTGCTTTGACGTTAATGGGAGCGCCGGTTTCCATGGCATTTTTAACCGGAGCTGTCCTGATGATCCTGCTGGGAGTTTTGAAAATAACCGAAGTCTACCAGGTAGTTGACTGGAAGGTGATTTTTCTGCTGGCAGGTCTGATTCCGCTGGGTTCCGCCATGCAAAAGACCGGTGCGGCAGAATGGCTGGCTGATCAGCTAATACGAACCATACAGGGAGGACCACCTATTCTGTTGCTATTCTCTGTTGCCTTCATCGCCAGCTTTTTTTCATTGTTTATGTCCAATGTGGGAGCGGTGGTAGTATTAGTGCCACTGGTCACCAGCATGGCAACAATGGAGGGACTGGATCCGAGGCCGGTGGCTTTGCTGGCGGCGGTTTGTGCTTCCAATTCATTTATGCTTCCAACGCATCAGGTGAATGCGTTAATCCTTTCACCGGGCGGATATCGAAATGCTGATTTCATAAAAGCGGGAGGGGGGATGACCTTCATCTATATCCTTGTGACAGTAATGATCTTTCACTTCTTTATGGTTTAGCTGCTAATGCAAACGAGATTTTGCACTTTAAATTGAAAATTTGAAAGGGGAAATTAACATGCTATTGAAACATTACTTTACGGAAAAAATTGCTCACAGCTCCTATATTTTAGCGGGGCAGAAAGCCTGTGCGGTGATTGATCCACAACGGGATGTGGATCATTACATCGAATATGCCCGGGAGAAAGGGTTTGAAATTACGCACATTATTCAAACTCATCTTCACGCTGATTTTATTTCCGGCCATATGGACCTGGCGGAAAAAACCGGTGCAAGGATTTATGTAGCCAAGTCTGCGGAATGCACTTTTGAACATGTCGCCCTCTCAGAAGGGGATGTTATCGAACTGGAAGATATGGAGCTGCAGGTACTGGAAACTCCGGGACATACGCCGGAGCATCTGAGCCTGGTGGTGGTTGACAAATCCCGCTCTGACAGCCCCGTTGGTGTGTTCACCGGTGATACATTGTTCGTTGGTGATGTAGGAAGACCGGATTTATTTCCTGACCGGGCGCAGGAACTGGCGGATAAACTTTACCACAGTCTCCATGATAAACTGATGAAGCTGCCGGACTACTGTGAAGTTTATCCGGCTCATGGTGCCGGTTCTCTCTGTGGGCGGGCCATGGGAGCAAAATGGCGAAGCACTATTGGTTATGAGCGACAATTCAATCAGGTGATTCAGATTAAAGATAAGCAGGAGTTTATTAAATCCCTGACGGAAAATATGCCTCCGGCACCGGACCATTTTAGCCGATGCAGCGATATTAATCGAAAAGGTCCGGCGAAACTGGAAGAACTTCCCAAAATGGAAGAACTGTCACCCACAGATTTTTGCCAGAAAATGCAAGACGATGACTATATGATTCTGGATGCCAGAAATTACTTAGCTTTTGGCAGCCAGCATATTCCAGGCTCTTTGCATTTGGATCTTAATGGAAATTTCCCGACCTTTGCTGGCTGGGTGATCCCGACGGATAAAAAAATTCTGTTAGTGGCGGATGACTTCGAAAAAGCAAAAGAAGCCGTTGTCTGGGCAAGACGAACCGGCGTTGATCATATTGTTGGGTATTTGGAAGGTGGCATGACCGGCTGGGCCACTTCCGGTCTCAGATCTTCATCGGTACAGCAAATTTCAGCAGAAGCCCTTCACGATATGGTGATCGGTGAAGAAGACTTTGTAATGCTGGATGTGCGGGCTCCGGGAGAATATGAGGATGGTCATATTGAAGGAGCTCTAAATATTCCGGTGGCGGATCTTCGAACCCGTCACGGAGAACTTGATTCTGGCAAAAAAATGGTATTGGCATGCAGCTCTGGTAACCGTTCCAGCCTGGGTACCAGTATTTTGGAGCAAAAGGGATTTAATCACGTGATTAATCTGGCCGGCGGAATGACCGGTTACAGCGCAGCAGGGCATGCAAAGGAATGCCGGGCCTGTGTCAATCCACATGGTTCCAGATTTTACACCGCCTATCGAAAAGATCCGGATACAGACAGAATATAACAGGAGGGATTCCCAATGGAGTTTTTATCGCAGGTAAGATGGTCCCCCTATGTGGTGGGAGCCGGCATTGGTATTTTAAGCTGGTTTACCTTTTTGATATCCAATAAGCCTATTGCCTGCTCCACCACTTTTGCCAAAAGCAGCGGTATAATCGAAAAGCTGTTCAGAGGCGAAATGGTTTCTAAAAAACCTTATTATGAGAAAATAAAACTGGATATCGACTGGCAATTTATGCTGGTTATTGGAATTGTGCTGGGGTCCTTTCTTTCTGCCAGCCTTTCCGGAAGCTTTGAGGCGAAATGGGTGCCGGATATATGGGCCGGCGCCTATGGAACCAACCCATTGTTAAGAACGGCAGCGGCCATTATTGGCGGCATATTCCTGGGATTTGGTGCCAGATGGGCTGATGGCTGCACCAGTGGCCATGGAATAAGCGGAACCATGCAGCTAACGCTGTCCAGCTGGATATCTGCTATTAGTTTCTTTGTCGGTGGCATTATCATGGCCCAGTTATTGTTCAGAGTGCTGGTGTAGTCACGAGTGGAAAGAAGGTGGAAGAAAATGAAAAAAAACGCTCAGCTTATCTGGGGCCTCCTGTTTGGCATCGTTTTCGGGTTCCTGCTCCAAAAGGGAGGTGCCACTCAATACGATGTTATTGTTAGCCAGTTGCTGCTGACGGACTTTACAGTGCTGAAAATAATGCTCTCAGCAGTGGTAACAGGAACCATTGGAATCCACTTTATGAGGCATAAAGGGTGGATTCAACTGCACCCTAAAAAAGGGTCTGTTGGCAAGAATGTTATCGGCGGTCTGATCTTCGGGGTTGGCTTTGCGCTTCTGGGTTACTGTCCCGGAACCATCGCAGGAGCCATCGGCAATGGATACCTTGATGCTGCCATTGGCGGGCTGCTTGGGATCTTTCTTGGAGCAGGTCTTTTTGCGGCCTATTACCCAAAGCTGCAGGACGGGATTCTGAAAAAGGGTGATTATGGGGATGTTTCCCTGCCACAGCTGTTTAAAGTGAATGACTGGTTGGTGGTTGTTCCGACGGTGGCGGTTATTCTGATTCTTCTTTTCTGGTTAGAGCGTATTGGGTTATAATGATATTAACACAGAATAATGACCTTATAGGGAGGATGCGGAATGGACCGAATTTTATTTAATGGAAAAGTTGTCACTATGGATGCTGAACAGCCTGATGCTTCAGCAGTGGCCATCAAAGATGGCAGGGTTGCTGCCGTTGGTAGCGACAACGAAATGATAAAACTTAAAAACGATAAGACGGAAATGATGGATCTTCAGGGAAAAACCGTAGTACCGGGATTTAATGACAGTCATCTGCATCTTTTGGATTATGCACGAAGAAAAGAGCATATCAATTTAAGTCATTGCAGGAATATGGACGAATTGCTTGATACCATCAGAAGGGGTATTGAAAAAAAGAACCCGAGGCCGGAAGATTTAATCATCGCTTCCGAATGGAATGACAGCCAGCTCCGGGAAAAGCGTTTTCCGGAAAGGGCGGACCTGGATCTTATTGATGTGCCCAATCCGATTATTGCCATAAGGCGATGCGTCAATATAGCCGTACTGAACTGTCGTGCTGTTGAAATGTTTTCGGATGCTCTGACGTATGCCAACTCATTAAAAGAAGACAATGCGGAAGTGGATGAACAGGGAAATTTTACTGGACTTTTAAAGGGAAATGTTGCCATTAGTGAAGTCACGCCATTATTAAGGAAGGACCAGATAAAAAATGCCCTGGAAAATGCTTTTGAAGACTGCCTGAAGTGTGGTCTGACTTCTGTACAAACTGATGATGTCACTGCGGCAGAACTGGAAGATGTGCTGGAAGTATACGAGGAAATGGACAGGAAGGGCGAATTGCCAATTAGAATCAATGCTCAGCTGAGGATGCCGACCTTGGATATTTTTCAGAAATTCCTGGATAAAGGCAGAAAAACCGGCGATGGAAGTCCGTTTTTCAAAATTGGACCCCTGAAGCTGGTGGCAGATGGCACCCTGGGTGCCAGAACAGCTGCCATGATGGAACCCTATGCCGATGCAGCGGAAACAGAGGGTCTTATGCTATACTCCAGAGAAGATATTGATGAGTTTGTAGAAACTTCTCTGAAAAGTGGAATGCAAATCGCTATTCACACCATTGGAGACAGGGCTATGAAAATGGTTCTGGATGCTTATCGGGCTGGACTGGAGAAATACCCGACAGCAGATCCCCGTTTTCGGATTATACACGGCCAGATTACCACAGAAGAACTGATCCGGCAATACAAGGACTTGAAGGTCATTGCCGATGTGCAGCCCCTGTTCATATCTTCAGACCAACCTATTGTGGAAAGCAGGGTAGGTAAAGAAAAGGCAAAATACACCTACAACTGGAAAACCTTTGTGGAAAAGGGAATTCCACTGGGAGCCAGCTCTGATGCGCCGGTGGAATCCTTTAATCCGCTGGAAGGAATTTATGCCTTTGTAACGAGAAAAACCATGGAGGGAGCCCCGGAAGAAGGATGGCTTCCGGAGCAGAGGCTGACGGTGGAAGAAGCCGTGTATGCCTTCACCATGGGTTCTGCATACTGCAGTTTTGAAGAAAAGATGAAAGGATCAATTACACCAGGAAAAGTGGCAGACCTGGTTGTTCTTTCGGAAGATATCTTCAGTATTGAGCCGGAAAATATAAAAGATGTAGTAGTAGAAAAAACCATGGTTGGAGGTAAAATTCTTTACTCTGCGTAAACCAGCCGACCGTTAACAAAGGTTTTTTCCAC
This sequence comes from Tindallia sp. MSAO_Bac2, assembly GCA_003838145.1. Classification (GTDB taxonomy): domain Bacteria; phylum Bacillota; class Clostridia; order Peptostreptococcales; family Tindalliaceae; genus Tindallia. The sequence continues at coordinate 21,473 of QYZZ01000078.1, forward strand.
ATTGATTTTCAAGAGTTCATCCGTATGTTTCAGGCGCAATGGGTTAGCGGAGAGAACCACCAGATCAGCAAATTTTCCGGCTTCGATGCTTCCTTTAAGGTTTTCTTCGAAGTATTGCCTGGCACCATTGATGGTATACATTTCAATGACATCAGGGATGGCGAGTTTTTCTGCGGCGTTGAAGCCTTCCGGTGGAAAATTATTCCAGTTTTGGCGGGTGACAGCAGAACGAACACCATAAAAGGGATTAACCGGTTCAACCGGAGAATCTGAACCTGCAGCCTGGTATATTCCATGTTCTTTCATGGTTTTCCAGGCGTACATATCTGATATGCGGCTTCCGAGGGCAGATTCCAACCAGTGAGCTTCACTGGAAACAAAATTTGGTTGAATGTCCACACTGAGGCCCAATTCTTTAATTCGTTTTATAAGCCTCTCTGGTGCCAGACTGGCATGAACCAGTCGATGCCTCAAAGGGTTTTTTCCGTTTTCGCTGATTTTTTCCAATACATCTAAAGCTCTGGTCAGAGCACGGTCGCCCAGAGCGTGAATAGCACACTGATAACCCAGATCATGAGCTTTCTTCGTATAGGATAGTAGATCTTTCTCTGAAGTGGCTGCGATTCCGCAGTTTTCCGGCTCATCTTCATAAGGCTCATTCAGGAAAGCAGTTCGGCTTCCGTAGGAACCGTCGGTAAAAAACTTGATATATCCCTGCTTGAAGTAGTCATTGCCCTGAAGAAAGCCAATGGAATTATCAGCCAAATGGTCAAGGATGGCATACTCGGCACCAAGAATGACTCGCACCGGGTTGTTTTCTTCCTCCAACGCTTCTTCGTAAGCCTTCATAATATTCATGTAGTGTTCAGGGTTTTTAACCCCAATTGCCATGGAATGGGCGGTGGTGATGCCGTTTTCCTTCAGGTAATGCAATGAGGCCCTGATGGCTTTTTTTATCATTTGCCGATCGGTATAAATAATTTCATAAACCAGGTCTCCGGCATTTCTTCTGAGTATCCCAACCGGCTCTCCATCAGTGTTTCGGTCAATTTCGCCGCCTTCAGGAGCGATGGTATCCCGGTCTATAGAGGCCATTTGGAGGGTTTTGCTGTTGGCGGCCATTAAATGAGTACATACACGGGTTATAAAAACCGGGTTGTCCGGTGCTGCTTCGTCCAGGTCGTATTTAGTTGGGAATCGCTGTTCGCCGGTAAAATTATTATTGTTGAAGGACATACCAATAATCCATTCGCCTGGTTTTTTCTTTGTTGCTTCGAGGCGGATCAGTTCCTTTAAATGCTGCAGAGATTTTGCCTCGGATAAGTCCACATTGATCTTCTGAAATCCTGTTTGTACAAGATGAATATGACTGTCAATAAACCCGGGAAATACGGTTTTGTTTTCCAGATTGATAACATTATTCGTGTCGTATTGGCTCTTGAGATTATCGTAGGAGTCAAACCGGACTATCTTTCCGTCCCGGACACCCAGGCTTCCTTCATACATACCGGTTGGTGTTAGGAAAATACCGTCTTTCAAAATCATATCAAGATTCATAAATAAAACGCCCCTTTCTGCTGAAGGATAATATACTATCTTCGACGCCATTATAACATGGAGTTATTATTATGGCCACGATGCTATATATAGAATGTCCTACCTGTTGAAAAATGAGAGAAACAACAGTGACTGACTGGATGAAATTGTCATAGGTTGTTGATGATAACAAAACGTGATAAGATATTCATGAAAGCAGTGCCTTGCGTATTAAGATTCATGGCATGGTAAATTTGAAACTGAGGTGACTGCCAATGGCTTCGTTGAATCTCCCGGACATAGAAAGAGTTATGGATGCGCTGGGAATTGGTTTGATTGTGACAGATAACGAAGGAAAAATCGTTACTTTTAATAATACAACTGAAAAAATACTTGATAGTCCCAGAGAAAACGATCTTGGGTTCAGTTGCCGTAAAATCATATCCGGCAGCCACAGTGATAAGATGTTTCAATGTGAGCAGGAAATGATGGAGGAGCGTATTTATTTGGGCAAGGAATTTGTTGAAGTGAAAACTGTCCCTATCGGGGGAAATGGTCAAAAGGATGGTTTTTTATTGCTTTTGCAGGAAGAATCGAAGGAAAAAGACTATGCGGAAGAGCTGAAAAAAATTATTGACTATTCTTATGATGGTTTTTGGATAACGGATGGAGAAGGCTATACAATCATGGTAAACAGTGCCTATGAACGAATATCCGGTGCAAAGGCAGAAGATTTGGAAGGCAAGCACATGAAAGAGCTGGAAGAAGAGGGATTTTGTTCAGAATCTGTTACATTGAAAGTCCTTGAGCAGAAAGAACCGGTGACGCTGATTCATGAGCTGTTTTCCGGAAAACGGGTTCTGGTTACCGGGAATCCTGTCTTTGATGATAATGGAAACATTACAAAAGTAGTGACGAATGTCCGGGACATATCAGAACTGATTGAGCTTAAAGAAAAGCTGGAAAGAACCCAAGCACTAACCCATCATTATGAAAAGCGGATGTGCGAAATTCAGAGAAAATGCGGCGAATATGAAATTGTTGCAAAAAGCCATGAAATGATTACACTGATGAGCCAGGCTGCGCGTCTGGCTGAATTTGATTCAACGGTTTTAATTACCGGAGAAACCGGTGTTGGCAAAGAAGTCATAGCGAGATTTATTCAAAAAAATGGTAACCGGCAAGAGATGCCATTTGTAAAAGTGGACTGTGGAGCCATTCCTGAAAATCTGCTGGAAAGTGAACTTTTTGGGCATGAAGCCGGAGCGTTTACAGGTGCGCTTAAATCCGGAAAACCAGGAAAATTTGAAGTGGCTGACGGTGGAACTATTCTGTTGGATGAGGTTGGCGAATTGCCAAAAGAACTTCAGGTAAAAATACTGAGAGTGATTCAGGATTTTGAATTGACGAGGATAGGTTGTGTGACGCCAAGAAAACTGGATGTTCAGGTCATTGCCTGCACTAATCGAAATTTGGAAGAAATGGTGGCTAAGGGAGAGTTCAGGGAGGATCTGTATTATCGGCTCAGTGTCGTGCCGCTTCATATTCCGCCTTTGCGGGAAAGAAAAGATGACATTCCTTTTTTGATTCGCCATTTTGTGCGTAACTACAACAAAAGATATGATGTGAATAAAGGAATATCAGCTCCCGCCATGGAAGCAATGATGTCTTATTCATGGCCCGGAAACATCCGGGAAGTAGAAAACCTGATTGAACGACTTATCATTATGACTCCGCACAGCACCATCGAATACCAGGACTTGCCGCCGCAAATAAAACTTAATGGCAAAAAATCCCTGAGTGAAATGTCTATGCCGGAAGCGGTGAGCACACTGGAAAAAAGAATGCTTCGAGAAGCGGCAGAAGAAATGAATTCTACAAGAGAAATTGCCCGGAAGCTGGGCGTCTCTCAATCCACGGTGGTTCGAAAAATGAACCAATACGGGCTGGGAGTCAAAGAATAAAACAAAGACGTTGCACGTCTATTGAAACTGAGAAATGATCATTGACAATGGTGAATTAAGTTCAAGTACCAATAAGATACAGGTGCTGTTTCCTTAGTCAAAAAAAGTAGAAGGCTGCCTGAGAAAGGCAGCCTTCTGTTGTTTTTGTATTTTGACTCACTTAGTCTGCATAAACGGCATCGGAGTCAACATCAACCTCAGGCTCACCCTCGTACTTGGCAACATCAAATCCTATGATGGCAAAGATCAATGAAATCGCCATCGTTGCCAGAATGTAGAAGGCAAAAGGCAGATAGGTGAAAGGATGCACTCCGTACAGGCCGAAGACGAAAACGCCGCAGGGTCCCCAGGGAATCAATGAAGATGGTAATGTTCCCCAGGCCTCCGAAGTCCGGGTAACGTTTTTTGCATGCATGCCCTGTTGCTCAAAGGCGTGTTTATAGGTCCGGCAGGTCAGTACATGCGTAAGGTAATGGGAAAGCACCGTCAAAATAAGGATCAACGTCGTAACGTGTGCCATGACACGAAGCTGCATGGGCGTTTTGGCCACACTTAACAGTTTTTCCAGAATAACTTCCGTCATGCGGGTATGCTCAATGATACCACCAAACATCAGGGTGATCAGAATCATTGAAATGGTCCACATCATACTCTGTAAACCACCCCTGGAAAGCAGTCCGTCAACGACTTCAACTCCGCTGTCCATAACAAAACCATTATCCATGGAGTTCATAATAGCGCCCACGTCAGCTCCCTGGAATATAAGCGCCCAGATGCCTCCAATAATGGCCCCGAGAGAAAGTGCAGCAATGGGAGGAACTCGCTTAAGAATCATGGCCAGTACAATGATCAAAGGCAGCAGCATGATTGGATTAACATTAAAATTCGCCGTGATGGCACCACTGATTTCAGCGATTTGGCCGGTGTCCAGTTCAGAAGCGGCAAACCGGGACCCTAGTATGCCGAAAAGAACAAGGGCAATGATAAACCCCGGGCCGGAAATTTTTAACATATGCTTAATATGATCGTAAATGTTAACACCACCCGTACCGGATGCAACAACCGTGGTATCGGATAATGGCGATAATTTGTCCCCAAAATAAGCACCGGATACAATGGCACCTACCGTCATGCCGCTGGGAACGCCCAGACCTTCACCGATAACAAACATGGCAAGGCCAACAGTACCTAAAGAGTTCCAGGAACTTCCGGTAAAAACGGAAACAAGGGCACAAATAATTAACGTAGCTGCCAGGAAGATCTGAGGTGAAATAATCTGCAATCCATAATAGACAATGGACGGCACAATGCCACCTTCGATCCAGGCACCAATGAGAATACCAACAATGGTCAGGATTAAAACGGCATCCAGGGCAAAATTGATTCCTTTCAGCATGCCCTCCTGCACGACATCCCATTTATGCCCCATCCAAAATACAGCAATGGCAGCAGTGATGGCTACAGCGAAAAACAGTGGAATATGCGGATAAACACCAAAAACAAGATAAGCAAGCATAACACAAATTACCAGGACAATCAGCGGTGTAAAGGCTTGTGCAGTTGTCGGCTTGGGAAAATGTTTATTACTTTTTTCCATTAATAACCCTCCTAAGATAATAGATAAATTCGACTGACTATTGAATATGCATCGATAGTCTTGGGTATTTCAATTAATCCAGTTTTTTAACCACCTCCTAGAAGAATAGTTAAAGCAGATGACGGATTTTCAGAAAGATAATTGCGAAATTAAATACCCTGTCATGCACGCTTTATTGTAATTTGTTGCAATATTCGTGCCATTCATCATAAAAACAGAAAATACTTGTTTATACCTCTCCGAAGCCCTGCCTTGCCCATCGGCACTAAAAGGGAGAGGAGCAGCTTGGTTCATAAATAATGAATTTTTGAATCAACACATATTAAAAAATGTTCCCGTTAAAAGCGGAGAGATTAAAACGGCAAAGCTTCACAGAGTGATTCATTAAAAACTCAACCGATTCAATAATGAATCAAAAAGAAACGGATTTATAATCGATTATATAAGAACTGTTGGGATTGATAAAAATTGTATACTTAACTCAAATAGTGAAACGAAAATGAAGAATGCGCAATTAAAGACAATTAATGATAAAATAAAGATAGAGAATTCAAATATCGGCATGTCAGTCTGTTTAGTAAACCGACCGGAGATGAAGAGTATTTCATTTAACAAGTGAAGGGAGAGAAGCGTATGAAGAAAATCATTGCGTACACCAGCAATACGTGACCACACTGCATCAAAGCGAAGGAGTTTCTTTCGAAAAGCGGATACCTGTACGAAATTCGGGATGTTGATAAAGATCCGGATGCCAGAGCAGCCTTTACAAAACTGGGAGCCAGAGGAGTGCCTGCCTTCGAGATTGGGGGAGAGCTGGTGGTGGGTCTGGATCCGCAAAAACTGGAAAAACTGCTGGACTACATCATTAATTCATGTCCAAACTGTCATCGCCGGATGAGAGTTCCAAAAGGAAAAGGCAAAATACGTGTGACCTGCCCGCATTGTCAGCATAAGTACGTCACAGCAACATAATTCACAATTCATAATTCGTAATTCATAATTCAATGAAGCAGGGTGGTAAACAATGGCTCAAATAAAAATATTATTTATTCAATACGACAAAACAATCAGACTTCCGGCTGGAACGCTGCTATCGGAAGCATGCCGGCAGGCAGGGCTTCCGATGGATCTGCTGTGCGGCGGTGGCGGAATCTGCGGAAAATGCCGGGTGCTGCTTCAGCAACAGGATCGTTTAGAATCTGTTCTGGCTTGTCAGACCCGGGTAATGGAAGATCTGACCGTGGTGATGCCGGAAGGAAAACTGGAAAAACCGGAAAATCAATTCCTGACGGAAGGGGATGGAAGCTGGGAAAAAGGAAGAAGACTTTTTGTGCCGGCTCTTCGGAAAAAATCCGTCCACAAAGCAGACATAAAGAGGAGTTTGGCCAGCAGCACTGTTGAAGCCATTGAACAGATCATCACCCAGGACGACGTTCCCGTCAGTCATTTTGAGGTGCCCTGGCGACAAATGAAACAGTTGGATGAAATGATTTCCAACCCGGAAACCGAAAAGTTTACACTTATTCTGAATCAGGGTAAAGTAATGGGGATGCAGGAAGGGGATACTACCAGTCGCTTTTATGGAGCGGCTGTTGATATTGGCACCACATCTCTGGTGATGTATTTATACGATCTTTTCAGAGGTGAACAGGTAGCCGTATACTCCGGGAAAAATCCTCAGTGCGCCTGGGGTGCAGACGTCATCAGCCGGATTTTGCATGCTGAAGTTGATAAAGAGGGAGCCCGGGAACTTCAGTTAGCTGTCACCCGGGGAATCAACAGTATGATCGAAGAAGCGGCTGAATCATTTCCGGCAATCAGAACGGATCTGTGGCAGCTGGTGATGGGTGGCAACAGTGCCATGCATCACCTGTTACTTGGATTCAACCCGAAAGAACTGGGTCAGAAGCCTTTTAGAACTCTAAGCCGGCATCAGATAGAAACCAGCGGAAAAGAGTTGGGGCTCTGTGCTCCTGAGCAAACCCGTGTTGTATTTTTGCCCTTGCTGGGAGGATTTGTGGGGGCAGACATTACAGCGGTACTGCTTTCCATAAAAGAAGATTATCGGCAGAGACTGATAATTGATTTGGGAACCAATGGGGAAATTGCTCTTGGCAGCGGAACAAAGTACCGGGTTGCATCCACTGCCTGCGGACCGGCGCTGGAAGGTGCAGGCCTAGCCTGTGGAATGCGGGCGACGGCCGGCGCCATAGAAAGCGTGGATATGAAAAAGGGTCAGGTGAAGGTGGGGGTTATTGGTGGTGGGAAAGCTTCAGGGATCTGTGGATCCGGAGTGGTGGACCTGGTAGCAGAGCTTCTTCGGAAGGGAATACTGGAAGCTTCCGGCCGCATGCTCGACAGAGACACCTTTGTTCATCAGAACCCCTACAGTCCGCTGGCGGAACGGCTGGTGACGATTGGGGATGCGAATGCTTTCATGATTGCTTTTCCTGAAGAAAGCCATAGGGAGGAAGGTGTTTATCTGACTCAAAAAGACCTTCGGCAAATTCAGATGGCAAAATCCGCCATATATACCGGATGCTTCATGTTGATGGAAAAAGCCGGAATAAGTAAAGAGGATTTAGATGAAATACTACTGGCAGGTGCTTTTGGAAATTATATTCATATAGGGAATGCTCAGCAAATAGGCATGATACCATGCTTTGAAGGAGTCGCAGCCAGGTCTGTTGGCAATGCTGCCGGAACCGGCCTGCAGCAGGTGCTTCTGGACTGCAGGGAAGAAAAATGCGGAGAAGAGCTGGCGAAACAGGCGCTTCACATCGAATTGGCGGAAGATCCTTCCTTTCAGGAACAGTTCATGAAGCATCTCGAATTTGGGATGCGGAAGTAAACAAACCTTATCGGTTCAGATACTTCCGCATTCTCTCCTCGTCATCCTTTTCCAGACCCCGCTCTCCGGCCAGGCTCTCCAAATGATGGGTAAATTCATGAAACAGAACGTCTTTTACTTTCTCGTAGAGTTTTGCTCTGGATAACCCACGATAAACCTGTCGGAAAGACCCATAGTAAATGAAAATTTGCCGACCCATCTGATCCCTTCTATATTGACCCATTACATATAAAGGCTGGCCTGGTTTGGAATGCGTATGTTTTTTGGAACGCTCCAGCAAAACAACGCCCCCGTGCAATTCCTTAAAAAAATCCTGAGGGATTTCATCGGAAATATCGTTTAACATTTCATGAAATTCGTCAACTGAGGGAAACTTTGACATAATAACCTTCCTTTAATCTTTTTTTTCATTGTATGCTATAAGGAGCACTTGTTTCAAGTGCATATCTCTTTCCAAGTTTATGGTTCATAAACGCCATATTTATGATATGATGAAAAATGGCTGATTTAAAGAACGGCTAAAGATTTAAGCTTTGCAAGAAGGAGAATACTATATTATGCGAATGATTAAAAAACTTGTAGGGAGGTTGATTTTTGGCTTTGCCAAAGTGCTTTCCCATACCTTGGATGGTTTGGTTTATGCCATTGAAACAGGGGTACTGCTGGCGAAAAGTTTTCTGAAAGGCTGCGCTGTGCTGATTAGCATGGGTGGATGTCTTTTTATACTCCTGATGATCGGACCGTTGGGAACTTTGTTGCTTCGCAATCCTGTTGCTCTGCCATTATTGTTTCTGATAATGATTTTTCCGGTTATTGGAGCCATTTCGATTGTATATCTAAAATATATTAAGTACATTACCACGAAGTATCTTTTTCATCTGGCTGAACACCTGATGGACAGCGAGAAGGTGCAATATCGTTCTTTTGGCGAATTCAAAGAAGACTTCAGAAGAGCCGAAGAAGAAAGAATCAGACGCGAGCAGGAACGGCGTCGGCAACAGCAACGACAGTGGGAAGAACGTTTTCGGCAGTGGCATCAGCAAAGTGGCGGATGGCAGGGAACGTATCAAAGAGGTTACAGTGGCGGGTATGGAAGCCAGGGAGGCTTTGGACCAACTGGCGGAAACCCATACGAAGAGTTTAAGCAAAAATACAGGGAAAGCTGTGAAATACTGGGTGTTTCCGAAGAGGCTGATCAGTATCGGATAAAGCTGGCATATCGAAAAAAAGCCAAGGAATTTCACCCGGATGTCAATAAAGACCCGCAGGCTACACAAAAATTTCAAAAGATCAATGAAGCTTACGAATTTCTTAACGAAGACAATATTCAGAGATATCAACGTATGCAGTGATTGTAGGCGTATGAAGAAAACTATACATTGAAAAGAATTTTTGATCTACTTAAAGATGTGATGACGAAAGGGAGTTGGCGATGAAAAGAAGTGTAGGGACCGTTGCGAGAGGCATTAGAACACCCATTGTATCTCAGGGAGACAGTATTGAAAAAATTGTTATTGACAGCATTCAAAAGGCTGCAGAGCAGGAAGGTTTCTCTATAAGGGACCGGGATATCATTGGCATTACCGAATCGGTAGTGGCCCGTGCTCAGGGAAATTATGCCAGTGCCGATGACATAGCCATAGATGTTAAAAGTAAACTTGGAGGACAGAAACTGGGTCTTCTTTATCCTATCCTTAGCCGCAACCGATTTGCCGTACTGTTGCGTGGTATTGCAAGAAGCACCAGTCATATTGTTCTTATGCTCAACTATCCTTCCGACGAAGTTGGAAATCCACTGGTCAGTATCGATGAACTGGATGCCAGAGGGATTGATCCCTGGACAGATCATCTGACGGAAGAAGATTTTCGCAATGCTTTTGGCGTAACCGTGCACCCCTTTACCGGCGTTGACTATGTTGAGTATTATCGTTCCATTATTGAGGAAAGCGGCGCTGAATGTACGATTCTTTTTTCTAACCGGCCTGAAACCGTGCTGGAGCATACGGACCAGGTACTTACCTGTGATGTTCATACCCGCTCCCGAACGAAACGCCAGCTTTTAAATGCCGGGGCAAAAAAAGTATACTGTCTGGATGAAATTCTGACAGAACCTGTTAACGGTAGCGGATACAATCCGGAATACGGGCTGTTGGGTTCCAATAAGGCAACGGAAGAGACCATAAAACTTTTTCCCCGGGATTGCCAGATGCTGGCAGAAAGAATCCGGAATAAGCTGAAAGAACAGACGGGAAAAATCGTGGAAGTATTGGTTTATGGTGATGGAGCCTTCAAAGATCCTCAGGGGAAAATATGGGAACTGGCAGATCCGGTGGTATCGCCTGGCTACACGGAAGGTCTGGAAGGAACACCCAATGAAGTAAAGATTAAGTATCTGGCAGACAATGACTTTGCAGATCTGGAGGGGGAAGCCCTGCAGGATGCAATTTCGCAACACATCAGCAGTAAAAAAGAGAATCTGGTGGGGGCAATGGAAGCTCAGGGAACGACCCCCAGAAAACTGACGGATTTAATTGGTTCACTCTGCGATCTGACATCCGGAAGCGGAGATAAAGGCACACCGGTGGTGTATATCCAGGGATATTTTGACAGTTACATCGAAAGATAAACATAATTCAAAAATATGAAATAATTTGCGCAATTCATGAAAAGTTTTGCGTAGTATAGAGAAAAGCTAAATTATAAAATGGCCTGATTGCTGGTGTTCAGCAATCAGGCCATATATTTTTTTTGGCACGGTAATTGCTCTAATAGATAAGTATGTCAATCAGCCGATTAAGAAGTTCGGCGGCACTTTAGTAAGATTTGCTGATTTTTCATAAACTTGATTACAACTTGAAAGGAGCTGAAATAATGGAGGATAAAAACATGGAAACATCTGTTGGAAAACTGGAAAAGATGATTGATAAATTGGAAATGTCGGCAGTTTATCTCAGCAGTCTCGGAGTCATTGTGATGATGTTTCTTGTGACGGCAGATGTATCGCGACGATATTTGTTCAATCGACCTATTAGAGGTGGCATGGAGGTAACAGAAATTATTATGGTGATCATTGTTTTCCTGGGTATTTCATACGCTCAAAAACAAAAGGCACATGTAGGATGTGATGTCTTTTACGACCGGATACCAAGCGAAAAGCTCAAAGCCATTATTGCGCTGATTCAATACGTTATTTCCATAGTGATTTCTTTTGCTATGAGTTACTACACATTCATGAGAACCATCGTGGCCCACAGAACCGGAGTTAGCAGCATATACATGTACTGGCCGCTGTGGCCCCTGCCATTAATTGCAGCGATAGGCTTTGCGCTGTTAGGGCTCAGACTGATGCTGGATACACGCGATCAGTTTCTGAAAGTAAAGCAGATGAAAAATCAACTGTAGGAAGAAAGGGTGAAAGTTGTGGAACATATAGGCTTTATAGGAATAGCGGTGTTGTTGTTATTAGTTTTTTCAGGAATGAGAGTTGCCTATGCTGTGATGCTGGTTGGTGGTCTTGGTCTGTTTCTTGTAAGAGGATTCTCCGGTGGCGGCGTTGGTGAATTTTTAGGATATATTCCTACTTCGCTGGCAGGCACCTACACATACAGTGTCATTCCACTCTTTATTCTTATGGGCTATTTTGTTTATTATTCGGGATTAACAGATGAATTATTCGAGTGTGCCAGTGCTTGGGTTCGCCATATTCCAGGAGGCCTTCCTATTGCAACAGCACTATCCTGTGGCGTGTTTGCAGCAACCTCCGGAGCAAGTGTTGCATCATCGGCTATTTTTGCGAAAATTGCCATCCCTAAAATGCTTGATGCAAACGTTGATAAACGGCTTGCGGCTGGAATTGTTGCAACAGGTGGTACCATAGCGGCACTGATTCCCCCCAGTGCCATTATGGTTATCTTTGCCATACTCACAGAGCAATCTGTAGCTTTTATGCTGATGGCAGGTGTGTTGCCAGGTATTCTGACTATATTATTTTTGGTTCTCATTATTTATATACGAGCCAAGTTAGACCCAGCTTTGGCTCCTACCCTTCCAGCAGCCAGCTGGAAAGAACGTTTTCAAACAACGAAAAAAATCTTCGCCATTCCAGCGATTATTGTCATTATTATTGGAGGTATTTATACAGGAATGTTTTCACCCACTGAAGCAGGAGGGATGGGAGCCTTCGTGGCGTTAATAATGGTTATAGCCAAAAGAAAATTAACGATGAAGGTGTTGATGGAATCACTGGTAGAAACAGTTAAAACGACAAGCTTTGTGTTCTTTCTGATGATTGCGATAACCATATTTCTCAGATTCTTAGTATTAACAGGTACGGTAGGAGCAATTACAGGATTTGCACTTGACCTACCTATTTCTCCCATTGCGGTGCTTACAGTTATTTTACTGATTCATGTTTTACTTGGGATGTTTATGGACGCCATAAGCATGATGATGTTGACGGTTCCAATTTTTTTTCCGGTAGTAGTTGCGCTGGGATACAATCCTATCTGGTTGGGTATTCTTGTAGTAAAAATGGGTGAGCTTAGCTTGATTACACCACCTATTGGGCTCAACTGTTATGTGGTTGCCGGTTCGACGGACAGAGTCTCTGTTGATGATGTTTTCAGGGGAATCCTTCCCTTTACGCTTGCAGATGTTGCTGTGGTTATACTGGTTATAATATTCCCGGCATTAGCATTATACCTGCCAAGTATGATGGGTTAAGCACTTTATTTAAAGAAAGAGGTGATTTGTTACAAAAAAACTTCGTTGACAGAAAAATGGAAAAAAAGTTTTTAAAAAGAGCAATTAAAAAAGGAGGATTAGCATGTATAAAAATCGATGGCTAACAATTCTATTGGCAATCATGATGGTGCTTACACTTGTTGGATGTGGAGGTGGAAATGGAAACGATCAGGTATCGGGTAACGGTGGAGAAGATAATCCTGAACCAGCAGATGAAATTATTCACTGGGATGTGTCTATCTATGGAGCGAGCAGAGCCTGGACTAAACCTGTTGAGGAGTGGGCTGATACAATGCATGAAAGAACCGATGGACGCTGGGTTATCGAGTTGCACTATGGTGAAGTGCTGGCTCCGGCAGCAGAAAACCTGGAAGGTGCATCTTCAAGACTCTTTGAAGTTGGAGCTGTATGTCCGTTCTATTCGCCAGGAACATTGCCGCTAAATCAGGTAATGGATTTGCCTTTTCTACCACCTATGAGCAATGAAGATATTGTCACATTCCAAAAGGCAATCTGGGATCACCCGGACGTAATTGCAGAATTTGAAAATCATAATGTAGTGCCACTTATACCAACGGGTTTGCCTCAATTGGAAGCCATGTCAAAATCTCCTATCAGAACGGCAGAAGACTGGGATGGCATTCGAATGGCTGGTATGAGTGCGGAATTAGGTTATGTATTAGAAGAATTTGGCGGAGTGCCGAATCCGATGCCAGCACCAGACGTTTATATGTCGCTGGACAGAGGAGTTTTGGATACTGTTATTATGCATAACACGTATGCCTTTGGCTCCTATTCTTTTCATGAAGTTACAGACTACTACGTAACGGATCTCGCTCTGGGAACAGTTGCTGCCTTTTATGTAGCGAATAAAGACGCTTGGGAAGAGCTGCCACAAGAATTCCGGGATATTCATATGGAATTCTACGACGATATGGAAGCTATCGGAGCGAAGTATTATGCAGAAGCAGATGAAGAGTTCGAACCATTATTTAAGGAAAACATGGAACACATTGCTTTTCCTGCAGAAGAGAGAGAAAAACTGGAAGCAGAAGCGGAAAAAATATGGCAGGAATGGGCGGAAAGATGGGAAGACAGAGGCGATAGTCATGGCTTACTTGAGCAAATGATTGAATTAAGCGATCAGTTGGATTCTCAATAAATAAAATGAGGAGGGCTGTAGATGCCGGACTTTGAATCATTAAACTGGAAGGAAGAGCTTAAAAACAACATTAAAACCATAGATGAGCTTAAAAATTTCATAGACTTGACGGAAACAGAAGAATCTGATCTCCGCAAAGTAGTGAAGCAGCACCCGATGAATATTCCTCGTTACTACATGAATCTGGCTGATCCGGCTGATCCTGAAGATCCAATCAGAAAGCTTTCTGTACCAAGCATTGATGAGTTGTTTGAAAAAAGTCTGACGGGAAACACAACAGATGATCCATACGGTGATGATAAACACGACAAAGGAAATGGAGTTCTCCATAAATATCCGTACACAGCATTGGTAGTAGCAACAGAGTATTGTTCCATGTATTGCAGGCATTGTTTTAGAAAACGCATGGTAGGATTGAGTACCAATCAGACGGTCAAAAATTTTAAAAATGCTGCAGAATACATTGCTGATCATTCAGAAATTAAAAACGTTGTGATTTCAGGTGGAGATCCATTTCTACTTGGGACAGAAGCTCTGAGAGAAATGCTGAATGCTTTAAAAAATATTGATCATCTAAATTATGTGCGAATTGGTTCCAGAGCACCAGTTGTATACCCTCTCCGCTTTATGGATGATGAATTAATGGAAGTGCTGAAGGAATTCAATGAATATAAAGCTTTATACGTTCCGACACACTTTAATACCGCTAAAGAAATAACCCCATTGGCGACGAAGGCTGTTGGACGACTTCGGAAAGCAGGCTTAACAGTCAATAATCAGGCAGTGTTTTTGAAAGGTGTAAATGACTCTGTTGAAAAATTGGTGGAGTTGATGGATGGATTGGTTAGAATAGGAGTGAACCCATATTATTTATACCAATGCATGCCGGTATCAAAAGTAAGAAGACAGTTTCAGGTTCCTCTAAAAGAAGGAACAGAGATTGTCAGCGAAGCTAAAAGAAGATTAGATGGGTATGCGAAACGCTTTAAGTTTATTATGGGAGATGATAGTGGAAAAATCGAAATATGTGGTAGTTCAGGAAATTATTTAGTTATGAGTCAAATACACTCCAGACCAGAAGAACCGGAACAGGCATCAAAGATTATGATCAAAGAACTGACAGATGATGCCGGCTGGCTGGACGACCTGGGGCAGGATCTGCTGTAGTATAATTGAATGACAAAATATGAGAAGCGGTGGACTACTAAAGTCTGCCGTTTCCCTGCTATTAGAAAACGAGGTGACATGATATGAGGCTTGCTCTTGGACAGACAAATCCTATTATTGGTGAGGTGAAAAGCAATTTAAACAAAATAAAAAACGTAGTTAAGGAATCGTCAGAAAAAGGTGCTAATCTAATTCAGTTTACAGAGTGTGCAGTAACCGGATACTGCTATGAATCAAGAAAGGAAGTCCTCCATTATGTTAAAGAAGGGTTGTCAGAGAAAATCATAAGTGAAATCAGCGGTATTTGCGGTTCATCGATGGTGATGCTTGGAACTTTAGAAGTGATTAATGGCACCATCAGGAATTCAATTTTGCTGATTTCTTCGAATGGACTTATTGCAAAATACTATAAGTGCCACTTGCCCGTTCTGGGTGCTGATCGTTTTGTTACACCCGGTGAAGGACTATGTGAAATAATCGAAACTCCCTTTGGTAAGATAGGGATTCTGGTGTGCTTTGAGCTTCGATTCCCTGAGGTGGCAAGAATTTTGGCTCTGAAAGGAGCAGACATTATTTGCAACCCGACAAATGTTCCTGTGGGAGGCGAGGCGGCAGTCGACTATCTTGGTCGTGCCAGGGCACTGGAAAACAGAGTATATGTGTCGTCCTGTAATAGAACAGGAATTGAAAGAAATACTCAGTTTATTGGAAAGAGCCAGGTAGTGGATCCTTCCGGTAATTTTATTACAGCAACTGACGACAGGGAAGTAATACTGTATGCAGACATAAACCTTCAACTGGCACAAAATAAAACGATAGTCATTAAAGCTGGAGAATATGAACTTCCACTTTTTAAGCAAAGAAAAACCCGTATGTACTCGGCGATAACAGAAGCACAGTATAATGGCAGATAAATGGTTGAATGTTTCTGGAAATTCTGATAAAAAGAATATATTACAATTAAAACATTTGATTTTTATGAATAAGCAACTTCTAAGTTGTGATTTGGAGGCAAAAGTATGGCGGAGAAGAAAAAACTGCCCCAAAAAAGCGAGATAAACAAATCTTACAGATTATTAATGGCTGGCACAATAACAATTATTGCAGTTCCGGTCATTGTGATTATCTTTTTATTGTTCGAAGTGTTTAATGCCCAACAGGACCTTTCAAAACAGAAAAAACAGCAAATGGAAAGCATAAGTAACCATGTAATCATGCAGGTTTCACAAAATCATCAAACCGGCACTGTTTATATAGACTGGGAAGAACTCATACAGAATTTGCCTGTTGCCAACAACGAAGCTGGCTACCATTGGCTTGTTTTTGATGAAAGAAACGTTAATATATTCAGATCGTCCTGTCTTCCGCAAGAATTGCTAAATGCTGCTGAATTAATTAATTTGGAAGGACCTGAAGGGCTTCGGGAGTGGAAACCGGCGGGAGAATGGATTGTTGTTGAAGAACAGGTCGATAGGAATGGTGGCCCCGCTTATTATTTGATCTTAGCATCGCAGGAAAGTCTATTCAGTCAATATGTAACAAGAATACAGGTAGTTTCGGTTGTTGGGTTGATTCTGATTGGAATTATTGCTTCGAAGATCGTATTTAAACTGGCAGATGAAATGATATCGAAATATGCAGACATATCAGAGCGTTACAAAAAAGTTGACTATGAAGATCGATTCAAAGAACACCTGATTTCGCAGAAGATGGTTACGATGGAAAATTTTGCGGCTGGAATTGCTCACGAGATTGGTAATCCTTTATCTTCCATTTTAAGTACGATACAAATTCTTACTGGTTATGAGTTGGATGAAGATGAGACCCGCAATCAATATAATCAGTTAATGAAGGACTCCAGAAAAATTGACAGGATATTGCATGAAATACTGGATTATCGAAGGTATAATAATGAAGCAAATATTAAAGTGAACCTTAATGACATTATTAGTGACTCTGTTGGAAGCATAGAAGCTGAATGTGCAACAAAAAACATTGAGTTTGCATTAGAATTATCACCTAATATTCCTGAATTGATTCTAAATGAACCTCAGCTTAGAATTGTATTTTTAAATATTATCCGAAATGCCTGTCAGGCTATAAATGAACAGGGCTACGTTTATATCAGAACAATAGTTTACGATAATGTGGTGAGGGTTCGAATAGCAGATTCTGGATCGGGAATAAAACCAGAACATATGGATAACATATTTGACCCTTTTTTCACAACCAAAGATGTTGGGAAAGGCATGGGAATGGGTTTATATGCTTCGTTTCAAATAATTCATGCTCATAAAGGATCCATTTCTGCTGAAAGTAATTACGGAGAAGGTACAATCTTTACTGTCGACTTTCCGTTTGTAGAGGAGTGATATCGGTGCTTAACAGGATATTGGTTGTGGAAGATGAAACAAACTTACGCAATAACCTTGTATTCATATTCCAAAAAGAAGGTCTTCAGGTAAGTGCAGCAGAAGATGGCTACACTGCAAAAGAGATGATTTTATCGAATGAATATGAAATAATACTTCTGGATATAAAACTGCCCGGGTTAAGTGGTTTGGAATTGCTTGAACTTAAGTCCCGGATAAAGTATGAATGCAAATTTGTTGTCATGACGGCATATGGCAGCATAGAGTCAGCTGTAGAAGCTATCAAACTGGGAGCGGAAGAGTACATCACCAAACCATTTCGCAATGACTATATGATCAGGGCTATAAAACGTCTTCTTCACATTCGGAAGCTGGAAAGTGAGAACATTAATTTCAAGACTGAAATAAAAAAACAATATGAATTAGAAAAAAGCATTATTGGCTCCAGTGCTGCAATGCAAAAGGTATTTGATCAGGTGAGGATGATTACTGAACTGGATACAAATGTAATGGTTTCAGGCGAAAGTGGAACGGGAAAAGAATTAATTGCAAAAGCAATTCACTCTTACAGCAATCGTTTTTCGAAACCATTTATTCCGGTAAATTGCGCAGCTATCCCTAAAGATCTTTTTGAGTCTGAATTTTTTGGTCACGTAAAAGGTTCTTTTACGGGTGCAGATATTGATAAAAACGGTTATTTCTTGGATGCAAATGGAGGAACCCTTTTTCTCGACGAAATAAGCGAAATGCCGATGCAAATGCAGGCAAAACTCCTTCGAGTCCTGCAGGAAAATAAAGTTAGACGAGTTGGTGACTCAAAACAACATTCTTTTGACACCAGAATTTTATCCTCATCGAATAAAGATTTAAAAGTGATGATTGGAGAGGGGACTTTTCGTGAAGACTTATACTACAGGATTAAAGTAGTAGAAATTAAGCTTCCTCCACTACGGGAACGTGAAGGCGACTTGACGCTGCTTATTGACTTTTTTGTGAATAAATATAACCGCCTGTTTAATCGAAACATAAAAAAAGTGAGCGAGGAAGCAATGATTTTGTTAAGGAGCCACAGCTGGCCCGGCAATATAAGGGAATTGGAGCATACGATACAATCAGCCATTGCTTTATGCAGATCAGATGAACTGAGGAAAGAGGACTTTATCGGTCTGGACCAACAGGACGATGGTGTGAAGGTAATAATACCATCGCATCGTACAAATTTAAAAGAATTACTACAACAAACCAAAGCAACTGTTGAGAAAGAAATGATCAGAAGAGCTTTGGGAAATAGTCGGGGTAATCAGGTTCAGGCTGCAAAAGAGCTGGGTATGAGCCATCGCAACTTATTATACAAACTGAAAGATTATGGTATTAAAAGTAAGGACGATAAGTATGATTAATAAGTATATTGTTATTGGTTTTATATCGTTTTATATTGCTATAACGCTTCTGGTGGGAATGATGGCTTCGGTTAAGCGACAAAACATAGAAATGTATTTTCTGGCCGGAAGACGTTTGGGTCCAGTGATGCTGGCATTCTCTTTTTCGGCTACTGCAATGAGCGGGCTGCTTTTTTTCGGTTTTTCCGGTATGTTCTTTGAAAGTGGACTACAGAATCTGTGGTTACTAATTTCCAGTGGTATTGTTGGGATTCTACTTTGTTATTATTTGGTCAGCAAAAAGATTCGTCTTTACTCGGAGCGTACTGGAGCATTAACGGTTATAGAATTGCTGAAAAATCGGTATGGGGATAGTGAGCGATACCTGGCTAGAATAACAGCCATGATTATTATTGTTTCGACTGTGTTATATGTGAGTGGACAATTGATTGCGATGGCAAAATTAATGGATATTTTTATTGGTTTGCCTTATGAGACGTCCATTATCATTTTTGCATCAGTTATTGTAACCTATACGGTAATGGGGGGATTTAAAGCGGTATGCTGGACAGATGTGTTTCAGGGAATATCTATGGTGCTGGCCTGTTTGCTGGTGGGTAGCGTTGTGTGGCGCATTAATTCCGGATTTTCTCAGCTTTGGTTGAACATGACGATTATTAATCAGTCTGACTCGCAGTTTTATATTTCTCCGTTTGCGACCCCTTCGAACATTTTACTGGGAGTCACGCTATTCCTGGGTGATGGAATTATGAGCTGGATCGGACAGCCTACCTTAATGACCCGATATATGTCTTTAAGAAAAATAGGTGACTTTGGTCAGGCGAAAAAACTGAGCGTTTTATTCCAAATGATCCTGTTTGCCGGGGTGGTTTTAGCTTCTTTTCACATGAGGACACAATACTTTGAAGCGAGTATGCTGCCGATGGGAGAAGATATGGAAACGGTGTTCATACAGTTTTTTCTGACCTATATGAATCCACTTTTGGGAGGGGTTGTACTGGGTGGCATTATAGCGGCTATTATATCAACAGCAGACTCGCTGATTATCTTAGCCAGCTCAATATGGGCGAATGATATCTATGGCAGCAAAAATCAACATGCTACACCAGAAAAACTAATATGGGTCAGCAAGATAACAACATTACTAATTGGACTAATTGTTGTTTTGATATCCTTCAACATTCACACAGTATTGCTTGTGGCCTGGACGGGTTGGACGATGCTGGGGATTGTTGGTGTTCCTTTAATTGTTGGGATGTACTGGAAAAGGGCAACGCTTCGAGGTGCGATTTGTGCGGAAATTGCCGGGGTTGCTACACTTATTCTTTGGGTAGCTTTTGATCTGACAGGTAAGCTAAGTATTTTTTATGCTTTTCCGGCAGGGGTTGTTTCTTACTTGAGCATCTTCCTTGTAAGCTGGTTCGATAAAAGTCCCCCGGATTATATCCAACAGGAAATAGCTGACTTAAACCGGAATTATGAATATGAAAGCAAAGCGCGGATTTAAAAGCTGTCCTCTACTTTTCGAGGACAGCTTTCCTGATTTCATGCCCTTCATCAAGACTTGTAGTGCGAACAATAATTGCATGATCCCCCATGGCAGCTGCAAAGGCTTGTGGTATGAGCCCGCTGAAGACCACGGCCTCCGGGTATAAAGCAGCGATTTCTTCTGCTGATAACGCATAGTGATAATGATTTTTCCGACCGATATAAAAACAGTTGTATTTGCGGTCTGCTTCCGGGGAAAACGTCCCCCTGACCATCAGTTGAGCATAAAGATCGTAAACATTTATATCGTTGGCATAATTGATCATGTCCACAATCATCCCGCCTGGGGGCCGGGCATTGACTTCCAAAGCGATAATACGGTTATCGGAAGTTACGAAGAATTCGATGTGGAAAAACCGCTGATTCAATCTGAAAGCTTCCACTGCTTTTCTGCCTGCCTCCACAATTCCGGGAGAAAGTTCTTTTGGAATATAGATGAACATATCCAAATTTTCATTGACGGATTCCATGACATCGGTGCCGTACACCAGTCCTGATTCCAGCAAAATATTTCCTTGCTGGTCCACCATTCCGTCGTAGGAGTGAATGGTTCCGGTGACGTATTTTTCAAGAAAATAATCCACTGGAAGTTTGTGCGATAAAAAATTCTCCAGGTCCTGCTGATTATTCAGCTTATATGTGGCGTATGCGCCGACTCCATTATCCGGTTTCGCAATAACCGGATAATCATGTTTTTTGATAAATTCATACGCCTTTGCCTGGTCCCCGTCCTTCAAGACGGTGCCTGGAACTGTTTCGATACCGGCTTGCTGAAACACAGGCTTCATGCCGGATTTATACTTTAAGGGGTACATTTCTTCTGTCTTTAAGCCAGGCACATTAAAATCCGTTCTCAGTTTTGCATCTGTTTCCAACCAGAATTCATTGTTCGATTCAATGCCATGGATTTTACCGTACCGATGGGTGAAGTACCCGCATGCCCGGAGCAATTGCTGATAATCTGTCATATCGCCCACCTGATAATATTCTGTCAGGGAAGCTTTAACGTCAGCCGCCAAACTGTCGTAAGCATCTTCGCCAATGCCCAGGGTATTGACGCCCAGGTCTTTGATAGCGGACCAGAAACGGTGGTAATGTGGTGGAAAATGAGGCGACAGGATAACGAAATTCATGGATTCACCAACTTTCCTTTAAACTAGGGAGAGGCTGTGGAGCCTCTTGCCGTTAACTCCATCAATACCCAATAAGTATCAGAATAATCAGAAAACCCATGCGGTTCATTCAGGAGGAAGGAACAAAATTATTTTTCCTGGATCATCCTGGAAAGCAGTTCTCTTTTTTGCTTAACGCCATACTTTCTATAAATATTTTTCAAGTGAGTTTTCAGCGTATTTTCACTGATGTACAATTTTTCCGCGATCACCTTGTTAGTGAAACCTTCCAGTAGCAGGGAAATAATTTCTTTTTCCCTGGTTGTCAGGTCCTGTCCCGGAAGCAGAAGGGATTCAGTTAAGACACTGGGATCATTGTCTAATGCTTTTTCTGTGTTTAAACGACTCTTGATGCGTGGAATCAAAGGGAGTAGCAAAAAAAGTATAGATGCTGAAAGAAATGCAGCCATTACCCGGTACATTTCGCTGGAAAGCAAAAGTTGATGCCCAAACCATTCGCCGGCAATAATGCTAAAAAGTTTTCCTCCTAAGGCAATTCCGAAAAAAAGGTAAGGAGAACCATAAACAGAGGCGAGGGAGCCGATGAGCGTCCAGCTGAAAAGGTCCAGCAAAGCGTAGGAAGATTCCAGTAAAAAGGCTGTAATCAGCAAAGAGATAATGTTCTTTCCGGCAATGGAAAAAAGAATAAAGGAAAGCCCCAACAGTGATATTCCAAGATAAACAGGTAACTCCCACCGCAGTTTATATCCCCACAAACCAAGGAAAACTAACACGAGAATATACGGAATATAAGTATAGTCAAAGTAAAGGAAAAGCCTTCCGGACTCAGCCAATGATGGTCGGATAATTGTGTAGACAAGCCCGGCGCTGAAATAAAGGCCTGCCAAAAGGAAAGTCAGATAGGACAAAACAGGCACCGGCGCACCACTCTCAGTCAAATCTTCCGGAGACACAGTTTCCTCCGGAGCAGATTCCTTTATGGAACGCAGCAAAATCAGCAGCACAAGGAATAAAGGCAGTATTGAAACAGGCAGCACTGCAGCATCCTTTAACACTGCTGTTGCGTTTTTGGTCAAAACATATACCAGGTTGGCCAGAATAATGACAGAGGCCATAATCTTCAGCCGCTCCCGGGTTTGAATCTTAAAGGAGAAAGGCACAGACCATCCCAGGATGAACAGGGCGGAACAGACGCCCAACGCAGCAAAAACAGGAGGCCATAATGTCGCTGGTGAAAACAGGATAAAAAGATGCAATATGATAGTCGTTATAAGGGAAGATATCATGAGCTTTTGCCAGGACACAGCTTTAGGCAAAACAAAAGCAGCTACAAAAAAAGCGAGAGCATGAAAAAAACCGAAAATTAACGGCAGAGAAAAGCCATAAAACTCATCTAGGGGAGCTGTGCTTCTTAACACAGGACCATGAAAAGGAAAAGAGAGCATCCAGCCAAAGTAAACCCCTTTGATCAGAATAATCCTTAGATGCTGGATGGGACTATGAAATAGTTTGAACATAAAAACACTTCCTATAAGACGTGACTTAAGACCTATTGATTTCATTATAGCATAGACAAAGCGATTTTGAAAATTCAGAAGGTAAAAACATGAAAGAAACTGACGGATGAGTATAGAATACTTGAAAAAACCATCCCCTCACCTTTTAGGGTGAGGAGAAAGGTAAGGTGCTTTTGTAATAAAGTATTATTCAGCGACGTTTTGTCCAAAAGGGTGATAACAATAATGGTTTGAGCGTGATAAGTTGGGTCTAGGATATAACAAAAAGCAACAAGGAGAATTGGTTTATCAGAAACTATTTGAACCCGGAAAGGATGATGTGGAATGAAAAAGCAGCGATGGATAGTGATGATTCTGGTAATAATGATGAGTATGACTCTTTTAGGCCCGGGCATGATGACCACCTATGCCAGTGATTTAGCATGGGTACACGTGGATACGGTTTACAAGTTCTATCCGGATCGTGAGGATTATAACCATCCCGGCCACTATGCAGAGTTTGACTGGGCAAGAGGTGCTTTTATCCGGCTGGAACAAAATGAAATCGAAGCGAATTTTGCCGTCGACGTCTATGAAGAGGCGCTTTATGGTCGTGGACCCTACTCTCATACAGAAGACAGGCACGCCAGGTTTACATGGCAGGATCCACCTTCTGTGGTTTCAGGAGATAGTTTTCAGCTACAGGTGGATGTGGATGTTTTGTCCGGCAGACACAGCGAGGCACATCCGGCATCCCGATACCCCTACTTTGAAGTCCATACAGCCAGCACCGGCTGGGTGACAACCTCAAGACGAATCACCATGATTGATCCGGTCAGAATGGAGCGGGAAAGTGACAATGTAGGTGGAAAATCAGCACCAAGGGTGTCTATCAATCCTTATGGAGAAGCAATGGAAGACAGTTATACAGAAGGACGCTACGCCTACCTGGATACTGGTGGTTCGGCTACTTTTGGCGTTGGTCTGCCGGAATTAAGGAGCAACCGGGAAGGTGACCAGATTTACGTCGTCCTTCAGGTGAGCGGTGTTGGCAGAGGTACTGATCGGGCTGCTGTAGCCTATTTATATGAAATGCAGTCTGTGAGTCCGGGAGATGTACCTGGGGTATCAGACGATGACCTACTGATTACCATGCCGCCGGAGCATTATGAGGATGAGGAAGTAAGGCCTCCGGCGAGTGAAAGCAGGGAAACGGAAGCCACTGCTGCCGGAAACCGGATGGAATGGCCCACCGTTAGTGGGGTATTGGGTTACCGGATTTTTCGATCCACAAATCAACGGGAGCTGGGCATTTCAGTCACCGATTTTTACATTACCGCCATGCCCTTTGTTGACGTCAACATAGAACCGGATACCGACTATTACTATACGGTAAAACCGGTACTGCGGGAGGCAGACCCCTTACGGGGAGTTGACGAAGAACTGGGTGAGGCTATTACCACCTATACCGTTAGAAGCAGCTCCAGCGTTATTGCCTCCGGTGAGCAGAAAAGTTTTATTGTATTGCAGATTGACAAACCGAACATGGTAGTAAATGGTGTTTCAGAAGAAATAGACCCGGGTCGTGGAACCACTCCACAGATTATCTCCAACCGGACCATAGTACCTATCCGGGCCATTGTGGAAGCCATGGGCGGCACCGTAGGCTGGGATGGCAGTGAAAGCAAAATCACCCTGAATGCCAAAGGTAACAATGTGGAGATGTGGTTAAACAGTACCAACCTGCGCGCCAATGGTGCCCCCTCCTCCATGGACGTTGCTCCTGTAGCTATTGGAGGAAGAACCTTTGTGCCGGTCCGGTTCTCTGCAGATAATCTGGATGCAGAAGCCCACTGGCTGAATTCAACCCGGGAAGTTGTCATTACTTTTTAACATACAAACAATAAACCGAAAAGAAATAAAACTCTCAAAAGGGCAGGAAGTTGTTTTTCCTGCCCTTTTGTTGTGTTGATAACAGCTTTGCCTTTTCCTGGGTCTGGAGCAATGATATAATCAAAAGGCACTCAATAAAATGAACAGAACGAAGGTGAAGGGATTGTTACATGCTTTTTCCAGAAGTGAAATGTTGCTGGGCAAACAGGGAATCAAAAAATTATCGGAAAGCCGGGTGGCTGTTTTTGGTATTGGAGGAGTGGGCACCTTTGCTGTCGAGGGACTGGCACGATCAGGAGTCGGAAAATTCTTGCTGGTGGATAATGACGATATTTGTTTAACTAACCTGAACCGGCAAATTCATGCTACCTGTAAAACCATTGGGAAATCAAAAGTAGAAGTAATGAAAGAAAGAATAATGGATATCAATCCGAAGGTGGAAGTTACTGTGTGGAAGCGTTTCTACATGGCGGGAAACCGAAATTCCAAATCTGCCTTAGGGCCAGTGGAAAATGCTTTGGCCTGGGATGAAGTTTTGACGTACCATCTAACGCCGGGCAATCAGATTGATTATATAATTGATGCCATTGATACAGTGTCAGCTAAAATGGATCTGGTTACAAAGGCGCAGGAAGCGGAGATTAATGTTATCAGCAGTATGGGAGCCGGAAATAAACTGGACCCTACCCGTTTCGAAGTGGCAGATCTGTTTAAAACCCAAAACTGTCCTCTGGCAAAAGTGATGCGGAAAGAACTGCGGAAAAGAGGAGTTGAACGCCTGAAAGTTGTTTATTCCCAGGAAGAGCCGATGAAACCCCTGGAAGAAGAGGATTATAGCTGCAACAGTTCATCACGAAGGTCTGTTCCGGGAAGTGTTTCCTTTGTGCCTTCCGTTGCCGGTCTTATTCTGGCGAGTGAAGTGGTGAAAGATCTGACTAAAGAACCTTAAAAAAAAACATTCTGCTAAGGAAAGGAAATATGATATGGCGACTTTTGAAGATTTTATGAAACTGGATATTCGTGTAGGCGAGATTGTCAATGCTCAACATTTTGAGAAAGCTAAAAAAACATCCTATAAATTGTGGGTGGATTTTGGTGAGGAAATCGGAATAAAAAAATCCAGTGCCCAAATTACAGAGTGCTACCAGCTGGAAGATCTGGTGGGAAGGCAGGTAATGGGCGTTGTTAATTTTCCTCCCAGACAGATTGCGGATTTTCTGTCGGAGGTTTTGGTGCTGGGGGTATACTCGGATCAGGGAGTCGTTCTCATCCAACCGGAAAGAAAAATAAAGAACGGAGATAAGTTAGGCTGAGAGAATTCTGCTAAGAAGCTTCATTATGGTCTGCTGAAAAAACGGTTGACAATTATTTAGTTGCATGATACAAACAAATAAAGAGGTGATATGTATGTCTAAAACATGTGGCGACTGCTCTGTGGTTTCCGACCCGGCCAAATATGACTGTTGTGTTGAGGAAGTAGGAAATACGATTCAGCATCTGGTTCGTATCATGCAGTTGTTTGAGAGGGATCAGATTAAGCCGCAGGGATTTACAACTTCACAGGCTTATGTACTGACACAGCTATACAAAACACCTGGCATAACGATGAATGAGCTTAGTGAAAAGCTGAATGCGAAAACCAGTACCATGACACGAATTGTTAATACACTGGTCCGTGATGGCTTGATTCAAAGAAAACGGGATGATGCTGACCGACGGGTGGTAGTGGTTGAATTGACGGAAATTGGGAAAGAAGCCGCCGGTTTGCTGGAGAAAGCCATCAAAGCATATTACCGGAAGATAGTCGACCATTTGCCGGAGGGACAGGTTCAGGAAGTGCTGAAAGCGGTTAACCTATTAGTGGAAGCATTTGATGAAGTAAACCCTAACTGCTGCTAAAGAGAAAAAAATCTTACCTAATAATTGTAATATACAAATAATGCATATTACAATTAAAAAAGTTTTCAGAAGCAGTTGGATAAGACTGGAGGAAAAAAATATGACAGAGACAGTCAGATATGTGATGCAGTTTGTTTATCGTGCTTCATTCAGCCTGGCACCATTTTTTTTTATGAGTGTGGCAGTTGCTTCGATTATCAAAACTTTCGAGCTGGAAAAAAACCTTAAAAAAGCATTTGACGGGAAACAGAAAATTTCCGTGACATTAGCGGCTGGAACCGGTGCACTAAGTCCGTTGTGCTCCTGTGGAGTTATACCAGCCGTCGCAGCTATGCTGGCAGCCGGAATCCCGCTGGCACCCATTATGGCCTTTTGGATTACTTCGCCGTTGATGAGTCCGGAATCTTTCGTTCTGACATATAGCTTGCTGGGCCGAGACCTGGCAGTGGCAAGGTTGATTGCCACGCTGATGATTGGGTTGGCGGCAGGGTATGGAACCATGTATTTGGTACGGAACGGATTTCTTAACAGCGGTGTTTTGAGAAATAATGCGGGATTAAAGAAATCTGATCCCTGCTGTAAAAGGGCAGAAGCGGAGATGAGTCGTAAAGAAAAATGGATCGCCAAAAGCATTCAACTTGCAAGAAATATGAAGGATATGGGAATATTTATCGGAAAATATATTTTGTTGGCATTTGTTCTTGAAGCAATGATAGTTCGTTATGTGCCTGTGGAATGGGTTGGAAAGATATTGGGAAGTGGAAATAATGCAGGACCTATCCTTGCTGCCATGCTTGGAGTTCCTGCCTATTCCAGCAGTATATCAGCAATTCCTGTAGTACGGGGATTGATGGACTTGGGTATGGATAAAGGGACGGCTCTTGCGTTTTTGATTGGAGGAGCAGCCACTTCCATTCCGGCTATGGCAGCCGTGTTTTCGATCGTAAAGGGAAAAGTATTTATTCTCTATTTAGTTTATAGTATGTTAGGAGCTGTAACTGCAGGTTATTTGTTTCGATTAATCCGATGACTACCACCGCTAAGACTCCCTCTTCTTTAAGAGGGAGATAAGCGGTGCTACGTCCCTGGATAACGCATTCTAACCTTCTGATGGAGTTAAAACTCCACCAGAAGCTAAGAATCCTGTTTATGTAAACAGTGAAAGTATGGAGATGCAAAAAATAAACCGCGGGGACTGTCCCCGCGGTTTATTTTCAACTGTTTTTTTTACTGCGGTTTTTCATACGCATTCATTAATACGTAACCCATTCCATAAAATAGTAGTGGTATTAATGAAGTAATTCCTATTGTTAATATAATGCTAAACAGCATTTCTCTCACGATTATCACTCTCCCTTGTTGTCATAGTTGAAAAGGGGGGGCGCGGCTCTTTCGAAATCAAGGCTTGGAAAGAGCCGGCAATTTAAGGAGGTTTTGCGAACAAACAACTTGCTTAAAACAAATCTATCAAAACAGAATGAACTGAATGTGAACAAAACAAATAAAACAAAAAAAGATTTTACCCTTGTCGAAAAAACATGTAAAACGTACAATAGTCATGCAGAAGGCTGTGTTGATGCCAGTTCATAGTCAGTTCATTTTAATAGCTTACAATAAGTTTCGTTTACCTGAAAAGGGAAAGCGTCGGGAAACGGTTATTTCTCTAATCAATGATGAGTAGTTAGTGAAACAAAATAAAGTCAATAACGTAGGCTTTAGGAGATGAAGGAAGAATACATAGTGAAGGTAAAATGGAGGGAAAAGAATGAAGAAGAAAGCAGTAATAGCCGTATTGCTTGGAGTCGTAGCAGTTGCAGGGTTGATTGCTCTGCGGCTTAGCGATAGAGGAGCGGAAGAAGTGGCAGAGGAACAGTATGTACCCGTAGAGGTTGAGGCCTCTGCCCTGGAAACAATCAGTGACCGTATCCTTCTCAATGGAACGATTCGGGCTAACGATGAGGCAATGGTAATGCCAATGGCTCAGGGACGGGTGGATACCCTTAATGTTCGGCTGGGAGATTATGTGCAAAAAGATGAAGCTTTAATGGTTATTGACCAGGCTAACAGCCGTCGAAATCTGGAACAGGCGGAAAAATCCCTGGAAATGGCGCGGCAGGATGCGGAAAGAGCAGAAGCCGGAGTGGATCAGGCACTTATAGGCGTTGAGAATGCCAGAGATCAGTATGAAGATGCTCAGGCAACGCTGTCTCGGGTGCGGGCTTTATACGAAGCTGGTGCTGCCAGTCAGACAGAGCTGGAGCAGGCAGAACTGGCGGCCACCAGCCGTCAGGTTGAAAACGCAGAAAGCCAACTGAGGCAGGCGGAAATTGGGTATCAACAGGCATTGAATCAGGTATCCCAGGCAGAAATAGGATATCGCCAGGCCTCTGAGGCTTTGGATGATACCATTGTCCGCGCACCCATGAGCGGCATTGTGTCCACGCTTAACGTTGTTGCCGGTGAAATGGCCGGTGGGTCTCAGCCAGCAGCTATTATCTCGGATATTGATACCATTTTTTTTCAGGCAAATGTAGCTGAAAATACCATCAACAGCCTGGAAACAGGCCAGGAAGTTTCCATTAATATTCCTGCAGCCGGCCGGGAATTAAACGGAACCATTGACTTTATAAGCTCTACACTGAATCCGGAAACACAACTTTATATGGTCAGGGCCTACCTGAATAATGAGGATCGACAGATTCGGGCCGGCATGAGCGCAACAATAGAGACAGCTCTCAACCTTCGGGAAAATGTTCTTGCCATTAACCGTCGAGCCGTAATGGAAAGAGATGGAGAAGTTTATGTTTTTGTGGCTGAAGATGATAAAGCTGTACGGAAAAACCTTACCCTGGGGATGGAAAGCGACAGGACGGTTGAGGTGATCGATGGATTGGATGTGGGAGAATCCGTAATCGTTAAAGGTCAGCATTATCTTTCTGATGGTGATGAGATTCGAATTGTGGGAGGGGAGTAGTACATGAATTTATCTAAACTTGCTGTTAAACGCCCCGTTACCACTGTAATGGTAATGCTTGTCATCATTTTGCTGGGAGCTGTTTCTCTTACCCAGCTGCCTCTGGATTTAATGCCGGACATTGAAATCCCGGTTGCTCTGGTGAGCACTTCTTACTCCGGTGTTGGACCGCAGGAAATGGAAAATCTGGTTTCCAGACCCCTGGAAGATGCGGTGGCTACTGTGTCGGACTTGGATGGGATGATGTCGGTCTCCTCCCAGGGAAGCTCTATGGTGGTGGCTCAGTTTGACTTTGGCACAGATATGAACTTTGCCACCCTGAAAATGAGAGAAAACATCGATATGGTCAGCGGTATGCTTCCGGATGGAGCTTCGCAGCCTATGGTATTTCAGCTGGATCTGGATGCTATGCCTATTGTCATGCTTTCCCTGTCCGGTGAGGAAGACCTGTTTCAGCTACAGGAAATGGCTGAGGACGTGGTTAAACCAAGGCTGGAGCGTATCGCAGGAGTTGCCTCGGTAGATATTGTCGGAGATTATGTTCATGAAATAGAGGTGAAGGTTAATGAACAAAGATTAAATGCTTATGGTATTGGGACGGATCGGGTTGCCCAGGTGATTCAGGCATCAAATGTCAACATGCCGGGTGGTACCGTGGAAAGAGGATTCGACAAACTGACGGTCCGCACCATTGGCGAATTTAATACAGTGGAAGAAATCGGACAACTTCCTGTAACGCTGCCCAATGGTTCTCTTATCCAGGTGAATGATGTGGCAGAGGTTCAGCGGATTCCCAGGGAAGTAACATCCATATCCCGAACCAATGGACAAAACGGTATCGGGATCCTGGTGCAAAAACAGTCCGGAACCAACACGGTACAGGTGGCAAATGCAGTGGAGAGCGAAGTTCAAAAGCTTCGGGCAGAATATGAACAGACAAACATAACCACTATTTTCGACCAGTCGGAATTTATCCGGGAAGCCATTTATAATGTAGGAAGAAATGCCATTTTCGGAGGACTGCTGGCGGTTCTGGTTCTTTATCTGTTCCTGCGGAATATCCGCTCCGTATTTATTATTGCAACGGCGCTTCCTATTTCGGTTATTGCAGCTTTCGTCCTTCTATATTTAAATGATTTAACGCTTAACTTGATGAGCCTTGGTGGACTGGCCCTGGGGATAGGAATGCTGGTGGACAACTCCATCGTTGTACTGGAGAATATTTATCGTTTCCGGAGTGAAGGGCGGTCACGGATTGATGCAGCTGTTGATGGCGCCAGTGAAGTTTCCATGGCGGTAACCTCCTCCACCTTAACAACTATTGCTGTATTCATACCGGTTGTTTTTGTGGGCGGGCTGACGTCTATACTCTTTGGTGAGTTTGCATTGACCGTTACCCTGTCTCTGATCGGCTCTTTGGTAGTGGCGCTGACTCTGATTCCCATGCTCAGCTCAAAAATACTGAAGGTGGAAAAAGCCAGGCTTTCCCAGAGAACAGGAAAGGCAAAGCTGACTACGAGAGCTCACGATGCATTTGACAGAGCATTTCATAATATTGAAACCAATTATCGGTCGATTCTCAGCTGGGGACTGGTTCATCGTAAAACAATGATCATTGGAGCCGTGCTGGTGTTTTTAGGAAGTGTCAGCTCTGTTTTTCTGGTGGGTGCTGAGTTTTTTCCTTCGGCAGATCAGGGGCAGATTGAAGTTAATGTTTCCCTGCCGAGAGGTTCTCAGATTCATGAAACGGATGAAGTGTTTCAAAGAATTGAAGCTAAGCTGATGGAGATCGAAGAACTGGAGGTTATTTCTTCCACTATCGGAGCGAGTATGGGTTTTGGCATGGGTGGCACAGGCGAGCATGAAGGAAATCTGACTCTGGCTCTGGTGGATTTGAATCAGAGGGATCGAAGCTCGGCAGAAGTAGCAGCGGATATCAGGCACCGGGTTCGTGATATTGCCGGTGCAGAAATAACCGTTTCCTTAATGGACGATATGGCT
This sequence comes from Tindallia sp. MSAO_Bac2, assembly GCA_003838145.1. Lineage (GTDB taxonomy): Bacteria > Bacillota > Clostridia > Peptostreptococcales > Tindalliaceae > Tindallia. The sequence goes on from QYZZ01000078.1 coordinate 53,209, forward strand.
ATGGGAGGTACTGGCGGAGCACCGGTGGAAGTGAAAATAAAAGGTGATGACCTGGATATGCTGGAGGAGATTACGGATGATCTGCGACGAATCATCGCAGGCGTAGAAGGCACCCAGGATGTGGAAACCAGCTTTACGGAGGGCGCGCCGGAGCTTCAGGTTCACATAGACAAATATATGGCTTCCACTTACGGGTTGACAACGGCTCAGGTGGCTGAAACCATCCGCAGTTATGCACAAGGCACTACGGTATCTTATTTCCGGGAGGGAGACGGAAATGAATTGGATATTGTCCTGCGTGGTGAGGAAAGAATCCGGGAAGACCTGGCAAACCTGCAGCAAATTAGTATACAGACACCAATGGGTAGTTCGGTGCCCTTGTCCCAGGTAGCTTCTATTCAAATCGCTGAAGGGCCTATCTCCATACAAAGGGAAGATCAGCAGCGAACAGCAACGGTTACAAGCGAGCTGAGCGGCCGCGATCTGGGAAGCGTTATGGGGGATATTCAGGAAAAACTGGAAGACTATATTCTGCCGGAAGGTTACTTTATCGAACTTGGCGGGGAATTTGAACAAATTGAAGAGGTTTTTGCTGATATGGCACTGGCCATCACCATGGCAATTATCCTGGTCTACATGATCATGGCCTCTCTGTTTGAATCACTGATGCATCCCTTTACCATCATTACTTCATTGCCGCTGGCTTTTTCAGGTGGATTCCTGGCACTCTTTGTGACAGGAAGAACCCTTAATGTCCCTGCGCTGATAGGATTTCTGATGCTGTCGGGGATTATCATTAATAACGGGATTGTACTGGTGGATTACATTAACACCCTGCGCTCCCATGGAAAAGAGCGGAGGGAAGCCATTGAAACAGCAGGCCCTATAAGATTAAGGCCTATTCTGATGACCACTCTCACCACGGTTCTTGCCATGTTGCCCATGGCCCTGGGAATTGGTGAAGGCGCAGAGGTGCAGGCTCCCATGGCCACTACGGTTATCGGAGGATTGCTGCTCTCTACAGTCCTGACTTTGCTGGTGACGCCGGTAATCTATACCATCACAGATGACATCTCAGCAGCTGTTAAGGATAAGTTTCGAAAAATTAGAGAATAATATAAAGAAATCCCCTCTCGGTTAAGAGAGGGGATTTCAGATTGAAGATAAAAATCTACAAATTATCTCCGAATAACATGGACAGGTAATTAATGGAGAGGTGCTGCATATGTTTTTCGGGAGACCCATTGGATTGCATGGATTCCCGATCATTTGTCATTCTCAGTTCCTGCATTTCTTTATGAATTTTCTCCATTTTTTTATCCAGAGCTGAGATGGTGTCGGCAGCTTCTTTTAAGTCGTCACGAAGTTTCTGAGGGACAGCCTTATCATATTTATAATATATTTTATGCTCCAGGCTTGCCCAAAAATCCATGGCGATGGTTCTGATCTGCAGTTCCACAAAAACCTTTTCCATTCGGTCCGACATAAATACCGGCACCTGAATAATCAGGTGGAGGCTTTGATAGCCGTTGGGCTTTGGTTTTTCAATGTAATCCTCATAATCTACAACCGTAATATCCTTTTGCTGCATTAGCATGCCGGCTACCCGATAAATATCTGAAGTAAAGGAACAGACAATTCGAATTCCGGCAATGTCCCGGATGTTTTCCCGAATAGAATCAATGGTCAGATCGTAATCCTTTCGCTGTGCTTTTTCCAGTATGCTTTGCGGACTTTTAAGCCGGGACTTGACGTGCTCAATGGGGTTATAGGAATGGACGTACTGGAACTCCTGCTTCAATATATCGATTTTTGTACTGACCTCCTGCATCCCAAATTTATAGTACATCATGAACCGCGCTAAAGAATCACGAAAAGCTTTGAGTTGTTCTAAGTCTGGAGTTCTTGGATTATTTTCCATATCCTGGCTTTCTCCTCCCTGTTGATGTATAGATAAGGAAATTTACCTTCTTCCCCGAATAATCAGCAACCGCAGAAGTTGAGCCATACCTGCGGCCATGGCGGCAACGTAGGTAAGAGCCGCCGCATTCAGCACTTTTTTGGCTCCTCCAGCCTCGCTGGCAGTAATAAAACCGTGAGTGTCCAGCAGCTGCATGGCCCGGTTACTGGCGTTAAACTCAACGGGAAGGGTAACTACCTGGAAGAGGACAGCAGTTGCAAAGAGTAGGATGCCTACGTCCAACAGGCTGGTAAATGCCGGCAACAGCAAACCGATTATGATAAAGAACCAGGCGGCAGAAGACCCGAATCGGGCAACGGGAAATATTTTATTTCTCAAGGTAAGGGGTATATAACCCATGTCATGCTGAATTGCATGACCCACCTCGTGGGCGGCAACGCTGACAGCGGCGACGGAGCTTCCCCGGTATACATCCGGTGACAGCCGGAGTACCTGCTTGACCGGATCGTAATGGTCGCTCATCTGACCTGGAGTCACTTCAATAGGAATGTCATTGAGGCCATGTTCGTTCAACAGCATTCGTGCCACCTGGGCGCCGGTATAATTTTTTCTTGTCTGAACCCGCAAATATTTTGCAAAACTGGTTTTTACCTTTCCCTGTGCATAGAGGGTCAGTAATATGGCGGGGATCAGAATTAGCATGGTAGGGTCGAAAAAACCAAATCCATAGGGATACATCATAGTGATTCCTCCTCGTCTCAAAATAATATATGATCAATAGATACTTTTAATCCAGTGTAAGCCTTTAATATGAACTTATCATGAACTTCCCGTTATTTTGAAAATGATAGAGATTTCCAGCCGATAATTCATATTTAGTTCACAGTTGAAAGATATCTTATCATCTGAGATATTAACCTGAAGTAATAGATTAACCTTTTTCCCGAAAGATTTATGATCTTTGCCTGACTTCCTTTGAACTTAATTCATAATCCATAATTCATCATTCATAATTCAATAATAGTTGGAGGGATAGACATGTTTCGTATTCTTGTGGTGGAAGACGATAAAAATCTGCAAAAACTGATGGAGGCGGTGCTGAAGCAAAATGGATATCAGGTACTGAGTGCTGCCAATGGAGAAGAAGCGCTGGGAATGCTGGACCAACATCATGTTGATCTTATGATCAGTGATATAATGATGCCGGAAATGGATGGCTACGAGTTGACAGATTCCCTGCGCAAGGCAGATTACCAGCTTCCCATACTAATGGTGACGGCAAAAGAAAGTATGGAAGATAAAAAGAAAGGTTTTATGTCCGGAACGGACGATTATATGGTGAAGCCTATCGATATGGATGAAATGCTCCTCAGGGTAGCGGCCTTATTACGACGGGCAAGAATTATGAATGAACATCGAATTACTGTGGGAAAAACGGTACTGGATTATGACACTTTAACCGTTACCCGAAACGGTCAGCAGGTAACGCTGCCCAACAAAGAATTCTCCTTGCTGTTTAAATTGCTGAGCTACCCACGCCAGATATTTACCAGGCAGCAGCTGATGGACGAAATCTGGGGGCTGGAAGCAGAAAGTGATGAACGAACGGTAGACGTACATATAAAGCGGTTACGGGAAAGATTTTCCGAGTGGCCGGACTTTGAGATTGTTACCGTTCGGGGGTTAGGATATAAGGCGGAAAAACAGGAGACTATATAATGAAACGAATTTCGGTAAAACTGGCGATTGCCTTTATTTTTTTAATACTGATATCTTCACTGCTGTCTTTTATCACCTCTGCCGTTTTTATGCCCAGCCTGCACCATGAAATCAGGCAGAATCAGGAAGCCATTGGCATTTTGATCCGGGATCTTTCTGAAAGAACGGATCTGTCGAATGAAGAAATTGCAGAGATTACCTCCTGGTTTACTTATGAAACCAGGATATTTGAACCGGACGAAGTGTTAGAACTGGATGAGGAAGAACTGCAAAGAGTTCGGGACGGAGGTGTCGTGGAAAAGCCTGCAAGAAGGTTTAGGGGTATCAGCACTTATTTTCTTCTTGGCAATGACCTAATGAGAATTCAGCTGCAACCGGATCATACAGTCTGGAAAATGGCCGCATCCCGTATCTGGTTTTCTGGCATTTCTTTTGTCATGATAGGTTCTATTTTAATCATTTTTGTTGTACGCCATGCAGTGAAGCCTATCATAAAACTGACGAATGCTACGCGGGAGATAGCTAACGGAAATTTTGACGTGTCCATCGATCATCATAGCAAAGATGAAATCGGTCAGCTTACCAATCATTTCAACCAGATGGCTAATGAGTTGAAGCAAATGGAAACACTTAGAAAAGACTTTGTCAGCAATGTTTCCCATGAATTCAAGACGCCTATAGCGTCTATCCAGGGCTTTGCCCGTCTGTTGCAAAAAGATGATTTGCCGGAGGAAGACCGGAAGGAATATGCTCGCATTATTGTTGAAGAGTCAGGACGCCTTTCTCACCTGACCAGTAACATGCTAAAACTGTCAAAACTGGAAAACCAGGAAATTATTCAAAAATATGAGCGTTTTTATCTGGATGAACAAATCCGAAAATCCATTTTATTGTTGGAACCGGAATGGGAAAAAAAAGAAATTAAATGGGATATTGAGCTGGACAGGGCCATGATCTGTGGTGATGAAGAGTTACTGCAGCAGGTCTGGATTAATTTGATCGGTAACGCCATTAAGTTCTCCGAAGATGGAGGAAGGATACTTGTTGAACTCCAGCATCCGCTGGATGGTGTGCAAATAAAAGTTAGGGACAGTGGAAAAGGAATGTCCCGGGAAACCAAAGAACGGGTTTTTGAAAAGTTTTACCAGGGTGAAGAAGCCCACGGCATTGAAGGCAGTGGGCTTGGGCTTTCATTGGTTAAAAGGATTGTGGAACTCCACGGAGGGGAAGTGGAAGTGGATAGTGAGCCGGAAAAAGGCTCCGAATTCACGGTGTTGCTGCCGGTGAATGAATCCATTACGGACCAAAAATAAGGTTGGCCAGGAATCCGGCTACCGTTGGAAACAGAATGTAGATACTGTATTTCAGCATGATGAAGCGGGGACCTAAAAAAGCGGCCTCATAGGGCAGGTGGCCAACGTTAATCATTCCCCAGGCGGTAATCATGGCGACGGCAGTTCCGGTGGTTACAGAGTCCCGGAACACAGAGTCGAAAAGAGGGAAAAAAGCAAAGGGGCCGCCCTGAACCAAAGCTCCGATGGCCGGGCCGATAAACAGACCTTTCCAGCCGGCTTCTTCTCCCAACCAGCTTTGCAGCACTTCTTTGGGCAGCAGCAGATTTAAATAGCCTACCAGAATAAAGGCAAGAAGCAGCAGGGGGAGGATATTTAAAAACATGCGAAAACCACCCCGCAGTCCTTCAACATGCAAACCCTTACGAAAGGCCAGGATTAAAAGCAGCGCTGCCATACCGGATAAAACCACTAAAGTATCAGTCAATGGAATCACCCCGATTCCTTGACTGTTTTTTTTGTTGAAGAAGTTGAATGTCCTGCTTTATTTTTTCCGCCAGATTCGGAAAAAAAACATTGACAAAGGTTCCTGCCAGCACAGGGAAAGGCACGGTGACAAGAAAACGGATAACTGTAAGCTCCACTCCAACAAAGGCAATTTCAATGGGGAGTCTTGCTACGTTCCATAAAGTTTTGGCAGCAACAAAGCTGATCATGGTGCCAACACTGGCGCCGGACATAATGAGCGTAGCCATGAGAGGATAAAAAAAGAAAGGCCCGCCTGGAACCATGGCACCAATGACGGTTCCGTAAAAAGGTCCTTTCCAGCCGGCTTCTGATCCCAGCCATTTAGAGACGGAATCTTTGTTGATGAGAACAGATACCAGACCGGCCACGGCAAAAGCTGCAATGAGAATGGGAAAAATACCAACCAGGGTTTTCATTCCAAGGAATATTCCTTCAGCCACCATGGATAATCCGCCCTGGATATAAGCGATGACGGCCATGGTGAATGCAACTGAAGCCATCCCGATAACGGTTTTATTCACTTTAAGCGCCTCCTGAACTGTCAGATACATGACCCACCCATTTTGTGTGGGTCATATCCAAGATTCCAGTATAATCCTACCCATTTTGTGTGTGTTTAAATATGATTGATTGTGCTATGTTTATGATTAAACGGAATAGAAAACTTATATCTCGTTGTGTAAAGTGAATAGGAGGGGAACTATGAGTGCAGAATGGTACCTGGCAAAAAATGGACAGTCTTATGGTCCTTATACATGGGAGCAAATGCTTCAGTACGTGGCAGAAAAAAGAATTACTTCTCAGGACTATGTGCGAAGTCAACAAATGAATGAATGGAAAATAGCCTCTGAAATACCAGGTTTGATAAGAGGCACTGCAGGTTTTGGTGGAAAAGCAACACCGGGGGCTGCCTCCCTTGGCGTTCGGCAGTCCGCAGACGGACTTGGAGCAAGCCCGACTGGCTGGGATGCAGCCCGGGGAGATGGAGGAAATCGGGAAATACGAATCTCGGGAGGGTTGGAATATGTCGGACTGGGGCCGAGAATAATAGCACAGCTAATAGATTCGGTCATTTTCCTGGTTTTAGGAGGGATTGTTATGTACATCTCTTTTCAGCGAATGATCGCCAGCTATCAATATGGAATGCAGCCCAGCTTTCCCTTTATGACTTACTTTCTATTGATGGTGGCTGGCGTTTTGTATTATGTGCTGATGGAAGGACTTGTGGGAGCGACGCTGGGAAAAATGGCCATGGGTATTCAGGTCAGAAAACTAGATGGAAGTCTTTGTGGAATAGGCCCTGCTGCGGTCAGAAATGTGCTGCGTATTGTGGATGCATTACCAACCCTTTACATTGTAGGGATTATTTTGATCTCTAACTCTCCCATGAATCAAAGGCTGGGAGACAGAGTAGCGAATACGGTGGTAGTGAAAAAAGACAGTATTTAGCAATTAATGAAAAAACGATGTAATTTGTTGATTGAAAACGTAAAAGGGTAATTAGTCTGTGAGGAGGGAATATCTCATGGACAAAAGAAATCAACAGATTATGACAGGTAATCAGGCAGTAGCCCGGGGGTTTTATGAAGCCGGAGGTCTGGTGGCGGCCAGCTATCCCGGATCCCCGACGGTGGAAATACTGGAATCCGCCCAACAGTACCCGGAAGTGGATGCTCAGTTTTCCACAAATGAAAAAGTGGCTCTGGAAACAGCAATTGGTGCTTCTTTTGCCGGAGTCAGAGCTCTTGCCAGTATGAAACATGTAGGGGTGAACATTGCGGCAGACCCGCTGATGACCTTTACACAAACACCGGTTAGGGGTGGTTTTGTGCTGGTTTCCGGAGATGATCCGGGTATGCACAGTTCGCAGAATGAGCAGGACAACCGAAATTTGGCAAAATTCGCCAATATGGCTGTGTTGGTACCGGGGGACAGCCAGGAGGCAAAGGACTACACGAAAACGGCGCTTGAAATAAGTGAAAAATATGCTATGCCGGTGATGCTTCAAATCACCAGTCGAATCTGCCATAGTCGATGCCTGGTGGAAACCAGCGAAAGAGAGGAAGCTATCCAGGATGAATTTCCGCGGAATGTGCCATCTTATGCCATGATTCCGCCCAATACCTTTGACAAACAATATGCCATGAAAGAACGACTGGAAAAACTGTCTTCCCACAATGATGCTATCCGGATGAACGCTCTGAAAGAGGAGGATGGAGCCGATACGCTTATTGTTACAACGGGCTTAACTTACTACAATTTTAAAGAGGTGGAAGAAAAGATAAAGCCAGTCAGCATACTGAAGCTTGGTATGGTATATCCATTGCCGGAACAATGGCTTAAGGGTCTGGCGGATAAATACAAAAATGTGCTGGTTATTGAGGAAATGACTCCTTTTATTGAAAACGAACTGAAACTGATGGGCATCACCTGCAAAGGGAAAGAGTATTTTTCCTTCACCGGTGAACTTCAAAGCGAAGATATTTTAGAAGGTCTTCGCGAGGCAGGGCTGACAAAGGAAGAATTCGCTGTACGCAGCTCAGATGATAAAACGGAAAAACATGTGACACCAAGACCCCCTTTGTTTTGTCCCGGGTGTCCGCATCGGCCGGTATTTGATATACTGAAAAAAAGCAAGGTGATGGTTAATAACGATATCGGCTGTTATTCCATGGGACTGTTTCCGCCTTTTGAAGCTGCTCATTCCCTGATCAGCATGGGAGCCACCCTTGGCATTTCCACCGGTATGCTAAAAGCTAACCGAAAGGCAGGAAGGAACACACCATTGGTGTCGGTCATTGGAGACGGAACATTCTTTCACTCAGGAATGCCGGGAATGGTGAATCTAATCAATACCCTGCATCCGGAAGATAATTTGACGATCCTGTTACTGGATAACGGAACCACTGCCATGACAGGAGGGCAAAAAAATGCCTCCACCGGAAAAAGGCTTTCGGAAGAGGAAAAGCATGTGGATATACCCCAATTGGTAAAGGCTATGGGAATTGAAGATGTGCAGGTGCTGGATCAGTTCCGGTATAAGGAAACCAGTGAAGTCGTTAAAAAAGCCATCAAGACACCTGGCCTTTCAGTACTGGTGATGAGTCGACCATGTGCCCTGCACTTTAAAATTAAGGAACCGGTATTTCAGGTAGATCCGGATGTGTGCATCGCCTGCCGGACGTGTATCAGAACCAACTGCCCGCCCCTTAGAATGAAAGAATACGAAGGTCAGGAGAAGTTAAAATCTTCTATTGATCCTTCCATGTGTGTGGGATGCTCCATTTGTGCTCAAGTATGCCCGGTGGATGCCATCAAGCGACCTGAAGGAGGTAAGCGGAATGAAAACGATTAATGTAATGATTGCCGGCATTGGCGGCCAGGGGCTGGTAATGACGACGGAATTCATCTGTCAGGCTGCTTTTCTGGAAGGTTATGATATAAAAAGCAATGATGTTATTGGTTTGGCTCAACGAGGTGGTCGGGTGTGGGGATCTGTCAGGATTGGAGAAAAGATCCAATCACCTAACATTCCGGAAGGCGAGGGAGACCTGCTATTGGGCATTGAACCCATGGAAGCCCTCCGATGGCAGGAAAGTATGAAATCGGAGGCGAAAATGGTACTGAACCGACATTTGGTGTACCCTACTAATGTTCAGCAGGAACAGGAAGCCTATCCTCAGGATGAAATTCAGCACATGCTGGAAAGCTTTGACAGCCTGGAACTGGATGCACTGATGGAAGCCAGGAAATGCGGCAACGAAAAAGCTGCTAATACGCTGATGGTGGGATGCGTGTCTCATTTTCTTCCTATAAGTGAAGAAAGCTGGATGGAAGCCATCAGACGCACTTACCCGGAAAAAGTACGGGAGGTTAATGAGAAAGCCTGGAAAAAAGGACGTGATCTGGCGAAAGAAGCAGAATTTATTTAAATCAAAAAGTTGTTTTTTTCGCATTGGTGTGTTATAATGCCTTGATGTGAGAAAATCATTTCTCTGCCCTGTTAAAACAGGGCCGTTTTTAGTCCAGAGGGAGGTGAAAAAAATGAATAAGTACGAATTAATGTACGTGCTGAAACCCGCTACGGAAGAGGCGGAAAGAGAAACGTTGCTGGAAAAATACAAGGGCATTATTGAAGGAGAAGGCGGTCAGGTGGACAACATTGAAGAATGGGGTCTGCGTAAACTTGCTTACGAAATTCAGAAAGAAACAGAAGGTTTCTATATGCTCATGCAATTTCAGTCTGACGTTGACGTTCCGACAGAGCTGGATCGAAACATGAAGATCGCAGATGCTGTTATCCGCCACATGATCACCAGAATCGAAGAGTAGGGGGTTTTTTGCATGAATTCAGTAATACTAATCGGAAGACTAACCAAAGATCCTGAACTGAGATACACCAACACAGGGAAGGCAGTAGCCAACTTTACCGTAGCCATCAACCGTAGCTTTGGAAAAGACAGCGAAGCTGACTTTATTCCTGTGGTGGTATGGGAAAAACAGGCGGAAAACTGTGCCAACTACCTGAGTAAAGGAAGCCAGGTTGGGGTGCAGGGGCGTATTCAGGTCAGAACCTATGAAGCGAAAGACGGTGGAACCCGTTATGTGACAGAAGTGGTGGGCAATAATGTTGAATTTCTTAGTGGAGGAAGCTCCTCTGGAAGTTCTGCGCAAACACCTCAACGTTCCGGTAGTTCCTCAGCTCCTGCGGATTTCAATCCGGAGGAAGAGATTAATGTGGATGATTTTAAAGCAATGGATGATGACGAAGACTTACCGTTTTAATAGCTTAACAAGTTTAACAGTTTAATGGAAAAAAGGAATATTTTGTATAAAGGAGGGATTACCCTTATGATGAACCGTAAAAAAAGAAGAGGCAAAAAGAAAATTTGTACTTTTTGCGCCGATAAAAAAGCGACGATCAACTACAAGGATATTGGACGACTTAAAAAATATCTTACTGAAAGAGGTAAAATTTTACCTCGCAGAATCAGTGGAAACTGCGCTATTCACCAGCGAGATGTTACTCAGGCCATCAAACGTTCCCGATTCATGGCGTTGCTGCCATACATCGTGGACTAATTAGTGAATATAACGTATATAGCAACATGATAATTTCATAAAGCGAAAATCAAGTTTGAAAGGAGTGAGAACACTATGGCAGTCCCACAACTGACATTGGTTCCCCGAGAAACCATACAGGATAAAAATGTAAAAGCCGCTCGTAAGGAAGGGAATATTCCGGCGGTTGTTTACTCCAAAGGCAAACCAACCAAAGAGGTGTTTGCTGACGAGAAAGAAATAATGCGACTCTTGAATGAGTTCGGAAGCAATCGAAAAATTACACTTAATTTAGGTGGCGAAAAAACCTTCGCTATCATCAAAGAGATCCAGAAGGACTATATGAAGAACCAGCTCATTCATTTGGATCTGCAGTCTCTTGATGAGAATGTTAAACTGACTATGACAATGAACATTCATATTCTTAACCGGGACTCAGTGGAGCAGGGTGACTATGTGCTTCAGGTACAGGCAAATGAAGTAGAGCTTGAGATGTTCCCGCGGCATATGCCGGAAAGTGTTGAGGTTGACGCAGCTCTGCTGAAAGATCAGGACAACCTGACTATGGCAGATCTGAACATTGCCAGCGATGAAAACATCGAAATACTGGATGATATGGAAACAGTTATTGCAACCCTGTCCTACATTCAGGAAATCTCAGAAGAAGAAGAAACAGATGAAGAAGTGGATGCAGCAGATGTTCCGACGGTTGATGAAACCGAAGAGGACGAAGAAGAATAATTTTCTGTTTAAAGGATCTGAAATTGATAACAACAATTTCAGATCCTCTTCATTTTTTGACTGAAAAAAAGGAATTCATCCATGGCTGTCGAATACTAAAAATAAGTATGAAGGAAAGCTGACTTTTGTTAACGGGACTGGGAGACAAAAAGGAAGTGAAATGAGTGGACGGCAAAGTAATTCCTCTGCGTAGCTTTAAAAACCGGGAAAGCAGCAATAAAAAAAATAATGCCAATGATGTGATGGCTGAGAATTATGAGAGAGAGAAGACGCTGGCCTTGGTTTTGCAGGTAGCCAAAAGCATAAAGCGGGAAAAAATGGATGGAAAACGCTGAAAAAAGTCTGGAAGGTGCCTAATCAAAGAAGAGGCCTTTCCAGACTTTTGTATTAAAACTGCGAAATGTCCTTATAATAAATCAGATCCGTAAAGGTTTCGCCAATATAATCCTCGTATCGGACCCCTGCCAGCAGATAATGCTGCTTTTTGCGGAAAGCCAGTGAAGCAAAATTAGGCGTTGGGCTGATGATTGTCTCTGCTAAAATGGTTTCGATATCCTTGGCCCGGATATCGGCAATCAGCCGCTTGTACAACTCGCTTCCAATACCGTGTCCGGTAAGGTAAGACTGAATGGCTGTTTTGTCGACAACAACAAAATCATTGAGCCGGTCCTGGTCAAAGGAGGGGTGCCAGTGCACATCTTCCAGCCAGGTTGGATTATCCTCCAGCCATTGTTGTTTTGTATAAGCGATCAGAAAACCTACAATTTGTTTTCGGGATTTTCCGGTAACATTTTCCGCCACATAAAAGTGTTCCAACCGCTGAGATAGCTGTAGAAACTTTTCTTTATAGTATGCTGGATCTGAAGCATAATTATCAACGAGGAAACCCTGAGAAGAGTCTTTTTCGCCTGTTCCTACTGAAGCTGCTATCTGAAAAACAGAGTCAATATCCTCCGCCTTAACACGACGGACTTTTATATAACTCCGAAATATGATTTTTTCTTTGCCAGCAGAACCTGGAATCATTGGAGCCCCTCCTTTATCGAATTAATTAATGCATCAGGGACCTCGGGCGGCTCCCTTTAGAGCATAACAGTACAATAATTATAGTATATGAAGGAAAATCTGTCAATCTGCCAATTCTTTACATACCATAGGGGGGTATGGTATAATAATTCTGAAGGAGGCGAGGGAATGGATTCATCTAAGAAGCCGTCAATGCACTCGGCTGAAGTTCAAAAAAGTCTGTTGCACCGACTTAACCGGGTAGAAGGCCAGGTGAGGGGCATAAAAAAACTCATTGAAAGCGAAGCCTATTGTGATGATATTCTGCATCAGCTGGAAGCATCAAGATCAGCGCTGAAAGCAATAGAAATGGTATTGTTGGAGAGTCATATGAAACATTGTGTGATGCACCAGCTTCAGGAGGGCGACATGTCTGTTGTGGATGAAATCCTCACAACACTGAAGAAAATCGCCAAATAATGAAGAGGTAAAAATGAAAGACAATAACAAGAACTTGCAAAAGGAAGGGTTCTCATGGAAAAAACAGAAATAAAAATAAACGGAATGAGTTGCACCAGTTGTTCAGCAGCCATCGAAAAAAAACTTTCAAAATGGGACAGTGTTGAAACTGCCAATATTAATTTTGCGACAGAAAAGCTGCATATTTCCTATGACGAAACCAGGGTTTCTCTGGAGGAAATTGCAGAAGCCATTGAAGACTTGGGTTATCAGCCAATGGAAACGGAAAAAGAAACAGATGACAATGAAAAGCCGGTACGAAAAACCGTAAAGGTTTCCGGCATGACTTGTACTGCCTGCTCGGCGGCCATCGAAAAAGGGCTTAATAAAATGAAGGGCATCGAAGAAGCTACCATTAATTTTGCTGCAGAAAAGCTGACGGTTACTTTTTGGCCCGGGGAAGTCCGTATGGCTGAAATCAGCCGGAAAGTATCGGACCTGGGATATGAATTGCAGATGGATGAAAGTCCGGATGAAAAGGTGGATGAAGATGAAGCGATGATGCACCGATCGTGGAAACGAATGATTCAGTCAGCCGTGCTATCAGGAACCATAATGCTTTTGATGATTTTCCACATGGTCCTTGGCGTTGACATACCTTATTACCTCGTTATCGTTAATCTGCTGGCGCTGCCAAACATATTCTGGCTGGGCCGGTCCGTTCATAAAGCAAGTTTTAATGCGCTGAAAAACGGAAGCCCCAATATGGATGTTCTGGTATCGCTGGGATCTCTTCCGCCCTATCTGATAGGGCTGAGTGCTTTCTTCTTCCCTCTGCAGGCATTCACGGAAATGGCCAGTAGTATTATGACCTTTCACCTGATTGGTAAATACCTGGAAAGCAGGGCGAAAGGACGTGCCTCTCAGGCAATAAGAAAACTGGTTCAGATGGGGGCGAAAACAGCAAAGATTATTCTAAAGGGTGAAGAAGTGGAAGTTTCCGTTGATGAATTGCAGCCAGGAGATGTGATGGTAGTAAGGCCTGGCGAAAAAGTCCCGACGGATGGAGAAATAATAGAAGGTTCCAGCACTTTGGATGAATCTATGGCAACAGGTGAATCCATGCCGGTAAAACGGGAAAAGGGGGATCCGGTAATCGGTGCAACTATTAACAAACAAGGCCTCCTGAAGGTGAAAGTCACTAAAGTTGGAGATGAGACATTCCTGTCGCAGGTTATTCAGCTGGTAGAGGCTTGCCAGGGTTCAAAGGTTCCCATTCAGGAATTTGCCGACCGCATTACCGGATACTTTGTTCCGGCTATACTGGTGATTACGGCTCTGGTCTTTACATCAAATATACTGTTTCCTGACTTTCATCAGGGAATTCTTAAGTGGGGAGCTGAATTTCTTCCCTGGGTGAATCCGGACGCTGGGACCCTATCCATTGCCTTTGTGACAGCAACCGCCGTATTGGTTATTGCCTGCCCCTGTGCACTGGGTCTGGGAACGCCTACAGCATTAATGGTGGGAAGCGGAATGGGAGCAGAGAACGGAATACTGATCCGAAATGGAGAAGCTGTTCAGACTTTTAAAGATCTGAAAATGATTATCTTCGATAAAACCGGAACCTTAACCCATGGTAAGCCGGCAGTAACCGACACTATTGCCGAAGCCGGAGTTGATGAGCATACGTTAATGAATGTTGCCGGATCTCTTGAAAAAGGATCGGAGCATCCGCTGGCTCATGCAATAATGGAAGAAGTCCAAAAAAAGAATATCAAGCCGGATGAGATTCAGGGATTTAATGCGGTCACAGGCTTTGGGATTGAAGGAATATTGGATGGGCGCCAGGTTTTTATGGGAAATCGAAAACTGATGGAAAAATATGGAGTGAAATATCAGCACCTGGATGAAGAAATCCGCAAATTAGAGGAAGAAGCTAAAACCGTTATGATGGTGGCACGTGAAGATCAGCTATTAGGACTGATTGCTGTTGCGGATCCGGTGAAGGAAGATTCCTCGAGAGCTGTTAAAGAATTGCAGGAAATGGGTATTCAGACAGCGATGGTAACAGGGGACAACCAGCGGACGGCCAATGCCATTGCGGAAAAAATCGGCATTGATTATGTGATAGCTGAAGTACTGCCTGAGGGCAAAGTGGACGAGGTGAAAAAGCTTCAAAAAGAATTTGAAACCGTAGCCATGGTTGGTGATGGGATTAATGACGCTCCGGCGCTGAAACAGGCAAATATCGGCATAGCTATCGGAACCGGAACAGATGTTGCCATTGAAGCTGCGGATGTGACGCTGGTAAAAGGAGATCTGGGTGGTATTATTTCATCAATTCTTCTGTCGAGAGGCACATTCCGGAAGATTAAGGAAAATTATTTCTGGGCCTGGTTTTATAATGCCATTGCAATACCGGTAGCGATGATGGGTCTGCTTCATCCAATGATTGGAGCTGCTGCCATGTCAGTCAGTTCCCTCAACGTAGTTTATAATTCGCTGCGACTTAAGAAAACAGATATTAAGCCGTCCTTTAAACAAGCGCAATAAAATCACCTGAAGGAGGATGAAAATGAAAAAACGTATTAAAATTGAAGGAATGACCTGCGGACACTGCTCAGCCCGTGTGGAGAAGCAGCTTAAAAAACTGGAAGGGGTAGAGGAAGTGGTGGTGGACCTGGAAGCTAAGAACGCAATGATTACCCTTTCGGCAGCAGTTGACAACGAAACAATAGCAGAGGCGGTTGATGATGCCGGCTATGATGTAACAGACATATCAGATGTATAGAAAAAGCGGATCCGAGGATCCGCTTTTTTGATAGTGAGGTTCTTGTGCCCTGCGGGTACGAGTGCCCCGTGGGTACGAGTGCCCCTTGGGTATTTGAACTGAATTATCCATTATCAATCATCAATTCTCAATTACAACTGACGCGAAGTGTCTTTGTTCATGCTTTAAAATGATGATGCAATTATTTTGAATAGATTCAAAAATTTTGATTGATTTCTACGTGGAAATAATGTATGATGAGTTAAGGAAAAGGTTATCCTAAGCGTACATATATATCAAAACCCCTGTTTATGCGAATGCTGACTGATTTGTTTAAGGGTATATTCGATATTCTAAGCGAAATATCAGAAATTGCTAAGGTAAATCATTAAGTGTCAGTACCGCATCACGAATTTTTTTGATCAAGTTTGTCTTATATTTCACAAGCGCTGATTTGGATTAAAGATATTTAAAATCATTAGCTAACTTGTGACTTAATAAAGAAAATAAAAAAACATTTAAAAAGGAGAAGGAGGAGTTTTTTAATGAAACAACATAAGTTATTAAGTTTATTACTTGCATTACTACTTGCTCTGTCATTACTTGCTGGGTGTGGATCACCGGCAGACGAGCCAGCAGAAACAGAAGAACCAGCTGTAGAGGAAACTGTGGAAGAGCCGGCTGAAGAGCCTGAAGAAGAAGAAACGGAAGAACTGGATGAAGCGGCTGTTATATGGGATGCGACAACAGCGTATTTCGATTCCATTACCGAAGAAAACAGTACTTGGAACATGGTGCCTTTTGCAGATGCACTGCCTATGATCGAAGACAATCCGGATGCAGTATTTATCGTTGATATGCGTGGCGCAGATGATTACGCAGAGGGTCATATCCCTGGAGCCGTTCACATCCCCTACGCAGAAATTGGAGAAAAGATGGACGTACTTCCTGCCAATCGTCAAATTATGGTTTATTGCTTTACCGGTCAAACCTCTGGCCAGGCCGTTGCAGCTATGCAGTTGATGGGCTTTAACGCAGTATCCCTGCAAGGTGGAATGAACTTTGGCTGGGCACCACTGGAGTTAGACGAAGACACCCTGGAAACAGAAGCAAATGAACTGCCTGAAGCAAACGCAGACTGGACTCCCGAACAGGAAATCCTGCTAGCTGCCATTAACGATCATTTCACCCAGGGAACCAACCATATCGTTCGGCCGCCAGAAGTACATGACTTAATTGAAGGTAGTCCTGAAGCTATCCAAATTGTAGATATTCGTAACCAGGAAGCTTATGATGAGGGTCATATAGAAGGTGCTGTATTGATTCCTTTCCCGGAAGTTGGAGAGCGTATGGATGAGTTTTCAACAACCAAGCCGGTTTATGTTACCTGCTTCTCAGGACAAACTGCCGGTCAAACCATCTTGAATCTTCGTCTCAACGGTATTAATGCAATGCCGATTTACCGAGGTATGAGAGGCTGGACTGGTGATGAAATGCCAGTAGTAACTGAATAAAGTAAGTATTCATTTTGTATATCCCCCTAAATTGCTTCGTTTCCCATCCGGTCTTATTAACCGGATGGGACGGAGTATTTTTACACTTAAATCAGCGGAGAAAGGAATGGAATAAATGGACAAAGAGCAGATTGTAGCAATCCTGGTCCTGGTAGTTTTGAGCGTAGGCATACTCTTTGGATGTAACGCCATTGGCGAGACTGATATGGCTGACGTGACCAGCTATGAAGTAACAGCGGAAGGCTACGGAGGACCTGTTCGTCTACTGGTGCATGTAGATGGAGAAGAAATAGCAGATATTGAAGTACTGGAACAAAATGAAACCGAAGGACTGGGAGACACGGCAATCGAAGCTATGATCGCAAAAATTATTGAAAACCAGTCTGTGGATGTGGATGTGCACTCCGGTGCTACCGTTTCTTCCAAGGCAGTAATTGAAGCAGTAAAGAGTGCGCTGGAGGAAGCCGGTATATCTCTTGGAGATGCTGTAGCAGGAACGGATGAAGCCGATGAAGAATCAGCCCCGGTTGAATATGAAGCAGAAGGTACTTTGGCTATTGCATCCGGTTATGGTGGAGACGTTGTACTGGACGTCATCATGGACGGTGATGAAATAGTTGATATTAAGGTGCTGGATCAAAGCGAGACTCCAAATCTTGGAGATGTAGCCATTGATGCTATGATCGCAAAAATACTTAGTGCCCAGAGTCCGGATGTAGACGTGGAATCCGGAGCCACAGCTTCTTCAGAGGCTGTTATGAAAGCAGTAGCAGAAGCTACCGGACAAAACGTAGCAGAAAGGGAAGCGCCTGAAGATCCTGCGGCACAATATGACCTGGAAACTTATGAACCGGAAGGCATTATGGTATCGGGAAAAGGATTCCAGGATCGTTACGACATTTATTTGGATGTCATATTTGATGGAAATGAAATTACAGAAATTCGTGTCATCGAACATGGAGAAACCAAAGGCTTTGGTGATGGTGCGCTTAGGGCTGTCCCTGAGAGAATTATTAACCAGCAAAGTGCTGAGGTAGATGTACAAACCGGTGCTACCTGGACATCAAATTCTACCATGGAACTGGTCCGACAGGCCGTTGAAGAAGCAGGAATTGAACTGACAGAACGTGAAGCTGCAGAAGCGGATGAGCCAGCTCCTGCTGCGGCACCCAGCGCTGGCGGCTGAGGTTAGTAAATTGATATCTGCGGGACGCAGATAAATTAAGTTGATTTATTTAGATATAAGATTTGACTCAGGATGTAATATATCCTTTAAGGAATCGAATATATTCTTGGAAAAAGGAGGACTATCATGAACAAGGAAGCAAAAAACAACAGTGAAAACAAAAGCCTGAGCCGTAAAGATTTTTTAAAGGGAATGGGAACCACTTTGGCAGGTGTTACGCTGTTTGGAGGAATGGGAACAGTCCTGGCCTCATTCAACGAAGCAGAAGCTGCGGAAAAGTCTGGCATGGAGCATCCGCTTCCCTATAAAAGAATCGATCCTGACAAAGCTGCCGAGAGAGCTTACAAATACTACAAAGAAAAAGGTGGCTGAGGCGTCGGTACAGCCGAAGGTCTTTTCGGCTACTTAGCAGCAGAAGCAGGATACCCCTACAACCAAATTCCAACGACCATGTACCGTTCCTTTGCAGGAGGCTTTGCGCTTGAAGCTTCTTTGTGTGGAACTCTGGCCGTTGCATCCGGTTTTATCGGATTATTTACAGTAGACAAGCAAAACCAACTTGTAAAAGAACTGTTTGACTGGTACAAACAAGCAGAACTGCCTATATACAACCCGGACTTTCCTGACCATGCAGTAACGGTTGCAGAATCAACTATGTGCTATGACTCAGTTTCTAAGTTTATTCGGAAAGAAGACGTAGCGTTTCAGTCTCCTGAACGATCCAGTCGTTGCGCCGGGGTTGCCGCTGAAGTTGTGAGGACTACTGCAAAAATCCTTAACCGTGAGTTTGCTTAAATAATAATCGTTTTTAAAAATGAAGGTTAATAGAGAACCGCCCAAAACTATCGTTGAATTATAGAAGCTTTGGGCGGTTTTCTTTGAAATACATAGTATGCGGAAAGAGAGTATTATATTCTAATGTTTGTTAATGATCAAAATGAGGGGATGAGTGGATGGATAGCCGCATCCGTTTTCGGAATTCGCTTCGGTTTAAAATAAGTTTAGTGTCCTTTGCGGTGGTGATCCTCATCATGGCTGTAATGTTATTCCGGTCCCACCGTGAAAGACTGGAACTGATTCGTATGCAGGAAGAGGTACTGAATGAACTTGCTGTATCCACCATAGATCGCCGGTTTAAAGTAAGCTATGAAATTCTGGAGACAGGACTGACTCAGGTGCTTGCAAATCCAGCCATCGCAGAAGCTTTTTACCAGAGAGACAGAGAAAGTCTTGAAAAACTTGTAATGCCATCCTTCGAAAGGCTTGAAGCAGTAGGCGTGTGTCGATTTCATTTTCATCTGCCTGATCAGACAACTTTTCTCAGGGTACATGACCCGGAAGATTACGGAGATGACCTTAGTACTTTCAGGGAAATAGTTGTCAGTATTAATGAAGATCCTCAGCGGAAGCCCATCAAAGGCATTGAAAAAGGAGAGGGAGGCACCTCTCTTCGTTATATATCGGCTGTGTATCACGGTGGGGAATACGCGGGGACGGTGGAACTGGGAATGTGCCTTGGGCCAAGAATCTTAGGCATTTTTCAAAATGTAAGTGGTGGGGACTGGTTTTTAATGCAGTTCAATGAATGGGGAGCCCGGAGAATTCATGGTACGGATTCATCCCCCTTTCCCATTAGCCTTAACGAAGAGCAACTTCTATATTTAGGCAATGGGCGGGTGTTGACAGAAACAGATCCGCCTTATGTTATTCAGCGGGTTCCTATAGCTGACTTTAAGGGTGATTATAATTACTACCTGAAAAGAATCTTCGACAACAGTGAACTGATTGGCCTGCAGCAACAGTACACAAGAGACAGTTTGATGTTTGGATTTTCCATGGCAATTGCCGGATCCATAGCTTTGTGGGCTCTTTTGCGCAGGCTATTGCAGCCGCTCCTATATCTGGAACAAAAAGTTAGACGCTTCGAGGCGGGAACCCTGGATGAAAGCATAGAAGTTACCTCAAAGGATGAAATAGCATACCTGGCACGCGCTATGGAAAAAATGAGACAGTCAATTCATCGACGGGAAGAAAGGCTAAAGCGCATGAGCTTTCAGGATCAGTTAACGGGCATTCACAATCGGCATTATTTTGATCAGATGATTAACGAAATGGAAGAAAAAAAGGTTTATCCTATTTCCATCATTATCGCGGATGTGGATAATCTGAAGTTTATTAACGATAGGATTGGCCATGCGGAAGGCGACCGTCATATTGCTGACAGTGCAAAAGTACTGAAACGGGCAATGCGGCAGTCGGATTTGGTCTGCCGCATTGGTGGAGATGAATTTGCGGTTTTGCTTCCGGGCACCTGTGAAGAGGCTGTGATAAGGATCATAGAACGTATTCAGCAAGAGATTGACCTATATAATGAAGCAATAGAAAATAATCACAGGAAAATGGAAATATCCCTGGGATTTGCAACCTGCTATGATGATAATGAATCTTTGGAAACCATGATGCAAACTGCAGATAAGAACATGTACCGCAACAAAATGAAACGAAAAAAGGAAAAAGCGAGCAGTTTTTAAATTTTCTGACGCAGTTTATCTTTGTAGGCACACCCGGTGGGAGTTGCAGCAACGCCGCCCAGAGCGGTTTCCCGGAGAGACTCCGGCAGGCTTCGGCCAACATGACCCATGGCTTCTACAACTTCATCAAAGGGTATAAGACTGGGTATACCGGCCAGAGCCATTTCGGCACTGATAAGTGCATTGGCAGCCCCTATCCCATTCCGTTTCTGGCAGGGTGCTTCCACAAGACCTGCAATGGGGTCGCATACCTGACCCATGACGTTCTTTAAGCAAATGGCGGCAGCATGAAGGCTGATCTCCGGTGTTGCCCCCATCAGTTCGCAGATGGCGGCTGCCGTCATGGCGGCGGCAGAGCCGGTCTCTGCCTGACACCCGCCTTCAGCTCCGGCTACAGTTGCTTTTTCTGAAATGATAAGACCGATGGCAGAGGCACAAAAGAGGGCATCTGTCATTTGTGAATCATTCCAATGGTACTTTTCCTGCAAGGCTTTTAATGTACCCGGCAGGATGCCGGAAGAACCGGCGGTGGGGGCGGCAACGATGACACCCATGGAAGCATTGACTTCCAGCACACCCATGGAATACGCTACTGCCTTTGCAGTGATATCCCCGCAAACGGAAGTTCCTTCTTTTTGTCGCTTCATCAGTTTTTTTGCCTCACCTCCAATGAGTCCTCCCATTGAAGTCAGGTTCTTACTAAGTGCATCCTCCACAGATGACTCCATCACTTGCCATTGCCGGAGCATACACTGCTGAACCTCATCAGCGGTGGTTTCGAAAAGATCACATTCGCGACGAATCATAGCATCGGAAATGCTTATATTCTCTTTCTGGCAGAATGCCAGCAATTCCTGTCCGTTTCCAAACATAGTCTCATTCCTTTCTTAGTATTATTACCAATCATTTTTTGTTCAGATATTAAGCTAAAATGCAACTTATGATATAAACCACGAAGGACACGAAGGACGCAAAGGGAAAGGCCCAGACCCTGATTGGTTTTCTTAGTGCCCTTTGTGTCCTTTGTGGTTATCCACTGTTTAAAGTTTTAAGTTCAAAAGCTACCTGTACTCTTTAGGGTATTAAAAGGATAAGAGCAGTCTAATTAATCATGAAAACATCATAAATATTTTTGTTTTCCAGTATTCTGTCCACCAGATCGGAGCTCAGTTTTTCATCGGTTTCCAGAATGGTAAAGGCTCGGTTGCTCCGACTTTCCCGATACATCCGAATGGTGCCGATATTCACACCTGCGCTGGCTAAAATGCTGGTGATGTGAGCAGCAACTCCGGGACGGTCCTGCTGTTGCACAATGAGAGTTGGATACTCGCCTGTAAAAGCCACATCAATGCCATTGATTACATTAACAATAACCTCGCCGCCGCCAATGGAGGCTCCTGTTAAGGAAAGCTTTTTACCTGAAGACCCAACCACTTCAATGGACACTGTGTTTGGGTGCATCCCTTCTTTAAGGGTTGCGGGGATAAACTGGTATTTAAGTTGTTGTTCCCGGGCAATATCATAAGCGTTTCGTATATCCGGATGGTCTGTGGGATAACCCATCATACCTGCCAACAGAGCTCGGTCTGTCCCATGTCCCTGGTAGGTTTCGGCAAATGAGCCATAAAGATAAAAAATAACTTCATCGGCAGGTTCTTTTAAAATATGTGCAGCTATCTGTGCTATTCGTAAAGCTCCGGCTGTGTGCGAACTTGATGGACCAATCATCACCGGTCCCATCACCTGAAAAGCGCTTATACGTTTCATAAATATCCCTCCATTGGGTAATAGATTAATTCCATTATAACTCAAATCACAGGTTGAATACGATCATTAATTGTAAGCCTTATGGAGCTGGCTAATGATCAATCACCTGTGAACCTGTCATATTTGTGGGTATTATTGATATAGATGTTCAGACAAAAATCGGGAAAGGTGGAGTAGAATGGACTGTAAACGCTGTACCGTTATTCCGGAAAAAGATATACAAGCCTCCTTTGCGTATTTGATTTTACCGACTCACCATCACATTGAACCCCTGAAGGAAGCAGTAAATAGACTTGGCCTTACATACAGCCGGAAGGCTGAAGGGTACCTGATTGAAACTTCCGACTTTGAGGAACTGGCTTTAACCCTCTGCAAGGACTACTTCAATTCAATGGAACAACAGGATATCTATATGATGCCAATGAAGGATCAATGCCTTTCCTTTGGTTCCCTGAATCAGTTTAAACCCTTAAAGTACTGGAAGGATCTCTACCTTGGTGGTGAGTTGCTGCATATATTATCAAAAAAAAGCATAAAAACCTTGTTCCAACCGATAATGGATGTAAAAAAACGCAAGGTATATGGTTATGAGGCGCTTAGTCGCGGAATTAAAAAGGATGGAAGCATAATGGCACCCTTCGAGATGTTTCAGCGTGCCCGGGATATGGATCTGCTTTTTCACCTGGACCGGCTGTGCCGCGAAAAGGTAATTAAAAATGCGGCTTTGAAGGGCATTAAAGAAAAGTTGTTTATCAATTTTATTCCGACGGCGATCTATGACCCGGATAAATGCTTGCAGACGACGGATGCTGCTATTCGAAAATATGATCTTAACTCCAGTCAGGTGGTTTTTGAAGTGGTAGAGACGGAAAGAGTCGATGATTATGATCACCTGAACTATATTCTTAATTACTATAAAGAAAAAGGATACGCAACGGCTCTGGATGATGTAGGAAGTGGTTTTGCATCCCTGGGATCCCTGCTTCAGCTAAAGCCTGAGTATATGAAAATTGATATGAAGATTATTCGCGGAATACATGAAAATAACGATCAGCAACGAGTTTTAAAGAATTACATAGAAGTTGCCCGGGAAAACAGTATTGCTGTATTGGCAGAAGGTGTGGAATCGGAAGAGGAGGTTCTATATTTAAGAGAAGCCGGCGTTGATTTACTTCAGGGATACTATTTTGGAAAGCCTGCAGACGAACCTGCGACAAATGCTGAAATAAACTGTCCGATGTTATAGCGTTTATGCCGCTCCGGTCATATAGCCTAATTGAGTATTTGTGATTGACTGGAGAAAGCGAGTATGGGATAATGAGCGCTATAATTAATTTGCATCTTGATTATTGGAGGGAACTATTCATGGACTGGGGCAAGAGACTGGAAAAACCAGATTCACAAATCATAAGCATCATTTCCATTTTTGTGATCACATTATTGGCTAAAATAATGATTCTGCATTGGATAATGGGAGTGCGGCAATATTTTATTCACGCTGCTTTAATGAACTTTGTCACCTTAACCGCATTATATCTTCTTTTTTTGTTTCTGTTTCCCGGAAGATATCTGAAAGCCTTCTGGTGGGTGCACTTGGTAGTCACCGGGCTGATTTTTGTCAATACGGTGTACTTCAGTCATTTTTTTACTTTGGTACCAGTCGGCAGTGTTTTTCAGGTTGGACAGCTGGGAGGAGTTTCCGAGAGCATTTTTGCGTTAATGAGGCCTCTCTATTTTCTGTACTTTGCTGATACCATCTGTCTTAGAATTTGGGTCAATAAAAAGAAAAGAAAAGAGAATTCGCTATCATTGTATGAAGAAAAACCCCGAAGAAATGGAATATATGCCCTCGCTTTTATTAGTTTGTCTGTTGCATTGGTAGGAGCAACGCAACTGATTGCCTTCAGTACAGAAGGTAACTTGAGACCGGCAAATCTTGGAATGATCAATTATCACATTTATGATGCCTTCCGTATAACCAGACCGGCACCCATTGTAGATCCGGATCAGGCGGAAGAGGCAGTGCAGGCCATAGAAACGGAAGAGGCAGACAGAAGATATGAAGGACTGCTGGAAGGCAGAAATATTATCGTCATTCTGGCGGAATCGTTGCAGACTTTTCCGATGGAACACCAGCTGGGCGGCCAGGACATAACACCGGTGCTGAACGACCTGACCAATCAGGAAACCCTTTATTTTTCCAACTTTTATGAACAGGTTGGATGGGGGAATACATCTGACTCGGAGTTTGTGATACACAACGGTTTTTACCCGTCAACCACCACTTTCAGTTACCAGGCCTATGAAGGAAATGACTTTTATACACTGCCTATGCATCTAAAAAAGCATGGCTATAGCACGATGGCTTTTCATGGCAATGATCCTGACTTTTGGAGCCGGAAATCCGCTTATCCGGGTCAGGGGATCGACCAGTTTTATAGCAGTGATGAATTTGACATGAATGAAGTCATTGGCCTTGGACTAAGTGATTATGAGTTGTACAAGCAGTCCATCCCATGGTTAAAAGAGACACCGGAGCCATTTTATGCTTTTTATATAACCCTGACCTGCCACCATCCGTTTATTTTACCGGAACAGTACCAATGGCTTGACCTGCCGGCAGAGTATGATGATACGTATTTAGGGCACTATCTGCAATCAGTTCATTATATGGACCAGCAAATCGGCTACTTTCTTAACCTGTTGAAAGAAGAAGGATTATATGATGATTCGGCCATTATCATTTATGGAGATCATCAGGGAGTTGATATGCGGAATGTAGAGATTGAAGAACAGGTCAGCCGCTTTATTGGAAAACCCTACGAAGAGGACGAAATGTTCAGGGTTCCTCTGATGATTCACGTTCCAGGCAGTGATATAGGTGAAGAAATAACCCTGGCTGGAGGACAGATTGACTTCTTTCCCACCATAGCAAATCTGATAGGCGATCCTCTGGATCCTGGTGCAGTTTTGGGGCAGGACTTGTTAAACATTAAGGAAGGATTTGTGGCAAAGCAGGTTCATGTTTCTGCAGGATCTTTCATTGATAACGAGAATATATTTATAATGTCGCCGGAAGGTCTTTATGATAACAGCCGTGCCTGGAATTATAAAACCGGAGAGCCTGTTTCATTGGAAGAAACGAGAAAAGGATATGAGCGGGCCCTGGCAGAAATAACCCTTTCTGAATACGTAATGGAAAACAACCTGATCGGAAGGGTTCAGGAACATGGGCTGGGAGGAATACTGGACAATATTCGTTTCTTGCTGGAATTAGGAAAATAAGATCACAATATAATATTTTGAAGAAAAGCGGCGATTTTACCATCGTCGCTTTTGACTTTTTTGAGGTAACGTGGTATTATTAATGATAATCAATATCAATAAAACGCCGACAGGAGGCGATTCCACATGAAACAATGTTATTACCACGATCTAAGCGATCCGAAAGGATTTCAGTACTGGCTGACAGAGAAGCTGGCTCCTGTGCTTTTAGCTGCTAAGCCGGCTGAACTCCTTTGCTTTTCCGGTGACGATGAGGAGGGTGCCAGACGGGTTCTTATGATCCAGCAGTATGTCAGTAAAATTTCCTGTGTTGATTTTAAGAAATTTTCCCTGAAAAATGGAAGGCAAAAGATACTGTTTTTTCATCGTGGTGCCCTGGAAAAAACGCTCAGGGACTCCCGGAACCATCGTTTTCTTCTGAAACAAGGATACCCGGAGACAGTAAACATGGAAGCATATCTGGATTTACTGGTTCTGAAGATTTCTACCGGTAAGATACCTCACGAAATAGGCGTTTTTCTGGGATATCCATTGAAAGACGTGCTGGGTTACATTGGTCACCCTTCACTGAAGCTTACTAAAGTAAATGGCTGGAAAATTTATGGCAACCCAATGGTTTCTGACCGAACTTACGAAGCCATAGTAAAAGCGAAAGAAACCATTAGGCAGCAATTGGCGAAACTGGATCCGGATCAGGTGATCAGTCAGTTTTGCTGACGGACAGCGTAGATAGAGTATAATCAATCCCGCGGCTTTTAGCTGTGGGATTGATTGTGTATATCCTGCGAGGCACCCGCTTTATTCCCTGTTAAATAAAGAGAAAACTAAATAAAGAGAAAATGGGACAACCCACATTGACATTCAATTAATAAAATGCTATTATAATTAAGAAGATGCTTAAATAGAATAGCATTTTCTATTGGAAAAAAACAGATATGTGGCTTTCGGCTGCCATTGTTTCATTACTAAGACGCTTTGCGTCTTTGACCGGGAGGGAATATGAATGAGTGAAGCAAAATGCGAGCACCCGGAAAGACTAAAAGGAAAAAAACCAGGTGAGTGCAGTGAAAAGCAGAAAGAAGTTTGTCACGGCCATGAATCCAAGCAAGATCAACACAGCTGCGAAGGAGAACAGACAAAATAAAAATCAGCCAAAACCGTCTGGTCTCGGATCAGACGGTTTTGGTATGGGAGGTGAGCCGGTGGAAAAGCTGGTAAATCGTCTGCGAGCTCTGGCGGATGAAAATCGACTAAAAATCATTGTATTATTGCTGGAAAAAGATTATTGTGTAGGGGCTCTTTCGAAAAATCTGGGTATATCCAAAGCTGCTGTTTCTCAGCACATGAAAATCTTACGGGAAAATGGGATTGTAAAAGGAGAAAAGAGAGGATATTTTACCCACTATGAAGTTCAAAAACATCAGATAAAGGGAATCTCTGAGGAGCTGGAGGAAATATCCCGGCGTGAGTTTAAGAAGGACAGGCTGGTTCATTCCTGCCAGAAAAATGGAGACTGTCATGAAGCAAAATCTGGGGAAGATGGAAAAGAAAATAAGGGTGAAAGCATATGAAGGCTATAAAGGTACAGGCATTATCTAAAAAATATGGCGAAAAAGAAGCGATAAAAGGCATTGACTTCATGGTGGAAGATGGAGAAATCTTTGGATTTCTGGGTCCTAATGGAGCCGGAAAAACCAGTACCATCAATATGCTCATTGGTTTATTGAAATCAACAAGTGGGACTATAGAGATACTTGGCAGGAATCTGGAAACACAAAAAGAAGCGATTCAGGCAGAAATCGGTGTAGTTCCGGATGAAAGCAATTTATACCCGGAAATGAGCGGAATTGACAACCTAACCTTTTGTGGCAGTCTTTACGGAATGAGAAAGCATGACCGGGAAAAGAGAGCCCTGGAACTGCTGAAGATATTTCAATTAGAAGATGTGAAACATAAAGCCTTTAAGGCTTACTCCAGAGGAATGAAACGAAAGCTGACCATCGCAGCAGCCATGATGCACCAGCCTAAAATATTATTTCTCGATGAGCCAACTTCAGGAATTGATGTGGCCAGTGCCCGGCAAATCCGAAAAATGATAGAAGATTTGCATCAAAAGGGAACCACTATTTTTTTGACAACTCATTATCTTGAAGAGGCGGAAAGGCTTTGTCAACGCATTGCTTTTATTGTCGATGGAAAAATTGTGAAAACCGGCAGCGTAGAAACCCTGAAAGCTTCTTTGCATGATCAGTCAGGACTCCTGTTAAAGCTGGATCAGAATATGGCAAATCTTAAACAATCACTGCAGGAAGAGCTAAAACTGACGAAAGTAGAAGAAATAAACGAAAGATCACTGAAGATCGTCTGGCCGCCGGATCAGGAGCTTACGCCTCTGTTTACTTTTTTTCGGCAAAAAGAGGTTCACATCCTCGAAGCTAAAAGAATGGAACCAACCATGGAAGAAGTGTTTGTTGCCATCACCGGGATTGAGCATTCGGAAGAAAAAGGAGGGGAATCATGAACAAAGGTATTGCGCTGCTAAGCATTTTGAATAAAGACATCAGAAATTACTACTTAAAACCGCCCAATATCAGTTGGGGTATGATTTTTCCTCTGGCCTGGACGCTAATGTTTGTATTGCGAAGCGAAACAGAAGTGGATCTTATCGAGATACTGCCTGGTGTCATGGCGCTGTCCATTCTTTTTGGCACCACATCCATGCTGGCGGTAACCATTACCTTCGAGAAAAAGCAAAAATCCTTTGAACGATTGATGTTAGCTCCTGTCAGTCTCTATTCGCTGATGCTGGCTAAAACCGGAGGAGCCATTATTTTTGGGATACTGAATGCCATGGTACCCTTGCTTCTGGGAATTGCATTAACGGGTTTAAGGGCCATAAACTGGCCGGTTTTAATGGGGGCAATTATACTGATTGCAGTAACCAGTACTTTTTTGGGGCTCATGATTGCAGTGGCAGCAAAAGAAGTGTTTGAAGCCCAAACCTTTTCCAATTTTTTTCGGTTTCCCATGATTTTTTTATGTGGCCTGTTTATACCCATTCAGGAATTGCCGGCATTGATTCAGCCTATATCCTATGTGCTGCCGTTAACCTATGGAGTGGATCTGCTGAAAGTGGCCGTCGGGGCTGAAGGTATCCTGTCTGTATTTTTGAATTTTACTTTACTGCTGGTATTTTCTTTTGGTCTCTTTCGATATAGTATCCATAGAATGGAACGTAACTGGATGAACTGATGAAAAAAAAGAGGCAGCTTTCGCTGCCTCGAAGTTAAGAGAAAAACAGACCCTATTCGGCGCTGGAGTCAGCTAATGGCTGAGAATCTTCCAGGGCCATTTCTTTTTCAGCAATTAAATCTTCGATGGTTTCTTTTTTTAGCATCAGTTCCTCCAGGGTCAGCTTGCTCAAATCTCCCTGTTCTGGCTGTGGGACGCGTATTCCATAATTGGCCAGCATCTCATCAACCTGCTCCTTGTTTTTCAGATATACATAGTATCCGGCGGCAGCGACACCCACCCCTACAACAAATCCTGTTACATGGTCTCTTGTGATTCCGAATTGATTCATTTACATTCACTCCTTTGTTTGTTCTAATGGTCAAGCCGCAGATAAATGCGACCTGAATGAGATTCCAGACTTTCCAGCAAATGGTGATGACGGGAAGCCATTTGAGATATGCTCTCCAGCAAGTCATTTTGCTGTGAGCGTGACTGCATTCCAATACTGGCTGATAATGCAGAAATCAATACGTTAAGGGGATTAGCGGGCTTGGACGGATCTCTTCGAATCACCACATCCAGATAATGATTGTCTGTTCCCTGGGAGCCAGGGTCAGCTCTTAGCAGGCATGCATTCCCGGAGTGCTCCACCAGGTGCCTGCCAAAGGTCACCAGCCAGGTAATGGCCGAAGCTCTGAGAGGATGCCCGGACATAAGAGATCCCAACAGGTAAATAAGTGAGAAAACTTCCGGGTGATACTCTTGGTTTTCCTGCCATTCCTGCCAGGCGTGATCCACAACAGCTAAGGCTGTCAGCCCGCCGGCGCCGTTGACCAAAGCTTTGTGGAAAGGGCTGGTTTTCACTGCGTTGGTTAGAGCCGCCATCACAATGGATCCGGCAGCACTGTAAGCCATTAATCCGGGAGGATGGGTGGAATCGGGTCTTGATATTCGTACAAAGGATTGCTGATAATCCAGAGAAAGCCGCACGCCTACCCGAACCACAATTTCCACATCGCTTACCTCTGTTGGCTGATAATGAATCAGCAAGGAACGGGTTCGGGGCTGGAAAACAACAGACTCAATGCCATCGTGCTGTCGTACTGCTTCGGTAAAGGCCGGGGCGTCCGTTGGTGGTCGGAACAATCGCAGGCGCAGCCTTCCTGGCAGTTCATGCACAATGGAAATATCTACCGGTATCATTCGAAAGTCCTCCTTTCAAAGTCGTGGATGAGCAATCGGCCGGAGTTCATAACCACTAAAATAGTGGAAGAGTTGTGCAGCACAGATCCCCATACCACCGGAAGCCATCCCATTGCTGAAAGAACGATTCCCAGGGCATTGAGACCAACAGCCATCCGGAAGTTATTGCGGACGGTTTCCATGGTTCTTCGGGACAGCTGAATTGCTGAGGGAATCAGCAACGGGTCATCATTGGTGATGGTTACATTGGAAGACTCAATGGCTACATCTGTCCGGGTATTTCCAATGGCGATGCCTACATCGGCGTAAGCCAGCGCCGGAGCATCATTAATCCCGTCGCCAATCATGATAACTCTGGAACCACTGCCTTGCATGGAAAGAAGCGTACGAACCTTATCTTCCGGCATGAGTTCTGCGCTGAAGTCATCCATATGCATGCGGCTGGCTACTTTTTCCGCCTGGAAAGCTATATCACCGGTTAACAGGCGAATATCATCGATGCCGAGATGTCTCAACCGGTTAAGGGATTTTTTCATATTTTCCTTCAGTGCATCATGAACCCCGATAACACCTGCCAGTACCCCGTTTTGGGCGACATAAATAATCATTTCCCCTTTTTGCTCCAGGGAATGGATGACATTTTGCAGTTCGCTGACGTCAACTCCGTTTTCTTTCAGATATTTTCGGTTACCAACCAGTATTTCATATTCCTGGATGGTAGTACGTACTCCCCGACCTGTCACAACCTCTGTCATGCCGTGAGCCGGAATGGCAATCCCGTTTAAACGGGCATAATCCAGAATGGCGTGAGCCAGCGGGTGGGAAGAGTCTTCCTCGGCAGCGGAAGCCATCTGGATAATATCCTTTTGGGCAAAGCCGGTGGTGGGATGAAGACTGATGACCCGTGGACGTCCTTCCGTAACGGTGCCGGTTTTATCTAAAATGAGGGAATCTGCTTCAGCCAGGGCTTCAACGTAATTTCCGCCTTTAATCAGTACGCCATTCCGGGCTGCGTTGTGTATGCAGGCGGAAAGTGCTGTAGCAGTAGACAGGCGAACACCGCAGGAAAAGTCGATAATCATCATGCTGAGGGCGCGGTTGATGTTTCGGGTCAGGCCATAAATCAGAATAGCCAGGGCAAAATTCATGGGAATCAGATGTGCGGAAAAACGGTCAGCGAAGGTCTGAATGGCTGCCTTGCGTCCGGCAGCGCTCTCAACCATATGGACGATCCGGGCTACGGTGGTGTCGTCTCCCACCTGCTCAGCACGGATTCTCAGATTGCCTGATTTAATAAGGGTGCCGGCAAAAACCCGGTGGCCGGGCCGTTTCTCAGCCGGAAAAAATTCGCCGGTGATGGGCGATTCGTCCACAAATCCTTCTCCTTCCGCTATTTCTCCATCTGCCGCAATTTTATCTCCGGACTGGACACTGATGATATCCCCCGGCTGCAGCTCACTACTTTTTTTCTTAACCAGAGTATTTTCAGCGGTTACAACAAACACCATTTCATCTCCGGCCTGCAGCATATCACCGATGGCTTTTCTGGTTTTTTCCATGGTGTAGGCCGTCATAAATTCAGCGATGTCTGCCAGCAGAATGGTGACCAAAGCGGAAAGGGATCTTCCGCTTAATAAAGCAGTTAGGATGGCACTGGCGGTTAAGGTGTCTGCGTTGGGCCTCCTGGTAGTAGCCAAAGAGTGCCACCCACTTTTAAAGATGGGAACAGAAAGTCCCGCACTAATCAGTGCCGGTGGTGTGAAAAGGCGTCGGTGCCAATAGCGATGTCCCAGGGAAGCGGCTCCCATTCCCGGCAGACTTTTAAACATGCCAAAAGCTATCAGGGATATACCGGAAACCAAAACACGCTTCAAAAGATGCTCCGCCGGCTCTTCCTGAAGACGCCGCTCATTAACCGTCAGCGTGTTGCTGGCTTCTCTCTCAGCCTGATAGGCCAGCAGGGAAAAGGCAGCCATCTGATCCTCCACATAAGTATAAAGATCCTGGCTGTCTAAAACCGTGTGGTCATAGATGATCAGCATACTACCGGTAATGGGCTGATAATCAACCTGATGAATGGCCTTATGAAGTTGCAGCGCTTCAATCATTTCATTTTCTACTGTTTTTAAAAACGTAAAGGATCGGGAACGAAGACGTATGCGGCCAGGCAGCTGGTGAGCAATTTCCAGCCGCATCAGTTTCCTGTTTTTTCGTTTTATCACCTGCGGTCATCCTTTCTGGATGGTGGTTCCGGGCACAGATGCTGCCGAACCAGCTGAATAAGATAAAGCCTTGCGGCGGCCGGCTCTTGTTGCCGGGAAATCTGCTTTATTTCCTGCCGGTGCTGTGTCAGGACTTTACCGATATGTCTGAAAGTGGCAATGATTTCTTCTTCGCTGATGACAGAAGGATTATAATGGATCAGGGCATTGCCTGTTATATAAGAAAAAGAAAAATCACGAATGCCATCAATCTGCCTTAGAAAATCCAGCTCACTGTCATCCGGCTTCCATTCCGCCGGGATTTTGGAGGCATGGGGAATATTGATCCGAAGTCTTCCCGGTATGGAATGAACCACCCGAAAACGCAACAGAATATTAAACAGTATTTCTTCAATCAAGTGTGAGACAACTCCTTTCAGCAGGGGAGGATCTAACGATGAAGACCCATCATGCGGTAAGCCCAGTAAAGTAATGTTATGGGGGCTGGTGTTCCAAGAGTACCCTTTTTCCAATACTCTTTTATAGCTACGGCTGTAAATCCTCCGGCCAGCAAGGTGGGAACATCAACAGCTCCGTTGGTTTTCTGCATCAAGGCATGATTGGCGGCTCTGTGCATTAACCGGACTTCCTGGGAGATTTTAGCAGAATCCTGAGCGGCTGAAAGATCACCATATCCCAGCAGTTGATAAATTGCTGCTGTCAGGATTTCTTCTTTCATTACCCGGTTATCGTAGGCAATAAGCAGAGAACCGGTAGTCTGGTTAACAGAAACGTGGCGGATACCCTGCACCTGCTGTAAGCGCTCTGTCAGCACTTTACCTGACTGAGGATGGGCAAACTTGCTGTGGTAAAGACGGATGCGGCCTGGAATGGCGTGAGAAATCTGCAGCTGCTTTTCAGCGATCCCAAGGGTATAGGAACGACTTTTCTGTTTTTTGCTTTTTGTAAATAAGGAACTTAATAAAATGCCTGCTATAATATGCACGGCATACAACTCCTTTCCGGATTTCCATCCATCGTCATCTTTCTCCTAAGTATAGCATAAGGCAGAATGAATGAGAAGCATTATCATATATAGATACCTTTATACCGGTGCATTTTTGTGAATTAACAACAAAAAAAGATTGACAACAATACAATTTGAATATAAAATAATTTTAGAATAAAACAATTTGAAAGGGGAAATAAAATGCCTATAAAAGAAAATAGTCAGGATCATTTGAGATCTGAAGCGGAAAAAATGATGGAATTGTTAAACCTGTTAACCTTATTTACCAGAAAAACCTTATTGGAATGGCTGCCAGCGGTGACGGAAGCTTTTGGCATTAGTGAAGAACGGTTCATGGTGTTATATGAACTGGAGCTGCAACCCAATATCAGTTTGAAAGACCTGGCGAGAAACTTG
Source organism: Tindallia sp. MSAO_Bac2 (assembly GCA_003838145.1). Lineage (GTDB taxonomy): Bacteria > Bacillota > Clostridia > Peptostreptococcales > Tindalliaceae > Tindallia. The sequence goes on from QYZZ01000078.1 coordinate 87,055, forward strand.
ATGGTATCCTCCTCCAGCTTATCCATTATGATCAACTCGCTGGTGGAGCAGGAGATGGTGGAGCGTGTTACAGACCCGAAAGACAGACGAAGGGTACTGCTAAAACTGAGTCGGCAAGGCGAAGAGATCCTTAGCAAGGCCAATGAACATTTAATTCGGTCTTTTCAGGATTACCTGTGCCGGCTGTCGGAAGAAAGCCGAAGAGATCTGGAAAAAACCGGTGATGCCATGACGGCTGTTATAAAACAGGTTATGAAAGAATCCATGAAAGGGTAAGGTGTAAAAGGTATGAACAGGGAATCATTTTTAACAGAGCCACTGGGAAAGCTGATTGGAAAAAATGCAGCACCGGCAGTGGCATCCATGCTGTTTATGGCATTGTATCAAATCATTGATGGAATTATGGTGGGTAGACGGTTGGGGCCGGAAGCACTGGCATCGGTAAACTTGCTGTATCCGGTTATAGCGCTGCTGGTGGGTCTGGCAGTGATGCTGGGTGTCGGAGGAAATGCCCGTATTGCAATACTACTGGGTGAGGGGAATTCTCATCGGGCATCCCGGGTATTGGGGTTAATATTGATTCTGGGCTTTGGGCTGGGAATAGTGGGCAGCCTTTTATCAGTTCTTTTAATGCCCAACATCCTCAGTTTTCTTGGTGCCTCAGGAGAGCTGGGCGCACAGGCAGGCCAATACCTGAGGGGAATGTCACCCTACTTTGCTTTCATGATTGCCATTTTCATTCTTGAGCAATCCCTTCGAAATGATGGACAGCCAAATCTGGCCAGTGGTGTTATGGCTGCAGCTGCAGTGCTGAATATTGCCTTGGACTATCTTTTTTTATATGTACTGGATTTTGGGATCAGAGGAGCAGGAATGGCCACCGGGATTTCCCAAAGTCTTGGAGCCCTGGTTTTCATCCTGTACTTTATCGGGAAAACCAGTCGGAAGGAAGAAGGTCTGTGTTTTGCAAAACCGGATGGGAGTCTTCGAACCGGAAAAACCATTGTCATCAACGGGGCTTCGGAATTTTTTAACAGTCTGGCCATGGGCGTGGTGACCTTTCTCATTAACAGAAGTATTTTGATGTATATTGGTGGACTGGGTGTAGCCGCGTTTACTTTGGTGCAGTATGTAATGGTAATGGGTGTAATGATAATAACCGGCATTGGAAACGGGACTCAGCCGGTTTTCAGCTACAACCACGGTGCCGGATTTTCAGATCGTGTCCAGGGGACTCTGTGGCGAACAATCATGATTGGAACAGCAATCGGAGGAATCTTCTTTGTTCTGATGTCCTGGCAAATGAAGCCCATTGCAGAACTATTTCTGCCGGGGCAGCCCGAGGCTGTAGCCCTGACTCTGGAAGCAGCCAGCTTCCTGCGATGGACTATGTGGTTTATGCCAACGGCCATTCTGGGGTCCATTTACTTTACGGCACTGGAACAGGCCTCCAAGTCTCTGGCAATAGCTATTTCCAAAGGATTGTTGCTGCCAGTCATGGGATTGTTGCTTTTTCCTTTATGGCTGGGAGCAGACGGTATTTGGGTGGCACTGGTGGCAACGGATATTTTGGCGGTCATTGTAGTGGCCATCTGTTACGGTTTTCAGATGGCAGATAACAAGGAAAAAACAAACCTGAACTTATCCAAAACCATACTTTAGTCAGGCTGTTTTTCGGGGAATCCAGTTTATTATAAAAAAGAGAGTCTCAGTTTTCACTGAGACTCTCCGGGTAAAACTTATTTTGTTACTCCGGGCTGATAGCATCTACCGGACAAACATTGGCGCAGGCACCACAATCGATGCAGGACTCGGCTTCGATTACATACATATCGTCACCAGCGGAGATGCAGTCTACCGGGCACTCTGGTTCACAGGCCCCGCAGGAAATACAGGAATCATTGATTACATAAGCCATGAAATAGCCTCCTTTCTCCTGGAGTTTTGTTTATACTTCATTAATTTCTCTAATGATAAATTCAGTATACCAAGATTCTTTGGGGCAAGACAAGAAAAGCAATACAGATATTCAAAAAAAAGAGCATAATGTAATGAGAATCATTCTATTTGCACTGATGGAATCCCTGAATCTGATATGAAAGCCCTTAAGGGTGGTTCGAAAGAAAATATGATAAAATGTGAAACAAATATCAAAATGCCACGTAAATGATAATGATAAAGGAAAAAGTTAGTCAAAAACGTAAAAAAAGGCGATGACGATGGGCATTATTATTAAGTATATCCTGAAAAATATATGGGAGAAGAAATTCCGAACCTTTCTGATTGTGATTTCCGTTACCTGCTCAGCAGCACTGTTTTTTGCGTCCAGCGGAATATCCGGTACGCTGACAGCCATGTATGAAGATCAGCTGAGAATGGCCTCCGGGAATGCGGACCTGATCATCCGTGCCAATGAGCGCTCTCCGTCTTCAACCTTCCGCCTGGATCCCGGTGAAGTGTCAGGCGCAGCCTTAGTTGCCGGCGAGATTTCCATGGGGGCGTCCTATCGGCTTCCTGACGCCAATGGCAGAGGCGGTCAGACGGACAGCAGGCGCCTTCACCTGCGTGGTTTTCATCTGGATGAACTGCAGGAACTGAATCCGGTTATGTTCAGTGAAGTAGGAACGGGCCGGGAGTTTGCCGGCAACTGGATTATCCTGAGCCGGATTTTTGCAGAAGAGGAAGGGTACAAAACCGGAGACTCCATTGACATTGAAATCAATGGGGCTTCACGACGTTTTTCTGTTTGGGGAATTGCATATCCTACCGGACTCTTCAGGGACTCTCCTCAATCGGAGCAGCTGACGGCTGTTATTCCCAGAGAAACGGTGGCTTCTTATCAGGGGCTGCGGGGGCAGGTTAGCCGGGCTTATGTGGTGCTGGAGCCGGAAGCGGAAGAAGCAGAGGTTCAGCAGGCACTTCAGCAGATCTACCGGCGTTATGAAGTAGAGCCTCCCTTTACCCAGGCAGATCTTTCCGCCATGTTAGGTGTTATCGTAATGCCGCTTTATTTAATGACCAGCATGGTGCTGATGATTAGCATCTTTATTATCTACTCTACCTTTAAAGTTATTACGGTGGAACGGCTTCCGGTGATTGGAACGTTCAGGAGCATCGGAGCCACCCGGCGGATGACGGATTGGGTGCTGATGGGAGAAAGCCTTGCTTACGGATTGCTGGGTGGTGTACTGGGAAATGCAGCGGGAATAGGCGTCCTCTACCTGATTGCCTCCATTCTGGCAACAGATCCCTGGAGCGGTCAGATGGACTTTAGCATTGAGTTCGGTGTTTTTCAAATGGCTGGCGCTTTTTTCCTGGCCGTCGGAGTATCACTGATCAGCTCCTGGATCCCCATCAGAAGGGTTTCGAAAACCCCCATTAAAGAACTGGTTTTAAACCTGGTGGAGGGATCTTCGAGGAAGAAAAACTGGAAAACCCCGGCGGCTATACTTATAGGAGTTACAGGTTGGATACTGCCAAGAGTGGCTCCCCATGACTGGTCACTTCCTTTAAGCATACTGGGTGTTTTTATGACCATGACGGCGGTTATTTTTGCGATTCCATTGATCACCAACGTATTTCTGAAGGTATTTGAGGGACTGCTGGGCGTATTGTTCGGAAACTTGGGGATTCTGGCGGCCAAAAACCTGAAAGATAACACCAACATTCTAAATAATATTACTCTGCTGACCATCGGTATTTCCGTTCTGCTGATGATTAATACCATCAGTTACAGCGTTGGTATTGAAGTGCTCAACGCGTACCGGGACTGGAAATTTGATATTATGGTGAGTGTCTACCAGGCGGACAGAAGCGTGGAACAGTCCCTTCGAGCCATACCCGGGGTTAATGGAACCTACGCTGCCCGGGAGTACCGAACAGCTATACAAGTGAAAGATCCGGACTATACACTGCGGCATCTGCAGGGAGTTAACCCGGCTTCCTATCAGGAATACATGGCCTTCCGTCCGGATGGGGACCCACAGAAACTTCTGGAAAAGCTTTCCCGGGGACGGTACATCATCGTTGCGGATATGATGCGGCATATTTTGCAGCTGGAAGTGGGGGATAGGATCATCATGGACCTTCCTTCCGGCCTTCAAACCTACGAAGTCATTGGATTTTACGATTCTCTGATGATGAATGGCAGCAACGCAATGATCGATGAGCGGTATTACCGTCTGGACTTACAGGAGCCTTATCCGGAACGGTTTTATGTGCGGGTGGATGAAGGTGCAGACCCTAATGCAGTGATGGCGGATATCCGATCCCGCTTCCGGCAAAGAGGCGTCTGGGGAGATACCATAAAAAATTTTGAAGCCATGAATGACGAATACAATAACCAGATATTCACCATTCTGAAAGCCTTTTCTGTTCTGGCCATGATCATTGGAATTTTTGGGGTTTTCAATAACTATATTATCAGTTTTATTCAACGCAAAAGATCTTTAGCAGTTATGAAGTCTGTAGGAATGAGTAAATTTCAGTCTGCAGCCATGATTATGGCAGAAGCGCTGACGGGCGGCTGTATTGCCGGACTCACTGGAATCCTGGGCGGGATAACCATTTTAACAGGGATCCCGTATATTCTGGAAGCTGGCGGCATACCCATCAACATTCATTTTGCCACAAACTATTTCGGGATCGCCTTGGCAGGAGGCGTCATTATTGCTCTGACAGCTTCCCTGAGCCCTGCGTTAAGAGGTTCAAAACTGAATGTGGTGGATGCCATTAAATATGAGTGAGGATAAAGGCGCTATGCCTTTATTGCAATTGATAATGGACAATTGATAATTGATAATTGATAATTAAAGTCAAATGCTGTATGGGTCAGAATCAAAACGCTTCGTGAAAATATTTACACTCTGAAGTCAGCAAGGAAAGGAGAAAAAAATGCCTGCAGCCATTAAAACCGAAGATCTTTGCAAGAACTACCATCTGGGAAAGGTTCCGGTGGAGGTTCTGAAGGAAATCAATGTGAATATCCAGCAGGGTGAATTTGTAACTATCATGGGACCCTCCGGCTCCGGAAAAAGCACATTATTATACCTGATGGGCGGACTGGATCAGCCAACGGCTGGAAAAATATATCTGGGAGATATGGAACTTTCCGGACTGACGGACAAAGAACAAAGCATCATGCGGAGAAGAAAGGTTGGATTTGTCTTTCAGTTCTATAACCTTGTTCCCAACCTGACGGTGGAAGACAATATTATGCTGCCGGTACTGCTGGACGGGAAAAAACCCAGACACTACCGGGAAGCCTTGCAGGAAATTATTCAAATTGTTGAACTGGAGGATCGGCGAAAGCATACTCCAAGAGAGTTATCCGGAGGTCAGCAGCAGCGGGTGGCCATTGCCCGGGCGCTTATCAATGAGCCGGATATCATTCTGGCGGATGAGCCTACCGGTAACCTGGACAGCCGGACTACGAAAGAAGTCATGCAACTATTGAGGCGGATCAATCAGGAGAAGGGGAAAACCGTGGTGCAGGTCAGCCACTCTCTGGAAACGGCAGAATATGGAAATCGAATTATTCAGGTGAGGGATGGAAAGGTGTGGAATGAAGGTGATGAACATGAACAGTAACAGTAACGGAAAAATACTTAAAAAAATCACTGCTGGAATGGCAGCTCTGCTTCTTATTGTTGTTCTGGCGGCTTGCTCCAATGATAATCAACCACCGGAGGGACCGGAGGAGGTAGACCTGACAGCGGAAACCGCCCGGCAGATCGAAGCCTTTGGAAAGGTAACGGCCCCGGAAGCCGTCAGTTTAAGCCTGAATATCCCTGCCCGAATCGAAAGAATAATGGTGAAAGAAGGACAGGTAGTATCGGAAGGAGAAACCCTGATGATCTTGGACTTCTCGGATCATCAGCAGCGTATGGAAGAAATACAGGGAGAGACAGCTGTCATCAGAGCTGAAATGGAAGCCAGCAGCCGGAGTCTAAGTCAGGAAACAGTGAGGTTGGGGCAGGATCTTGAATACGCAGAAAATCGGCTGGAGCAGATTTTACGGGAGCTGGAACGGTATCAGACCCTTCATGATGCAGGCGCCATTCCTAAGGAAACCTTAGAAGAAATGGAAGTAAAAGTGGAAGAACAGCAACAACAGGTACAAACGCTGGCCTTAAGCCTGGAGCTGAAGGAAGATGCTTATCAGCTGAATGTATACCGGCAGCGTATTCAGGAACTGGAAGCCAGAAAGCAACGGCTGCAGAATCAGATGGATGCGCCTCATCTGAATGGCAATGAACTGATTAATCCTTCAGAAAAAGCCGTTGTAACAGAGATCACCAGAACATCCGGTGATCGTATGGATACCGGTGAGCAAATCGTTAAATTGCTGCAACTAGACTCTCTGGAGGTAGAGGCAGATGTGTTGGAAGAATTCATCCGGGATGTCCAGGTGGGTTCTTCAGTAACCTTTATTCCAGTGGCAGACCGCTCCAGAACCTATCATGGAAAAGTAAGCTTTATTGCCGGCACAGCCCTTGTCCGCAATAACGAAACGGTGATACCCATTCGCGTATCTGTCGATGATGCCGACGATTTTCTAAAGCCGGAATTCAATATGGACTTATTTATTGATGTTGAGTAAGCAACCAATGTTTTATTCAAAAAACACCTGTACCGATAATTAGACAGGTGTTTTTTTGAGCTCGAAAATTGGCATGCGTGGATTCAAAAATATTGTTTAGTTTTTGTTTAGAGTCAGAATGATATTATTGAAAAGTCAAAAAGACAAGAGGAATAATTTTAATGCAATAGATAAAGTGAATGAAACCTATCATCAGTTGTTTCAATAATTAATATCCACCAGTACCCATCAGAAGAAAGGGGGAATCCTGCAAAGTGAGTTAAGTGCAGATTAAAAATTTAGAAATAGATAAGCACGAGAGTTTGAAGCATCAAAATATGATTCTCTTGTCCGTAAAAAGGAGGCCTATCCATGACAAAAGAAAAGGAAAAAGGAATACTATTAGAATCCGGGACCAATGAATTGGAAATAGCCACATTCAAGGTTGGAAAAGGGTTATTTGCCATCAACGTTGCTAAAATACAGAGCATCGAAACCCAGTTGAAAACAACGAAAATACCCAATTCTCACGACCATGTCAAGGGTATTGTCAACCATAGGGGCAACATATTACCTGTCATTAATTTAAGCAAAGTGCTTGGTGAGGAATTTGAGCTTCAAGAAGCGGACAGACAGGTTATTGTTGCTTTTTTTAATGAGAAAGGATTTGCCTTTGAGATCGACAAAGTAATGGGAATTAACCGGCTATCCTGGAAGGATGTGGAAACACCGAGTGAACTTTACTCCAACTCCAGTTTAGTGACAGGGGTCATAAAACTGGATGATAAAATCATCCTCTCTGTAGACTTTGAGAAAATAGTCGTCTCTCTGAGTGGAAAGGAATATAACCAGGGCATGGAGAAGCTAAAGGAAGTAAATAAAGAAAAGCTGGCCGGTAAACAAATAATCGTCGCAGAAGACTCTCCTTTTCTTTCGAAAATCATCTCAGACTCTCTCGGCCATACGGGTGCTGAAGTAAGTATGTTTAACAACGGAGAAGATGCGTTGCAAT
>QYZZ01000079.1 GCA_003838145.1 Tindallia sp. MSAO_Bac2
CGAGGCCCCTTTTTCTTGGCAGAAACAAAACCTCGTCCTTCACAAAGAAAGAAGGCTAAGCCTTCATGATAATGATAAACGTAAAGAACGATCCCGTCAAGCTTTAAAAGATACATATTACCAAGCCGCAGCTGCGGCCCTGGGTGCGTGTGAGCTTTGCGAACAGGCACCCTAAATGTATAACCAATTAAAAAACGGGCCGAGCAGTCTTTGAGGCCGACGCTTTTTTCTTTTGGTCGGCCGGCAAAGTCTGCGGATGATACCCCATAAAGTAGGATAGAGGGTTCTTGCGCGAGGGAGCGTCGGCGAGCTGGCGCTTTCTTTAAGGTAGGGCCTACCATTTATCCATAACAAAAGCAGTCCTTACGCCTGTTTTTTAGGCGGAAGGACTGCGGTTCTCTAGTAGATATTACTTTTAAAGGGTTTTTGGGCCGCTTCGTGGCCCGGTGATTGTGAGGGAACCGAACAGTCACCACCTGAAGGGATAACCGTTCATTAGGAGCCAGACCCAAGCATGTCTTCCCGGCGGAGTGTTTTTGCGAAGCAGGAAGAGATGCGGTTGTGAGGTAAATATTTCGATATCGGCAGGGTGGCCGGGACCAAAAAAAGGGGGAAGGGCCTAAACCCCTCTCCCCAGAGCAGCGCCCACCCGGGGCACCGACCTGTGCCTGGACCTGCACTCGGCAGCAAAGCCCAGCTCGTAGGCTGCCAAGAATGCCACGTGCTTGCAGGGCAGCCGGCGTGCCTGCCAGTCGGGGCAGCTGCAGCTGGCCCTAGCCCCCCGGCCGGTGTAGCGGATCTCCACCAGGAAGCGCTTTTTGGTGGCTCCCTGGTAAACCACCAGGCCCCGGACGGCGTCTTCGCCCCGGTAGGCACACTGGAACTGCCAGCCCAGGCGAAGCCCTGCCAGGCCTCTGCCAAACCGTCCTGCCTCAATTCTACCAAGTAACCTTTCTAACATGTAAACCACTCCTTTTTGCCCGCAGCGGTGAAAAGTTGCCGGTGCCATAGAGTCAAGGGCGCGGAGCGGACGGGAAGGCTACCGGAGTGAAGCGGTATGTGGAAAAGTCAGATTAAAAAAAAAAGGCAGCTGCCAATTATGATTTGACAGCTGCGAAAGAATACTAAGCGAAAGGAGGATATGTTCACGCCTTTAC
>QYZZ01000080.1 GCA_003838145.1 Tindallia sp. MSAO_Bac2
CTCCCGACCTTTTTCTGCTATGATTCTTCAGCTGTAAAGAATGCAAAACAATTCCGTCAACTCTGTCGTCGGAAAGCCATTTAAATACCTTTCTTTCCGCATTTAGTTTTGGATCTTCTTGGTCAATGTAGGATGGTATCATGCGGGCCATATGCTCACCTCCCCATAAAACTGCTGAAATAACCGATATCTCTTTCGTCGGGAGTTCCCACCACGGCTGCTCTGTCCAGCAAGCAATTTCTGGCTTCACAGCTGGTCTCCGGCAATAAAACACAGGCATGACAGGCCGCATAATTAAGAGAATCCATGCCCTGGGCAGTAGAGTCTATGCACAAAGGATCAGCGGAACACCAGGAAGCTTCCTCCAGGCAACCTTTTATTGTATTGGAAAATCTGTTGGTTTTACCTTCCCTGACCAATCCTCCCAAGCTTCCGTCACAATCCGTTGCCGCTGTATAAATCAATATACCTGCCATGGAAATATCTATGTCATCAAATGTTGAATAAATTTTTTCCTTAATTGATGCGGATGAATACCCGCTTTGAAGTGATAATTGCCTGATCAGCAGATGTGCCATGGTATGCAATAAAACGTAACGGGTTGACATCATCTCCTTACCTATTGTTCTTTTATTAAGCCTGATTTTCATGGCATTATATCTGACTTCATACTTTCGCTCCCATTCCTTCAGTCTTTCTTCATTAAATTTAATAAAAATCCCTTCACCGAAAAGCTCTACGGCAGGAAGCCAGGAAAGTGGACTCTTGCTGATAGGAGTATAGTCTTTTTCAAAAAGACCTTCGGTTCCTTCTTCATATTCAGGCAAAATGCGGCGAAAACCCAGCAGTACCTGCACCTCCCTCAATCTTTTAACAAGTTTGACTTCGCTAATATAATTCTCTAGCTCGGGCGAAACAGATTCAAGGCTTGTCTTAAAATGTTTATCGTCTTTATCTTCAGTACAAAAGGCATTATATTCATTTATGAGTAAGGTTTTTTCATTTATCTCTTCTTTCTCTTCGGAATACACCTTTTCAACTTCGGTTATAAATTCTTCAAAAGAACACTTGCACTCTTTCTTGATTTTTTGTTTAAATATTTCTTTTAATGCTTCTTTTCTTAATGGCATTTCCATATTATTACATATTTCTATGGCATCCTCATTTTTTTTAATCTCCTCATGAATAATATTACTCCATGGAGGGATAGTCAGCGCACTTTGATTTACGGAATAATAAACATTGGATGCGCTTCTTTGTAAGGTTCTTATTTTGGCATGACATACTTGTGTGTCCTTGATTTCTTTACCACGGTTATCTCTCAGCCACGGCATTTTACCATAACATTTAAAACCCTTAAGCGCATCTTTACTCATGGACCCTTCCATGCTTCTCTTTGCTTTGCAGGCTTCACAGCCGATAATAATACTGTCGAGACCACCTGTTTTACCCTCATAATTTAAAGTAAGAACCGGTTTTTCACATGTTTTGCCTTTATGAACCCAAGCAGTGTAAGGAAAATCATCAATGTGTCCGTTTATACATGATGTAATGAATCTGGAAGGAATAAGTACACTGTTACATTCAATACACTGAGCTTTCTGCCTTTTAAATATCTTCCAATAGTAATCCAGCATATGACACTTGGGACAATAATACATATTGGGAAACCGAAACGCAGGTATGGCAAAAGAATCATCGCCGCCATATCTATTGTCCGCTTCCGGGGCAGTAGGTTGCACAAAATATTCTTTACCCAATAAGTTTTCCAAATTTCTTTCACTTATTCTTAGTTCTTTCGCATTTAAAGGAATTTTCCATGAGTCTATTCCTGCCATTATACCCGAAAACTTGGGAAAGTCCACCAATGCCCCCGCACCAAAAGTCGTAATCATATTAGATCTTCTAATTTCTCCGATATATCTTTTTTTTCTTCTTTTTTCAAGTCTGATTGCCATAAATTACTCCTCCATATACACCTTTACTTTAGTTTCAACACTTCTCATAGTATTTAGAATACGAAACCTGCTACCCTCTTCATAATCGGGTTGGAACAAATAATTGTCATCCTTAAAGTATTCATAGTATTTCAACCCTCTCCCGGCAAGATCAGCCCATTGTTCTTTGATTTCTTTTATTTCCTTGACCACATTATCATACTCATCGGGATCAACCAACCGTACATGATCACATATATATTTTTCTACGTTTTCTAACCCCTTAATGGAAGCAGAAAAGTTATCTGCTCCATCATTGGACGTAAGTAAATCTATTAAATGCCTGCAAAGAATAACGTATAGTGCCTGGAGTGCTCTGTCTCTGGCACGATCGGAGAAGGGGGTAAGGCTTGTTGCTTCCACATACCTGTAATAAGCAGAATGGTACTGAGTAAATTGCTCATAATGTGAACGGTCTCTTGACTTAGCCTGGTTATAGGTTGCAATAACCAAACCTGGGGATTCACGTCCGACTCGGCTGGTTGCCTGAATATATTCTGCGTTTAATTTTGGCTGTCCCACTACCACCATGGTACCCAATCTGCCCACATCAACTCCCACAGATATCATATTTGAGGCTAATAAGAAATCAAATGCGTCGTTTGAAGGATACGCTACCTTAAGTTCTTCTTGTATAACGTTACCTATATTTTCACTGCTTTCGCGACTTGTAAGTTCTTTTGTATTGTCATATCTTTCTTTGCCGGATGAAAGAGGATAACGGATTGCGAACTTGCTCTTTTTTAAATAAATAAATCTATCCTGGATATCGTCAATCACCCTTACCAAGGCACCGCCCAGTTCTCTGAGAGTGTTAAAGTATCCGGTCAAAGTCCAGAATGAATCTACAACCTTGTCCTCATAACCCGCCTCTTTAAGATATCTTGTGGCAAACAGCAGAGATGACATTACTCTTATCATCATTGTGGTTGGACTTGTTCCCGTTGCCATGCAACCCAGATAAAGACGTGCAGGTCGTTCGTCAGCACTGGATATTTTGGCAAAAAATGAGTCGTTAATGTTAATGCCTTGAGACGGAAATTGCATATAATCAGCGGCATATAATGCCTTTATCTGTGCTTGGGCGTTTCTAATGGTAGCTGTGGAAGCAATGATTTTGGCACTTACTCCTTCATGTTCGCAAAGCTTCTTTATGGCCGCTTCGTAAATTGCCGTTATGGTACCTAAAGGACCTGATATCAGGTGTAATTCATCCTGGATAATTAACTCGGGAGGCAGTTTGCCGACCTTATTGCCAAACAATACCCCGGTATTCTGTTTAATGGCTATCTGAGCAAATTTATCAACGGTGGCTATAATAAAAGAAGGTGTATGAGCAAAAATTTCTTCGTCTATGACCGATAAAGGAAGGCCGTCATTAAAATAACATTTATTGTTGGGGCATTTAATATTCATTTTATTGTTATTCTCATCACATGAGTAACATGTTAAGTCCATTTTTTGACCGCACCATGGACATTTTTTTATCTGTGCGGGATTACTGGAGGGGCTAAACTCATCTTTCCCGCCTCTAAGTATTTTTGCGGCTGTTTTTATGTCATTGGGAGTAAGGGCTCGTCCGGCCCACAAGCCAATACTGATTGTACCTCCCTTTATATTTTCTTCTTTCCTTATAATCTCACAGGCCAAGATAAGAGCAGCAGCCCGTTCAAATTGTTGAAAAGATAATAACCTGAGGGTATATCTCATTAAAACTGTTACTCCGTCACCTTTGACACCGTGTCTTAATCGTCTCAGAAAAATAACGAAAGCAGCTATACCCAAGTAAGCTTCCGTTTTACCTCCGCCTGTCGGAAACCAAAGCAAATCTACAAGCTTTCTGTCATTTGATTCGGGCTTAATAAAAGAAAGCGTTTCCTGTAAAATAAAGGCCAACTGAAAGGGATACCACAGTATAGATTCATCATTCTTATATTTCCCTTCGTTAACCAGCATTTGTTTACGCTGCATGTACATTGCTTTGTTCGCAAGTTGAAAAGCCTTAAATGATTGTAAATCTTCATCAAGATGTTTAATTGATTCCCTAATTCTTGACAAGGATTGTCTGCATTTTTTGATATTTTCAAGAGCGGAATTATAATATTTGGAATTTAGTTTAGGGATCATAGTGTTTTGTTTATCAATCCACGCTTCATATAAATTTAAAAAAATATTTAATTCTTTAACGATATCCTCTTTTTTGCTTTCTGCCAAATACTTCATCGAAAGAATGGGAGACTTAAAATCTGTCATGGGTTTCATTTGGAAGACATCAGACTCGGGCAAAAACTCTGTCCTAACAGAGTGCACTCCACTGTCTTGTTCCATATCCCATTTAACTGCGCAACCATGACCCGAAGCATAACTGTTTATGTGACTGTATAACATTTCCAACTCTAACAATTCATCTTCTTCTTTAATGTTTATATTTCTTCTTACGTCAGTAAAAATGCTTTCTTTGCCCACCGATGATACTGCAATTCTCGGCTGAAAAAAAGCTTGAGCATTTTGTTCTTTGTACGAGTCACTGCATATGTTTTTATTGACAATTGAAACCGTAAATGTTTTACTGCCATCGTCATAAACTTTATGCAGGTAAATACATAACTCAAGAAAAGAAAAAATCTCATAATTTCTTTTTTTGCCGGATTTGATGTCTTTTATTTCGTAAACGGAATCGTGTGACAGAGGTTTCCTTCTCCAAAAATTTGCATTTCTTTTAAATGATTTTTCTTTTTCTTCAAACTTTAAGGATTCATTTGCTTCCTCATAAGTGATTTCTTCGTATTGAGATGCATCTACTTTAATCCTAATAGCTTTAACACCCTTTTTCAGTGTAAAGGAAATACCTATTGAAGAAGGATTATTGCCATTGCACAATGAAATAGTGTTATCGGCATCGGCATCGATTTCACAATAATCGTCCGAGGTAGATGCCGCCACAATGTCAGATGCACTTTTTTGCGGATAAAGTTTACCCAAAATGTAATAATCCAAAGGGCGCTCGTCACAGATAATTTCATTCTCGTTTAAAGGCCCCAGGAAGTCCTCCCTAATTATCTTTAATATTAAAGACCTTGCTTCATAAAACTTGTCATACAAAATAAAAATACCTCCTTGTTAATAAGTATCATAAATTAAGTGACCCATGCCCCTAAAATTAACCCAATTCCATACTCCAGTCGGGGAATAATTCCTAATTTCCCTAATAAACTTGACCTCCTGTTCGTCTGCAATATGAGTGCAAATTGATTCCACAAATATGTCTTCTATATAAGCAGGCATTTCAATCATCCTTCTGTATGGGATAATCTTAAATAAGTCTTCTACGAAAGAGCTGCTCATATATCCCAAAACCGTTTCATTGTCTTCAATACAGTGTATTAAAGAATATTTGATTTTTCTTTCTGAGATTTCCCTCTTTATTTTTAAATTGTCCCCAGGTTTTATAGAAGTACTGATGTATTCCTGGCGTTGAAAACAACTATCTTTTATAAACTGAAATATTTTTATGTCGTTTTCTATCCCTGTTTCAACATGAGTTATTTTACCGTTGTTCCTGACAAACCACCTTTTTGCATCAGCGTTTTTGGCTTTCTTATAATACATTCTTTCAAACTGCATTTTGCAATTATTCAAATTTTTTTTCGGTCTGGTGATAGCCACATATAAAGTTTTATACTCTCCTATACTTTTTAGTCTATTTTTAAAATTATTGATTAATGATTCATCAATAATTACTCTGTCATATTCACGACCCTTTGCTCTATGAATGTTAGATACTATTACATCATTTTGAACTAACTCCATGAAAACTGGATCAGATGCCTTCTTTTTTTTTAAGCTGTTTAAAAAATCCCTGACAATTATTTCGTTGCCGTACGAATCCGAAATTTTAACAATTTTTTCCCAGATATCTAAAGCAGAATATCCATCCAGTTCAACGCCTTCTCTATCCATTAGATCTAAAAATATATCTCTTTCAATTCTTGAAATCCCATAATCCCAAAATATTTTAGCTATCCAGGACGCGTACGCATATTTGTTATCATTCGTTTGAACGGAGTGGATAATATTCCTTCTTTTAAGTAATGTTGAGAGTCTTAAGGTTTGCCCGTTGTTTCTGCATAAAAAACATACGTTGCCTTCCTTTCTTAATTCTTCGACATAATTGTCATCCAAAAGCAGTGCCGTCTTCTCTAATGGATGGATTTTTTCATTTATTAAAAGAGCTTCTTCCTTCATTTTAGATGCTGAATTCTTAAGAATTGCATCGCGTAAGTTTACGGTTAAATTAGACAAATCATCTTCCTGCCTATGATTATGTTCAAATCTTAAAAATTCCCCGTCATTCTTAATTAACCTATACATTTCATTGTAAAAATCATCAGAAGTCATTGCTTCAGGATCGTATTCTACATTGTAATCATATATTGCCTGACATGAATCACCTAAAGCGGTAATTCCACAACCGTTTTTGATGCATGCTTTGATAACGGATAAAACAAACTGTGCCGTACTCCCAGTCAAATCTTGAACTTCATCAACCATAAAATAGCTAATCTGCCCCAGTACATCAGGAAACATATCAATAAACCTCGATGCTTCATATACACTTGTATCAAAACTCATACCATCAAATGACGGTGGATGCCAACCCTCATCTATATAATTATCTTGTGCATGGTGAAGCAAATACCAGGCAAAGGAGTGAAATGTTCGGACATCTACATTTCTAAGACCTCGGTCACCTCCATTTTTCACAAATTTATTCAACCGCTTTTTAATAACCGCAACTGCACTGTTAGTAAAACTTAGAACAAGTATCTCATCCGGCCTTATTTGCAAGTCTCCGACCATATAATTTATTTTGTTAATAAGACAGTAAGTTTTTCCCGTTCCGGGTCCTGCATCTACAAAATAAATTTCATCCATACCACCATTTATAACCTTTTCCTGAGAAGCCAGAATAAAGGTCTCAAACATGTTAATTCCCGAAGTTGGATCGAAATCAAATGTATCTTTTTCCTCTTCTTCCTCTACATATTCGGCATTTTTTTCCCAATCAAAAATAGAGACCTCTTCATCGTCATCCCCGATTACAATTTTTTCATCAGTGCTTTCTTTTTCAACTATTGAAATTCGTTCTCCATTCATAACCCGTTTCACATTTATTTTTTCATTATTTTTAGTGTCTTGAAGTTTATACATCTCAATGCTATTTAGATCTGATACACCATCAATGTACTCTTCTTCGGTTTCAAACTTCAAGGGGAAATAAATGTCGTCATGGTTTAACGAATTATCATATCGGTAAATTTCTTCATTTGAAGAATATCGTGGATCAAATTCCAATGATTCTTTTTCCGTGTAATCATCTCTACAGGATAAAAATAATTTGCATTCGGTATTAATGCATCTACAACCCCACGTGACTTCATTATTTTTCCTTATTAGTCCCCAACAGGGATCTCCCTTTGCATGTACGCAGATAGAACCTTCTTTAATTATTTGCAACTGAAATTCCGATAATAAACCTAACCTTGGCAATAAAGATCCATGTTTCGAAGAAAGTTTTTTTAAAGCCCCATAATCGAATATACGAGCATAAAAAGCAGCATTATTTTTTTCGGAAGTGTTATCCACAAGATAAACATTACTTGAATAGATTATATTGGATCCATTCATTTAAAAAGCATCTCCAATCCTGTAATACATTTTTAAATCCTCATATGTCCATACACGAATAACATCTTTACTTGCTCTGTTACTCTCTATCTTTAACCTAAATATAAAGTCAGGGTCAACGTAGCATGATAAGGTATGTTTTTCATCCATAAAACCTCTTATGGGAACAACAAAATTAGTCGTAAAAGTTCTGTCAGCTTCTAAGGCAGCATCGGAAAATATATACCTGGCATCAACGGATTCTTCTACTATACCCAGGGTGATGCTCATTTCTTTACATGGTATTCTTTGACCCTCATTCAGTAGCGGAAAAAAAGAACCGTCACTCAAAACCAATCCGATCGGTTTGGCCAAGCCATAGTCTCCGGGATTCATGGCGATCATGGAAGCACCTTTGGCAATATCCCACATTACTTTTTCGGGATATAAAACCTTTTCTTTCCCATACAAATATATAAGTTTCTCCTTTAGAGGTCTTAGTTTACTGGAACCCCCCACACAAAGCACCGCATCAATTTCGGCAGAGTTTAACCTTGCCTTTTTTATGGCATTTGCCAAACAAATAGATGCATCTTCGGTTTCTTTCTCCACCAATAGGTTGAAAAAGTCATAATCAATAGTATCCCTGACAACTCCGTAATCATCATATCTGTTTATGTTAATGGATACCAAGTCCTCATCACTGAAGTCACATTTTGCTTTCTCACATTTTGCCAATAATTGATCTTTACTGACAGAATTGAGTTCTTCAAAAGATTTTACAGGAGTTTTATTTCTGGTAAAACGAGCGTGCATCTTTTTCGCAAACTTTATATCAATGTCATTCCCCGCAACATACATGCTACTGGTTGCCATCTCTTTAATTTTACCGTCACTAACGTTTATAATCGCCACATCTAAAGTTCCTCCACCCCAATCAAAAACAGCAACATTATTACAATTCTTTAATATGTGATAATTACTGCAAAAAGCTGCAGTCGGTTCACTGATAAATACTTTTATCTTAAACCCCGCCATATTGGATGCTTTTCTCAGCTCCTTCTTCTTTTTGGCCGGGAAACCTACAGGTACGGCAACAACAGCCTCTTCAAGTTTCTCTTTAGAATTTCTCTCAATTCTATTTTTTAAGGATTTAAAAATCTCTGTTGCAATATCCGTAGGCGTCCATTCCTTTCCTGATACGATCCATGTTTTGTCACTGGCAAGCAGTGTTTTAACAGAAGTTATAAATTCACAAGTTTCCATCAATTCATTTCTTCTTTCTTTTGCTTCACGGCCAACCATAACTTCTCCCGTCTCTTTGTTTATAGCCACCAGAGAAGGCAAAGGACGTCCTTCATCGTCGCCGTATGTTATTAATTTTACGGTTTCTTTATCAACTCCCGTAAAAGAAACTGCAGCACTATTGGTAGTTCCAAAATCTATTCCGTGCCAACTTACTCTGTTTTCCTCCATGTCTACCTCCTATCAAGTGCAATCCCGTTCTTTTGTAGTATTTTAAATACTTCTATCAACTGCTGCCTGATGTTTTCGCCCAGTTCAATACTCATATCCAATTCAACAGCGTCTTTGAAGTCGCTATATTCGGCTCTGAGCTTTGAAGATAAAGAATTAATAAATTCACTCAGTGAGTTTTGTTTATCTTCATCGTATAAAGAAATTACTTTTGATTGCTTTTCGATCTGTAATTGCAAATTAGAAATGATTTTATTTTTTTCTAATAAATTTGCTTCCGTTATTCTTAATGCTTCCTCTAACTGAAAGTATCTTTTTTGAAGATTTTTACCTGTAAGACTTAAAGTCTCATTCTCTTTAATAGTTTTTTCAACTTTGGATTTTAGTTTGTCTGCTTCAATTTCCAACTCTTTTTTTTCTCTTTCCAAAGAACTGTTTTCAAATTCAATTTTCTCAACTGCTTGAGCCAATTCTCTTAAAGAGTCCGGAATGCTTAATTGGGATAACTTGTGAACTGAATTTCTATCATTTTTTATGGAGCCGTTTACATGAAGTTCATTTACTTCTTTATCTTCCTCTACTTCTTCTTCTTCCTCCAAAGCGGAAACGAAAAGGCTCAACATTTGATAAATATCCGTGTATTCTTCATTGTTAGCTTTATATACATCGAGGGTTTTTTTTAATAATCTTACAAATTGTGGATACAAACTTCGGGTGCTTGACTCTCCTGCCAGGTTAATGTTCTTGATTGTTGAATGGTCAGTAATTTTCTTTAGGAATAACCTTTTAAAGTCGCTTACTGTTTTATCATTTATCTTTCCTTTTTTATTTATAATCACTTTATCAAGCCCTGATAATATTTTATATATTACTTTATCTTCGTCTCCATTTTCACACGCCGATAATAATAAAAGTAAAGCTCTGTTAAAGGAGGCCCCTCCTTTGTTATCAAGAAATCTTTCACTGGAAAAGAAAGCTGTCAATAATTCCACCCGCGTTTCGGGTTCAACCGTAACAAGATAACTCCAAAAGGCTTTTACCGATGCTTCGGGAGGACCGTTAAATATGAGCTCTTCAATTTTCTTACCGTACCCATCCATTTGCAATATGTGATGCATTTCTTCAGTATAAATCTTCTCCGACGCTGCAGAAAAATTGCTTTTTCCATTATAATTCGGGATAATTTGATCTAAATGTCCCCAATCTCTCATAGCTTTTCAATCCTCCATAAAATTATAGTTGTAATTTGCAGTATTTCCCATAATGAGCCGTAAGTTCATGTATTTGTCAGCCATCTTAAAACCAACTGCTGCCAAAGCGTTTTGAAACAATTGTGAACAAAGTTTACCTCTTTTTGATGGAATTTTGCCTCTTTATAATAAAAGTGAATAATTCCTTGTTTATAATAAGATAGTTAATGCTTTCTGGTAAACAATTACTTAATTCCAATAACTTAATAATTTACACCTACGAATAGAACCCTTTGCCTATATAAATCAAAATATCCAACCAAACAGAAATACAAATAACTGAAAAACTAAAAGAGTCGCCCTTCCTTAAGAAAACGCTTAATTTATGTATTGGTAATACATAATAATCAATAATTCTTTGGGTATTTCGATATTAGATTTTAAATTCCTTCAATAAAATAGATTTTCATTCTCTTTGCTTTTTTTAATATAATTATTAACCTAAATTCCCAGGCATTTTATAACTATTTACTACAGAAAGTGTGGAAATAGGCGGCCTTAGAGGTTTTTTTCCCGTGCAGGCTGCCCCCAGGGATCCATCCTTGACGGCCACGGCAGTGGTGGTGGGGCCTTCACTTTTGCTGGACAAAACCACCGCTGCGCTGGAACTGGACAAGGTTTTGAAAGCTTATTTTCCCAAAACTTATAGCAAATACTTTGCATGGCCTACTACATTGCTGCATGGGGCGGGCCGCTCTGTTACTGCAAGACCTGGAGCAAAAGCCATGCCCATCCTTTTGGCAAAGAGCTGACCAGCCAGCGTATCAGTGAGATCCTGCGGAGCCTGGATGCTGACGGACAAAAGACGTTCTTTAAAAAGTGGGGCCAGATAGTGCTGGATAACGATTATCTTTGTTATGATATCACCTCTGTTTCTTCCTACGGGGAGCTGAATGAATACCTCAAGTACGGTTACAACCGCGACGGTGAACCCCTGAAGCAGGTTAACCTGGCTCTTCTCTTTGGCCAGAAAAGCCAGCTGCCCGTATACTACAACCGGTTGCCCGAAAACATCAGTGATGTCAGCACCCTGCACCATATCTTAAAGACCTTCAGCCATCTGGAGCTTTCCAGGCTGCACCTGGTGCTTGACAAAGGCTTGTATAGCCAAAAGAATGTTGATGATCTGCTGACAGCACTGTAAAAGTTCTTCCTGGCGGTACCCATCCGGCGCAAAAGGGTCCAAATTATCATTGACGAGGTCCGGGAGACCATCCAGGGCCGGGAGGGGTACCGGAAAATAGATGGCGTGACTATTTACGTTCATACCAAACTATATCCCTGGGGCGAAAACCGGCGTCGTTGCTACGTACATCTTTACTATAATGCGTACGCCGCAGCCGAAGCGACGGACAGCTTTACCGAAGAGTTGCTGGGCTATAAGGAAGAGCTGTAGATAGGCCAGCTGGTCAGAGAGCATGAAGACGCATACAAGGCCTTCTTTACCATCAAGGAAACACCAGTACGTGGCCGCAAAGTGCTCTTTAACAAGGAAGCCATCCAGAAATACCTCAACCGCTATGCCAGGTTCTATGCCCTTCTTACCAACGACATCAAAGACCCGGTAGAAGCCCTGGAAATATATCAGGAACAAAGACAACATAGGAAAATGCTTTGATGATCTGAAAAAACAGCTGGATATGAAGCGTTTGCGTATTAACAATTCTCCTGCCATGGATGGCCGGCTCTTTGTGCAGTTTATTGCCCTTATCTACATGAGTGCGCTATGTAAAAAGATGCTGAATACTGGACTCATTGATAAGTATACCGTCCGGAAGCTGCTTCTTGAAATGAAAACGCTAAATCAGGTCCGCTGTTATGGCAAATATGGGGCCACCCTCACGGAGATCACCAAGCCGCAGCGTCAAATTATGGATTGCCTGGAGGTTAAACCGCAAACATAGTTATAATTTTTCCGGGAATTTAGGTTTTAACAAATAAATCATTTCTTTATACATCTTATAATTATCCATTGCTCTATTACTTGTCCTATCATAGCTTTATTTCAACATTTTTTCCATCAAGCAAGCTTGCCTTAAATTCTAAACTAAAAGTTCAGCATTCTTATTGCTTAAAGGAATTACGAAGAAAACTATTTAAGCTGCTTTTAATTTAAAAAAGCCCTGGTCTGAAATGATTTTTTTCATAATTTACTCTTATAATATTTCGACGATTTTGTTGTAATCGTTTAGTATTGAATCCTTTAAAACACTAAAGATAAAATATTTATTCTTTAAATCCCATTTGAAGTTATTCCAACAAAATATAATATTGAAGCTTTAATATTATCAATAACATTAACTTTATACCGTTTACATCTAATCAATTACCTTAAAATTACTTATAGGGAAAACGTTGCTCCCCTTATAATCAAAAAGCATTATTCCACATAAGCTATCCCTTCATCCTTTATATCCTGTAACCTGGCTGGACCAATTCCAGTAACTTGAGTCAGCTGGTCCAATGAAGTAAAGGGTCGTAGATTTATAATCTCCTGTGCCCGAGCTTCTCCAATGTGAACAATCTCCTGCAGCTCTTCAAAGCTTGCTGTATTAATATTGACTCTGGTTGGTGCAGGATCAGGGTCTTGATCAGGATCAGGATCTACCGGCTCATGAAAATAGGGATCAGTATCTACCTGGTAACCAATACCGTTGCTTGTAATTACAATTGTTCCGGAAATGTCTGTCCTGTATATGTCTACACCTGCCAGAGCCAACCTATTTAAGACTTCCTCATGGGGATGGCCGTAGCGATTATCTTCGCCCACCTGAATCACAGCGGTGCTGGGGGATACTACTTCTAAAAACTCCTGGCTGGTGCTGGTCCTGGAGCCGTGATGGCCGACTTTTAAAATATCACTGGGAAGATACTCAGA
>QYZZ01000081.1 GCA_003838145.1 Tindallia sp. MSAO_Bac2
AAGAAGGAAATCCCACAGCATTATGCATCAAATGCCATGGGATTATGATACCAAAATAGAATAAAAATGAAACAGCCTGCGGGTTAGAGTCTTTTTACCCGCCGCAGGCGGTTTTGTTCTTGTCCGGCCATTATGGCTGAAAACTACGAAAGAGGAGGAAACAGCATGAATGAATACATACTGGCGCTTGATCAGGGTACTACCAGTTCCAGAGCAATTATTTTTAATAAAGATGGTCAACCTGTAGGTAATGCACAAAAAGAAATTAATTTAATTTATCCAAAGGCAGGCTGGGTAGAGCAGGATCCGGCTGATATTTGGGCTACTCAAATGGGTGTTGTTGGTGAAGTGTTCCAGCGAACCGGAGTACCTCCTGAATCAGTAAAAGCTATTGGAATAACCAATCAGCGCGAAACGACGATCCTCTGGGATCGGAAAACCGGAAAAGCGGTGACCAATGCCATAGGATGGCAGTGCAGAAGAACATCGGAAATATGCGAACAATTAAAAGAAGAAGGCTGGGAACCATATGTACACAGAACAACGGGTCTGATCATCGATGCGTATTTTTCGGCAACAAAAATTGCCTGGATCCTTGAAAGTGATGCGTCTCTTAAACAAAGAGCTGAAAATGGCGAGCTTTGTTTTGGAACGGTAGACAGTTGGCTTATTTGGAATCTGACAAAAGGAAAACATCATATTACCGATGTAACCAATGCGTCACGCACCATGCTATACAATATAACCTCGCAACAATGGGACGAGAAGTTGCTGAACAGACTGGGTATTCCAGCCGGGATACTTCCTGAAGTTCGTCCTTCCAGCAGTATTATTGCCACGGCGGAGGCAGACTTTTTCGCAGGAAATTCAATTCCGATTGCCGGTGTTGCGGGAGATCAGCAGGCAGCCCTGTTTGGACAAGCCTGCTTCCATCCCGGCATGGCAAAAAATACTTATGGAACAGGGTGTTTCATGCTGATGAACACTGGAAATAAGCCGATATTCTCAAAAAAAGGCTTGTTGACGACGATTGCCTGGTCTGACGGAAAGAACACGCAATATGCTTTGGAGGGAAGCATATTTATTGCTGGTGCAGTCATACAATGGTTAAGAGACGAAATGAATTTAATCAGGCACGCCTCTGATACAGAAGAGATGGCAAATTCTGTAAAAGACACCAACGGAGTTTATGTGGTGCCGGCATTTACTGGTCTGGGGGCACCGTATTGGGATATGTATGCAAGAGGAGCTATTTTGGGCATCACCAGAGATACAAAGTCGGCTCATATAGTTAGAGCAGCGTTGGAATCCATAGCTTTTCAGACTCGCGATGTTTTGGATCTGATGGAGGAAGAAGGCGGGATATCACTAAAATCTCTGAGAGCGGATGGCGGTGCTGTTGTCAATAATTTTTTAATGCAATTTCAGTCTGATCTGCTTTACAGAAAAGTTGAGAGAGCGGCAGTGCAGGAAACTACAGCTTTGGGAGCTGCGTACCTGGCAGGCTTGGCTGTTAACCTATGGGAAGATTCATCCATGATAGAAAAACAGTGGAAAGCAGATGCTGTCTTTGAACCTCAAAAAACTCGTGAATGGAGAAGGAGCAAATATAGAGGCTGGCAAAAAGCAGTTTGCAGAACTTTTGACTGGACAAAAGATGAAAAGGAGATGGGAGTTAGTGATTGAGTATATTGACCGGCGGACGGGTAAAGCTGAAGTGGAAGTGATAGAAGGGAAAGAGATGCTTCGGTGGGCATATGAAACAAATAGTGGTCGGTTATTCATGAACTTGATTGGAAAGAATAAAGGACTTTCATTATTGTACGGCGCTTTCTGCAAATCATTCTTAACAAAAGGTAAAATTAAACCTTTTATCAAAAGAATGAATATTGATATGTCTGAAGCTTTACTTGAAAACCCGGAAGAATATGCATCCTTTAATGATTTTTTTACCCGCCACCTGAAACCGGATAGCAGAATGATTCACATTGATCCCAAAAGCGTAGTCTCACCTGCAGACGGCAGAATACTTGTTTATCAATCCATTGAAAAGGACCGGCTGATTCAGGTTAAAGGGAAATCGAGTCCTCTTTCTTCAATTCTGAACAACCATGAATTATCGGAATATTTCAGCGGTGGTTCAGCTGCTGTAATTCGACTGGCCCCATCGGATTATCATCGTTTTCATTTTCCTGTTAATGGAATTCCACAAAAAGCACAGTTAATAAATGGTGATTACTACTCTGTAAATCCATGCGCGTTAAAAACCGTGGAACATATTTATTGTCGAAATAAAAGGATGACAACGCTTATTGATACTTTTGAAATGGATAAAATGGCAATGGTGGAAGTGGGTGCCACAATGGTGGGAAGCATAGTCCAAACCTACTACCCTGGTGCTCCTGCCAGTAAGGGCGCTGAAAAAGGTTATTTTCAACTGGGAGGATCTACTGTGATCTTGTTGTTCAGGTCTGGATCTATTAAATGGCATTCGGATTTAATCGAAAATACCAACAATGGGTATGAAACCCTGGTGAAGATGGGTGAGGCAGTTGCCGGTGCGATTACATAAAAAAACCCGAGCCACAAAAATGGTTCGGGTGATGGTCGTGAATTTATGATGTTCTATTCTGTTGCAAACTCTGTGAACATTTCCGGCTTAGCTTTACAGATTGGACAGTCATCCTCAACAGTCTCGCCGCTTAATGTGTACCCGCAAATATCACAGACATGAATTCTGTTCTCAGCATAGTCACTTCCGTTGTCTACAGCCTGCTTAGCCTGGGAAAAAAGCTCTGCATGCGTTTTTTCTGCTTCCAGAGCAAATTGGAAAGAGCGAATACTTCCCTTTTCTTCCTGAAGGTTGGCTACGGTTATAAAGGCTGGATACATCTGATCCACTTCATAGTTTTCACCTTCAATTGCTCCCTGAAGATTTTCAGATGTGTTGGTCATTCCAAAACCAGCACCGGCAGTTACAGAATCTTCACCAACTTCTTTCTTTAATTCCCTGAAGTGATTTCCTGCGTGAACCTGCTCGGCATAGGCCACTGCATTAAATAAGTTAGCCACATTAGGAAACTTTTCTTTTTTTGCTGCTTCTGCCCACATTAAATAACGCATGTGCGCCATGCTTTCTCCGCCAAAAGCAGATTTTAAATTACTGGAAGTCATTGGATTCATATGATTACCCCTTTCACTTTGTAGAAATAATAGTGTACAATCAAATAAGAATGTACCTGTTAAACACTACCCGAATCTATTGTATACTAAACATAAACATTGTGAAAGTGTTTGATGTTTAAAAGCCCATCGAAGGAGTTGCGTAATAAATGGCTGACCTAAAATCGATTACCCGTAATGAATTAAATCAGGAAGTTGTTTTCACAGCACTACTGGTTGATATTAAGATCAAATCAACTAAAAACGACAAGAAGTATGCTGACTTGACAGTTCAGGATGCCACGATGAAACGGGAAATTAAGTTGTGGGATATAAATCAAGATGACCCGTTACTGGATCTCTGTGAAGAACCGGCGGTTGTCGAAATCTGTGCACTGGTTGGTGAATACCAGGGACGGTTACAATTGACGGTCAAAAAAATAACTGAAATAGACAGGGATTCAGTAGATATGAGCGCTCTGATACCATCCAG
Source organism: Tindallia sp. MSAO_Bac2 (assembly GCA_003838145.1). Lineage (GTDB taxonomy): Bacteria > Bacillota > Clostridia > Peptostreptococcales > Tindalliaceae > Tindallia. The sequence goes on from QYZZ01000081.1 coordinate 3,656, forward strand.
CAAATGGAATTATGAACAGATGCAGCAATGGTTAACGGAATTTCGTGATAAAATTAAAACCCTTCCAGTTCAAACATTGGTAGACCGAATGGTTTTTCAGGCTCCTTATTATGAAAAATACTGCACATATCCGGCTGCAAAATCGGTACATCATAATTTTAGGCATGGGATTTTGCAACATACCCTTGAAGTGTTGAAATATTGCATCATGGTAGCGACGACAAAGAAATTGTCTCAACGACAAATTGACCGTTTGATTGCGATGGCTTTTTTACATGACTGGGCAAAAATAATTGAGTACGAACCGCTGCCTTCCAATCAATTCAGTGACGAAGGAAAAATGCTGGGACATATATTTATTGGTGCTCATTACACTCAAAAGACGATTGATACTATTGACGAATTTGACAGAGATGATGCCCTGATTATTCTGAATGGAATTCTTGGACATCATGGAGCCCTTGAGTGGGGATCTCCTGTACTGCCTAAAACTGTGGAGGCGCAAATTCTTCATCAGGCTGACAAGCTTTCCGGCGATGTTGAGAGCATTTTGTCCTTTATGCAGGAACAGGAAAATGCAAAAGAACCATTTACGGAAAGATTATGGAATATGAGTACTGAGTTTTATAAAGGAGGTATTTCATGAAAAATCTCTTTAAAAATCACAGCAAAGAACTGGAAGATGAAATTGATGCATATCTGAAGGCTATTACCAGAGGCATTCTTGTTTTTCAGGCAGGTGTCGAGGAATATCTTAAAGGCAAAAATGAGGCCTTTGAAGAGAGGGTAAAAGAGATGACTGCTGCTGAAAAAGAAGCTGACGAAAAGCTAAAGAATATTAAATACAAGCTATATGCATATAACCTTATTCCGGATGCCAGTGGTGATATACTGGAACTGACAGATGCCCTCGACGAACTTGTCGACAGAGCAAAAGCAGTTCACTTAAATCTGTCTATTGAGAACCCACAGATTCCTGATTTTGCCACAGAATCTTTTGTTGAATTATCCCGTGCATCCTGTAAGGCTGCAGACGAACTAATGAAAGGGGTTCGGAGTTTTTTTCAAAACACAGGCATGGTAGAAGAGCATGTTAATAAAGTATACTTTTTCGAAGGCGAAGCGGACAAGATGGAGGAATCCATCGCCCGGCAGGTTTTTGGGAACAAGTCCATTGAACGTCTAAGTCATAAAATACATCTTCGTTATTTTGTGGAAAGAATCGCTTCCATATCAGACATATCTGAAGATGTTGCATTGAAGTTATCAGTCTTTCAGTTAAAACGCAATATCTGATATTTGGAATTTAGTTCTTATGATATAATTATTAAGGAAAGAATTGTAGTGCAGAGACAGAAAAGACCCGATCATCTTTTCTGATCGGGTCTTTTCTGTCTCTAAGCATTACAATTTTTCCCATTGAACAACAGTCGCG
>QYZZ01000082.1 GCA_003838145.1 Tindallia sp. MSAO_Bac2
CAGTGATACACTGTATTTATGAGCCAAGCATATAGAAGAACCCAAACAACTGTATCGCTGATTAATTATCATTTTGTATTTTGCCCAAGATACCGCCGAAAAGTATTGGTAGGAGCAGTTGAAGAACGTTTGAAAATTCTACTTTCTGAAATTTGTGAAGAAATCGATATTCAAATACTGGCAGTGGAATGTGATAAAGACCATTGCCATTTGTTCGTCAACGCATTGCCAACAATCAGCCCATCAGCCATAATGGCAAAATTGAAAGGAGCGACATCAAGAAAATTGCGACAGGAGTTTTCACACCTGAAGCATTTGCCAAGTTTGTGGACGCGGAGCTATTTTGTATCCACCGCAGGAAACGTATCGAGCGAAACGATCAGGCGGTATGTCGAAGAACAAAAAACGAGGGGGTGAAACGGTGCAAATAACTGTAAAAGCTAAGTTGATTCCAACAACAGAGCAACGAGAGTATCTAAAAACAGCAACCGTTGAATACATTCGTTTGATAAACACCATCGTCTCTGAATGTATTGAAACAGACGAGCGTATTAAGCATACGAGTGGCACCGTTTCAGCTACACTGCCCAGTGCACTGAAAAATCAAGCAATACAAGATGCAAAATCGGTCTACGCAAAGTACCGAAAAACAAAGACCAGAAGCGTTCTTAAAAAACCGGTTAGCATTTGGAACAATCAAAACTGGACACTAAAAGATGATGTTTTGCGTTTTCCAGTGCTTGTAAGCGGCAAAAGCACACGCATTAATGTGCCTATATTGCTATCGACCTATCAAATAGAAAAACTAAATGGCAAGTTAGGAACCCTTAGAATCACAGAGAAATCAGGCAAGTGGATTGCTCAAATAGCTGTAACTGTAGATGACACAGAAAGTACAGATACAGGTGTTTTAGGTGTCGATTTAGGTCTAAAATGTCCAGCAGTTGCAATAACAGAAACAGGTAAAACCAAGTTTTTTGGTAATGGTAGAGAAAACAAGTACGTGAAACGCAAATTTAGAAGCAAGCGCAAGAAACTTGGAAAAGCTAAGAAGCCGCACGCAATCAAAAAAATGAATGATAAAGAACAAAGATGGATGAAAGACAAAGACCACAAAACAAGTCGTCAAATCGTTGACTTTGCTATGCAAGAAGGTGTTGGAACAATACGCATAGAGCAACTATCTGGCATACGCCAGACGGCAAGAACAAGCCGTAAAAACGAAAAAAATTTGCACACATGGTCATTCTATCGATTAGCCCAGTATATCGAGTACAAAGCAGGTCTTTCAGGGATAAAAGTGGAGTACGTAGACCCCAAATATACCAGTCAAACCTGTCCAGAGTGTGCAGAAAAAAACAAGGCAAGGGATAGAAAATATAAATGTTCATGTGGCTTCAAAACACATCGTGATCGAGTAGGTGCAATGAATATCATTAAAGCACCTGTGATAGGTGGTAACAGTCTATCAGCCTAAGATACTAAATGTACTGTCTTAGGAGGGGCAATGGCATGCCCTTAGCTTGGGGTCATACTCGTCTACTGGAAACAGACTGGCGTTTAATCACCCAAGAATCTCATTGCTTTAGCTGTGGGAGTGTCAA
>QYZZ01000083.1 GCA_003838145.1 Tindallia sp. MSAO_Bac2
CAATCCTCCCTGTGAATTGGTTCCGTTTCAAGACTTAACTGTCATACGATTCAAACAATCTGCTGTATTCCAGGATGACAAACTGGTCCGTTATGCTGCCTACTTTTCGTCTCCCATAAATGCCTTTATATGGTTACCCTTCCACTTATGTACTTTTGAACGTACGATAGTTCTTCTGGAAATTGATGGAGCATCAGTTCAAGTTCAGCAAATCTTCGAAGTACATCTAAGGATAGATTAAGCCATTCATTTTCTAGCTTTGATGTTGACATTTTCCAGGAAGCTCCCCATCCCTATAGACCTGTTGGATAAAGTCCAACTGATCTCTATGTTTTTTTCGATAACATCAGTTTTTTTGGGTAATAGCTGGCATTTATTCCTCTCCTCAATTTCATTTTTGCAAATCTTTGACACCACGATCAGCTATGCCGAAAACAAATATTTCCGCATGGCATTTTAGATATAAGCAGTTCAATTATACCAGAAACTGGGTTTTAAAGCTGCGGAAGTTGAGTTGATTACAAATTGACTTACAAAAAGAACCAGCGACACTAAATCGCTGGTTCTTTTACAATAACTGGCGCGGCATGCAGGACTCGAACCTGCAACCAACTGATTCGAAGTCAGGTACTCTATCCAATTGAGCTAATGCCGCATGAAATTGTGGAGCGGAAGACGAGATTCGAACTCGCGACCCTCGCCTTGGCAAGGCGATGCTCTACCACTGAGCCACTTCCGCATAATGTGGCGGGGTTAGCCGCCACGCTATTGGCTGGGATAGCAGGACTCGAACCTGCGCATGACGGAGTCAAAGTCCGCTGCCTTACCGACTTGGCTATATCCCAATGGTGGGGTGGATGATGGGATTCGAACCCACGCATGCAGGAGCCACAATCCTGTGTCTTAACCACTTGACTACATCCACCATGTATATGTGCTGCTTATCGGCCAGGGACTCAGCATCCTGTGGCGTGCCCACAGGGATTCGAACCCCGGACCCACGGCTTAGAAGGCCGTTGCTCTGTCCAGCTGAGCTATGGGCACAGAATAAATGGAGCGGGTGAAGGGAATCGAACCCTCGCGATCAGCTTGGAAGGCTGAAGTTCTACCACTGAACTACACCCGCACGATCCTGTTTCCTTTTTGCCACGTATTATAATTTACCATCTTCCAGCTGCTTTGTCAAGAAGAAATTGATATAAACTCGCTGTCGGATGGCTTTTGGAGGTTAAGCCTTAAACAGGTCGGATCTCCACTTATTCTTGGTTCCGAAGCACTCCCGGGATTGATAAGGTATATGCCCTTTTCTTCTACAAGAGCCGGAATGTGAGTATGGCCAAACACAGCTATGTCGGCTTTTACTTCCAATGCTCTGTAATACAAACGGTTAAAATCGTACTTAACCCCGTATTGATGTCCGTGACACAGAAACACTTTTTGGTTGTGAATCTCCAGGATCTTCTCTGCCGGAAGTCCCGGCTGACGGTCACAGTTGCCGGCAACGGCTGTTATTTTTTCCTGTAAATGTTTTTCCAGTTTCTCAATATCATGAAAAAAGTCACCGGTATGGAGTATTTTATCGCAGTCCTCCAGCATGTTGATTGCTTTATTTAATTGTTGGATATTTCCGTGTGTATCACCCAATACGCCTATTTTCATCTTTCTACTCCTTAAAATGTTGAATCAGCATTTCTTTTAAACTCTCTAAGGCTCTTGAACGATGGCTCATGCCGTTTTTGATTTCCGGGTTTAATTCTCCAAAGGTTTTTCGATGCCGGGGTACATAAAACATTGGATCATAGCCAAAGCCGTTTTCGCCTTTTTCTTCAAAATCAATATACCCTTCCACTTCGCCTCTGGTAACCATCACTTCACCATTCGGAAAAGCCGCTGCCAATGCGCACACAAAACGTCCGCTTCTTTTCTCCATGGGGACACCGTCCAGTTCTTGCAGCAGTTTGGCGTTATTATCCCCGTCAGTGGCATTTTCGCCTGCATAACGGGCTGAATATACGCCCGGCCTGCCATCCAGGGCATCCACTTCCAAACCGGAATCGTCTGCCAGAGAAAGGCTGTTTGTTGCTTCACAAACCGCCATGGCTTTTATCAGCGCGTTTTCTTCAAAGGAGTCTCCGGTTTCTTCGATTTCCATATTTTCCAGCCCTATATCCTTCATGGAAACCACTTCAATGGGAAAGTCTTTTAACATGTCTGCGATTTCCTTTAATTTATGGACATTTCCAGTTGCAATAACTGCCCTTATCTTTTCCAACGTGTCCTCCTCCTATTTCCTTGCCTTTTCAGCATATATTTCTGATATCACTTTCTTTTGCTGTTCAATCAGTTCTTCTATTCCACTTTTTCCAAGATCGATCATCTGATTCATCTCGTCCAAGGTAAACGTGGCTTCTTCACCGGATCCCTGGATTTCCACCAGCTCTTCCGCTTCTGTCATCACCAGGTTCATGTCAACAGCTGCTGTTGAATCTTCCTCATAGCACAGATCCAGAAGCGCTTTACCGTCGACCACGCCAACACTGACAGCTGCCAGATAATGGTTGATTGGTATTTCCCTGATTTGCCGGTTTTCTCTCATTTCAATCAGCGTTTCCATCAATGCGATAAACGCACCTGTGATGGATGCTGTCCGTGTTCCGCCGTCTGCCTGTATCACGTCACAGTCAATCCAGACTGTTCTTTCTCCAATTACTTTCAGATCCACCACGGATCGAAGAGCCCGTCCAATTAAACGCTGGATTTCCTGGGTTCTTCCTTCCACTTTTCCTTTGCTGGATTCCCGGATTTTTCTGGTATGGGTGGCACTGGGAAGCATTGAGTATTCGGCAGTTATCCATCCTTTTCCACTGCCTTTAAGAAAAGGCGGGACCTTTTCTTCCATAAATGCAGTACAGATTACTTTTGTATTTCCCATTGTTACCAGAACGGATCCGGATGCGTATTTGGTGAAATTTCTTTCAAAGGTAATCGGTCTTAACTCATCGGCTTTTCTTCCATCATTTCGCATGTATTAGCTCCCTTCGGATCTTTGTTATCTTTTCATTTTGGTGAAATAACCGCCTTTAATGGCACGGGCATCTGTAACTGTTACAAATGCCTTTGCGTCGTGCTGGTCCAGGATACGGTGCAGCTTTGCCAGGTTTTTCCGTTGGATGGTTACGTTCAGCAGATGGTTGATACCATAGCGTCCATGACCTTCCACAACCGTTACTCCAAAGCCTGCATCCCGGATACTGTCCACCAGGCTCATGGCTTTTTTGTAAGTAATCACCTGGACTACCAGATCTCCTAATGCCATCCGCTCTTCCAATATTATACCAACATAACCGCCGGATGCAAATCCTAAAGCATAGGCAATAACATTAAAAGGATCATTCAGATTATCCAACACTCTCCCAATGGCCATAACCCATATAATAACCTCGACGAATCCTATTGCGAAGGCTTCTATTCTTCTTCCCCGCATTGCCATGATGGTCCGCACTGTTGCCATGCTCATATCTGCTGTTTTAGCAGCAAAAATAAACAAGTATCCAAGAATAAGCTCCACGTGAATCCTCCCTTTCGGTCTCAAAATATCAGACCACAAGCGATGAATCATCGTTTGTGGTCTATGCCTTCAACTTGCTATCTTTTACCTGGCTTCTGAAAGATGGGTTCCTGTTTCCTCCACATATCGAATTACTGCATTTCGAATTCCTTCTGCAGCCAGTTTTCGATATTGACTGGTTGCCAACAGCCTTTCTTCCTCCGGATTGGTCAGGAAACCAATTTCCGTTATAATGGCCGGCATCTTAGTTTCCCTCAGTACATACAACCGGTCCCGGGCATTAATCCGATGACTGGAGGCATTTAATGTCCGTACCATTTCTTCCTGAAAAATTTCTGCCAGCCGCAGATTATCCCGAAAATCAGTAGGGCTGTTTTCACTGGGATAGTAAAGGGTTTCCACCCCTTTTAAGTCAGATCTGGGTGCTGCATTGGCGTGTACACTTACAAAAATGTCTGCATTCATCTGATTTGCAATGGCCGCTCTATCTTGCAAGGTAACAAATGTGTCATCCCTTCGAGTCATGTAAGTTCTGAAACCGGCTTCCTGCAGCAGCTTTTCTGCTTCAAGTGCCACTTCCAGCACAACTTCCTTTTCTGTCATACCTAAGTTAGACGATGTAGCCCCCGGATCTTTGCCACCATGACCGGCATCAATCACTATGAGTCTTTCCCGATAGCGCAGATCACGGTTGGTGAATTCCAGCTCCAGGTCTTTTGTGTTTTTAATGCCCGGGCTTCTTATTTCCACACCGGCCTTAACATGAACATTTGCTATTAATTGACCGTTTTGTGCGGTGTTGGTCATCTGAATAAAGTCGATTAAAGGATCGTCTATATCAAGAATTTCAAATGGTATGTTCATATTATCCTTCGGCATAATCAGTTTTACAATGGAGGCGGATTCATCCACTTCTATTTTGTAGTCAACGGCGCTGTTGCCATAAAATGTAAGCTTTGATGATGTCCAGCCGGACTCCACATAGCGATAACCATCTTCCGGTTCTCCTTCCAGGTGTACGACCAGTCTTCCATTTTGTTTATCAAAATAAAGGTCATCTAAATCTGGTACGTTGTTTAAATCAATGACAGTCCGGACTATTTTATCATCCGGATCATAGTGGTGGTCCGGAGTAAACTCAGACACTCTGATCCGGTGTGCCACTCGTCCGCCGACGTTAAAGTCAGGGAAGCGATGCCCCGGGTTTAGCAGGGAGTCTTTTATATCAACCACCAAACGATTAGGGCTGTCCAGTTTCATTAAATTGTAGTTGTGAACATTGCTGCCCTCAATCACCAGTACTTCCTTCGCGTTGTAGCGTTCAAAGCGAACGTCATCAACGTAGTGAATCAGGCGGATAACCATCTCTTCTGTTCTTTCATCATAACGGATATCATGACCAATATCATTTTTCAGATCCAGCACCAGCCGGGTTACCCATGGGTCGCGTTCAAACTGAGAGGAACGGACAGCACTTATGTATGCGTTGCCGGGCGCTGAAACTTTTATGGTTTTGTCGTTCTGCATGTGTTCAGAATTGTCCATTCTTAAGCGGGTATGATTAAAGTCAAAAACCAGCCGCTGTGGGTTCATCAGCTGAGCCGTACTGTAGTGAACTTCTTCTCCTGTTTTAATTCGAATTTCCGGCATTCCTTCCACCATTTTAATGCTTATATCTTCCAGCAGTGCCTCATCTCCATCATGATCTACAGGTGCTATATCATCTTCTTCATGAGTATCGACGGATTCATCCGGTAGTAATTCAGTTTCTGGTGATCGAATAACGACTGTTCTGGTATCATTGTCCCATCCAACATCTAGTCCCAGTTCTTGCCCTAAAAACCTTACAGGAACCATGGTTCTCCCGCGCCCCTGATAGGTGACAATTTTGGCTGGCACCTGACTGGGAAGAATTTTTTCTTCACCATTAACCTGAACGCTTGCACTGTCAATGGTTAGGAGTATTTCTTTCTCTTCGTTTGATATGCTCACCTGCCGTTTTTCTCCATCCCAGCTTACCTCTGCACCGGTTTGATTGGCTATAGCAGCTACTGGTACCAGTGTCCGGTATTGTCCATCATGCTGAAAAAGTACCGGCGGCACATCAGAAGCCAGAGGTTCACCATCCATAGTCATCTGAACAACTGGGATATCCATCATTCTTTCATCTACTTCTGCCCTTATGGTGGGGACATCAGCAAAAACAAACTGTGGAGTAAGCGCCGCAAGCATCAGAATTATTCCAAGTCCAATCATTCTTATTTTTTTCATTGAAAAGCCTCCCGGCATAGTTTCTATGTTGTATTAATTGCTGCATCTTTCTATTATATATCACTCTGAATCAGCTAATGTCAATGGGACTACAGGGAATGTAATCACAATGTAACCTGCTCGCTCCGTTAAAGAACCTGATACAATTCATCCACGTCCGGCTCTTCTAAAGGAACCTTTTTTCCGTCCGCCAGAATATACCTTTCCCCGGATGTTATTTTACCTATTACCGACGCTTCTATCTTATTTTCATGGAGTTTTGCCATCAGATTGTCAAGTTTATCCGGAGGGATCGTCATAATCATAACACCACTGGAAATCAGTCGGTATGGATCTATTTCAAAATGCCGGCAAATGGCTATGGTCGAAGGCAGAAGCGGGATTTGATCCCGATGAATTTCCGCTCCCGTCTGAGAGGCTTCCGCCAGCTCCCATAACGCTCCCATAATGCCGCCTTCTGTGGCGTCGTGCATGGCGGTTACGCCCAGGGTTCCTGCCAAAATTCCTTCAGGAACAACACTGATATGGTGTTTTTGTTCTTTGGCTTCTTTCATCAATTCTCTACCCAACACTTCCGAGAGTTCACCTTCTTTGTCGTGAGCCAGAATTGCTGCTCCTTCCAGACCAGCGTGTTTGGTCATCACAATAATGTCTCCCGGCTTTGCTCCTGCAGACTTAATCATACGATCCCGCCGCTGTTTTCCGATAGCCACAGTGCTGATAACCACCTGATTTACGGTATCTGTTATTTCTGTATGCCCTCCCAGTATCTGAACTGAAATGCTCTCCGCGGCTTTACTGGCATCTTTCATTATTTGTTCCAGATCCTCTTCGGTGGTGCTGGAGGGTGCCAGAACCGTCAGCATCACTCCTACAGGCTCAGCTCCGTCTGATGCCACGTCATTGCAGGCAATATGTACGGCCAGATTTCCTATATCCGCAACGGCCCCGGTAATGGGATCTGTACTGACAACGCATAGCTGGTTGTCCAGGTCCAATACAGCGCAGTCTTCTCCAATACCAGCCCCTACCAGTACTTCTTTTCGGGTGCTCTTTACATTGGCAATAATTTTATCTCTTAAAAAATCTGTCGGCACTTTTCCGATTTTCATTCCAAGTTTCCTTTCTCTTCATATTCCCGGCATGAATCCTGGTATCGGCGAAGCATTCTTTCCAGCTGCCACGCAATAATCCCGATGACCAGTAAGCTGCCCATAGCTGTTAACCCTATTTTCATAGCCGTATTGATAAAGAATGTTTCCGGTAATAGCTGGATCAATACGTGTCGTTGCGGATCCAGTATCCATAAGTCGTTATCAAACAGCAGCAGATGGAAGTATGTGAAGTACTTGGTAAAGTCCAGCCAGATCAGAAGTCCTAACAGTATCATCATGTCTACATTGGCCAGACCGGTGTAAAACAGGGTTCGAAGAAAGTGATTCTGCCATTTTTTGTCTTTCAGGACAACCCAGATCAGCAGCAGGATGAAGCCTGCTATGGATATGTTTCGCAGCAACCGGGCTGTGTTATAAAGATCCAGTACGTCTACCATATGCAGTCGTTCCCGCTCGTCATAAAGGGGCTGATACTCTCCGTCTTTTACCGCCATGGTCTGGAAGTCTTCTTTTTCCCCCTGAAGGTAAAGGATGATCTCCTCTGCTGCATGTTCAAGATTTTCCTGATCCATACCGGCTTGCGGTATCCAGTTTTGTTTTTCGAACTCGGTCATATAGTGATCCACATCGTAGGTCACATACTCCAGAGACAGCACCCAGGCTGTAATGGTAAGGAATATACCCATAAGGATATATATGGCTCTTTTTTTCCAGCTCATGATCATTCCTCCGATGGTCTGTCCGTCAGGCATGCTAAAACAGACTCTTTTAATTGAATATATTCCGGCTCTGCGAAAGAATTAAGTCCCCGGGGGCGCTTCAGATTCACCCTGAATTCTTTTCGGATTTCAGCCGGCCGATGAGACAATACGTAAACCCGGTCTGAAAGCAGCAGTGCTTCATCCACATCGTGGGTGATGAGCAAAACAGAGGATTCTATCTCTTCCATGACATTCATCAGCCATTGTTGCATGGTTTGTCGTGTAAGTGCATCTAATCCTCCGAAGGGTTCATCCAACAACATAATATCCTGAGAAAACATAAAAGTTCTCAGAAGAGCAGCCCTTTGTCGCATGCCTCCGGATAATTGTGCCGGGTAATATTTTTCAAACCCCTCCAACCCGAAAAGGGCAAAATGAGGAAGTGCTTCTGCGTGAGCCTGGCGTTGGTTTATTCCTTTTAAAAATAATGGCAGGCATACGTTATCCAGAATGTTCCGCCAGGGCAGCAGCAAGTCTTTCTGGTGCATAAAACTGACTCTGCCTGCGATTCCCGTGTATTTTTCCCCTTCAATGATAACATCTCCCTGATCCGGTAAAGCAATGCCGGCAATAATGCTAAACAGGGTGCTTTTACCACAGCCACTGGGCCCCAGTATCGTAACAAATTCTTTACGGTTAAGATGCAGGGAAATATTTTCCAGTGTATGAAGGCGGACAAAGGATTTTTTGATGTTTTTTGCTTCCAGTATTGAGTCCATTTTGGCATGCCTCCATCCATCGATCATTTCTGCTGGTCAACAGGTTCTTCCTGGGACTGGTCATGCTGTTGCCATGGCATGGCTTTTTCTTCAGCCAACTGAATGATTTTCAGCACTAAAATACTGAGAATCACAATAACGGTAATAACAGCAAAAACCTGGTCTGTTGCAAAGGACTGCCGGACCCGAAGCATGTAAACTCCCAGCCCCATTCTACCGCCAATCCACTCTCCGATCACTGCGCCCATAATACTGTAGGTGCCCGATATTTTAAGGCCGGAAAATAAAGACGGCATGGCTGCCGGCAGCTTTACCCAACGGTATTTTTGCCAGGTGGAAGCATCCATGGCATGCATCAGGTCCATCAGTTCTTTATCCACTGTAGCTAAGCCTTCCATCAGGCTAATGGTAATAGGGAAAAAACATACCAGCACAACAATCAGCACTTTTGGAAGAATGCCGAAACCAAACCACATTGCAAAGAGCGGTGCCAACACGATAATAGGAACCGTCTGTGAAGTTATCAAATAGGGGTACAGCGTTTTTCGCGCTAAAGGCGAGTAATCCAGCCACAGCGCCAGCAAACAGCCCAGCAGCATGGCAATGGCAAATCCCACCACTGCCTGCAGTAATGTGATTCTGGCATGCTGCCACAACAGATCTGCATTCCGGACCATTGCCAGAAGAATCCTGCTTGGCGGTGGCAGTAAGTATGCCGGCAGGATTTGGAGCCTTCCGGTCATTTCCCATAAAAACAGAAATAATACGCCTACACCGGCAGACATTAAATGATCAACGGTGTTTCGCCACTTTTTCATCCATACTCACGCCTTCCGGACGATATTGTATTTTCACCACAGACATCACATTCCCTGCTCCAGCCTGAATACACACTTTCTGTGCTTCTTTGACAATTTCCATCAGTTCGTCCAGATCGCCTTCCATGGTGGTTTCCAGGGGGCCCACTTCATATTTCACTCCTGAATCCTGAATCATCTGGATCACCTGATCCACCACTCCATATACGTATTCATCCGCTACCGATGGCAGTACCTGCAGCCCTACATTAGCATTGGCCATTTTAATTCCCTCCCAGTTTCTCATTCAACGTATTTTCGTCCATTAATTCTATATCCGGGTTTTTACCGGTTTCTTTTAACTTTTGTGCTTTATTAAGCTTACTGCCTGCATCCTCCCCATATATGAGGATATCTGTCTTGGCACTGACACTTTCGGAGACTTTAGCTCCAAGTTTTTCCAGCTTCTCTTTGGCTTCCTGACGGCTAAAAGCTGTGAGCTTTCCGGTAACCACCACGGTTTTTCCAGCAAAGGGTGAGTTCTGCATTGCTGCTTCTTCATAAAGAGGTTTTGGTTTCACTCCCATATCCATTAAAGACTGAATCGCCTCTAAAATCCGCCTGTCATTAAAAAAGGTTACAATCCCCTCTGCCACAATCTCTCCAACATCCGGTAATAGTACCAGATCTTCCACTGTTGCCTTTCTCAGTGATTCGATACTGCCAAAATACCTTGCCAGATCGCCGGCGGTTCTTCTGCCAACGTTGGGAATCCCCAGCGCAAACAAAAACCGATCCAAAGTGCAGTCCTTGCTTTTTTCAATGGCATTAAGCAGATTATCAGCTCGTTTTTCCTTGAATCCTTCCAACTTCAGCAAATCCTCTTTTTTCAGATCGTACAGCTGCTGAATGCTTGTAAGTTCCAGCTCTTCATAAAGCTGTTCTGCCGTTTTTTCACTGAAACCGTCAATATCCATAGCATCCCGGCTGCTAAAGTGTGCAAGCTTATAGATTAGCTGCGGTTTGCAAAATAGGCTGTTGGGGCAGAAAATATGAGCTCCTTTTTCCACCAGTTCCGTATGACAGGCAGGGCATTTTTCCGGTTTCGGAATTGGTTCTCCGGGGGTTTTTTCTTCTACCCGACCCATTATTTCCGGTATTACGTCATTGGATCTTCTCAGCCAGACCTTAACTCCCAGTCTCAGGTTTTTCCGCTGTATATCCTCCCAGTTATTCAGGGTTGCCCTTTGAACAGTAACACCTCCTACCTCCACCGGTTCCAGAACGGCAGCCGGTGTCAGCTTTCCCGTCCGCCCCACCTGCCAAATCACTTCTTCTAGTACTGTTGTAACTTCCTGGGCTTCGAACTTATAGGCTACTGCCCAACGCGGAAACTTTTGGGTGTATCCCAGTTCTTCCCTCAAAGCAATCTGATTCACTTTAATCACGACACCATCTACCATGAAATCCAGCGAAGGAATGGCTTTTTCCATTTTCTGAATCTGATCTATTGCTTCATCCAAATTTTTTGCCCGATATATTTCGTTACTGACAGGAAAGTAATTTTTTCTTAAAAAGCTCAGCATTTCTTCATGATTATCAAAGCTTTTTCCATCACAGTATCCTGTCTGGTAACAGAGCATATCTAGCTTTCTGGTTGCCGTTACTTTTGGGTTAAGGTTGCGCAATGCACCCGCCGCTCCATTTCTGGGGTTTTTCAGTGGTTCTTCTGCCTGACGATTATAAGCTTCGAAGGTTGATAACCGCATCAGGCCTTCACCCTGAACCTCCAGGGTTCCCTTAAAAGGAATGGAAAGGGGAACTGAATTAATGGTTTTAACCTGAGGAAGAATAGCCTCTCCGGTTTCGCCGTTACCACGGGTGGCCGCCTGTACCAGATAGCCGTCCTGATAGGTTAGGTTTACCGTCAGTCCGTCGTATTTGTATTCTAAAATATATGACACTGTTTCTTGTGAATCCGATAAATTTTTTCGCAGGCGCTGTTCCCAATTCTTTAGTTCCTGTGGATTTTTAACTTTATCCAAGCTCCATAAGGGCTGCAAATGACGATGTGACTGAAAGGATTTTAACGGTTCATCACCAATTCTCTGAGTAGGTGAATCCGGTAGCCGGTAGTTATTCTCCTCTTCCAGTTTTTCCAGCCTGTCATATAGCTCGTCGTACTCCTGATCACTGACTTGAGGCCGATCCAGGGCATAATAATGGTATCGGTAATGATTCAGCTGTTTTACCAGCTGATGGATTTTCTCAATTTCTTCACTACGACTCACAGTGATTCACCTCATTTTTGTTAATCTTCAATGGTCAGCTTCACATAATCCAGATTTATTTTTTTTAGACCGCCTCCGGGAAAAGCAATGGTTACCAGTTCATTAGCTTTTGAAACCACTGTACCGCTTCCAAAAACAGGATGGCTTACCTTTTGACCGGTCTTAATGGATTGATCTTCTCCAGCATGCTTTGGAGATGCAAATGTTTCCATGGGTTTGATTTCTTTTCGCTGCCATCGTTGCTTTTGCTGTTTTTTCCGAAAAGCTTCCTGCCGGGAGTCCGAAACGCTCCGTTCATCCCCCAGTTCTTCCATGCATTCTGTGGGAATTTCCTTCATGAATCGGGACACCTCATTGTAGCCGGTAAATCCGTAAAGGGTACGCGTAACCGCGTTGCTAAGGTATAGTTTTTGCTTTGCACGAGTCAGCCCCACGTAACAGAGACGTCGCTCCTCCTCCTCGTTGCCTTCTTTCAGGGACATGCTGGAAGGAAAAATGTTTTCTTCCATGCCCGGCATAAATACCACCGGGAATTCAAGTCCTTTGGCACTGTGCAGAGTCATCAGCAAGGCACCTGTGTCGTCCTCTTCTTCCAGGGAGTCGACGGCTGCTTCCAGCGTTGTACCGGCTAAAAAATCTTCCAGGGTTTCTTCTTCAGCTGTCTGGTCAAATTCGCGGGTTAAGGAAAGAAATTCCATCAGGTTTTCCACTCTTCCCTGGGCTTCTATACTTCCATCCTCCTGAAGCTGTTTCAGGTAACCGGTGGTGGCATATATTTCTTCCACCAGGTCTGTAACGGCATAGGTTGCTTTTTGCTCCACCCAGGGAGTAACCATGGTCATAAACTTAGCCAGGGAATTTGCTGCACGGCTGCTGATACGGTGCCGCCACTGATCCGTTTCCGCCAGCATCCTCCATAAAGGCATATCCAAATCCGAAGCCAGCACTTCCAATGTTTCTACCGTTTTATCTCCAATACCGCGACGGGGGGTGTTTAAAATGCGTTTAAGGCTTAGTTCATCACTGGGGTTTTCAATAACTTTCAAATAAGCCAAAATATCTTTGATCTCTTTACGGTCGTAAAAACGGGTGCCGCCGTAAATCCGATAGGGGATTCCGGCCTTCATCATGGCTTCCTCCAGCACTCGGGACTGTGCATGGGTGCGGTATAGAACGGCAAAGTCGCTATAGGGCTGCCCTTTTTCGTGAAGATCCTGCATTGACTGTACAACAAAATCTGCCTCTGCATATTCGCTGGCACATCGGCAGTATTTCAGTTTTTCGCCTTCCATCCCTTTGGTAAATAATTTTTTCAATTTCCGGTAACGGTTATTGGCAACAACTTCGTTGGCTGCTTTAAGTATGGTTTCGGTGGAGCGGTAGTTTTGTTCCAGTTTTATGGTGGTTGTATCTTTGAAATCTTTTTCAAAGCCAAGGATATTCTCTATATCTGCCCCTCGCCAGCCGTAGATGCTCTGATCGTCATCGCCCACCACGCAGAGGTTGCGGTGCTGCTTTGCCAGAGCCTTTACCCATAAGTATTGCGGTTTGTTGGTGTCCTGAAATTCATCTACTAAAACATACTGAAATCTTTCCTGGTAATATCGAAGCACTTCCGGTGCTTCTTCAAAAAGTTGAAGTGTTTTTAGAATCAGGTCATCAAAATCAAGGGCATTGTTTTGAAACAGCTTTTTTTCGTAAAGCTCATAGATATTTGCCAGTTGTCTTCCGTAAATATCTTTTTCATTTTGCCTCTTACTCTCTTTTACGCTGATCATGCTGTCCTTCATCTTACCGATCCAGCCGCCTACTGCCCGGGGGTTATATTTTTTATCACTTAGATTTAACTGTTTGATGCATTCTTTTATCAGGACCTGCTGATCCTGCGCATCATAAATCACAAAATTGCTGCCATAGCCCAGACGATGAATGTCACTCCTCAGCATCCGTGCGCAGGCGGCATGAAAGGTACTGATCCACATCCGGCTGTATCGGCCTTTCAACAGTTGATTAACCCGTTCTTTCATTTCTCTGGCGGCTTTATTTGTGAAAGTGATGGCCAGAACATTTCCCGGATCTACAGACTTATATTCCAGTACTCTGGAAATGGCCAGGGGGATAGGTGTATTGGGCTCGGGATTTCCCTCGTGCCACTCCTTTAACTGATCATATTCCTTTTCCGTCATCCCTTCCGGTACATCATCGCTGCCATAAACAGACCCGAATCGTATCATGTGGCCAATTCGGTTCACCAGCATGGTAGTCTTGCCGGAACCAGCTCCTGCCAAAACCAGACAAGGGCCTTCTGTATTGAGCACTGCTTCTTTTTGTGCCGGGTTCAGGTGTGGATATTGTTCCATAATAATCGTATTGCGAAGCTGACAGTATTGTTGCTGCCAGGATAATTGGTTCATAAAAAAACCCCTTTCCGGAGAATAGTATATCATAATTGAAAATAAAAAAGGAATGGCACTTTAACCATTCCTCAGTATCTTCCGTCAGTCTTCTATCAGGGGGTTAAGCCGCGAGAGTCTCTCCCAGTACTTTTGATTTGCACCGGGATTAAATCCAGGTGTTTTCTCAAGAATTTTCAACAGATCTGACAGTTTGTTATCCCGATTGGTCAGCTTATTCTGATACATATTATCATCCGCTTCTTTTAACAGCTCCGTGGTACTCATGGTAGATTTAACCTTTGTTGCAGCTCCCAGGGCCATTTGGGTGTATTCACCTTTATATGTCATTTCCTGTGCTTTTTCCCGGATTCTTCGCATCATTTTCCGGGTATCGGCTTCATTGGTCTGGGGCAACAGAATGGTAAACTCATCTCCACCGGTACGACAAATAATATCCTCATCCCTAAAACAATCTTTCATAACCTGCGCAGCTCGCTGTACCAGCTTGTCACCTTCCTGATGTCCTAAAACGTCGTTTACCATTTTAAGACCGTCTATATCACTGATGATCACGCTGAGCGGGTATTGGCGCTCTGTATCCAGGCGTTGCAGTTCTTCTTCGAAAAAATCTCTGTTGTAGAGGTCAGTTAAACGGTCACGGAACCTGAGATAAATAAGTTCTTCTTCCGTTTTTCGGGCTTCCGTTACATCCCGGACAATGGCCACAGCCTCGTTTTCTCCGCTGCCGGCCAAGCGCATCTCAAAAATCCTTTCTCCCTTAAAGGTTTCCAGCTCATATTCAAGGGTTTGCATACTGCCGCTTTGAATTGCCCGCTCAATGCATAATAAAATGCTTCTTGCCAGGGATTCGGGCAAAACCTCCAGAATGTTTTTACCTTTAACATTCTCCAGTCCGATCGGCATCAGGTCTTTGTCCTGGGTAGTTGCTTCCAGATAGTTTCCCTGACGGTCATAATTAATTAAAAGGTCCGGTAATGCCTTGACCATAGATTGAAAACGAATCTCTTTTAGCTCCAGCTCTTTTTTCATGCCAGCCTTATAAAGGGCCAGCTCCACATTTATATGAAGTTCCTGCTCGTTAAAGGGTTTGATAAGAAATCCGCTTGGTTCGGCCTCCAGAATTCGCTGTTTCACATCATCACTTAAAAAGCCGGACAAAAACAACACAGGAATGTTCATGGTCTGCTGGATTTGGCTGGCTCCCCATATTCCGTCCTTTTCACCCTTAAGGGTTATATCCATCAAAACCAGATCCGGTTTTCTCCTGGCAATCAGAGGCATTGCCTCTTCGACGGAGGTGGCATGTCCGACAATCCGATAATTCTTTTTTCTTAAAGAATCGGTGATGATTTTGGCATCCAAAGCGTTGTCTTCCACCAAAAGAATTTTGGCAGTTCGTTTCATCATAATCACCTCTGGTCTGGGCTCTTCGTACTATTCTATCATAATTCCCCTCAGAGGTGTATTTGGATTTATAATATATGATGGTTTTTTTGGATATAGTCCATAATCTGATGTTTGCTTATACCTTCCAGTTGAAGCTGAAAGGCAACTTTCAGCAAGAAGCCCATTCTGGCATCTTTTGGAATCCCCAGCTTACTCAGATCTTTTCCTTTAACAAAGGGTTTGGGCGCTTCCGTCGGACAATATGAAACAATTAATTTCATTTTCTCCCGTAACCTTAGTACCTTCGCTGAAAGAAACGCCTCTTCCTTTTTCATCAGCAGAGAAAGTCGCCGGTAATCTGCTGCCCTGTCAGAACTGATGATGATCGCCAGGGCCCTTATCCGACTTTCCAATTCCTTGCTTTTCTGGTGATGACGGCTGAATTCATAAAAATCCTTCCGTATTTTACTGTAAATGCTTTCTTTTTCATTCCTTTCGGCGAGGCTTTGGTCCGGACTGCCTTTAAAGATTTCCGGGTATTGGCAGTGCAGGATAGCCGCCCACATGAACATTTCAGACCAGCTGCTCTGCTCCCGGTATAAAGTCGCATCCTTAACCAGCTGCTCTGTTACTTCCTCTCTTCCTCTTTGAAGTACAGGCGGAAATTTTCCGGTTTTTTTCATGTAATGAAATCCTGTTTCCGGAAAAGGAGCCAGGATCCATTTTTTAAATTCATCGTATATACGCTCAGGAGCTATGTTCTTTGCCGATGTTTCCTTCATTTTTTGCAGTGTATCTTTCTCGACCTCCAGGTTGAATCGGGATGCCAGCTGAAAGCCCCGGTAAATCCGCAGCGGGTCCTGTGTAAGCGAAGCCGGTCCTGCCATTCTCAGCACCCGGCACTCTAAATCTTTACTCCCTTTCAGTGGATCAACCAGTTGCCCGGTCATGGCGTTGCAATATATGGCATTCAGGGTATAATCCCTTTTTTTTGCGTCATTCTCTAAAGAAGTCCCGGAGAGGGATATTTCTACCGCGACCCCTGATAACACCCACACTGGCTGTGTTTTTCCGTACTGTTTCCATGCACCCAGGTCTGACAAAACAGATTCCAGCTCTTCTGCTGTCATTTCAAACACAACCAGGTCATAATCTTTGGACGGGCAGCCCATCAGAGAATCTCTGACGCAGCCGCCCACCCAATATGGCTGACCACCTGATTCATGAATTTTTCGAACCAGCTCTTTTGCCGTCATTATTTTGACTCCATTTCTCAGCATTTCCTGCCTCTTTAAAGAATCGCTTAATCCAGTCGGATTATTTCCGTTATTTTCCCGTTTAATGTTATTTCTGATGCTTCAATGATCATTCTGACAGGAATTCCTTCGGTTCCTTCTGATGCCTGCTGTTCAGACAAAGCCCTTACGCCTTCAACGGCTTCTTCATCTACAGATAACACCCTTGGATGCCCTTCAATGATAACTTCAACGGAATGACTGTCTACCGCACCCTGATAATAACCTTCCACAACCACCTGGTCTATTTGGTTCAGAGCGGTCATTTCAAGTTCTCCATTTGCTTCTGCTTCCTGAAATTCGACGGATACCAACTGCCCCGGTTGAACAGGCCGGGATGTCAGTTGTTCTCTTACATCCTCCGAAAGCCTGAATTCCCTCAGTCCGTATGGAGATTCCAACAAATTCAGTTCCAGATAATAGCTGTCTATAATGTTGAAAACCGTAGCGGTGCTTAGGCCTGCCCCATCATCAATCATTGCCATGGAGACGTCCTTAGCTTCTTCTGTTCTTTCAAAGGCTTCTTCCGCTTCTGCAGAGGCAAAGTGCAACTCCTGATTTTCTTCAAAGTCAAATGCAAATACAGATTCATCCAAATCAACGTCGACAGCCAGACTTGTATACTGGCGAATCGTCCGATCGCCATTGCCATGGATTATTTTTTGCTTTAACGGCAGCTGAAGGCTTTCATCTACCCAAACCCGGCTAAAGGGCTGATCCGAATCATATCGATATTCATAAAGGGTTGTTTGCTGCCCGTTTATTTTTTCTTCCCCAAGGATATTGACTTCCGGTGCATTTCTTATTTCTTCCAGCATGGTTCCCAGATGATAGTCCGATAAATATTGATTCAAGGCTTCCGGACCCATGGCTTCAATGGTTACATCCTGAGCATCTTCTCCCCTGTAAGATATTAACAGTTTCTGCCCGTCATATATTCGGGTTAATGGCTCTCCTGTGTCTACCCGGGTAACCGAAACAAATCGATTTGGCTTTTGATACGTTATTTCTACGGTTTCCTCCCAGGTTACTCCATCGTAATCACGGACAACTTCCATTGTGCCAACATAGTTTTCCATAGCCTGATATGCTTCGGCAACGAGAGCAAACTGACCACCGTCCGTATCCATCATCATTCTTGGTCCGGCTTCTTCCGGTGCCATTTCTGTTGCCACCATGTCCATGGCATCATCGGACTGTCTTTGGGTTTGCAGAAATCCGACAATTAGAAATATAGCCGCTGCAGCAGACAGCCATTTTATCCACTCCGGTCTTCCTGACTTTGACCGGACTGGTGAAGATTTCTTTTCTTCAGGCCATTCCCAGGGAACTTCATCACTCCTGAGCCTTTTAACGCTCCGAACGGTTTCCAGCATAGCTGCCATATCCTGGTCCAGATTAGGAGGCGGTGTGGGTTTGCATTCCATAATCAATTCATCGATGAAGTCGTTAATATATTCTTGTTCGTTGTAGCGATTTTTTTGTTCACCCATTGAAATACCCTCCTTCCTCCAGTATTTCCTTTAATTTTCTGACTCCCCGGTACTGAAGGCTTTTTATGGTTCCCACCGGCTTATCCAGTCTTTCTGCCACTTCATTTAAGGGGTAGCCTTCAACAATACGCCAGATTAAAACTTTTTGGTAAATATCCGGTAACTTTTTCAAAGCTTCCCGCAACACCATATTTTCCTCGATCATATGGTTTTCTGAAACGGGTGAATTTTTTTCAGTCACCTGATTCAGCTCCACCACTTTAGGATTTCGGCCTTTTTGCCGCCAGGTATCATAAATGGTGTTTCTAACGGCAGCAAAAATATAGGCACGAATTTTTTCTTCCTCTACATTGCCCTTTTTCACCTGTTGAAATACCTTTTTAAAAACCTCCTGGGTCAGCTCTTCAGCCTCTTCCTTGTTTTGCAGACGGTAGTAGGCAAACTGATAGACCTGTGGCCATAGGTTTTCATAGGTTTCCTGAAACAGTTTGTTGTATGATGAAACAGATGTCATGTGTTGCCACCCTCTTTTCCAGCCTGTATTTCCGTTTCTACAAGTTAATACGCAATTTCCTTAAAAGGGTTGCATTACCTTTCAATAAAATTTATGATTAAGATACACTATAAATTCAAAAACCAAATAAAAGATTTTAACCACGAAGGCCGCTAAGGACACGAAGGGAAAGATTTTTTTAAGATAAAAGAAGCCTGACTGCCAGGAGTCAGGCTTCCTTAAAATTGTTTTCGATCAGTTCCACTAATTCCTCGAATGCCAGTGCTTCATCAGGACCTTTTACCACAAGGCGTATCTCTTCACCCTGTCTTACGCCCATGCTCATAACATTCATGATACTTTTAGCGTCGTACTGATTACCACCCCGGTGAATATGGATATCCGATTCAAAGCGCATGGCATGCTTTACCAATGCAGCAGCAGGCCTGGCATGTATACCGGTTTCATTAGTGATGAGGAGGGTTTTTTCCAGCATAGGAATCCATCCTTTCTAAATGTCAAAATATTAGTACAAATAACAGGAAATTTCTGAATCCTCTTACACTATTGTACCTTAAACAGCCTCATAAAAAAAGAACTATATTGAAAAACATTTAACAAGGAGGAATAGCATGTATAATGAGCAATTCAATGAGGTAATTTCCCGGAAGGGAACCCATTCCATTAAATGGGAATTTGGAAAGACGTTTTTTAATGATGACGATATCCTGCCCATGTGGGTGGCCGACATGGATTTCCCAAGTCCGCCGGAAGTGGTTAAAGCCGTAAAGGAGAGAGCCAGTCACGGCATTTACGGGTATACCGGAATATCGGATGAGTATTTGGATTCGGTAGTCCAGTGGATGAAAAAACGCCATCAGTGGTCCGTTGCTCCTGAAGAAATCACTTTTATCAACGGAGTGGTACCAGCACTTAATATGTTAATGCAAAGCTTTGCACAGCCTGGTGATTACGTTGTTATTCAGCCACCAGTATATTATCCGTTTTTCAGTGTTGTTCGGAATAACGGACAGATACCGCTTCTCAACACTCTTGTGGAGGGTTCTGATGGATATGTAATGGATTTTGACGACCTGGAGGCTAAATTAAAAAATCCCCGCACTACCATTATGATTTTGTGCAGCCCACACAATCCGGTGGGCAGAGTATGGAAAAGAGAAGAATTGCTTCGGGTGGCGGAGCTGTGCCTGGCCCATGATGTATTGCTTATCTCTGATGAGATTCATCAGGACCTGGTATTTGATGGTTTTTCTCATATCACCACTGCAACGCTTTCAGAGGAAATCGCCCATAATACCATTACCTGTACAGCCCCCAGCAAAACCTTTAACATGGCCGGTCTTCAGTCGTCCAACATTATGATCCAGGACGAGAAGAAACGCCGGGTTTTTTCGCAGACCCTTGAACGTAACGGCGTTTTTGGAATGAATCCTTTCGGAGATGTGGCAACCATTGCTGCATACCGACACGGAGAAGCCTGGCTGGATTCTTTGATGCAGTATTTAACAGGGAATCTCCACTATTTGCAAAACTTTCTCCAACAACGATTTCCAGAAATTAAAATGAATCCGCCGGAAGCCACTTATTTAGCATGGCTTGACTGCCGTTCTTTAAACCTCAGTAAGTCAGAACTTGAAAAATGGCTGGTGGAAAAAGCCGGCGTTGCCCTAAATCAGGGGTACACTTTCGGCGATACGGGGGCCGGTTTTGTACGCCTTAATTTTGCATGCCCCAGGTCTATTTTGGAAGAAGGACTGGAACGAATAGAAAAAGCAAAAAATTCATTGTAAATACGAAGCCGCATGCAAGTAAATAGCTGCATGCGGCTTATTTTTAGTCTGTATTTATTTCCAGATATTCTTCTATATTGCTGAGTAAACGGTCTGTTACCTGTTGGTGCAGCAATTCTCCCTCCGGACTTATAACGGCTATGCCTCTTCTGATAACATCCGGATTGTCGGCAATTCCCGTGTAGGAAAATAATGCTGCCTCCGGATCAGACAGGAGATGAAAATCGATGTTTCTGCTTTCAATGAGCCGGGCATGATTTGACGGCACATCCGCACTGACTCCGTAAATACTATACCCTTGGCTCTCTATTTCAGGCAATATTTCGTTCAGCTGTTCCAGCTGATTAACACAAACGCCTCAGGCAGCTCCCAGGAAGAAAGCAAAAATAGTGCCCGATTCGGCTTCAGCCGCTAATTCAGCTATATTTTGTGACTCTTCCCTTTCATCCATAAGGGATATGTCCTCCAGTTCTCCAGGGTCCACCTCTATCTCTTCAATATTCCCAGCCGGTGCTTCTGCCTGATGCCGCAATGACTGCACCCCCAGAAATATTACCAGGACAATCAGCACCACCGCTGCAGTAATCATTATTTTCATTACTTTTTTTCCTTTTTCCGGTTGTACATTTTTCTTGGCCTTGTTTCTTTTAATTTTTCTGGTCTGCGACATAAAGGCATTCCCCCCAAATAAATTTATGAACCTATACAGCTGCAAAGCTGGTACTCCATCAGACTATTTGTTTTTTACCCTTTCAGGCAGATGCATACGCAGGTTTGAAAGATAAACGTTTATCCTTACTGATAGCGGGTAAAATTCAATCTGTAAACACATCGTTTTTTCTACTATTAAACACAACCGAGGGAGTGATTCTTGTGAAGACAGAAAAATCCGGATTAAAAAATGTAGAATGGTGGCTTTTGCTTGCTGTACTCGGCATCATACTAGTGGTCATTTTTGCTGTTATGAACGCAGGCCCGGTACCATTCCAGTTTTTCTTGTGGCACTATGAGATCAGCCTTGCTTTGCTCATTTTTCTTTCTGTCGCCGTCGGTATTGTTATTGCAGTCAGTTTAGGTCTGGTAAAACAATTCAAAAACCGAAAAACCTTTAAAGACTTAGAAAAACAGGTTCAGGCTCTTAAGCTTGAAAATGAGTCATATTCCAAAGAGTTAGAGTCGTTAAAAAAGAATAAAAAGCCTGAGCCGAAACCCGAGGACTCATCACCTAAGGAAGCTCAGGACATAGCATTGGCGGATGCAGAAAGTTCGGACCAGCAACAAAAAGACAAGGAATCAACTGGTAAGTAAGGGGCTTATCCAATCCTTATTACTCCCTAAAAGTGTCACGATATCGTGACGCTTTTTTTCTTTGCCAATTTTCATCAAAGATTCCGAAGCCTTAATTAAGTAAGCAGCTTTATTGTATACATCTTTTTTCTTTTCATAATGTGACGTGCATATATTCAGCTTTTCAAGCAAATCCCGAAAAGAATATAATTGCAGGGACTCTATTTCATAGGATTTAGCTACAGCTTCCATTAAAGCGATTATTAAATCCTTATGGCTTGATTCTTTCGGCAATTCAAAAATATCGATCATGTATGGCAGCGCTTCTTCCAGAAAGAGACGATTCAGAGTTTTGCTTTGACTCAGGTCCAGGGCGGTACACATTTTTTTCTGTAAATCAGTCGGCCATGCCAGCATGGCCTCCAGAACAGCCCGATCTGTCGGAGCATCATAAATATAATAATGACTTCCCTCCATTTTATCCAGCACACGGAGAGTATCGAGGTATCCGATCTGTAAATTCCGCCGGCTTTGCTCTGTAGTAAAGTTCAGAACGCCCCCCAGCTCCCGGTTTGGACAGATGTAGACCAGTTCTGTATCACCCGGATCCACTTTTAGAATCCTTCCCCGGCCATAAAGGCGAACTACGTATATTTTTGAATATCCTTTTCTAAGCAGCATGTTGATGGGCAAATTGTTATAAAAACTGCCGTCCAGGAATCGTTTCCCATTAAACTTCCTGTCCTTAAACACAGGCAGATAGGATGACGCCATTAAATAATCGGCCATTTTCCCTTCCGGCACATCTTCCTTAAACAGCTCCAAAGGTTCCATATCCGACAGGGAATAGGTCACAAAGCCAAAGTCTTTGGTGGAATCCCGGATTTTCTTTTCATTGATCATTTGCTGAACCAAATCGTATAATGGTGCCGTATCAACACCAGAGTTTCGAATGGCTTTTCGGATCTCCTCCAGTAAAATACTGACATTTTTCTGATCCAGTTTCCAGTCTGTTATCAGTTCATTGATATCATCGTCGATGGATAAGACCCGATTTGGCTCCACATTATACCAGGTTTCCCAGGCCAGATCGAAATCTTCCTGAAGGATCATAGCACCATTCAAAGCCCCTACTGAAGTGCCTGTCACACCATCAAAATCAATTCCTTTTTCGCGAAAGGCCTTCCAGGCTCCAATCTGATACGCACCTTTTCCGCCTCCACCTTCTAATGTCAAACCTGTCATGTCGACTCTCTCCTCATTCTATTAAAATCAAAGAAATTCAATTGAAAATTAACCGTTAAATACCTACCCAATCCATTCAAGCTTAAATCTGCAGCCTATGGATGTGCAAGTATAATACCAGCGTTACAAAAAGAAGAGAAGAACGATTTGTCTTCTCTTCTTAATTTTCAGCATTTATTCATTTTAAGCTTGTTTGTAAGATTTTACTCCTGATCGGATGCTTCAGTCTTAAACAAAATACCAAATCCTTGAACCAACAGCACAATTGCCAGAATGAAAAGCAAGACAGGGAATGCTACCAAAATCATGTTTCCTGTAGCAAGATTGGTTCTTGCCAGGAAGAAAAGCGCCAACAGGGTAGCTGCAAACATAAATACGATTGGAACAACAAACATCCCATATCCTTTGTTGATCTTTTTCAGCCAAACAGCAACTGCCATGAGTGCCAGTGCCGCCAACAACTGATTTGCAGAACCAAAGATAGGCCAGATTAATTGCCAGCTGGTGACCGCCAGTAAACCGCCAAGCACAACGGTTACGCCGGTAGCTGCATACATATTGGTGAAAATCGGTTTCTTTTCTGTTGGATCTTCAGGCTCAAAAAATTCCTGAAGAATAAATCTTCCCAATCGGGTTGCCGTGTCAAGACTGGTTAATGCGAAAGCTGATACAGCCAACGCTACGAAGGATTTACCTATTTCAAAGGGTATTCCAAAACTGGTCATAAAAACACCGATACCATCAGAAAACACGTTAACCGGACCACCGTCGGCTAATAGTTCTGTTAGTCTTGGGCCAGCTACATAAGCTGCAGTAATAATTGCAATGGTAGCCAGAACTCCTTCAATAAGCATACCACCATATCCGACCAGCTTGGCATCACTCTCTTTTGTAAGCTGTTTCGATGACGTACCGGATCCTACCAAGGAGTGAAATCCGGAAATGGCTCCACAGGCAACAGTAATAAACAGCATTGGGAATAAGTACTGTCCGCCAACATTAAAGCCCATATATCCTTCCAACTGAATGGTAGGACGGGTAATCAACAGTCCCAAAACGGCTCCTGCCAGCATTGCATAAAGAAGGTATGCATTGAGGTAGTCACGTGGCTGCAATAGTATCCATACAGGTGTTACGGAAGCAACCGCGATATATACAAGCAATAACGCTATCCAAACGTTTCGGGATAGAATAAGCGGAAACATGTTACCCAGAGCAATACACACTAAAAGTAGAGCAACACCAATAACAGAACCAATTTTAAGCGAAAAGCCTCTGCGGTAAACAAGGTTTCCAAAGCCAATTGCCAGAATAATGAAAAGTACAGAAGCCGTTCCGGCAGCCGGCACAGAAACAAAGGTGTTGGCAACGATATTGGTGAATGCTGCAACAACCAGCAGTAGTGTCAGCCATGCAAAAATAGAGAACAGACGTTTTCCTTTTCTCCCCATAGTCGACTGAATTACTTCTCCAATGGATTTACCTTCATGCCGCACGGAAGCATAAAGGGAGCTGTAATCCTGTACGCCTCCAAAGAATATACTACCCACAATGATCCAAAGCAGCACAGGGATCCATCCGAATATTGCAGCTGCAATGGGCCCGACTATCGGACCCGCTCCAGCTATGGAAGCAAAGTGGTGACCCAGCAGAACTGCAGACGAAGCCGGGACATAATCGACACCATCACCGCGTGTATGAGCCGGTGTCGGTTTGGAATCATCGATACCCCATTGCTTTGTAAGCCAGGCACCATAGGTCACATAAGCAACAGAAAAAGCAATAATTGATATAAGAACTAATATTAATGCGTTCATGATCTTCCTCCTTCTTTATTATTCCAGTTCTATGTGCTTAAAACGGGTGAATAAACCTCTTGAACCTCCTTTCCTCTTTTATTATAATAAACGCTCCCGGTAGCAATATTCACTGCTACGAGGCGTATGTAAACCCAACCCTTCAATCCAAAGGCAAAGCTTTTATTATACTTCTTTTTTTCAAGCTGTTGGATAACATTTTCTTTTGGATCTATTTCAGTGACAATCGTTCCGGTTATTATAGTAGACATATGTTCGTCGTGAGGATT
Source organism: Tindallia sp. MSAO_Bac2 (assembly GCA_003838145.1). Classification (GTDB taxonomy): domain Bacteria; phylum Bacillota; class Clostridia; order Peptostreptococcales; family Tindalliaceae; genus Tindallia. Next base: position 25,036 of record QYZZ01000083.1, read on the forward strand.
CACTTTTTCCTCTGCTGCTTTCAACAATATATTCCAGTAATCATTAAGTTCTAATCCAGTCAATACATCTATTTTCTTCACAAAAACATGTTCGTGATTTTCCATGGCATAAATTTTTAATTTTTTGCTGGCAAAATATCGTTCACTTCGAATTTTAGATTTCGCATATAAATCGAAATTCATCTGCTGGTACTCATGATTTCTTTCCATATCAAAATATTGTTGAAGCCTGTCTTCAATTAATTGCAGATATTTCTCACGTTCCATAAAACGCTCCTTTTTTGTATAAATATACGCTGAAAACGCTTTTTCTATTTAAGTAACTATATTATATTAGTAGGCTGACCGGAATATTCGCATAACTCTCTAAATTGTAGTGAAAAAGGTTTAAATGGTCGTCTTTTGCCACTCAACGGTAAGGGCTATCCAATAATGTTCATTCTTTCCTTGAAACTTCTGGTATTGCTTCTGCTCACCGGAATCACCCGGTCGGTATTATCTTCAATTTTCAGCTGCAAGGCATTGTTAAACCAGTACAGAACTTCTTTAACTTCTTCAAGGTTAACAAGAAAGCTTCTATGGGTTCTGAAAAAAGGGGGGTCCGGAAGTTTTTCCTCCCATTCCGTCAAGGTGAGATTAGAAAAAAAGTCTCCTTTTTTCGTTATCAGCTTAGTACTCCCTTCCTCAGTTTCTATATACAGAACCTCTTCCAAGTCTAATACATAGAGACGGTCATCCCTTTCCAGGGTAAGCTTTTTCCTTCGGTGATCCTCCTTCAGATGCTCCTTTAATAGTTTTTTCACCTCAGATAAAGGACTATCAACCTGCATTTCTTTATTTTTTTCAAACTCACGCTCCATGTGGGAAAGCGTCTTTTCAAAACGTTTTTCATCAATGGGCTTTAGCAGATAATCCACTGCTGCGTATTCAAATGCTTTAAGAGCGTACTTGTCATATGCAGTTACAAAGACAATTTTTGAAGAGTAACCCCTGCTAACCATTTCTTCAGCAATATCAAGTCCGGTTAAATCCTGCAGGTGAATATCTAAAAAAACCACATCAAAAGCTTCTTTTTTCAATAAGTTCAATGCGGTTTCACCACTATTTGCCTCTTCGATCACAACGTTATTCCCAAATTCTTCAATTAATGCCCGCAGCTGTTTTCTGGCAGGTACTTCATCATCAACGACGAGTATTCTCATGTTCATCCTCCTATGCCCCTATCGGAAAACGAACCTCTACTTTGGTCCCTTGTCCTTTAAGGCTCTTAATGTTCATTCCGTAGCTTTCACCATATAAGGTGGTCAGCCTTTTGTGAATGTTCATGAGTCCAACTGTTTTTCTTTCACCGTCCTTTTTTTCCTCGGCCAACAACACAGGGATTCGGTTTTCCTCTATGCCAGTTCCATTATCTTCAATAGATACCAGGTAATCCCTTCCAAGAATCGAGGACGAAATTTTAACTACTCCCCCTTCCTTTTTTGGGAGAATCCCATGCAGCACGGCATTTTCAACCAAAGGCTGTAAAATCAATGGTGGAACCTTAATTGTGTGCCAGTCTTTAAGATCGTATTCCACTTTAAGGCGGTCTCCGAAGCGAGCTTCCTCTATCTCAAGATAGGATTTTATATAAGCGATTTCCTGCTCAAAATCCACCAGTGCCCCCTGGGTGGAAAGGTTTTTTCTGAACAGGATGGAAAGTGAGTTTAATAGAATTTTTGCCTTCTTTCCATCAAAGAGCATAAAGGACTGAATGGTGTTGATGGCATTAAAAAGAAAATGAGGATTGATTTGAGCCTGCAATGCCCTCAGTTCAGCATCCACCAGCATTTTTTCCTGGGCCTCCACACGACTGACTTCGATTTGAGTGGAAAATAACTGGGCAAGACCAAGAGCAAGCTCTTCATCCAAATGACTTATTGAGTGTTCTGCTTCCCGATAAAGCTTAAGGGTGCCGACCGTTTTGTCCTGCTCCTTTAACGGGACCACTATTGCAGCCTTTAGCGGACATTCCTGATAATGACAGTTAATTTCTTCTTTCTTGCTGATAATTCGATGTGCTCCGCTTTTTACCACTCCTAAAGTTGCACTGGTCGCAATAGGTTCGCCAGGGCGATGGTGATCTGCACCCAGTCCTCGATGAGCAAGGATTTTCCTGTCATCTGTGATGGAGACAGCTGCAATATCAATATCCTGATAGATAATTTCCACAACTCTTCCCGCTACTTCTTCTTTTAGTCCTTTTCTGAAGTAAGGTAACGTAAGGTTGGCAATTTTCAGGACTTTTTCTGCATGGCTTGCAGCTATTCTTTCCTGTTCTTTGTAAATGTTCTCCAGGATGCCAACAAACAATGCGATGCCTATAGAGTTAACAATTACCATGGGAACAACAATCACCTGAACAAGAGCAAGTGCATCGGCAAAGGGCCTTGCAATCAAAAGGATAATCAACATTTGTGCTGTTTCTGCCAGCATGCCGATAAACAGTGCATATTTCCATTTATTTTTCATGTTGCGAATGTAAAAATAGAAATGTCCACCCATTAGACCTTCAACTATCGTTGAGACTCCACAGGCAACCGCCGTAAACCCGCCGATATCGATTAAAAAACGATGACCTCCTGCGATCACTCCCGCTCCAAAGCCAACCAGGGGTCCACCGAGGAGAGCGCCAACCATAACACCTACCACCCTGGTGTTGGCCAAAGCGCCCTGAACCGGTATGCTGTAATAGGTTCCAAGAATTCCTATAAAACCAAAAACAACTGCAAGGGCAAGTTTATCCAAAACTCTGGCATCTTTTTTTATAATAAGACGTTTAAATATTCCTATTTTCGATATAATCACTGCCAAAATGATGATTAAGCCCAACCGATTAATTAAATCAAAAATCATTTCAACTATCATTTATGTCACCTTCCCCATGAACTTATTATACTAAAATTCAGAAAAGTTTGCCATATTTTATTGGGCACTGTTATTGATATCCCTTCGTTTTACCGAAACCATTCTACCTAAAAACAAAAAACCCTCAGAAGCATTTACCAGTAACGATTCCATGAGTTTTTTTAAATTTTAAGATTTATGGCGAATAAATCTGAAGCAAGTAATAGCCAAATCCCATCAGAAACAGCATCCCGATTATTATTACCCATTGATACCTGAAAAATAAATTTTTCAGTGTTTTTTCTTCCACTTCTTCAAAGGATATTTCTATTGGTGGAAGCTTTTGACGTCGATGGCTGTTAATCATTGGATTTGGTTTCATGCGACCTTTACACCCGTAGGTAGTGCACTTTTCATTTTCCAGCCAGCACTCTCTATGGTGTGGCATTTTACAATCAGAACAGATAATACTATCTTCACCGATTCTTATCGGTGCCTGACAGTAGGGGCATACGACCTGATCTTTGTAGGCCAAATCACATCACTCTCCTATCGGGTGATACAATAACAGTCTTTGTCCAATCTCCAGGCTGTCCGGATCCTCTAAGTTGTTTAGCCTCATAATATATTGATATTCGAAGGGATTATCGTAAAATTGCCGACTGATAGTCCATAGGTTGTCCCCTACCTGAACGTTATAAAAAAACAACCTGTCTTCTGTAAAAGTTTCAAACTGAGTTTCCAGATGTTGTAAAGATGTTTGGAGCTCCCGGATTCTTTCCTGTTGTTCATCGATCACTTGGTGCAATTCATCGACCTGATTCATACGGGCTGTTTCCTCCTCATCCCTTACGGACGGAGAATTGTTACTCAATCTGTGAGCATTGGTAAGCATTAGTAAGAGTAGGCTCATCGCAAGTCCGGCCGCAAGCCATTTTTTAATCGGGTCTGCAGAGGCACTGTTTTCTGTTTGTTGTTGCAAGGGCCCGGTTTTTTGCTGCGATAATTCACGACTTTTACTATGTAATTTCTTGTTTTCTTCTGAGGTATAATGGTTATAGGTTTCATGTTCTGCAGCAACAACTTCCAGCTGCTCCCATTTATAAAATCCCCGCTTTTTTTGAACGGGGTCCACTACATAAGCCACCTGCCATGGTAAGTTGAAAAAGTTTTTATGGATAAATAAATCATAATTGGACATAAAAACACCAAAACCCGGGTGAGTGTGAAACCAACCCACCATTTTTTCCTCGGGATAATGACGTTCTTTATCCCTGTGCAGCTGATCCCAGGTTTCGTGAGTAAAGGTAAGTGATGTTCTGTCAGCCGCTGTCTTTTGAGCGATGATCATACCAGTAATTTTCAGACAGGTACCCGCAGGGGTATCTTCTGTTCTGCCTACCAGTATTCCTCCCAGCTCTTTTTTCATATCCGTTGCAGCAAACCGGTCAATTTGCTGCCGGACCTCTTTATCCAGATATATTTTCAATTTCTCAAGGGGTGGTTGCAGTGCCTTAGATTCACCCAGTTCAATATCAAAATCCACGGGCTGTCTCCTTTCCAGGATTACCGGAATTCACAGCAAATTTTAAAAAAGCTTAATGTCTACATCCGATTTTTCCGAGTTGATTTTTCTTTTTGATGGTGTTAATAGAATATCAAAATTGTCTTTTTGCGAATCACCAACATTAACTTCCGGCTCTGGCTGCCATAAATCAACGTTATCCGCCGGAAAACGATGAACATTTTCCTTTGCCCATCTGGAGGCTTCAATATTTAATGGGCTTTTAGGGTTGTAGTTTTTGTATTGAATCATGTCGCCAATCTGAATGATAATGTCTACTAAACGCTCCCCTGCTCCCCAAAAATCTCCAATGCACACCTGATATCGAAAATTAGGATGAAAAATAGGTGTCTTCATTTGACACTTGGGTTTTTCCCGGGGATAGTTGGCATGAAGATAAACTTCCACCTGATGACGGTTTGCCAGCGTTGGTTTTCCTGATTTTTCATCCATTTTATATCCTTTCACCTTAAAGGTTACAAGGTATTTTTCTGGCGGGTCACCTGCTATGGGTTCAACATCAATAAAAGGATGTCGGGAAAATTCGAGTTTAAGGCTTTTATAGTCTGATTCCAGCCGCCTTAGTCGTGCATTCATTTCCATTCACCTCTCAATATTTGTTATCCAGTATTTTTTCGATATCAGATGTCATTTCCATATATACAATTTCTTTGCCGGAACGTCCCTGATATATTTCCCCGGGGGGAAATCCGATTTCTTTCAGGCTCATGTCCGCATAGGCTTCCTGACCTGTAAACTGATGCGCCATTAAGATTTCTCTTTCTTCACCACATTCTGAGCAGATGGCATCTTCCAGGCTGACTTCCATCAGCGGCCGAAAGAGCGACTCTTTATCTCCGCAGATACAATGAGCCTCAATGGCAATTTCCATATCCGTTTCCAGGACTGCCTCTTTAAGATTAAGTCTTTCACGTATGATTTCAACCATCTCTCTAAGTGTTGTACTTTCAGACCTCCGGTGGACTTCCACTATCGGCTCCCAGGTTTCATGGCTATAGCATTCTTCATTTCTGGGATATGTTACAACATACGAGTCATGGGATAATCCGTTAAATACAAAGCCTTTTCCCGTAAGCGGCTGCAGATCTGCATCAGGATGCAATAGTTTAACCGCTTCCTGTACCTGAACCCCGGCAATGACAGAAGCTGTCGTTGGAGTTGTCGGAACCTTGCCTTCCATCATTTCCTTCCGACTTAACAGGGAACAGGACTTTCGGAAATTCAGCAATTTATAATCAGCCTGACTCATGGTGCATTCATAACAGGCACTCTGCGGCGGGACAAAGACCCGCGCAAACCCCTGAAACACTTCAATGGCTCCATCAATCCAGGGTGTATTGGTTTTCCAGCATTTCTGATTGATGGACAGTCTTGCCTCCCGATTGTCCAGCCCTCCTAAAACCAGATCTGCGTGTCGGAAAAAGCCTTTCCCCACCTGGCTGATGATGCTGCCCTGCAGCGGTATTGCTGCGATTTCCGGGTTGATTTCATTAATTCTTTCTGCCGCCACAACGGCCTTCGGTCTGGCTTCATCAGCCTCGCGGTACAGTACGGCTCTTGAAAGGTTTGAGTTTTCAATGTGATCCATATCAACAATAAGGATTTTTCCTACCCCCAGCAGGGCCAGATTTTTCAGAATCTCATTTCCGATAGCTCCCGCTCCGACTACCATCACTGTTGCACTTTTCAGTTTTTTCTGGTCCCACCACGGAATTAGCCGCAGTCTTGCATAGCGATCTTCCTGCAGCTCTTCCCTATTCATATCCATATTATACGCCTGCCGTAATTTCAGGCTGAAGCCTCAGCACATCATCTTCCTGCACTTCTGCTTCTGCCAGTGTTTGTTCGTCCGTTAACTGCTTTCCGGATGCTTTATGGATAAATTTATAGCTGATAGGATTGCCGTCCGGGCCAGTTGTGGGGAGTTCCATTTTCTCCGCCAGCTTAACCAGTATACGATTTACCGGAATATCTGTCGGAAGACTTGCCTGCTGCTCTTTGTTTCCGGTGGTGTCGATAATATACACATTTACTTTTTCTTCCATTTTACTTCCTCCTCTTAACGAATTCATTGGTCTGTTTATTGTATCATAGTTCCCAGATGACGGGCAAACAGTGGAATATAAAAAAACCTGCCGGAGAGATCATAATAAACCGGCAGGCTATTCTTATTGTTCTTTTTATGCTGATTTTTTCCGAACAGCTTCAGCACCTTTTTTCAGTGCTTGCTCATTCATTGGAATAAAGTGCTCTTTTCCTGCTCCGTAAACTTTTTTAAGTGTTTCATAAATCGCTTCAAAAGGAACAACACCCGATAGTTCCAGATAAGCACCCAGCATGACCATGTTGGCCACTTTTGGATTTCCTATTTCTGTGGCAATCGCATTTGCTGGTATTTTATAAACTTCAATATCTTTTCGTTCCGGATTCTCCTGAACCAAAGATGAATTTATTATCAGCTTACCACCCGGAACCAGACTTTTTTCAAACTTAGTCATTGAGGGTAGATTCATCACTATGGCACAGGTTGCATCTTCCGTAATGATAGGAGATCCTACCAGGTTATCAGATACAATCACTGAACAGTTTGCCGTACCACCGCGCATTTCCGGTCCATAGGCCGGTAGCCAGGATACCTGTTTTTCATGAACCATACCGGCATACGTCATCAGCTGGCCCATGGACATCACACCCTGACCGCCAAATCCGGCCATGATAATTTTTTCTGTAGCCATTTATTTTCCCTCCTCTGGTGATCGGAAGTTTCCAAGGGGATAGTAAGGCAGCATGTTGTCCTTTAACCATTCCAACGAATCTACCGGCGTAATGCCCCAGTTGGTTGGACACGTTGATAAAACTTCCACCATCGCAAAACCGAGTCCCTTTTGCTGCACCTCAAAGGCTTTTCGGATTGCTTTTTTCGCTTTCCGGATATGGGGCACATCATGAATAGACACTCTTTCAACAAAAACAGCTCCATCAATGGTTGCCATCAATTCACTCATTTTAAGAGGCATTCCGGCATCAGCCGCGCTTCTTCCATAGGGGGAAGTAGTGGATTTCTGATCAATCAAGGTGGTAGGAGCCATTTGGCCTCCGGTCATGCCATAAATTGCGTTGTTCACAAATATTGTAGTGATTTTTTCGGCCCGATGGGCAACATGAATAATTTCTGCCGTTCCAATGGCAGCAAGGTCTCCGTCTCCCTGATAGGTAAAGACTGTATTATCCGGATGCACTCTTTTTATTCCTGTCGCCACAGCAGGAGCTCTTCCGTGTGCGGCTTCCTGCATATCGCAATTGAAATAATCATAGGCCAATACTGAACATCCTACCGGCGCCACCCCCACTGTATCGCCTATCAGATTCATTTCTTCCAGTACTTCTGCAACCAGACGGTGGATAATTCCATGTGTGCATCCAGGGCAGTAATGGAACTGTTTTTCCGTAAGCCCCTGAGTTTTCTCAAATACCATAGTTTCCATTACTTAACACCTCCAAGTATTTCTTTCACTTTGTCCGCTACAGCTTGAGGTTCGGGACACATTCCTCCGGGTCTGCCATAGAAATAAGTTGGCAGCTTTCCGGCGAGAGCTATTTTAACGTCGTCAATCATCTGACCCATACTCATTTCAACAGATAATACTGCTTTGGCACTTGAAGGTATTTCCTGGAATGCTTTTTCCGGAAACGGCCATAGCGTTATGGGACGAATAAGCCCGGCTTTGATTCCATCTTTCTCCAATAGTTCGATGGCGTTTTTAGCCACTCTGGAGGTAATTCCATAAGCAGTTAAAACAATCTCCGGATTATCATCCATGTTGAAAACTTCAACCCTGGATTCATTCTTTATCATTTCCTGATATTTATTATCCAGGTGGAAGTTGTGTTTTTCCAGCAATGCCGGGTCCAGAGACAGTGAATTTATAATGTTTGGCTTGCGTTGGTTTTTAGTGCCCGTACTGGCCCAGTCTTTGGGCTGCAGTTCCCGCTTTTGGGGTTCCTTAAATTCCACAGGCTCCATCATTTGACCAATCATCCCATCCGTCAGGACAAATACCGGGTTTCTGTACTGATCCGCAATGTCAAAAGCCTCCATTACCAGGTCAACCGCTTCCTGAATACTGGCAGGTGCCAGGGCTATGTGCCGGTAGTCTCCATTACCGCCGCCTCTGGTAGCAATAAAATAATCTCCCTGTGATGGCTGTATACTTCCAAGACCAGGACCACCACGACTTACATCTACAATTACACAGGGTATTTCAGCTCCGGCTATATAGGTAATCCCTTCCTGTTTCAGAGCTATTCCTGGCGACGAAGAAGACGTCATCGTCCTTACTCCAGCTCCTGCAGCTCCATATACCATGTTAATAGCAGCTACTTCTGATTCAGCTTGCACGAACACTCCACCTCTTTTTGCCATCTCCCGGGACATGTATTCCGGGATTTCATTTTGTGGAGTAATCGGATATCCGAAGAAAGCTTTGCAGCCTGCCTGAATAGCAGCTTCTGCAATGGCTTCATTTCCTTTCATCAGCACTTTGCTCATATTAATTTTCCTCCTCGATGGGCATTAGTCTTCTTTGTATACGGTAATAACCAGATCCGGACAAATAGTTGCACAATTGGTGCAGGCAATGCACTTGTCCATTTCCTTCACACCTGCCGGGTGATACCCTTTGCTGTTGATTTTATCTTGTTCCAGATGAACAATTTTAACCGGACATGCTGTAACGCAAAGGGCACATCCCTTACACCTGTTTGTATCAAACTCAACGCGGCCTTTTGCTTTTGCCATTTTCTTACCTCCCACATTTATTCTATGATCGTATATCACATCCAGCTTTCCCGCATGGTCAGCCGGATAGGAAAAGCTTCTCCTTCATAATCCTCAGGCAGCTCATTCGCCAAGGACTCAAGAAGGCTCACATATCGGATGGGAAGTCCGGTTTCTCCGGATACTTCCCTGCATAGCTTCTGTCCTCTTTTCACATCCTCCATGCTGGTTTCTCTAAGGAGGTGCGTGTTGTTAACCAGCGCCGTCGGGTAGGTTTTGGATACTCTTGCAATCGATTCAACATGCTGCAAAACACCTTCTTTTGTTGCTGTTTCGGGGCGGTTGGCATTAACAACAAAAAGCATATCAAAGGCATTTTCTTTAAAATACTGATGATACCTGACCAGCACTCTGGCACCCATTGAATCGCCGCCAACGTCCAAAATCACATGGTAACTTTCGTCTTGTAAGGGCGCAGCCACTTCAGCAGAAATAGCGGGCAAATCAGCCCCCTTGCCTTTTATTGAGCTGGAAATCACGCGTATTCCAGCTTTTTCCATCATTTCCTGCTGTTCACGACTGCGAAAATAAAGGTTCACTACATCCAGGTCCACTAAAGCTACTTTTTTTCCCTGTTCTGCCAGCTTCAATGCGTAATTAACCGAGAATTCGGTTTTTCCTGTTCCATAATTACCGGTGATAATTCTTATTCGATGATCTTTCAAAAGTTGAGTTCCCTTCATTACTGCGACCCCTCACCTGGTGAATAAGATCTGGCTTCTTCTTCCTTACGAAGGATCCGTAATGCGCCTTCAGCTAATGCAATCATTTCATCCTCACCCGGATAAACCTTAACATCGCCCAGGAAGGAAACCCGATCGCTTATCCATTCTGTCAGCATTTCATCATAAGCCAGACCACCTGTCAGTATAATGGCATCAATAGTGCCTTTAAGCACGGCGGCGCATGCACCAATCTCTTTTGCCACCTGATAGGCCATCGCATTATAAACCAGTTTCGCCTGTTCGTCGCCTTCATTTATCCGCTTAGCAACTTCGCGGCCATCATTGGTTCCCAGGTAAGCTACAAGGCCTCCCTTACCTAATATTTTTTTGTATATTTCGCTTTGTTCGTATTTTCCGGAAAAACAGAGCTTGACCAGCTCACCAGCAGGCAGTCCACCACTCCGTTCCGGTGAAAAAGGTCCTTCACCGTCCAAAGCGTTGTTGACATCGATCACCTGTCCTTTGCAATGAGCGCCTACAGAAATACCTCCACCAAGGTGAGCCACAATCAGATTAACTTCTGAGTAACTCTTTTGCATATCTTTTGCCGCTCTTCTACCAACAGCTTTCTGGTTTAGAGCATGAAAGATGCTTTTTCTCGGAATTTCCGGCACTCCAGATATACGGGCAGTTTCATGCATTTCGTCCACTACTACCGGATCAACAATGTAGGATGGAATATTAAGCTGCCCCGCTATTTCACAAGCAAGAACACCACCAAGGTTTGATGCATGCTGACCCAGAATTCCTTTTCTCAGGTCTTTGAGCATGGTTTCATTCACTTCGTAGGTTCCACCGGGGATCGGATGCAGCAGTCCACCGCGTCCAACCACTGCTGCCAGTTTTTGAATGTTGATATCCCGGCTGTTCAGTGTTTCCAGTATAGCTTCTTTACGAAATGTGTACTGATCAAAAATATTGTTGAATTTAGAAACTTCTTCCGAGGAGTGCCTGAGCACTTCTTCAAATACCGGTTTTTCATTATCAAATATTGCAATTTTTGTTGAGGTCGAGCCCGGATTAATGGCTAAAATCCGGTATACATCTGGCATGGTTCCACCACCTTCTTTGGTTTACTGTTAAAACAATTTTGCAGCACACAGCACTCCCAGTGCAATAGAATTCAGCTTCGATTCGTCACTGTCTGCTCTTGACGTAAGAACGATGGGTGCCTTGGCGCCTACAATGACAGCCGCATTACTGGCAAACATCATAAAGCCCAGTGTTTTATAGAGAATGTTTCCACCCTCGATATCCGGAGCCAGTAAAATATCTGCTTTTCCAGCTACAGGATGGTCTATTCCTTTAATTCTGGCGGCATCTTCCGATACAGCATTGTCCAGGGCAAAAGGTCCACCAACAACGCAGCCGGTGATTTCACCTTTTTCATTCATCTCTGTTAAAGCTGCCGCATCCATTGTGTCAGGCATTTTGGGGTTGGCTTTTTCTTTTGCGCAAATAGAAGCAACTTTGGGCTCTTCAATATCCAAAGCTTTTGCCACAACCACTGCATTTTCAATAATTTGCTTCTTTGTTTCCAGGTCCGGGTCAATATTCATAGCTGCATCTGTCACCAGGAACAACCGGTCAAACCCTTTAATGTCAAAAACGGCCACGTGACTTAGGACGTTACCGGTGCGAAGGCCTATTTCTGCATTAAGGACGGCTTTCAGAAAGATGGAAGTATCCACCAGTCCTTTCATTACCATATGTGCTTTTCCGCTGGAAACCAGCTCTACAGCTTTTAGGGAAGCTTCCATCGGGTCTTCCAGGTCAATAATCTCAAAACTGCTAAGATCCAAATTATTTTCGTTAGCAATGGATTCGATTTTCGCCTTATCTCCTACCAGTGTGGCATCTGCTACTTTTGACTCTTTCGCTCTGCTAACAGCCTTTAGAACGTCAAGGTCCTGTGCACATGCAACTGCAACTGTCTTGGGTCCTCTTTCCCGTGCAAAATCCATTAAGTCTGTCATTGTTTTAATCATGTAATCTCCACCTCTTTTTCATAGATTTTTGGTTTTTCTTCGTTTCGGAGCACTCGCAATGCACCTTCATTAAGTGCCAGCATTTCATCCTCTCCGGGATAAACCATTACAGGAGCCATAAAACCAATGTACTCTTTAATCTTTTCAATCAGCTTATCAGAATACGCCATTCCGCCTGTGATGACAATGGCTTCCATTTTTCCACAGAGAACCGTTGCCATGGAGCCAATTTCTTTTGCAATCTGATATGCCATTGCCTGATATACAAGCTTTGCAGTCTCGTTTCCACCTTCTATCTGTTTTTCAACTTCTCTAACATCGTTGGTTCCCAGGTAAGCGGTTAAACCACCCTGTCCCCTAAGTTTATTCATGATTTCCTTTTGGGAACACTCCCCCGAAAAGCACATTCGCATCAGATCCCCAGCCGGCACACCACCGGCTCTTTCAGGCGAGAAAGGCCCCATTTCATTGGCATTGTTATAGTCGACGGCTCGTCCGTTAAGCAGTGGCGCGACAGTTATTCCACCACCCAGGTGAGCTACTACTAAATTAACCTGATGAAAAGATTTGTTCAGTTCTTTGGCAGCTCTTCTGGCTACCGCTTTAATATTCAACGCATGTCCCAGAGATTTTCTTTCCAGCTCCGGCATTCCGGATATTCTGGCTACTTCATCAAATTCGTCCACGGCCACCGGATCGACAATGAAGGCTTCTGCCGAAGCCTCTTCAGCAATAGCTTTGGCAATGATGCCTCCCAGGTTGGATGCATGCTCACCCTGATACCCGTTTTTAAGATCTCTGATCATTGGATCCGATACATGGTATGTTCCGCCAGGCAAAGGTCTCAGCAACCCACCTCTACCTACTACCGCTCTTAAGGATTGAATATGGACGCCACACTCCTTCATCCATTCTTCAATCAGATTTCTTCTGTACTCATACTGGTCTGCAAGTTTCTCAAATTGTTTCAGATCATCAACGGAATGCTCCAGCTTCTTTTCGTGAATTTGTGTTTCGTCTTTGAAGACAGCCACCTTCGTTGATGTTGACCCTGGATTGATCACTAATACATACTCTTTATTCAAGGATCTACTTCACCTCCTGAAAAAATACTTAATCAAATCCTCTGCTAATATATACAAGCAATAATCATGCCATTTCAACTAAAAATAACTGATTTTTTAATTGTTGCTATCAGTAGGATACATTGTATTTAGGGCGCCGGACTTTATCCTCCTGGTTGTTCATGCAATAATCTGCATGCAAATAAATGCAAAAGACCGTGCAATTTATTGCACGGTCTTTATTGGATATCCAATTTCTGTATTTTATAGTATAGACTTCGTATGGAAATATTCAATGCCTCTGCTGTTTTTGTCCGATTTCCACTGTTTGCTTTTAATGCATCCCGTATGATTTGTCTTTCAGCTTCTCTCATTCCTTCTTCCAAAGTCATTTTATTCTTAAATCTTTCCTTATTTACAGTCAAGTCACTGGCATTTTCCGGAGAATCGCTGTCAAAAAATTTTGGCAGGTGCATTTCTTCCAAAATGGTTTCCTGAAGTTTCATATTAACCATGGCTCGCCCGATATAGTTCTGAAGTTCGCGCACATTTCCGGGCCAGTGATAGTTTTGCAGGTGAATCAAAGCATCAGGGGAAATATCTTGTGCATTTCTGCCGTATTCCTGATTATATTTATTCAGGAGACTGATGACCAGTGGATATATGTCTTTTTTCCTTTCTCTGAGTGGCGGTATCTGAATTGGAATAACGTTCAGGCGATAGTACAGATCTTCGCGAAACCGTCCTTCTTCCACAGCCTTTTCCAGGTTTACATTTGTTGCAGATATCACCCTGACATCTACATTGACGGAGCGGGTCGAGCCTACAGGCAGGATTTCTCCCTCCTGAAGCACTCTCAATAATTTAACCTGGGTGCTATTAGGTATTTCTGCTATTTCATCAAGAAATATGGTTCCGTTGTGCGCTTCCTGGAAAAGACCTGATTTTCCACCTTTTCGTGCTCCGGTGAATGCCCCTTCTTCATAGCCGAAAAGCTCACTTTCCAAAAGTGATTCGCTGATTGCCGCACAATTAACCCGAACAAATTGTTTGTACCGTCGATCCGACAAATTATGGATGGCATGGGCGAATAACTCTTTCCCTGTTCCGCTTTCACCTCTGAGAAGAATCGTCGCCGGTGTTTCTGCTGCCTGACGGGCTTTTTCCAGACAGTTAGTCATTTGTGGATCGCGAGCTATAATATCATCAATCGTATATTTAGCCTCAAGCTTTCTAATAATCTGGCGAGCCAGCATCAGTTCACGGCTTAATTTTTTCATTTCTGTCAGATCCTGCAAAATTCCTACACTGCCTCGAAGTTCACCATCAACGATGATGGGTGCTGCACTGGCAATAATTTCTTTCTGATGCTTGCCAACCTTCAGTCTTGCATTGCTGACCGGTTTCCTTTTTTTTAAAGCTTGTAGATGCACACTCTGACCATCAGCGATATCAACCGTTACTGGCTTTCCGATAATATCTTTTTCCGAAAGGCCTGTTAACCTTGTATAAGCAGGATTAATCAATACATGTATTCCTTTTTCATCACAAACAGAAATAGCATCCTGTGTCGAGTGAAGGATTCCCTCCAGCAGGCTTTGCATTTCTTTTAACTGGTCGATTTGATCACTTAAGTTCATCAGGTCGCTGACATCTCTGAAAACAGCCACCGCACCTGATATTTTTCCATTTTCTGCATGAATTGGAATTCTACTTATAGTTATTTCTGAGTTTCTTATCTTCTGAGATTGATTTAGCTCTGCCTTCCCCTTTGCCATTATTTCCGGAAGCTGTGTTTCAGGAAAAAAAACAGATACATGTTTTCCTGCCACTTCTTCTTTTTTGAAACCGGTTATCAGCTCAGCTGCCCGGTTAAATAGCGTAACACAACCATCTTTGTCGATAGCCATCATGCCGTCATTTGTGGAGTCAATAATTACTTCCATTTCTTTGTTTAGCATTATGTCGTTACCACCCTTTATTCTGTTTCCCTTTCCATAATCTGGATTTCAACAGGGTCCGGCCGGACTGAAATATCACTGGAAGCCGTTTCAATGTTCATTGGAAGCCATACCCTTGGAGATACCTGATGGCTGCCAGCCTCCAGATCTTCCAGATTAACAAATAACATGATTGTGCGTGTATCCAGATTTTGAACAGTGCTGTCCAATGCTGTCAGACTCACTTCGAAAAATTCCGGCAGAGCCTCTTCGTCAACCACCAAGTCAGGATCCAGGTTTTCATACCTTAAATTATCCCGAGAGACTTCCAGCGTATGTTCAGACATTGCCTGCACTTCAATCTCCACCTGAATTTCCGTTTCTGAGTGCGGTTGTACTCCCTCAGGAAATACTATCGGAATCCTCGTTTGAATGTTTTCGGTAAGGTTTTCCAATTCCAGCGTTTCTGTTCTCAGGCGGCTTACATTTTCAAGATTTCCCGGTTGTCCTTTAATGGTAACAGAAGTTGGGTCGCTGTTAATTCTAACTATTTGGTAGCCTTCATCTCCCTGAACATTCAAATCCAGGTCCACAGGTACAGATTTCACCTGATCAATGGTTGCCTGAACGTCTACGAAACTGGTTTTTACTTCCACCTGCTCCACTTCTTCACCTCTGCTGTTCAGCACCCGGGGCGGAAGGCTTCTGCTGAGATTTTCACTTTCATTGTTTAGCTCAAGCCAAACTACGATGGTTTCAATGGAGTTTACGTAGCTTTCAGGTCCCTCAACCCACACAGAGCCTGGCTGTACCCTGGTTTCACCCAGAACATAGCCGGAAGCAGGCGAACCTTCAATGCCCAGCTCCACTTCAATTTGTTTTTCGACGATACGTTCCAATTCCACGGTTACGTATCTGGGACTAAATTCCACCTCAACGCCACCGGGAACCGTAACATCAATCGGAATGGAATTGGTGCCTTCTTCATACCCTCTTAAGTCAATAGATGCATTGATATTATCCCTACTGACCCGATGAACCTGGTCACGGTTTCCGGTTAAACGAACCCGTATGGTTGGCTCCGGATCACCATATACGACAAGGCCTGACTGACGAATAATATTTTCATTCACCAGGTCTACCGGAATATTTAATTCTTCCCGGGTAATTCTTGGGTTGATGACACTCATTACATAAATCCACAATAAAAGCGCAAAAAGTATTGAAATGACTTTTGCAGCTAAGTTTTTACTTAAAAATTTACTCATCTTTACGCCTCCACTTATATTTCCAAAACTTCCATTGCTGTTTTTCACTGATCTCAAAACTGTTGTCTATATATTTTTTTAATGTATCCACATCTAGAAAACGTGTTAACTTTCCATTTTCGGCTACTGAAATGGCGCCTGTTTCTTCCGAGACGATTACTACAATGGCATCTGATTTTTCTGTAACACCCAGTCCTGCACGATGCCGCGTTCCCAGCTCTTTGTTGATGCCAGGATTCTCTGTTAAAGGAAGAAAACATCCGGCTGCCATTATTTTATTTTTTCTTATTACCACAGCACCGTCGTGCAATGGTGTGTTGGGAATAAAAATGTTTATCAGTAACGCCCTTGATACGGCTCCTGTAATCTGAGTTCCTGTTTCTATTACTTCATTAAGTCCGGTGTCTTTTTCGATTACAATCAGTGCACCTATTTTCTGGCGCGACAAAGAACCAGTGGCTTCACCAACTTCTTCCACCAGCCGGTTAATCTCTTCATGCTCAATATCCGCTATCGACTTAGTAAGGAACTTGGTGCGCCCAATATATTCCAGCGCTCTTCTAAGCTCCGGCTGAAACACGATCAGCAAGGCAATCAGTCCGACTGTCATGGTATTCCTGAGAATCCAGTTAATTACGTGTAACTGCAACCATTCACTCATCTGCGTAGCAATCAGAAGAACCAAAATACCTTTGATAAGCTGTTGAGCTCTTGTCTCGCGTATCAGCATATATAATTTATAGAAGACAAAGGCAACAATAGCCATGTCAACCATATCCCATATTCCAATGTTTCTTAAAATGTTCATTATTTCCTGCATATCGACACCCCTGATTATGTATAACCGCTAATCGCCGTTTCTACTCATTATACCACTCCATAATCAATATTCCTATGGATTTATTTAGGCTTTAGGACTCATCATGCATTTTAGTCAGTATTTTTATTATCATCATTGCATTTTTATTCATAATGATTTATAATTAAGGTTGTATAATCAATTAGAACCTTGGGAGGTATTTTTAATGGCTAAAGAAAAAGCAGTTTTGGCGTATTCAGGTGGTTTAGATACGTCTGTAATTTTAAAATGGCTTCAAACCCATTATGATTATGATGTTATTGCAGTTTGCGTTGATGTCGGACAGGACGAAGATTTGGAAGCAGTTGATAAAAAAGCCATGGCAACAGGTGCCATCAAATCATATGTTGTTAATGTAGCTGAAGAGTTTCTGACTGACTATGTTTATCCAACCCTTAAAGCCGGAGCTATGTACGAGGGAGAGTACCTGTTAGGAACTTCTTTCGCACGTCCTTTAATGGGTAAAGTACTGGTAGAAATAGCTGAAAAAGAAGGTGCTGTGGCAATAGCTCATGGCTGCACCGGAAAAGGAAACGATCAGGTTCGCTTCGAAACAACTGTTAAAGCGTTAAATCCTCATCTTAAAATCATTGCACCGTGGCGTGAATGGGATATGAAGTCCCGAGAAGACTGTATTGATTTTGCAGAGAAGCACGATATTCCAATTCCAGTAACCAAAAAGGATATCTATAGCCGCGATCAGAACATTTGGCATTTAAGTCATGAAGGTGGTAATCTGGAAGATCCCTGGAATGAACATGAGCAGGAAATCTACAAAATGACCACCCGACCGGAAGACGCACCCGACAAACCATCTTATGTTGTCATAGATTTTGAGGAAGGCATTCCTGTTGCTGTGGATGATGAGAAGCTGCCTCCGGTTGAATTATTGAAGAAGCTTAATAAACTTGGTGGAGAAAATGGTATCGGAGTTATCGATATCGTTGAAAACAGACTGGTAGGTATGAAGTCCAGAGGAATTTATGAAACACCAGGCGGTACACTAATGTATGAAGCACATAAAATTCTAGAGAAACTGACTTTGGATCGGATGACCCAGAGTTTCAAACGAACAATGGCCGAACGATATTCTCAACTGGTTTATGATGGCTTATGGTTTACGCCACTGCGTGAAGCTATGGATGCTTTTGTAGACGTCACTCAAAAACCCGTAACCGGAAAGGTTCGCCTGAAGTTATATAAAGGAAGCTGTACCAATGCAGGATCCTCTTCGCCATATTCATTATACAGCGAAGAATTTGCAACCTTTGGCGAGGATGAAGTGTATAATCAGAAAGATGCTGAAGGCTTCATCAATCTTTTCGCACTACCCTTAACCATTCGTGCTATCATGAAAGAAAAACGAAAGTAGACCTGCTATTCTGACTCCCTTTTAAGATATGGAAAAACCTCCGCCTTGTGCAAGCGGAGGTTTTTTCTGTTTATTGATAAATTATGTTATACTGGTTTAAAATGTATTTTCAGAAAGAACAGGATGGTGATAAGATTGCGCAAAACAGCATGGTTTGTTGTACTGGGCATTATTGGTTTTATTTATTTTGCATCATCAATACCCGGTTTGAGAGTGCTTCCCATATTGAGACAAATTAGTCATATAGCCTCCGGTTTTGATTATCTGGTCGAAGGACTGGCTGAATGGATTGCATACCGGATTCCACTAAATTTCTGCGAATTAGCTTATATCGATACCGTGATGCAGGATTTTCTTGCTTATATCCGTGAAAACCCAATATTGATAGAATTTTTCCTGCGTAAATTAGCGCATGTTATCGTTTTTTTCTTTTTAACCATTGCAATATTTTTCCTCTCATATCAATATATATCCCGCGCCAGCATTGCTCTGTTAGTATCTTTTGGTGCCGGTTTTATACTGGCCGTCCTGGATGAATTCCGGCAGTCTTTTGTGCCCGGCCGAGTCGCCAGTGCAGTTGATGTGTTTATCGATATGATCGGTGTCACAATGGCAGTATTCGTTATCATTTTTTCTTTGATCATCACCAGCGGAGGACGGGACCGTTACTTTAAACCCAAAGGCATAAAAGGAACGCCTAACTATCCTGTCAGGATAATCAAGCCCGGGTTAACCGGCAAATATAGAAAGATTAAATAGTCCAGCGCAAAAAATACAATAAAAAATCGACCCTTCGCAACCTTTGCAAAAAGCCGACCTGTTGGTGCCCAGACGCGGAATCGAACCACGGACACGAGGATTTTCAGTCCTCTGCTCTACCGACTGAGCTATCTGGGCATGTATGTATGTTTCTAGACCATTCTTGTGAATCTGGCGGAAAGGGTGGGATTTGAACCCACGGCTCCCAGAAGGGAGCGCTGGTTTTCGAGACCAGTTCCTTAAGCCACTCGGACACCTTTCCATGACTGAGTGTCTTACACAAAATAAAAATGGTGCGGGTGAAGGGATTCGAACCCCCACGGTCGCCCACTAGACCCTGAACCTAGCGCGTCTGCCAGTTCCGCCACACCCGCATAAACAAAGACGCTTCGCGCCTATGGTAATTAAGAATTGATGAATGATAATTGATAATGGATAATTAAGTTCAAATACCCGCGGGGCACAAGAGCACACAATCAAAAGATAAACATCAAGACCTTCAAACAAGTTGCAATCACTTATTCTGGGTTATCCACACCCTTTCAGAGCGCAGGCAACCATTTTGTGCATACCCCTTAGGGGCACTCGTGCTATTTCCTATACCATAAAAAAAGGCATTATAATGGTGGAGGGAGAAGGATTCGAACCTTCGAAGTCGTTGACAACAGATTTACAGTCTGCCCCCTTTGGCCACTCGGGAACCCCTCCACTTCATGGAGCTGGTGATGGGACTCGAACCCGCAACCTGCTGATTACAAATCAGCTGCTCTGCCAATTGAGCTACACCAGCATGTTATGATGCTATCTTACATACTTTTTAGGCTTCGCCGGTATTTCTTGCTAATTAACTAAGTGATTCACTCCAAATCAAGATTTGGGTTCTCTACTTATGCCAATTGAGCTACACCAGCATGTTATGATGTTATCTTACATACTTTTTAGGCTTCGCCACTTATGGAACCATATCTCTTCATATTATTCAAGAAATAAATGGCGACCCGGAAGGGACTCGAACCCTCGACCTCCAGCGTGACAGGCTGGCATTCTAACCAACTGAACTACCGGGCCTAAATGGTGGGCGCAACAGGGCTCGAACC
>QYZZ01000084.1 GCA_003838145.1 Tindallia sp. MSAO_Bac2
AAACAGCGTATAAAAGTGGCAAAACTTCATGAAAAGATAGCGAACCAGCGAAAAGACTTCCTGCACAAATTATCGAGGCAGATAACCAATGCCGTAGATGCCGTGTGCATTGAAGACCTAAGCATGAAAGGGATGTCACAAGCCCTTCACTTTGGTAAAAGCGTTTCCGATAATGGCTTTGGCCTATTTGTATCGATGCTGGATTACAAATTGAGAGAACAGGGGAAACAGGTAGTCAAAATAGATAAGTGGTTTCCAAGCACTAAAAAATGCAGTGGTTGTGGTGAAATAAAAGAAGCCTTATTGCTTTATGAACGTCAATACCACTGCGAAACCTGTGGGACAACGCTCGACAGAGATTATAACGCAAGCCTCAACATAAGAACTGAAGGAATGCGCATGTTACTGGCATGACCAAATAGAACCGTGGGGCACATGGGGATAGCTCGCTTATGCTGTAGCCGTTAGGCTACTCGAACGAGAAGCCCCCACTTCTTCAAGTGGTGGGAGCATGTCACTCCTTAACTGCCTTTGCAACTCATAACTGCTTTTACAACTGCTTTAAGACAGGATGGTGAAAACAATGCGATCAACATTTTTAGGATTTAATACCGCCACCTCCGGCCTCTTTGCATCCCAAAGAGCCCTGGATACTACCGGTCATAATATTGCCAACGTCAACACCCCCGGCTATACCCGTCAGCGGGTGGAACAGTCCAACGCTGACGGTTGGCGCATAGGCGGCGGCGCCGGCATTTTAGGTACCGGCGTTCAGATGGATGGCATCGAACAACTGCGAAACGAATTCCTTGATTTCCGATACCGGGACGAGGCTAATTCCCTGGCATACTGGGATGCCCGCCAGGAAGGACTTGCTTTTATAGAATCCATGTTTAACGAACCCTCCGATACCGGTATTATGTCCAATGTGGACCAGTTCTTTGATGCACTGCAGGAACTAAGCAAAGAACAAAATGCAGATGAACTGACTCATCGGGCACTGGTATACGACCGAGCCATCGGTGTAGCCAACAGTATTTCTCATCAGTATGACCAGCTGGAAAAAATGGCTATGGACCTTAATGGTGATATCCAGGGAACTGTAGATACCATTAATGCCTATGTTGATCAAATAGCAAACCTGAACGATCAGATATTTCGATACGAAGTGGACGGCAGCAGCGCCAACGACCTGAAGGACAGAAGAAATTTATTGATAGATGAGCTTTCAGAACTGGTAAAGGTAGATGTAAAGCAGGTCACAGATCCTCGGGACACATCACCCAATGCACCGAAAAAAATGGTTCTCCAGATTGCCGGACAACCATTGGTATATCACAACAAAGCTTATAAGCTGGATGCATCTGAAAAGGAAAAAAGCCAGTTTTTTGAAGATATGGGAGTGGATCTTGAAGTTAACAGACTTCAGTGGGCAGATGGCAGCTACCTGAACCCGGACAGCTTGCAGGGAGAATTAAAAGCCCTTATGGAACTGCGTGATGGTACTACCGCCGATAAAAAAGGTATTCCTTACTATATCAGCAAGCTCAATGAATTTGCCCAGACATTTGCCAAGGAAATGAACGAGCTGGCTAAAACCGGTTATGGTTTGAAGGGTGAAACATTGCCCGGCATCGGTGATGATGAATTCGGAGCCGGTTACCTGATGTTTACCGCCCATGGCCGTTCTTCCATCGAGATGTACGACGATGATGGCAATATTAGACACAGTCAGATTAACGCCAAAAATTTTGGTGTTTCCCTGGATATGCAGGATTACAACAAAATTCCGGCGGCAGCTTCAAAAGAAGCCCTTCCCGGCGATGCTTCCGTTATTATGGACATGCTGGAACTGCGTAATAAAGACACTATGTTTGCCGAAGGTAAACCGGAAGATTTTCTCCGCACATTAATCTCCAACCTTGGAGTGGACCGTCAGCAATCCATCCGGAATTCAGAAAACCAGCGGGTCCTGACAGAGCAGATCGATTATCATCGCATGAGCTACTCCGGCGTTTCTCAGGATGAGGAGCTGGCTAATATGGTAAAATTCCAGCACGCATACAACGCCTCCGCCCGGATGATCACCACCATGGACGAAATGCTGGATGTCGTTATCAATCGGGTAGGACTGGTAGGCAGATAAAATAGAATAATCTAGTTTTTGCCCTTCAACCCTCTCTCTTTGCAGGGTGATGCCATATGCTTGAACCCTCTCTCTTTGAAGGGTGATGCCATATGCTTGAACCCTCTCCCCTGGCGGGAGAGGGCAGGGTGAGGGGGACAATAATAACCGAGGTGAACCCTTATGAGAATAACCAACAACATGATGGTACAAACCATGCTGAATAACATGCAGCGGAACGTAACCCGTCTGAACCATTCCCAAACCCAGTACGCCACCGGGAAACGCATCAACAAACCTTCCGATGATCCCCTGGGCATCAATAAAACCCTGCGCCTCAGAACGGATATCAGTTCTATGGATCAGTACAAACGCAACGTGGACGATGCCTACTCCTTTATGGATAACACGGAAACCGCCATCCGCAACATGCAGGAAGAGGGCATGAACCGTGTTCGCGAACTGACGGTACAGGCTTCCAGCGAAACCCTTACCCAGGAAGAAACCATAAAAATACAGGCTGAAATTCAAGAAATAAGGAAGCAAATGATCGACCTGGCCAACTACACCTATTCCGGGAAACATATCTTCTCCGGCACCAAAACCAACCAGCCACTGCTGGACAACCAGGGCTACTACCAGATGGAACTTATTAAACACCAGGATCCCCGTATGCGGGACGACGTCTGGAATTTTGAGATGAGCGTACGGGAAAAAGTGCAGGTAAACACCCTTGGTTTTGAAGTTTTTGAAGCCGAAGCTCGGGAGATTGAATACAATGAGTTGCCGGGCATTATTTATGATGAAGATAATGCTGATGAGTGGGGAGAATCAACAGATAACTGGAGTATTACATTACCTCATAAAGATGGAAGCCAGAACTTCACACTGAATGTGCTGGCAGAAGATCCTACGCCTGACTCGGATTTAGAATCTTTGGTAAATGAACTAATAGCTGATAATGCTGAATTTGATGATGTGGATGATGTTATAAACTCAAAGCCAGTAAAACTTAGTGACGGCTCCTGGGTAGTAGGTAAAAACTGGGAATTTGCAGAAAATACTACAGCAGATAGCCCAAGCCAACTAATCGAAAAAGCACTAGGCAGCATTGAAGAGGTAGTTGGCGCCCAGCTTCCACGCTACGAGTTCTCCGAAGAATTAGTTAAAGTGAGCAGTTTAGAAGTTGATGACGGAAATCCGACAGGAATAAGCTTTGAAGAAAAGTTTTTTCTGGTTGCCAAACCGGAAAACAGCACCATTGTTTATAACGGCATACCGAATGAAGAAGGTAAGAATGAATTCATTCGCAGTGCCTGGGAAATAGAACAAGGTGACTTTTCTATTCCGGAGGAAGGCAATGAGCCGGTATTCTTTGAGAAAGAACGCTATATTACCTTCAACGGTGTCACCATTGAATTAAAACCAAGAAAAGTTTCAGAATCAGAAGGTGCTGGATTAATAGTTGAAACAGGAGACGAACGTAACCATGCCACTATCTATGTAGATTGGTATGAGGATAATGATGAAAATGAAGTATGGCCAGATGTTAATGAACAGGATTATATAGAAAAGTATGCAGAAGCATTAAACGCACTTTCAGAGCAGCCCGGATCAGAAATAGAAGGTTTTTTCTTCGCTTATAACGATGAAACTGATGAAGAAAGTTTAAAAGCCATCGCACCGGAAAGAAGCGGATCCATGTATAATAAATCCTACTTCGGAGGAACGGTTTTTGACCCTGTGGATGAAAATGATGATCCAATAGACCGCGAAGCTTTCCGAAAAGGTCAATTAATCTCCACCGGAGATTCTTATTACGAAAAAGTTGAGAAAGGCCAACGTGCTGGCCTGTTTCAGCTTCTGGACGACCTGGAGAAAAACCTCTTAGCCGGAAAACAGGAAGACCTAAGCAACATGCTGGATGATATTGATGCCCATATGAACTCCATGCTCACTGCCCGTTCCTATGTGGGCGCCAAAGCCAATCGAATGGAGCTGATCCTGTATCGGATAGAGGACGACACCCTGAATTTCCGGGAGCTCATGTCCAAGATCGAAGACGCCGATATGGCAGAAGTCACCATGAACCTGATGAACGAAGAAAACGTCTACCGGGCCTCCCTCAACGTAGGCGCCCGAGTCATCCAACCAACACTACTGGATTTTCTGAGATGATTAAAGCGGAAAGCCTGTGTCCTGATACTTTGAACTTAATTATCAATTATCAATTATCAATTATCAATTTCAAAAGGCACTTCGTGCCTTTTGCAAAGGAGTGTAACCCATGCAACTGGAAACAAAAAATTTCGGCACCCTGGAAATCGAAGAAAATAAAATCATCCATTTCCCAGAAGGTATCCCCGGTTTTGAAGACCAGAACCGTTACGTTTTCATCCAAAACCCGGAAGAGAGCGTTCCCTTCCATTGGCTACAGTCCGTCGATGACGGTGAATTGGCTTTTGTCGTAGTGAACCCGTTCCTCTGCCGGCTGGACTACGAATTCGAACTGCCTCAGTCCGTAGTAGATAAACTGGAAATCGAAACACCGGAAGACCTAAAGCTCTACTCCATCGTAAAAGTTCCGGAGAAAATAGAAGACATGACGATTAACCTGCTGGCACCCATTGTTATCAACGAAAAGAACAACAAAGCCCAACAGGTGGTCTTAAGCGAAAACCAGTACCATACCCGCCACCGGGTAATGGATGAATTCAAGCGTAACGAAGAGCTCTCCAAAGAGGAGGGAAAATAAGATGCTGGTACTAACGCGAAAACCGGAAGAAAGCATCGTGCTCGGCAGCGATATCGAAATAAAGGTGCTGGGCATCGAAGAAGGAAAAGTAAAACTGGGTATTAACGCTCCGAAAAATATAGAAATCCATCGTAAAGAAGTTTACCTGGAGATTCAGAAAGAAAACAAAGAGGCCGCCGGCTTCACCGTTGACGCTAAATCCCTGAAGAAAATGATGGAAAAAGAAAAGAAGTAAGAAAATAGAAAAGCAACAGCCCATTGGCGAAAATCAACGCCAAAGGGCTTTTTGTCGTTTCCAAATTTCTTTTTTTAAGACGGGTTTTTTGTGGTATAATTATTAAGGAAAGAATTGTAGTGCAGAGACAGAAAAGACCCGATCATCTTTTCTGATCGGGTCTTTTCTGTCTCTAAGCATTACAATTTTTCCCATTGAACAACAGTCGCGG
>QYZZ01000085.1 GCA_003838145.1 Tindallia sp. MSAO_Bac2
AAGATATTGGACAGGGATTTTAGCGTGAAAGGAATCATAGATACAGGTAACAGACTAAAAGAGCCCATAACCCAGGAACCGGCCATAGTAGTTCAGTATACAGCCATTGAAGAGATTTTACCCGAAGAAGTTTTAGAATGCCTGGTCAGCTATGATGATTTTTATCTGGATATTGATTTAGAAAATTTGTCTAATTCTCCCCTTGCTTCCAGGTTATGCTTTATCCCTTATTCTTCTCTGGGAAGAAAAAAGGGTTTTCTCCTGGGAATAAGGCCTGAAGAAGTTAAAGTTTGGGATAAAGATGGCGAGGTTGAGATAATGGGAAAGGCTGTGATAGCCCTTTGCCGTGAGGCTTTTGCCGGGAAAAATGATTATCAGGCCCTTTTACCTCCGGCTCTTTTGGTAGATTCCACTTAAATTATTAAGGGGAGGGTTTCTTTTGTTTATATTTTCGCCTAAAAGAAGGTTACTGATTCGTTTAGCCTTGTTAAAATTTTTAAACTGGGTAGGTCTAAGTTCAATTCCAGAAATATATTATGTAGGAAGTAGTGAAGCGTTACCTCCGCCTTTAACCTATGATGAAGAAGCGTACCTTCTTCAAAAGTTGAAAAATGGCAGCAAAGAAGTTAAAAGTGTATTAATAGAAAGAAACTTGAGGCTGGTGGTTTATATTGCCCGGAAATTTGAAAATACCGGAGTAAATATTGATGACCTGGTGTCCATCGGAACTATAGGGTTAATTAAGGCTGTTAATACCTTTGACCCTCATAAGAATATAAAACTCGCCACTTATGCCTCCAAATGTATAGAGAATGAAATCCTTATGTTTCTCCGGAGAAACAATAAAGTTAAATCAGAAATATCCTTCGATGAACCCCTTAATATAGACTGGGATGGAAACGAGCTTCTTCTGTCCGATGTACTGGGAACGGATAATGACCTTATCTACAAAAGTATTGAGGCGGAAGTTGACAAAAAATTACTGCGCCTGGCCATGGAGAAATTAACCAGCAGAGAAAAAAAGATAATGGAACTTAGATTTGGCCTGGTTAATGGCCAGGAAAAGACCCAGAAAGAAGTTGCTGATTTGCTGGGAATATCTCAGTCTTATATTTCCCGTCTGGAGAAAAGAATAATTAACAGGTTAAAAAAAGAAATTAAAAAAATGGAATAGTATAGTTTGCTCTCCCGCCTTTTCCTGATTCCTACAGTATAAATAGATTTGTTTACGGAAATACTTTTGACAAACAAAAAAACTGGGAGGGCAACATAATAGTGATGAATAAGGTAGAAATCTGCGGAGTTAATACTTCAAAACTTCCAGTCTTAAACAATTCCCAAATGAAAAAACTCTTTAATGACTATAAAAAAGGCGATGAAGAAGCAAGAAAGCAGCTTGCAAATGGAAACTTGAGGCTGGTCCTTAGTGTAATACAAAGGTTCAATAACAGGGGTGAATATGTTGATGATCTCTTCCAGGTGGGTTGTATAGGCCTGATGAAGGCCATAGATAACTTTGACCTGAATCAAAATGTTAAGTTTTCAACTTATGCTGTCCCTATGATAATTGGTGAAATAAGGCGTTACCTCAGGGATAATAATCCTATAAGAGTTAGCCGCTCTTTAAAAGACATAGCCTATAAAGTGCTTCAGGTCAGGGATGTTATGGCTAACAAGTTGGGAAGGGAGCCTTCTATCAACGAAATAGCCGAGAAACTAAATATCGACCGGGAAGAAATAATTTTTGCTCTGGATGCTATTCAGGAACCTGTTTCCCTTTTTGAACCTATTTATCATGATGGTGGAGATCCCATATTTGTCATGGATCAAATCACCGATGAAAAAAGCCAGGATGACCGGTGGCTGGAGGGAATAGCTATCAAAGAAGCGTTAAATAAGCTAAACAAGAGAGAACAGCTAATCCTGGACTTGAGGTTTTACCGGGGTAAAACCCAGATGGAGGTGGCTGAAGAAATAGGAATTTCTCAGGCTCAAGTTTCCCGATTGGAAAAAGCAGCCCTGGATCAGTTAAAAAAACATATAGATGTCAAGGGAGGCTAAACTATGGCTACTTTAAGTAAAGGAATATTTTTTTTACTCTTAAGTGTCTCCGTACTCTTTGTTAGTGCATATCATATTAGTGCCGACCAGGCGGTCTGGTCCTTTAATCAACATAACCTTCATAGAATAAAAATAGTGTGGCAGGAACAAAGGGATTCTTCCCTGCAGGAAGGAGAAGGGGAAGAATATCCAGGATTACCTGCCATGAAAATATATCCCTAAAGGGTTCCAGGGAGGCTTTGATTATGTTGAAAACTTCCGACTTAAGAAGTAGAGAAGTAATAAATATGCAGGATGGCCGTAGGCTGGGGCTAATCAGCGATCTGGATATAGATTTAACAGATGGGAGGATAAGAGCTATAGTTGTGCCGGGGAGCGGAAAATTCTTTGGTTTCTTCGGGGGAGAAAGGGATTATGTTATTCCCTGGGATAAGATAATTAAAATCGGGGTTGATACTATACTGGTAGAGCTACCTGATTATTCCTTAAGTAAAGATGGTCTGGACAATTACTAATTGTTTAACCATATGTTTCCAGGTTGAAACAAGTTAAAAAAGCTAGCAATGTTTTAAAAAATCATTTATGAAGTGGATAAATCTGTTCATTAATAAGGGACAGGTTTTTTTTAATTGACAATTATCACAATATATAGTATATTCGAGTTATTAATTTAACAATATGTAGTTATTTAAGGAGGAAGGGCGGTGAAGTGTCCCTATTGTGGGTTTCAGGAGAGCAGGGTAATCGATTCCCGTTCAGCAGAGGAGGGGGCGGCTATCAGGCGGCGCAGGGAATGCACAGGGTGTGCCAGGCGCTTTACCACTTACGAAAAGGTGGACCAGGTTCCCCTGGTAGTAATTAAATCTGATGGTAGAAGGGAATTCTTTGACCGGGATAAAATTATTAAGGGACTCCTTACGGCAGGGGTTAAAAGGGAAATACCCCTGGAGACCTTTGAAGACCTGGTTAATGATGTGGAAAGGGAATTATTAAACAGTTTTGTAAAGGAAGTTAAGTCCACCCAGTTGGGGAAGATGGTCCTGGAAAGATTGCGGGAAATTGATGAAGTGGCTTATGTCAGGTTTGCTTCCGTTTACCGGAAGTTCAGGGGCATAGAATCATTTAAGGAGGAACTGGATACTTTTAATAAATCAAAAAAGTCTTCCCTTTGGGAAGATTGATAAGTGGGGAGGAGATATTTTATATGTTCACGGAAATTAGAAAAAGAGATGGAAGAATCGCGCCCTTTGACGAACAAAAAATTACTGAAGCAATATTTAAAGCGGCTAAAGCAGTAGGGGGGGAAGACAGGAGTATTGCCCATGATTTAACCAACCAGGTAGTAAACTATTTAAATGGTAACAATGTGGAGATGATTCCTTCTGTAGAAGAAATACAGGATGTGGTTGAAAAAGTATTGATAGAAAATGGACATGCCCGAACGGCCAAAGCTTACATACTTTATAGAGACCGCCGTACCCGAATGAGGGAAGGTAAAACGGAACTCATGGATGCGGTGAAGGAAATACTGGTGGAGACCAGCAGGGAAAATGCCAATATTAACAATTCTCCTTCAGCTAAAATGCTCCAAATTGCCATGGCTGCCAGCAAAAAATATTATCTAACAAACTTGCTTCCCGAGGATATGGGAGATGCCCATGATAAAGGTTTTTTTCATATTCATGATTTGGATTATTATGCTAAAACCCTTAACTGTCTGCAGATAGATTTGAAAAAACTTTTTCAAAAGGGGTTTCATACGGGTAATGGCTGGATAAGACCTCCCCAGCGGATATATTCTGCGGCAGCCCTTTCCGCCATCATTCTTCAAAGCAACCAGAATGATATGTACGGGGGACAAAGTTTTCCCCATTTTGACCGGGATATGGGCGAAGTTATCCGGGGATTTAAGCATGAACCCGATGAAGAGGAAACCTACCAGGCTATGGAAGGCCTCATATATAATCTAAATACTATGCATTCCCTCAGCGGCAGGGAAAGGATCTGGGTTTATGACAAAGAGAAGAAGGATTTTTCTACCAGGAGCATGGAAGATTTTAATGAAGATTTTGAAGAAGGACGGTATCAAGCTTTTAGCTTAAACTATGAGACGGGAAAAACGGAGCTTAAAGATATTAGGGCAACTATAAAGCATAAAAATGTTAATAAATTATATACTGTTAAGCTTAAATCAGGTCAAAAGGTGACGATAACGGATAACCATTCAATAATGACTGTGAATGACCATGGAGAAATTAATACAGCTGTGCCTTCTCATTTGAAAAGAGCCCTGGTTCCCCGACAGCTTAACCTGGGAAAGGGAGAAATAGTTTTTGATTTAACCAGCTATCCCCACTCCAGTAAATATAATATGGATACTTTAGAATTAACCCCTGCCCTGGCTAAATTAATGGGTACATATGTCGCCGAAGGTTCGGTAGATGGTTCTACCCTTTACCTGGCTTTGTTTGATAAAGAACTTGAAGAGGAAATAATAGAGCTTTTAAAAGAAGTTAACCCTAATTTCACTGTCCGCTTAAGGGTGGCAAAGGGGAAATCCAGGGACCTGGCCTGCAATGTTGGTCAACAGTTTGCAGCTTTTTTGGGGGATAAGTGTGGTAGAGGTGCTGCAAATAAAAGGGTTCCCGCTGAGATTTTATTTGGGGAAGAGAAACTGGTGAATTCATTTTTAGATGGGTATCTTTCAGGTGATGGATATGTAGGAAATAACCGGGTAACAGCTACTTCTATTTCAAAAGAACTGAGGGATGGGATTCAGTTATTATTCATGAAATTAGGAAAGCCCGTATCTATTCGTGAGGCAAATTCTCAAAGTCAATTTGCTACAGCCAGGGATAAATATTTGATTGCCGTGGGAGGACACTACTGCAAAGATCTTTCCCTTAGCAGTTACAAAAGGGACAGGCTAGAAGAATGCAGGAGGCAGGGGGAACAGACTGTTTATGATTATGATTTTTTACGTCCCCTGATTAAAGATGTCTATGGGGTGCATTGTGAAAATGCTAAAAACTTTCGTTTAAAACCTGACTATCTCCAGGATATTATAGAAGATTTGACAAGCCGTATACTGGAAAAAGAGGAAGAGGAATTTTTTCACAATTTGACCAGGAAGGAATTTTGGATGGATCAGCTGGTTGATGTTTTGCCCCAGGTAAAAACATCGGAAAGATACCATTTAATTAAAAAGCTCAATAATGAAGAACTGCCCCGTTTTAGTAAGTACCTGCCTGTTTTCTACCCATACAGGGACATGTTAAACCGGTTCTATCTTTCGGAAACAGTAAATGATAAAACGGGCAGCCGGATTGATAATAATTGCCATAGTCCAGGACTGGTTATGGATTGGGCAAAAAGAATTCTTCAGCAGAATAAAAAAATGGTTTCCTTGCTAAAAACATTATGTCGGTCCCTGCAGGTCTGGCCATTAAGGGTAGCCCAATTAATTGACGAACCCCATGAAGAATACGTTTATGATATTTCTGTTGCTGACAATGAAAACTTTTTAACGGCTGAAGGGATTTTTGTCCATAATTCCCGGGCGGGGGCTCAGGTGCCCTTTAGCAGTATAAACTTTGGGACGGATACTACTCCTGAGGGACGTATGGTAACCAGGGCTTTGCTGGAAGCCTATGAAGGAGGACTGGGCAGAGGCGAAAACCCTGTATTTCCCAACCTGGTTTTCCGGGTAAAGGAGGGAGTTAACTTTAACCAGGAGGATCCCAACTTTGACCTCTTCCAGCTGGCTTTGAGAGTGGCTTCCCACCGGCTAAACCCTGCTTTCAGCTTCATGGACACCTCCTTTAATCGAAAGTATGGAGATGAGATTTCTTACATGGGCTGTCGAACCCGGACTATTGCCAACAGGCATGGTCCAGAAGTATCAGCAGGCAGGGGTAATATA
>QYZZ01000086.1 GCA_003838145.1 Tindallia sp. MSAO_Bac2
ACCACTACCAGGAAAGCGAAAAAATTTACGGAGTTGACGGACGGGAAGAAATGATCAAAAACCTGGAAGAAATGTGGGAACTGAGTCGTGTGATGTTTAGCCTCTTTGTCGCTATTGGCATCGTCTTTGGATTTTCCATTATCTACATCGCCAGTTTTATT
Source organism: Tindallia sp. MSAO_Bac2 (assembly GCA_003838145.1). Lineage (GTDB taxonomy): Bacteria > Bacillota > Clostridia > Peptostreptococcales > Tindalliaceae > Tindallia. The sequence continues at coordinate 162 of QYZZ01000086.1, forward strand.
ACCCTTTCGGAAAGAAGTCGGGAGCTGGCATCCATGAGAGTCATTGGCATGACTTCTAAGGAAGTCTTTTCGGTAATTGGATTTGAGCAGTGGTTTCTGGCTTTCTTTGGAATCATACTTGGAATTCCCACGGCAACGGCTCTCATGAACGCCTTTGCAGCGGAATACAGTACGGATATGTATACGATGCCTTCGGGCATTTCTCTGGAAATATATGGAATTGGCTTAATGGCAACCATTGTTTCCATAAGTGTGGCACAGCGGTTTGCTCTGAAAAAGGTCAGGTCTTTAAGCCTGGTAGAAGTGCTGAGAGAACGGGAATAGAGGAGGAATGATGATCATGAAAAAAAAGTATAAAGTGATTTTGGGTGTATTGGCAGCAGTTTTGGTTGTGGGACTTGTTGCAAGCCAACTAATGCAGGGAACAAGAGTGGATGTCCGGGAACTGTCCCGCCAGGAAATATACAGGAGCTTTACAGAAGAAGGAAGCATGGAAGCGGTTAAGGAATATAATGTACAGCCTCTTTATGCCGGAAAACTGGAAGTCGTTCATGTGAACGAAGGAGATCGGGTGCAGGAAGGAGATTTGCTGGCATCCATGGATATGGAAGAGCTTAAGCATCAGATGAATCAGCTGGAGGCAAAACTATACGGACTGGACGGCGAATCTCAGCAATTACGGGAACCCCCAACAGAGGGAGAAATCAAAAGCATGGAGATGGCCATTCAGATGGCTCAGGAGAAAAAGGAACGTGCAAAGACTGACTACGAAAGAAAAGAATCTTTATATATCAATAATGTGATTAGTCAGGCGGAAATGGAGGCAGCGGAAAGCGCCTTCCAAAACGCAGCTCTCAGCCTGGAAAAACAGCAGCACTCAATGGAAGCTTTACTGCAGTCCCACCAGCCCACTACCGGAAGCCTTCAAATCCTGAAGGCGCAGCGATTGTCGCTGCAGTCACAAATTGATTTGTTAAAGTATCAGATGGAAAACCATCAACTGAAAGCACCTTTCTCGGGTGTGGTTACTTCAATTGGGGCAAAAGAGCTGGACTTAGTGGACCCAGGATCAGCAATTATGAATCTTTTTCAAACAGAGACGATGCAGGTAAAAACTCAGGTGCTTACAAGGGATGTCCATGACCTGGAACTGGGGATGCCGGTGGAATTAACCATGGAGCAGCGAGATCAGGACGTGACTTTTAACGGGACAATCGTTGAGATTGCGGCTCAGGCTGAAAAAGGAATCTCGCCCCTGGGCTTGGAGGAAGATCGGGTTTCCGTGGCTATCGAACCGGAAATACCTGAAGGTGTGGTCGTTGGTCCCGGGTTTGGAGTTGATGTTACTTTTGTAACAGCATCTCGTGATAACCAGCTGGTGGTTCCTCAGTCCTCTCTTTTCACTGTAGATGGCGAAGATGCCGTCTTTGTTGCCGACAACGGAAGAGCAACCGTAAGAAAGGTAGCAACCGGTTTTGAAACCAGAAGAGAAGTTGCCATCGAAGAAGGACTGGATGAAGGCGATCTCATCATCATCGACCCACAGACCGACGGACTGACAGACGGAAGCAGGATTTCTGTTCAATGATCGGAAACTATTTGCAACGAAAAACGTATAAATGATTGAAGCTTCATCTATTCTATACACAAAGCGAAAGGAGTAGTCACTTGCATGAAAGATTTCTTAACAGAATGGACTAAAACAAGACATTTATGCACGCTTCTGATTCTTAGCAGCTTTATTTTTGTGAGTGCCACTGGATGTCAGCCAAGTAATGAGATTGGTTCTATGGCTGTTCAACCAGCGGTAATAGCCGATGCAGAAAAAGAGCTTCTGTATCGGGCTGGTGCTGAGCGCTACTTCATTTTTGATATTGATTTGTTGGAAATAGGAGTGGAAAAGGCAAATCTATCCGTGGATTACTATGAAAATGGCCGCTTTGTGCGGCATGAAACCAGCGGTACTGGATATAACTTGGAAGAATTGGAACAGGAAAGACTAAGCCTGATTCAGATGAAAATCCCGGGAACTCAGAATGAAATCTGGCATCTTGGCTTCGGAGGTTCAAGAAGCAGCGCCAATGTCACCATGCCAGAAGACATTGTTGGGTGGACCTGGGGGCATCATGCCGGGATATCAGAGATTTTAGTAGAGGAAGAAATGGTGCTGGCTGTTTTGGCGGGGAACCGTAGTGGTCAGGTAAGCAGCACGCACATTGTCTTTGGCGAGGATTCTGTCAACATGGAAGCACTGGAAGAGTATGATGTGGCTTACGTGTTAAAATTAACGTTTTTGTAGATGTAAGGAATAATATACCCCACCCTTTAATTGTAAGAGTAGAGGTAATTGTTTCAATAAAGTTTATGCTTCAATATATGAGAGGTGAAGAGGAATAGATTATCGGTTGTTGACTTACTATTCATCGCTTATTACTTCGGTGGTCTTTCTTCATTTCAGTGATAATTCGACCGATGTTTGAACCTAAGGCTGCTTCGATTTCAAGAATATGCTGTGCAATAGTTTTCTCGTTTTCAATGGCTACGGGGATTTGATCCATAAACTTAAGGAAATTAAGTTTTGATTTATTGTACCCGTTCATTTCATTGGAGAGAAGCTTCTCGCAATGCCTTCTATTTTTGTTGAACTTTGTATTTTTGAACATTTCTATTTTGTTCAACTGAGAAAAGTTATCCAAATGGCATAAGAGCCATACCTCGAAACAAGGATTAGTAATTCCGATTTCAAACGAAACATTGGTTCGATTATTTTTGCAACGGTCAAGAAACTCGGTGAATTGCTTAAAACTATTGCGATCTCGATCTATAATGAGATAGACTTTATCCCTGTTATCAATTGGAATATTGCCATTTTCAACTTCTATCATTACTTTCTCCAGTACTTTAAGAGGGTGGCTTTCTGTGTCGTCTGGCGTTCTGTCAATGGGTAAAATTTCAATTAATTCGCAAATACCAATTTCTCTCGAATAATTCTTTAATCCCTCGAAGTATGCAAATTCAGTATTATTCCCTTCAAAAGCAAAAAAATATTTTATTTTTGGTTCAATTGGTTCATCGAAAACATAAGATCTTTCGCCGTAATGAGTAGGAATGATTAGGGGCAAAGTCGATCACCGTCCTTCTCGTCGCAAAGAAAGGAGATCTCTCTAAAAACAGGTATTGCTCCATAACGGCCCTCTAAATATGCTTTTTCAATCTTTTTATCATAACGTTCTTTGAATGCATCCAAAGAAAGCAACTCTGATTCTGAATGAGCAGTACGCTCTACAAACCAGATAGAGTCTCGTCGTAGCAGGGATTGATCCATTAAGCTACTTTCGTGTGTTGTTACAATGAGTTGCTTCTTCTTATTTTTAGCAAACATATCAAAAGCTTCGATGAATTTTTTTGTAAGTTTTGGATGAAGACTTCGGTCTAATTCATCAATAACATATATTCTTTGGTCATCCTTATTTATAATGATATCGAGTAACTCGATCAGTCGTTTGGTGCCATCGGATTCTTCGTTAAAGTTGAACCTGGCACTCTTGCTTCCTCGATGAAGGAAGACCAGCTTTTTTATGCTCATTTTCTGATCAATGTCAAAACCCTCACTCTTTGAAAATGCTGAAGGCAAGTCAAAAGATATTTCGAAAATATCTTTTGGAGTATTTAAACTGATACTCATTGTTTCGGGTCTGTCGGAACGACTATCCTCAGACTCTTTTACTTTTTGTAATACTTCCTGTACAGATTTTTGTAGGTCTTTGTGAAAATCTTCAAATATTTTTGGTGGCATAATGCTTTCAATTTCAGCCAAATTTGAGTCAATAAGCTGATAATCATTAATTCCGGTGTCGAAGAACTCTAACAGGTTTTTGATGCTTACTGCATAATGGTCCCGAAAGAAAAGACTAAATAAATTTCGTATAGTTGTATCTGGATAAATAATGGTAAGCTTGCGGAACCATTCGGTTACGTCGCTAAGTGCTGGTAATGCTTCTTTTACCTTGTCGTCTTTTTCTGAAATAACTTGGAGAAATAAACTTTTGTTATCGTATAAAATATCATCTGTATAAACATCATACTTTTCTTTTATTTTTTTGTTTTTAATGATGCTCTTCAAGTGGAAAGTCTTATCTTGATTGTTTCGCTCAAAAATCATGCAAGGTTTTTTGTTAATGACCTCGCACAGCCATTCTTTAGTGATCTCGCCTGTAGAAATAATCATATCAAATCCATATAGATACATTTTTTGACCGCAAATCAGCTCGTATTGAAACATAGATTCTAAACCTTTGTTTTCAGGTAAGATGCGAAAGTATTCATTGTTAAAATCGTAATCTTCTGGAATTCCATGCAGTATTATGTCTTTTGAAAAATGCAGTGCTTTGACTAAATTTGACTTTCCTGAAGCATTTGCTCCATAAATAACGCTTTTATTCAAAAGACTAAAATCTTCATATTCAATCAGCTGATTTTCATGACGTTTTTCGCGTCCGCTCAACATAGTGAATTCTGTAACCTTGTTGAAAGACCTAAAGTTACTGACATAAAATCGACTCAACATAATATCACTCCTTATCATAGCCATTATACGTGAAAAAATCTCTTGAATCAACTGTAGTGGCTAATGATTTTAATTGAAGCAGAACAAGGACACCCTATGATTGGTCACATCACTGACGATCATAGGGTGTCCTTGTTTGTTTAGTTTTTGTTTAGCGGCATATGATAATGTAATACTTAGTGGAGAATGACAGGTGAAATGGAGGAGGTAATCGTGTCAAAAGAAAACAAAGGAAAATGGAAAAAAAGAATGATACTGATTGTTGGAATTCTTGCATTTACTATGTTTGTAGTTGGTGTGCTCTGGGGAGAGCGGATCATTGAATTAAGAGCTTATAGAAATAAAGTGGATGCTATACAATTATCAGGTATTCAGCTGGATGCTGTGGAAGACGGAATTTATTATGGAGAGAAAGATGCTTTGATGGTGAAAGCGGAAGTGATGGTGAAGGTGGAAGGACAAAAAATTCGTGATATTACACTGGAACATAGTCATGGAAGAGGAGAGGCGGCAGAAGTTCTGCTGGAAACAGTGGTAGAAAAACAAGATACAGCAATTGATACAATTTCTGGAGCGACAGCAAGTAGTAAGGTTATTCTAAAATCCATCGAAAATGCTTTAATGGTGAAGGAGTAGCTAAAAAAGAACGATGCGCCTACAGGCAGGAACCCATCCTTTCCAGCTGCTGGATTACCAGTTTTGCATCATCTTCAGTTTCCTGAAGGGTTTGAATCCAGTGGTCTGTTGCTGTTATAATATCCTCTTCCGCTGATGGTTTATTTATATAATCGATAGCCTCTACGCCCATTCCTGAGTCGATCTGCCTCATCATCCGGTGGATGGCCATATAGCTGTAATTAGCTGTGCGGAGTAACCGTATGAGCTTTAATCTCTTTATTTCCCGACTTCCATAATAACGATAATTGTTTTGGGAATCGCGGGGGATGTCTATTAAAGCGTTTCGCTCCCAACCTCGCAGCACATCAATGCTTACTCCGATGAGGTCTGCTGCCTGTTGCCTTTTCAAACAAAGGATTTCTTCTTCCTGCCAGTTACCACGAATCCACTCTTTTGCTACTTCCAAAACTTCCCGGGCTTGTTGCTGCTCCTGATGCACATGTTGGAGATAGGCTCTGGCAAGGTGTTTTGCCTGATCCAAATCTCCCCTGGCAGCAGTTCGGACAATAGCGGTAGCTTTCTCTCTGATTTTACCGGCGGCAAATTCGCAACGCAGGGCATAGCGAGCCAGGCGCATCTGCTCCAGGTGCGCCTGGCTGTATCGTCGGTAGCCATTTTCATCTCGGGGAACTGGCATCATCAAACCCCATTCTTCATAGAGTCGAACTGTATTCGGATGAACATGAACAGCTTTAGCAATTTCGGACGTCCGGTAGTATTTCATTGTAAACCCTACTTTCCTGTTTTGCTGACAAAGTCACGAACAGCATCTGCCAAAAAAACAGCTGTTTTGATAATTATTTCCGGATCCACGTGGTGGAGAGTGTCTGATTGTGTGTGGGCCAGAGGAATTACTTCGGTCAATAGATTAGAAGAAGTGAGGGCCAGGCAGGAAATTCCCTGAAAAGAAAACATGGAGTGGTCTCCCTCCACCCAGGAGTCTCCATAGGTCATAATAGGATGATGTTTCATAAGGTCATTTAACCGCATCTCAGTTTCTGGATCAAGGTTATACGTCGACAAAGCTGTTTTTCCATTTTTATGCCCCAGCCCATCCAGATTAATCATCAGTTTCAGTCGATGCAGATGTGCTTCCAGGTATTTTATTGCGGCCATCTGTCCGGGCACCTGATAGTGCTCTTCTCCATTAAAAGGAATAAAAAGCAGTTCCAGACCTGGCACGCCATTTCTAAGGGACTTCATTAATTGCATAAGGGTGGTTACACCGGTGGCGTTATCCAGAGCGCCGGGAGTATCATACTTTGTATCCAGGTGGGCTCCAATCAAAACCAGTGGAGTATCTTCCCGGTGATTCTCTGACCGGATAAAGGCCATGGGCTGAATGCCCGAGGAGGGCTGTCGCCGGGAAACGATGTTAAGATCCACTCTTTGATCAGTGCCGAGCTGAAACAAGGATTCTGCTTTTTCTTTTCTCAGGGAAGCTGAGGGAATATTAAAGGCACCATCATCTGTAAGAGGGAAAGGGTTCTCGCCAGTCAGAGGATGTTTGCCTGTAACGGAAAGAATGGCGGCGGGGCACAGCTCTTCAAGGGTGTCGTTAAGCCATCGGTGCTCCTCCGGATAGTAGAAGGGGAAATCCTTAGGCATCAGTGGTTCTATGGTCAGCTCCTCTTCAAGGCACAGGATGCGGCCTGTTACTTCAGCCTGGGATAATTGTTGAAGGTCATTTTTTGATTTTGCTCTTAGGATGGTTGAATTCACGTTAATTCCCAATGAAAAAGGTGCCGGTATGATCTCTAATTCCAGACCATCACATTTCAATGTAGAATCACTCTTTTTCCACTCCATGCACGGAAAAGACAGTTCCTCCACTTCACAACCCAGATTTTTTGCATACTCTACAAACCATTCGGAAATGTTTTGGTTAGCAACTGATCCCACAGGTCTTTCAACTGCCAGCTGTTGAAGCTGCTTTATAACCTCTCTCATACAGTTCACTCCTTTACCCTTAATTACTATTATCAATTATAAAGTATCAAAGACAAAGACGTTTTGTGTCTTTGTCATTTTTATCTTAGCACATCTGAAAAGCCTGGTGCATTACTGGAGGGTTTTAGGAAGATAGAAAAAGTGCCGGAAAGTGCCGGAAAGTTATTGACATATGTCAAATAAGCCGTATAATGAAAGTATAGATGACATATGTCATTTATATAATATTTTATTGGAAATGTGAGGTATTGTGTAAAGGAGGTTTTAAAATGCCAGGAAGAGATGGAACAGGCCCAATGGGAAGAGGAGAAGCTACTGGTAGAGGAATGGGATATTGTGTGACGCCGGGAAGAGGCACAGGTCGCAGAAGACCCCGGGGTGGATTTGGGCAAGGCATCAGAGCGGGAGCCGGATTCGGATTTGGACGGGCTATGGGGTTTTGCCGCCGGATCCCTACAGAAGCAGAAGAAAAAGAATGGCTGAAACAGGAAAGAGAAATGCTGAAAGAAGAACTTGAATCTATCGAGCAGGCCCTTGGGGGTCAGTCTGACGAAACAGATGGAAAATAATAGATAAGACGAGGTGAGGCTATGCCCAGACCCCACAAGTGGAGAAGAGTTTGCGGGCTGCCGGAAAGCGATTCCTTCGGTCCGCAAACCGACTCTTTACGGTCAAAGAAAACAATTGTGATGTCAGTAGAAGAGTATGAAACCATACGGCTCATCGATGTGGAAGGGTTAACCCAGGAAGCATGCGCTAAGCAAATGGATGTTGCCAGGACCACCGTGCAGAAGATCTATAATGATGCCAGAAAAAAAGTGGGAGAAACCCTGGTTTATGGTTATAAGCTAAAGATAGAAGGCGGTAAGTATCAGTTGTGCGAAGGGATGGAAGCTTTAGTCGGTTGCGGCCGGTGCCGTCGCCGTCGACACGGGAAAAAGGAATCATTATTATAACAGGAAAAGGCAGGTGTGTAGAGATGAAAATTGCCGTACCATCAGAACACCAGACATTGAATGAAGAGGTTTGTCCTTCTTTTGGAAGGGCCCCCTTTTATGTGATTTATGACACCGAGAACAAAACAACGGATTATCTTCAGAATACAGCGGCAGGAAGCCAGGGAGGCGCCGGGGTGCAGGCGGCTCAGTTAATCGTGGACCAGCAGGTGGAGGCTATTATTACTCCCCGTTGCGGCAAAAATGCGGCAGCCGTGGTGCAGGAAGCCGGGATAAAATTATATCGATCCATCAGCGGATCCATTGAAAGTAACTTAAAAGCTTTTGAAGAACAGCGCTTATCCTTACTGGATGAAATACATGCCGGATTCCATCGTCATGGAGGACGATAAAATGAAAATCGCCGTTTTGAGCGGAAAAGGCGGAGCTGGAAAAACCCTGGTGGCCGTAAATTTAGCTGTGGCAGCAGAAAAAGCGGTATATGCCGACTGCGATGTGGAAGAACCCAATGGGCACCTGTTTTTTAAGCCAAAAGAACGCGAATCAGAATCTGTAGAAGTAACCATTCCTGTCATCGATACTGAAAAATGCACCGGATGTCGTCAGTGCGTTGATTTTTGCCGATTTAATGCGTTGGCCATGATTGGTGGAAAGGTGATGCTTTTTGAAGAGATTTGTCATTCCTGCGGTGGTTGCCAGCTGGTGTGTCCGGAAAAAACCATTCATGAAAGAAAACGAAGCATCGGGATGGTTCAGTCCGGTCATGATGGGGAGATAAAGGTGCTAACAGGGATTTTGAATACCGGGGAAGCAGCAGGTGTTCCCATCATCAAAGAAATTCTGAAAAAAATTCCTGCCAAAGGGAATATCTTTATCGACTGTCCGCCAGGAAGTGCCTGCAGTGTAATGGAGAGCATCCAGATAGCTGATTTTTGCCTGCTGGTGGCTGAACCTACTATATTTGGACGGGATAATCTGGCTATGATACATGAACTGGTTACACTATTTGACAAGCCAGCCGGATTGCTTCTGAACAAGGTAACCGATGGTGAAAACCCTTCCCAAATTTACGGTTTAGAACATCATTTGCCGATCCTGGGAAAAATCCCTTACGATCGTGAGCTGTCAGCTATTAATGCAGCTGGAAACATCGTATCCCGGGAAATACCCAAATACGAAATGTTTTTCCGGGAACTGCTTCAACGGATAGAAAAGGAGGCATCCCATGAAACAAGTACTGGTGCTTAGCGGCAAGGGAGGAACCGGAAAAACCAGCATTGCGGCGGCGCTTATTCATTTGATGAAGGCGAAGGCTTACGCTGATTGCGACGTGGATGCACCGAATCTTCATTTATTGGTGAAGCCGGAGGATGAAGGAGATCACAAAGATTTTTACGGCCTTCAAAAAGCGGTTATCCACCAGGAAAAATGTACTCAGTGTGATCTTTGCAGGCAACACTGTCGGTTTGAAGCAATTCACAAAACATCGGACTATGAGTTGGATGAATTTGCCTGTGAAGGCTGCGGGGTATGCCAATGGATTTGTCCTTCGGACGCCATCACCATGGAGCCGGCAAAAGCCGGCGATCTGAAAAGGCACTGGAAACCAGCTCTCTTTTCAACAGCGCAGCTTCGAATGGGAAGTGGAAATTCCGGTTTGCTGGTAACGGAAGTAAAGAAGCGCATGAAAGAAGGAACGGAAATGCTTTCGGAGGAGGTTCCTATCGCCCTGATCGATGGGTCTCCGGGGATTGGTTGTCCTGTGATCGCTTCCATTACCGGCGTGGATCTGGTTTTGATTGTAGCAGAACCGTCTGTTTCAGGGATCAGTGATATGCAGCGTGTCATCGAAACGGCCACGGGACTGAATGCGCAACTGGCTGTCTGCATCAACCAGTGGGATAACAGCCCGGAGCATTCAAAGGAGATAAGGGATTTTTGTGATGAACATCGTTTACCCTTACTGGGAGAAATTCCCTATGACCCGATAGTGGTTGATTTGGTTAACAGAGGGCTAAGCATGGCAGAGGAAGACTGTACGGCAGGGGAAGAGGTTAGGAAAATATTTGAAAAACTTTTGGTACTGATTGAAGAAAACAGAAAGGAGCCGATCGCATGAGAATCGCCGTAGCAAGTGATGGGAAATTGGTATCAGGTCATTTTGGTCATTGTGAAGGGTTTCATGTTTTTGAAACAGATGGCAAACAAATTCTGGAAGGAAAAATGGTTCCAAATCCCGGGCATCGACCCGGTTTTTTACCAAACTACCTGAATGAAATGGGAATTAACGTTATTATTTCTGGTGGCATGGGAGGCGGTGCCATTGATATTTTTCAGGAAAAAGGGATTCAGGTTGTAACAGGAGCAACAGGAGAAGCATTGCTGGCTGCAGAGAGATTTTTGGAAGGCTCCCTGGCACCGGGCGCTTCTGTTTGTCAACAGCATCAGCATCATAATGAGTGTGGAGGTCACTGATTCAGGAAAAGGAGTAAGATTTTTTGCCAACGCAAATGAGTATGTGATATAATAAGCCGATAATTCTGAAAACACCCCCGTTGGATGTTTTGAAAGGGATGAGGCGGTTGAAAAACGTGGTGGAAGCAAAAGGCGTAAAGATTGGTGAAGGCGTTCCCAAACTTTGCGTACCCATGGTGGGAAGGAATGAAGAGCAATTAATTGAAGAGGCGAAAAGGATTAAGGAGCTGCCCTGTGACCTGGTGGAATGGCGGGCAGATTTTTTTCAGCAGGTTGTCGAGAAAGAAGTGGTTGTTACAACACTGGAAAAAATCCGGGAAATTATACCGGAGCTTCCGATCATCTTTACTTTTCGAAACAAGCATGAAGGAGGCCATCAGGAAATCACGCCTCAATACTATAAAGAGCTGAATGAAACGATTATGGAGACAGGCCTGGTGGATCTGGTGGATGTGGAGCTGTTCAGCGATGCAGAGCTGGTTGAAAATCTGGTGAAGACAGGTAAAAGAAATAAAGCAGCCATTATTATTTCCAATCACGACTTCCAGAAAACACCGCCGGTGGCAGAAATGATCCGACGAATGCTTAAAGCGATGGAATTGGGCGCAGACATTGCCAAGATTGCGGTAATGCCCAAATGTGCTGCTGACGTGGCGGCTTTACAGGAGGCAACGCGGCGGGTGAAAGAAGATCATGGAGCAGGACCGCTCATAACCATATCGATGGGAGGACTTGGTGTGATAACCCGGCTTTCCGGAGAACTATTCGGATCGGATCTGACCTTTGGTGCCGCCAGTAAAACCTCTGCACCGGGGCAGATTGCTGTTGGAGAACTGCGCCGTATCATTGAGCTGCTACACAAAAATATGCACAGATAAATTATTGGACACCAATCAAAAAAGACTGGTGTCCTTTTTGGTAGTGTTTTATTGAATAAAACACCTCAGATTGTTTGTTTTTGAGTACACAAATGTTTTTAGGATATGAATTATATACAAACGATCAGATATACGGAAGAAAGGGATCTTAATGGGCGACGGAAAAGAGAATCTAACACGTGCTTTTCGATGGTTTTATGGGATTTTGGGCGCATCAGCATTAGTGGCCAGTTATATTTTTATGATGAATGGAATACATCATGACTATGGTCCGCTAAAAGCAGCTGGAAGTGTTTTAAGGTTATTTACCAATCAAAGTAATTTACTGGTGGTGACGTGGGCTTTTTATGCTATCTTTAAGAAGGGGAAGCCAGATGAACGCGCTTGGTTTCCGGTTAGTCTGAGAGGGGCTTTAGGACTTTATATTGGAATGACCTTTCTCATTTATCATTTTTTTCTTCGTGGCGCCTACTCCGTCAGCGGTCCCAATCTGGCTGTCAATATCATTACTCATTATGCCATTCCCTTTGCCTATTTGCTGGACTGGCTGTTAACAGAATCACCCGGTATTTATCGCTGGAAGCATATAGGATACTGGATGATTTATCCGGCGGTTTATGCTTTGACTGGGATCACTGTTGGAGTCATCAGCGGGAATTTTCCTTACTCATTCTTAGGCTGGCATCATCAGGGCATGGAATATTTAGTGATATATGGTGCAGCGGCCCTTATTATCTTTTTGATGGTTAGCGCTGGGCTGGTTTACTTCAATAAAACAAGGTATATAAAGGCTAATGGTTCTCGTCTGCCTTAGCTCAGCAGAATCCTGTTTATCGCCAGCAGGTCACGACAGATAGGTGAAAAAGACATAAACGAAGGAGATGTCGGGATGAGAGTATTAATCGTAGATGATGCAACGGTTGTCAGAAAGTTGATCAGCATGACTCTGGAAGAATTAGGATATGAAGCTGTTGGTGAGGCAGTAAATGGTCTTGATGCTGTTGTAAAATGCGGCGAACTGAAACCGGATGTAGTGTTTCTGGATATTACCATGCCTCAAATGGATGGTCTGACTGCCATTCCAAAGTTAATTGAGAAAAATCCATCCGTGAAAATTATTGTTTGCAGTGCTTTGGGACAGAAAGAAATGGTGATGAAGGCTATCCAAAAAGGTGCAGTCAACTTTGTTGTAAAGCCTTTTGAAAAAGAAACTATTGAAAAAGTAATGAGAACCATCTGAAAGAAAATAGAATTATCCTTGATCAAATAGCTTTTGGGCATATTCAAAAGCAGACGCAGCATCCGGCAGATAAATGTCAGCGCCCACTTTTTTCCATACATCCGGATAACGGTTAAAAGCAAGGCCGCCGACCATGATCTTCGGGGTTCTTTTCAGTGATGCAGATTTTACTTTTTGAATCAGTTCCGATGCTTCGTGCAAATGATAAGGAATGGACACGGAAATACCCAACAGTATGACGTTTTCATTTCTAATGAGCTCAGGAAGTCCTGTAAAGGGTGCATTTCCGCCCAGAAAAATGGCAGGATAGCCACCAAGGATGATGGCATCACACACCATCTGAATGCCCATAGAATGAAGCTCGCCCTCCACGCATAACCCAAGGAACTTAGGACTTTCCGTAGAGACGGGTTGGAGCGGGTTCATCAGCCCTGAAAGCAGCTTTCGGGTCACCTCAGTGCAGTAATGTTCCTGTGTAACACTAACATGGCCTGCCTGCCAGAGCCGGCCCACTTCATACTGAACCGGTTGAATTACTTTGCGGTAAACTTCAGACAAACCGCCTAATTGCTCCAGTGCCTGATTAAGAACACTTCTTGCCTCTAATTCCTGAAACTTCAACAGTGAGTCGAGATAAGACTGGCACAGTTCCTTTTTCACTCCAAAATGGTCAAAAAAACTGTCCTGTTCCATTACTTTTGATGGAAGGCTGGTAATGGCGTGATCCATCATAGCAATAGCTTTCTCTGGAACGTTCTGATCTTCTTCCAGGACTTCTTTAAGCGTACTAAGGGCATCTAAAAAAAAAGTCTCTGGAACTGCGGAACGACTCTGCGACTGGTAGAACCAAGCTACATTATCATAAAAAATGGCAGGACTGTCAAAGATAATCGATTCTTTTAAAAAAAGCAAAGTAAAGCGGAGCCCTTTTTTTATAGAAGTTTCATCCAGGAGATTGTAGGTATCTAAATGACGGGCTGAGAAAAAAGCGCGTATTTTGTTCATAGCGTCCTCTACCAGTTTCTCAATATTAATTTGTTGCTGGCTCATCATAAGCACCCTTTCTAAGTTGGATTTGAAATTGACGGCAGATTGCTCAGTAGAAGTTGGAAGACGGTTTTTCAAACATGTTATAATGACACTGTTAAGTGGAAAAAATCATTTATAAAGAATTGAGGATTTTATGAATCAACTATCAAATATTCTGACAGGTATAAGACTATTACTGGTTCCGTTATTTCCTGTTGCTTTCTTTTCCGACCATCCTGAGGGAAGGAAGATAGCATTGGGTATTTTTTTACTGGCTGGATTCACAGACTTTTTAGATGGATTCATTGCCCGCCGGTTTAACATGGTTACAGAGCTGGGTATTGTTCTGGATCCGCTGGCTGACAAACTGATGCTGCTGACGGTTTTGTTCACTCTTTGGATAAATGGAACACTGCCCTGGTGGTTTGCTGCTTTCTTTTTTGCTAAGGAAGTTTTTATGATTGCGGCAGGCGCGTATCTTTATTTTAAAAAAGGAAAGTTTGCTATCCCCTCCAATTATTATGGAAAAACGGCGACGGCATTGCTCTTTCTGGCTATTCCTCTTCGGATGTTGCTTCCTCACAGTTATACAGGACTCATTCTTATGGGGATCGCTATTGTCTTAATGGTTACGGCTTTTATTTCCTATGCCCGATTTTACTGGCAGAGAAGGGAATTTTTGTAACAGATTATACCTCTTAACTGGCGTTAGTCGGCTTCCATTCCAAAAGCCTTCGGTTCAGGCACAGCCTTTTTTAGGTTTACCTCAACCATGAGAATGGCAGCGAAAATCAGAGCGCAGCCCAGAAGCATGGCGGCGGTCATTTCTTCCTGCAGAAGCCAAACACCCAGAATAGCTGCAAAGACGGACTCTAAAGACATAATAATGGAGGCGTGGGAGGAAGTGGTATGTTTTTGCGCAATGGTCTGAACGGTGAAACAGCCAAAGGTAGACACCACAGCCATATAAACGATGGCGATCCAGGCACGGGTGGATAAGGACCCTGGCGTGGGTTCTAAAAGAAGGGCAGCGGCAATGAACCAGGCAGCTGCTACGGAAATCTGAATAAAGGCCACTTTGAATACATGAATGGTTTTTGTATAATATTCAATGGATAAAATATGCATGGCAAAAAAGAGGGCACAAAGCAGCGTCAGCCAGTCTCCTTTATTCAGTGAGAGAGTGGAATCAAGTCCGATAAATCCAATGCCAATCAGAGTTAAAAAGCTTCCGATGAATACCTTCAGCGGAGGTCTTTTTTTATACAGCAACCAATAAAGAAAAGGAACCATGATCACATAAGTGGCTGTCAGAAAACCCTGTTTGGAAGCGGTAGTATACTGCAGACCAACTGTCTGGGCGGCAAAAGCCAGAAAAAGAATGGTTCCCACCACAGAGCTGTTCCGAAACTCTTCTTTCGAAATTTTTCCTATCCAACGGTGCAATGCGGCATAAACCACAATGGAGGCTAATGTGAAACGGAAAGCCATTAAATACATAGGCGTCAAACTGTTAAGAGCATCTTTAACGGCAACAAAACCACCACCCCAGGCAAAAGCGACGAAAAGCAGGCTTAAGTCAGCCAGATATTTTTTTTGTTTAGCATTTAATGTACCCATATTATAGTTCTCCTTAAGTTTAATAAATACCAGTCACTACCAATACTATAGCAGAGGATGGGGATTCGTGGAAGAGGTGGATGCTAAGGTAATTTGAAAAAGTCAGAATTTCTTGACAGAAGAGCAAAAATAAAGTATGCTAAACACAAATACCCATACCCATAGGGGGAGGGGTAAAAAAGAGGAGGGGGAATAATGTCTGCAGCGAATTATTACATTAAGACAAACAGAGCCTTTACCGGCTTAAGACGTTACGCGTGGATTTTTACACTGCTGGTTGCCATTGGTGGTCTTTGGGAACCGAAACTGGGTTTATTGGTTTTATTGGTAATGGGGGGTCTTACGGTTACCGCATTTTTTTCCGGCAGGTTTTGGTGTGGGAATGTCTGTCCCCATGGTAGTCTTTTTGATGTTATTTTACAGCCCTTAAGCACGAACAGGAAAATACCGGATTTTCTGAAATCCAAACCAATGATGATTGGATTTTTCATCTTCTTTATGTTTAATTTCGGCCGCCGGGTGATGGGTGCTTTTCAGGCTTGGGGAACCTACAGCTTTTTGGACAGGCTTGGTTTTGTGTTTGTGTTTACTTACTTGGTGGTGATGATGCTTGGCGGTGCCCTGGCTATATTTGCCAATCCCCGAACCTGGTGTCAGTTTTGTCCCATGGGAAGCATTCAAAAAGTTTCCTATTCTTTGGGAAAGACCACCGGCGTTACGAATAAAACAGATCGGCTGGTAACCATTTCAAATCCGGATATGTGTCACAAATGTGGCAAATGTGCCCGGGTATGTCCTTTTCAGCTGGAGCCTTATCTGGAATTCAACGAGAATCATCAGTTTGACAACGCAAACTGCATACGTTGTGCCACCTGCGTGGAAAATTGTCCTGCAGGTATTCTGAGCATTGAAAACCCGGCGACGGCGATGGAATTGAAAGAAGACCCATTACCGGCAGGATATTTGAACCGGCAGCATATTACTGCTACTATCACATCCATCAATGATCTTGAAGAGGATTTAAAGGAGTTCACCTTCCGTTTTGAAGAACCGTCAGAAGTTCATTATGAAGCAGGACAGTTTATGTTGGTGAAAGTTACTGAAAATCCGGAAGCTTATCGGGCTTACTCCATTTCATCCTTTGGCGAGGACCATCAACACGTTAGTATGATCATCAAAAAAGTGGAGAAGGGCTATGGAACGGAAATTATCTTTGACCAGTTCAAAGAAGGTGATAAGGTTGAATTGGAGGGTCCTATGGGAGATGTTCTGGTTCCGGAAGCTGGAACGGAAAAAATGATTTTTGTTGCTAACGGCATCGGAATAACGCCGTTTATTCCATTAGTAAAAGATGTGCTGGAAAACAGAAAGGATGTCAAATCCGTTAAGCTGATTACCGGCCAGCGTTATGCCAAAGATTTGTTGTATCATGACTACTTCAGGGAAATGGATGAAAAAGATGAACGGTTTGAATATCAGGCCATTGTTTCCCGTGAAGATGCAGCGGGCTTGCCTCGGGGTCATGTTACAAAGCTTCTGAAAGAGATAAATGCTGCCGGAAGTAAAGCCTACCTGTGCGGCACCAAAGTGATGGTAGTGGATGCTCACCGGATATTAACGGAAAAAGGGTTAAAACCTGAAGACTTTTTCTTTGAAAGTGAAGAAAAAATTTCTGAACTCCCGGGAACAGAGCAGAAAAAAACAGCATAACAAAACCATGGAGAAGAAAACCCTTCGCCCAGTGCAACACCACACTGAAGGCAAAGGGTTTTTTTCTTATTGAAGAATGCTATAATGGTACAAAGCGAATAGCAAAAATTCTGAACATAGGCGGTGGAATCGATGATGCAAAGTGGATTGGTAAATCAGCTGCAGGATAAAGTCAAGCAGCTGGAAAAGTGCATCCCGGGATTGGAAAACGGGAAGGATATGAGTCAGTATATTGAGATCATCCAAAACGTTTTAGAGGAAACAAGGAATACCTGTATTCAATTAGATCAATTCAGAGATATTATTGATGGCTTGGACTATCCCTTTTATCTGATAGAGGCAGATACCTATCATGTTGTACTTGCAAACCGATGGGCAATGGGGGATAGAGAAACGCTGCCAAAAGAAGGGATTACCTGTCATGAGCTGACCCACGATACCTCAGAACCTTGTGATCCCAAACATCATCCCTGCCCGTTGATTGAAGTTCTGAGATCAAAAGAGAGCATTACATTGGAACATAAACACCTTGATCGAGATGGAAACCTCCAGGATGTAGAGGTGCATGCTCATCCCATTTTTGACAGTAATGGAAAAATTCACCAGGTTCTGGAATATTCTTTCGATATTAGCGAAAGAAAAAAAACGGAAAAACAGCTGGAAAAGCGGGAGGCACTATTAAATGCTTCTCAAAAGATCACAAAAACCGGTGCCTGGGAGTGGGATGCAGCGGAACAAAGCATGTACTGGACAGATGAAACTTACGAGATTCATGGAATGGAACCGGGAGAACTGGTGCCGGGATCGGAAGAACATATTGAAAAAAGCATGAGAGGATATAAAGATGATGATATACCCCGAATTGCAGATGCATTTGAAAGATGCTGTAATCAGGGAAAAGCCTATGACCTGGTCTTTCCATATACTACGCTGAAAGGAGAAGAAATATGGATCAGAACCACGGCGGAACCTGTGATAGAAAATGGAAGAATTGCCAGAGTTATTGGAACCTTCGCTGATATCACGAAACAAAAAGAGGCAGAACTGGCATTAAAAGAAGCAAAAGAGGAAGCGGATAGAGCCAATGATGCAAAATCCAGATTTCTGGCCAATATGAGTCACGAAATACGAAACCCGATGAATGCTATCATCGGACTGGCCCACTTGCTGCTGAAAGAAGAAGATGTTTCGCCGCTTCAACGTGAATATCTGCAAAAAATAAATATGGCCTCCAAATCATTGATTAATCTGATTAACGATATATTGGATTTTTCAAAAATAGAAGCAGGGGAAATGCATCTGGAGGAAACTGCCATTAATCTGGAAGAAGTAATAGAGCAGGTTAAAACTGTCAGTCTTGTTGCAGCAGAAGAGAAAAAAGTACCATTAATCGTCGAATTGGAACCTGAGGTTCCTACTGCTCTAATAGGCGATGCTCTCCGGCTGGAACAGATCCTGACCAACCTGGTAAGTAATGCCATAAAGTTTACGGATAAAGGACGAGTGATCCTTCGGGTGCATACAGAAGGAGCAATGATGGAAGGAAAGGAAAAAATTGTGTTCTCAGTGACTGACACTGGTATTGGAATGACAAAAAGGCAGATGGAAAATCTTTTTCAGCCCTATCATCAGGCGGACATATCTGTCAGTCGCCGTTATGGCGGTACAGGACTTGGGCTGGCAATTTCCAGATACTTAGTGGAAGAAATGGGCGGGGAATTGACAGCAAAGAGTGAATTGGGTTTTGGCAGCACCTTTACCTTTGGTCTTAATCTGAAGCTGGTTAAACCGGAAGGTATGATGAAATCCTTCAAAAAACAAAAATACGAGACGAATAGGATGGGAAAATCGCCTTTAAATGGAAAACGTATATTGGTAGTGGATGATGACGAAACAAACCAAATGGTGGCAAAGGGAATTCTCAAAACCTGGGGTATTCAATGCGAAGTTGCCTCCGATGGCGATGAAGCCGTTGAAATGGTGGCTGTCGCCGAATATGATGCGGTGCTGATGGACCTGAGGATGAAACGAATCAACGGTTTTATTGCAGTCCGGAGAATAAGGAAGGAAAAGTCAGAAAAGCAGCTGCCAATTATTGCCATGACGGCAGATGCCCTGGAAGAAGACCGGGAAAAAGCGCTTCAGGCGGGTATGAACGATCATATTTCGAAGCCTATCAATCCGGATAAATTATATGCCATGATCGATTACTGGGTCAACTGGGAAAAAGATGGGGGAAATGAAGAAATTAATTTGCAGGATAAAACACAGTTAAATGAAGTGAAACTTAAGCAGGAACAATTGCCAGGCATTAATCTGAAGGAAGGGTTAGAGCGATTTTTGGGAGACGAAGACTTGTATTTTCAAATTCTTGATCATACACATCGGCAGTGGAAAAAACAAATGCAACAAATCAGGCATTCCTATAAAGAAAAAGACTATAAGAACCTGGCGATGCTTGTTCATAAGACCAAGGGGTCGGCAGGTAATATTGGAGCCAGAGCGGTCTTTGACTCGGCTGGAGAATTTGAAGTCAAATTAAAAAATAAAGACACACTGAAATTAAGCAACTACTACAAAGAAATGATGAACAATATGCAGGAAGTTATGGAAGGACTGTCTCTTTTATTTCAGGATTGATACCTTCTTCCTGCAAGATGCAGGAAAAGCATAAGCGCAGCAATGAAGAGAACGATAGATCCTGTTACAAAAAAGGCAGTGGAAAGCGATACGAAGCCTGCAACAAACCCGATTGTCAGTGAAATAAAACCGATAGAAAAATCAATAACACTTTCCTGAATGGACAAAACCGAACCCCGGGTATTCATGGCGGAAAGATCCACAAGCCAGGCGGAAAGAACGGAAAGACCCGCATTGAAACCAATGCCGGTTAGAATGCTGCTCAAAACCAGCAGTGGAAACTGCCCTGCTTCCATCCATAACAAAGAGGCCACCCCGGCTCCCAGCACCATGACTGCCGGCCATGCGACACGGGCCCGGCCAAGCCGGTCGGAAAGAGTGCCGGAAAGCACCGTGAAAAAAAGGCTGGAAATGGCAAAAAAGGTAAAGTAGATTCCCGGGTTTCCGATGGTTGTTGTTCGTGAAATATGAATGGCAGCAAAGGACACCAGAGCTCCATAGCACATGGATGTTAAACCGATTCCCAGATAAACCGGCTGGAATTTTTTTGTCCGGAAGATTTCCACCATGGGATGAGTACCTTTCACCTGAATTTCTTCCACTAGCTTCGGAAATCTAATCATTAAAAGGACCACTATGGATAGAATTCCCATAATGGTACATACTAAAAACCAGCTGTTGTAACCATAGTTTTGGGCCACATACATAGAAGCGGCAGGACCCGTCAGAAAAGAAAGGGTACTGACGATGCGGTATACCGCCATATAAAAACCCAGCTTATGAAGGGGTGACATGTCTGCTACAGCGGATATGGCACTGGAAATAAAAGCGGCAAAGCCAATTCCCTGAAGCACACGGACAGCCGTGATCATGGCCAGACTGTTGCTATAATAAAAAAGCAGAGAAGTGACAGTGAATATGGAAAGGCCAATCAGCAGCGGAATTCTTCGTCCGGAACGATCTGTTAAGGGACCAAAATAAAAACGAAAAAGAATGGCGATACCATAAAAAAGCGCTGCCTGCAAACCTGCAAAAAATTCAGTGCCGCCCAGGTCCAGTATGTAAAGTGGTAAAAGTGTAAAAGTTGAATTGAAAATAGTCATCATTAAAATAGTAACAACAAACATGAGCCACAGGTTCAAAGTGATTCTGCCTCCCTTGGAGTAATTCTTCATAAAGTATCTACAAGAATGATTTGTTATGATACAATTATGCCATAAACCGGATGGCTTTGAAACCATCAAAAGGAAGGTAAAAAATGACAGGAGAAACAATAGAAAAAAACAACGTTGAAAAAGAAACAGACTCGTCCTTTGAAGAAACACTTCAAAGTGCGATGGGAGATAAACCTCTGGATGATGAAAATATTACCCGCCTGAATCTGGAAGACAAAGAAATTATTCTTATCGGAACGGCGCATGTTTCGAAGAAGAGTGCAGAGCAGGTGAAGGAAGTTATTGACTATGAAAAGCCGGATGCGGTCTGTGTGGAATTGGATCAACAGCGATATCAGTCCATTGCTGCCGGAAATAAATGGAAAGAAACGGATATTTTTAAAATTATTAAAGAGAAGAAAGCGACACTTCTGTTAATGAATCTCATGATTTCGTCTTTCCAGAAGCGCATGGCCAAGCAGTTTGGAGTAAAGCCGGGACAAGAAATGATACAGGGCATTGAATCAGCTAAAGAAAATGGAGCAAGACTGGTGCTGGCAGATCGTAACATACAGGTAACCTTTTCAAGAGTATGGCAAGGCTTAGGCATTAAAGGTAAAGCTCAGTTGATGGTTCAAATCTTTTTCAGTCTGTTTGAAGGCGCTGAAATTACGGAAGAAGAAATGGAAAAGCTGAAATCAAAAGATATGCTGAACGCCATGCTAAAGGAATTTACGGATGCATTCCCCCGGCTTAAGGTGCCTCTCATAGATGAACGGGACCAGTATCTGGCACAAAAAATAAAAGATGCACCTGGTGAGAAAATTGTGGCTGTGCTGGGTGCTGCCCACGTTCCCGGTATTAAAGAACAGATCCACTACGAGCATGACCTGAAAAAACTGTCACAGGTACCCAAAAAGAAGCGGGGATACCAAATCCTTCCCTGGTTGATACCGGCACTGATTCTGGGAATAATCGGCTACACCTTCTACCTGAACTTCGACGCAGGAATTCAGCAATCCATCACCTGGATTCTGTGGAATGGAAGCTTTTCTGCCCTGGGAGCCGCTGCTGCCTTTGGTCATCCGTTAACCATTGTGTCGGCTTTTCTGGCAGCGCCATTAAGCTCACTTAATCCAATGCTGGCAGCCGGATGGGTAGCAGGAGTTGTTGAAGCACTGATCCGTAAGCCCAATGTCCAGGACTTCGAAGACCTGACAGAAGACTTACTCAGTTTTAAAGGCTTCTGGCGCAACAAAGTGACCCGGGTGCTTCTGGTGGTGGCGCTCACCAATGTGGGAAGCAGCATTGGCACCTTTGTCGGAGGCGCCAACGTCATTCGGCTATTTCTGGAAACCATTGGATTATAGTTAACCTTAAAATTCACCGATCTTATCAAAAATACCAAACAATCCGCCAGTATGAATAAAAAGAATATCATTTAAATCGTCAAAGGAGCCTTTCCGGATTTCTTCGACTAATCCGCGGAAGGCTTTTCCTGTATAGACCGGATCCAGGATGATTCCTTCCTTTTGAGCGATGTACTCAATAAAAGCCATCTCCTCTGATGTGTTTAAAGCATAACCACGGCCTACATAGCCATCGATAAGCTGATATGTCTTAGCTTCCGGCACCTGATCCCAGCCTGCCAAGGTGGTTGCTTCTTTCATAATATCCTGAATAACGCCTCTGAAATAGGTTGCGTTGTCGGCAACGGGAACACCGATAATACGATGCTTACCTTCATGACGCCAGTTTCCCATTACCAGACCGGCGCAGGTGCCGCCGGAGCCTACAGCTGTAACAATGGCGTCAAACCCCTGGTCGAGGTTTTTTTCCTGCTGGCAAATTTCTTCATAAGCAGCATAATAGCCAAAGGTTCCGATTCCATTTGAGGCTCCTACGGGTAACAAATATGATTTCATTTGTTTTTTGGCGTATTCGTGTTTAATCTCTTCCATTACTTCCATGTGTCGGCTGTTAAAGGTTTCTGGTTCCAGAAAAGTAATTTCAGCTCCCAGCAGTTTATCCAGGAACAAATTACCTGTCCAGGAATCGCCTGGAGTTCCCCGAAGCACTAAATGACATTTTAATCCCAGACGACGGGCTGCTGCTGCAGTAGCTCTGGCATGGTTGGACTGTAGTCCTCCGCAGGTTATCAAGACATCCGCCTGTTGCTGTAGGGCTTCTTTAGCTGCAAATTCCAGCTTTCGTATTTTGTTTCCACTAATCTCGACGCCAGTGTAATCATCGCGTTTTATATAGATGTTTTTCCCCAACTCCCGGCTTAACTGATCCATTTTTTGGATAGGGGTAGGAAGATGGGCCAGCTGTATTCTTTCCGGAATGCTTTTCATTGCAATACCTCCTTTTAGTATAGTGTCTGTCTTGTTTCATTTTACACTTAAAAAGAAAAGCATGCAAAAAGAACCTGTGCTTCGCATTGCGATGCACAGGCTCCTCGATAGATAGCAGGTGAAATATTCATTATTGAGAATTAAAGGCTTTCTTTATTGCTGCCTGATGGTCGGAACACACGGAATTGCTTCCGTGGGTACGGCTTCCATTAAAATGAATGTCGATATGGCCATCCATTCCATTCCCGTGAATGGCGTTCAGGTTTGTGCCGGTTCCGAAACCGCCGCTTCGGTTGTTGACGGTCTGATTAGTGGGAAGTCCATCCACACCAGCGTGAGGCATGGGAGACATGGATGCGGCAATGCGCTGTCCGTGTACTTCCACAATAACCGGAATGCGTTTCCAGCTCCAGCTGCCACCGGCGATTTCCTTTAAAATGCGGGTATCTTCTTTTGTAAGTGTTTCTACGTCAGCATGATTTCGGCCATATGTACGTTGCACATTAAAGCTTAATCCGGTTCCAACATCGGTGACCACCGCATTTTCACCGCGGTTCCATAAAGGCTTAACTTCGTCAAACCAGGACATCATTTTCACATTGGTTTGTCCTGTTTGACTGGCTACTTCGGTTCGACTGCCGCCTCTGGAGACAGTCTGTTGAGTATGTCCAGCGTTTTTTAGGCTCCTTATTTTGCTTATGGTCGCCGGACCGGCCAATCCATCCACCGTTAAGCCATGACCTTGCTGGAAGTTCCGAACAGAGGATTCTGTAATGGAACCAAAGTATCCGGTGGGAGTAACATCGAAATATCCAAGTGCTTTCAGATCCTGTTGTAGCCTCATGACATCGGAATTTTCCATCTCCTGACGCAGAACCACGCCTTCAGAATAAGCACTGACTGGGATTGTTGCAATTGCTGTGAAGAAAAGTAGTGTGAGAATACCCAGTGAAACAACTGACTTTCGGGTAAGCATAGTAGACCTCCTGACATTTTTTTTGACATTTGATTATTATCGCACATCGTCGAATAGTCTACCACACTTAAAAGATAATGCCAAACATTACTATTTGATAAATAGAGTTTTAAAGGTAAATCTGCATTAGCCAGGGTGTCACAAAAACCTCTACGATGGCTGCTATGGCTAAAAGTAGTATAATTGCAGGAAGGCTCCATAAAGCAGCCTGATAATTTTTTTTCAGCCGGTGCTTTCTGGTTTGGTTCTGTGGCGGTAAAAGGATTTCCTTGGAAACTTTCAATCCGATGGCACCGCTTAAGATTAGGGCCGGAATCTCAAAAATTCCATGGGGTAAAATACCAACCACGTAAAACCCAAACAAGCCGATGGTGCCTTCATTAAGAATCAATGCAGAAACAGCTCCCACAAGTCCACCGTTGACAATGAGACCAAATAAAGGCAGGATCAGAATAATGCCGCCCAGGAGCATCATGAGAGATGCTCGCAGATTATTGAAAAAAAGTATTCGAACACCCCGCCACATAGAAGACCCTGAAAAAACCTCAGATGCCAGCTCTTCCAGATCATCGAAAAAAAGGCTGAAAAGCTGAAAAATTTCTTCGTAATAAATGAAAGTTAAAGCTTTAAAAAGCAACAGTGATACCAGGAAAATCATCAAGGAAACAACAAACCACTTCCAGTGTTCTGAAAAAGGTTTTTTTAGTATCTGAAAAAACATAGGGACTCCCCTTTCTTTACCTAGGTTTCCCGTTTGTAGGCCAGCTGGTTCAGAAACACTTCCAGTTCCCGGTTGAAAGCTTCCGGAGCATCCATATTAGCATTATGACCGGATCCGGGCATAATAACCAGCCGACTGTCCGATGACAATTCGTGCCACTGGGCAGCTTCATCCAAAAGTGTTGCCGGAGAATCATGTTCACCGTGAAGGATCAAAAGTGGATGGGAAACCGGGCTGTCAATGCCCAGCTCAAAACTTTCCATTAATCCTCTCCAGACAAAGAAAAACTGTGAACGCCCCATTTTTGTCAGAGACTCTTCGTAAAATTTACGGGCGCCCGGCGTCATGGCTTTGCTGACAGAAATCCGGTAAAAAAACTTTTTTTCCGGAACCATGCGAAAAAATAGCGGCATGGCCATAAACATAAACCGCTGAAACCCACTGAGTTTTTCTGTTTTCAGCTTGGAACCGCCAACACTGACAATGGCCTCCACCCGATCCGGATAAAGATCCGCTGTATACTGGCTGATCATACTGCCCATGGACTGGCCTACCAGGATTGCTTTCCCGGCGCCGATGGCATCCAGCATACCGATGATATGGTGGGACATTTCAGTAAACTTGAAGTTTTCTTTCAGACGGTAAGAATCGCCGTGTCCTGGAAGATCCCAGGTCAGGCAGCGAAAGTGATCCTTAAAATATCGGACCTGGGATTCAAACATATGCCGGTTCAGTCCTGCACCGTGGGTAAAAACTAAAACCGGAGCATCCTCCGGGCCAGTCACTTCATAATAAATTTCACCATCTCTGGTGGAATGTTTCATAGAAAAAGCTCCCCTCCTTGTTTTTCTTTAATCAGAAAGTAAGTTAACCAGCGTATCGACTATAGTGGGATTGAACCGCTTTCCTTTTAAGCTGACCATATGCTTTAAGGCTTCAGCCTGACTATTGGCTTTACAGTGTGGGCGGTCACGGGTAATACCATCGTAGAAATTGGCAACACTGATGATCTGAGCATTTAAATTGATTTCATTACCCTTAAGACCACTGGGGTATCCTTTTCCGTCGTAATGTTCATGATGCTGAAGAACATCTTCACTGATACCAAGATATTCAGAGGAAGAATTCAAAATAACATAACCTGTCTCAGAGTGACGTTTTATCTCTTCCCGGTCCTCAGCGGTTAATCGGTACCCGTTATTGCTAAGTACTTCCTGATCGATGGCAATTTTACCGATGTCATGGCAATAGCCTGCCAGTTTCAGTCGCTGAAGGTCTTCTCCTTCAATACCCATTTTTTTACCCATTTTATAACAAAGATCCGCCACGTTTTCACCATGACATTTTTCGTCTGGCAATGTATCGAATAATCTCTCGAGAACACCCTGGATCATTTCTTTTCTCAAAGATTTCCTTCTTTCATTTTTTTGATTGTACATTTTTGTTTCTGCCAGCTTCAGGGCATCCTCCATGGTAAGACTTGCGGTTGCTTTAGTGTAGAATCCATAGGAGAATGAAAGAGGCAAACCTCTGACTGTTACTGAAGCAGCATGGGCCTGAATCCTTTCAACCATGCTTCCTGCTTCCTCCTCGGTTGTATGGGGAAGCAAAAGGACGTACTCGTCGCCGCCAATCCGGGAAATGATATCATCGGAACGCACGCTGTTTTTAAGAACCTGCGCCATTTTCACCAGCAGTTCATCTCCGGCATGATGACCAAAGGCATCGTTCGTAAGTTTAAGCCCATTAGCATCTACCATCATTACGGTTAGAGGCCAGTTTCGTGAAGTGTCCAGTCTTTCTGACTCCGTCTCAAAAAAGTGACGGTTATATAGCCCGGTCAATTGGTCATGGTAGCTTAAGTAGCGTATTTTTTCCTCGGCCTTTTTCAGATGGGTAATGTCCACATCCATTCCCCGGAAGGCTTTGGTTTTTCCGTGTTCATCCAGCAGGCAAAAGCCATTGGTAGTGACCCAGACTTCCTGTCCATTTTTTTTCTGGAGCTGGTGTTCAAAGTCAGAAACCGTCTCCCCCTTCGCCAGAACGGATTCACCGTACTCTTTCAAAGAAGTGCGCTTCTCAGGTGAAGCAATATCGTAAAAGTAGCATTTTCCAACAAGCTCCTCCTGCGAGTAGCCTAATATGGTTTTGGCAGAGGGGCTCACATAGGTGAAAAGCCCTTTGCTGTCAAGTTCAAAGGCTATAGCCTTACTTTTTTCTGCCAGCTCTTCGTAGCGCTGTTCACTTTTCCTCAGCTCTTCCTCCAGTTTAAGTGTATCAGTAATATCTTCAAAGGTTCCCAGCATGCCAAAAACTTTTTCTTCGTGATCATACAGTGGAATTTTGCTGGTTCTTACAAAACGAAGATCTCCATCTTGATTGATTACCTTTTCAATATAATTAACTTTTTCCTGTTCCGTATCCATTACATCCCGGTCGTCTTTCTGATAACTTTCAGCAAAGTCTTTCCAACTCATGTCATAGTCTGTTTTTCCGATGAGGTCTTTGGGATGAGACCACCCGGAATCGGAAGCAAAATGCGTATTGCACCCCAGGTATTTCAAATCCCTGTCTTTCCAGAAAATACGCATAGGGATTGTATCAATCACCTTCAGCAAAAGCATTTCAGAAGCTTTGCGTTTTCTTTCATTAATAACTCTTTCTGTGATATCGGAACCGGATCCAACAATAAAAGCCGTCTCTTCATCTTTCATAATAGGGGTCAAAGTGGTGGACCAAATTCGTTTTCCGCCAGGCAAATCAAGTTCTTCCTCATAAGAAACGATGTCTTTGGCATCCACACATCTTTGATAGTTGCCGGATACCAGATCACCGATTTCCTGACCCAATAGCTCCTGGGGTGTTCGGTGCATTATTTGCTCCAAGCTGATACCGGTTTTTTTCTGGTGTGCCAGATTGTTTCGTACAAACCGAAATTGCAAGGGGCCCAGCACTTCAATGAGAAAGAGGGCATCCTGAGTACCGTTAAAGACTTTTTCATATTCTTCTGACAGGCGGGCGTGTTCTTCTTCGGCTTCTTTGGATCTGGTAATTTCGATATGAGAACCCAACAATCTGACTGGCTTACCGTTTTCATCGCGGATGGCCATGCCGCGGCATCTCACCCATACAGTGGAGCCGTTCTTATGCAAGTATCGAACAATCTGATCAAAGGGGTAGTCAGGATCTTCATAGTGCTTTTTCAGATTTTCCTTAACCTTTACCAGGTCTTCCGGAAAAATAATATCCTGCCACTCACTGGATAGATGCTCTTTTTCAACCGGGTCATAGCCTAAAGTTCTCCAAAACTTTGGGCTCATCCATTCATTTTCAGGGCTTTCTAAATCCCAGTACCAAATTCCGTCTAAAGATCCAGACTGGATAAAGTCAAAAATATCCGAGTCTTTTTTGATTTGTTCATAGAGTTCTTTTTTTAAGTAGTTCTCATCCACAGAAAATCACCCTTATAACTATAGATTTGTTAGATTCGTAAAATTTTTAACACAGGTCCATTATACCATATACTATCGCTTATACACATTGAATATAGAAGATTTGCAGAAGGAAAGTGTGGCAAAAAACAGTTTGCAGGTGCATCTACAAAGCCGACTCCACCGCTGTTGCATTGTGATATAATAAGGATATTAATAATGGCGGTTCATCGACGCTTTAGGAATCAGACTTACAAACTGGCGGAATCAAACCGGAGGAATTGACGTGAAAATAGAATTGGGTTATGCTTGCCTGAACACCAGTGTTACCATTAAAATGAAAACCTTACGTTTGAAAACCTACCTTGAAAAAGGCAATGAGTATTTAAAGGAACTGGTGCTGCACAACCTGAATTATTTGATGGAATGCCTGAAATGGAATAAAGAAAATCAGGTGTTCTTTTTTAGGGTTTCCAGCGATTTAGTACCTTTAGCGACTCACCATGAAATGAGTTTTGTGTGGCAGGAAGATCCGGACATTCTGGCAAAATGCAGAGAAATCAAAGCCTTTGCAAAGCTTAATGGTATGCGCCTTTCCATGCATCCGGGGCAATATACGCTGCTGAACTCTCACAGGGAAGAAGTGCTCCTGCGTTCCGTGGAAGACCTGGAATATCACCGTCAAATGGCAGAGCTGCTGGGTGTCACGGATCTGATTTTGCACGTTGGCGGTGTATATGGAGATAAGTCGCAGGCGGTCAGACGATGGGTGGAAGCCTGGGAAACACTTTCTCAGGGAGTTAAAGACCGGCTTCGGCTGGAAAATGACGAAAAGAGCTATACGATCCGGGAAGTTCTGGAAATATCTGATAAGACCGGAATTCCAGCTGTACTGGATTTTCATCATCATCGAATCCTTCCGTCAATGGATACAAGAGAAGCGCTGATAAAAGCGGTGGAAAGCTGGAGTGGAATTGGCATTCCCAAGGTACACCTGTCTTCCGGAAAAGTTTCTGAGCTGGATCCGAAACATCATGATTTAATTCACCGGACTGATTATGAAATGGCATGCGAATATTTTCAGTGGTTACCAAAAGAGCATAAAAAAATCTATTTGATGCTGGAAGCAAAGAAGAAGGAGCAGTCGATCCTGAAGCTTCGTGACCAGGGGGACCGACCCCGCGGTTTAACGGACCCCGCGGTTTAATGAAAGGAGAATAATTATGCTAAAAATTTCAAAAGATCGGGTTCACTTTGCCTTTGATGCGGCTGAAACTCCGGTTGCATTCGCAGAAAGTGGAGATGAAGTGACTTTTTGCACTCAGGACTGTTACTGTGAGCAGATAGTGGAAGATGGCTATGACTTTTCCCGTATTGATATGAATCGCAATAACCCTGCTACAGGACCGCTTTTTATAAAGGACGCAGAGCCTGGAGACCTGCTTCGGGTAGAGATCAGAAACATCAGGATGAATTCGGAAGGATCAATGACAGTCAGATCCGGAGCGGGTATATATGAAATTGAAGGCTACCATTGCCGAAGGTTTTCCATAGAAGGGAAGCAGATTATATTTGATCAGGGCATACGCATTCCTGTTAAGCCGATGGTTGGCGTGATGGGAACAGCTCCGGAAGGAGCAGCAATATCAACTCAAAGTCCCGGAGAGCATGGTGGCAATCTGGATATTAAAGATCTTGGGGAAGGGGCAATTCTTTATCTGCCGGCAAATGTACCGGGGGCGCTGCTTTCTATGGGGGATATCCATGCCGTACAGGGTGATGGTGAAACCGTAATTTGCGCCATGGAAGTGAGTGGGGAAATTACGGTAAAAGTAGATGTACTTAAAGAAAGAAATGATATTCCAACACCCTTTATCCTGACGGAAAGCAACTACTTAACAACAGCGGCAAATGCATCACTGGACCAGAGCTCTGTAGAGGCGGCACATAAAATGCACCGCTTTTTACAGCAGCATACAGAGCTTTCTGACGCTCAGTGCGGTATGTTGCTTTCTCTGGCAGGAAACCTGAGGATCAGTCAGGTGGTTAACCCTGAAAAAGGCTGTATCATGGAGTTTCCCGTTGGATTGGCTAAGGAAACTTTTATCAGATAATATTGAGAAAAAGCAAGGGTTCAGGTATAGAAATGAGGTTTTATAGTGTTATTTAAATTGATTATTCTATTTACGACCATCCCCATCATAGAGCTGATGATTCTATTACGGATCAATCAATATATCGGCTTTGGATATACAATCCTGCTGGTGTTCCTGACTGGCGTTGCGGGAGCATTTATGGCAAAGCAGCAGGGAAGAGGGATACTGAAACGGATCAAAGGTGATATGAGGCAGGGCCGGATGCCGGGAGATGAACTGGTGAATGGTCTCTGCGTTCTTATAGGTGGCGCTCTGTTACTCACACCGGGAATTATCACGGATATAGCCGGATTTTCCCTGGTTATTCCTGCCACGCGACAGGGATTAAAACAGGGGATCAAGCGAAAAATGAAGCAGATGATCCGGGAAGGGTCCGTTCATGTACACTATGATAAAGAATGGTGAAAAACCTGCTGCTCATAAGGAATAAACTGCAGTTATATATAAAAGGAGGAAAAACGGGTGCTTTTACAGTCCATTAAACAGGGATTCCGAAATGGAATTGACACAACAATTATGCTGGGGAAAATAATTGTGCCTGTCTATTTTGTTGTCACATTTTTGCATCATACACCTGTCATCGATTTTGTTGCTCAAAGCTTTGAGCCGCTGATGAGTGTCTTTAACTTACCCGGGGAATCAGCCATGATTCTGGTGATGGGAAATCTACTGAGTCTTTACTCTGGGGTAGGAGCCATTCAGGCACTGTCTCTTAACTCTTTTGAGATTACATTGCTGGCCATGATGCTGAATTTTTCACATTCATTATTCATAGAAACGGCTGTTGCCACACGTCTGAATGTCAGCGGCACAAAAATAATGGCCTTGCGTGTAGGACTAATGCTGGCTTCCGGGTTGATTTTTGGAACCCTGGCAGGAGGTGTACTGCAAAGATGGATGTAGTTGCTGTCCTCAGAGAAGGTCTGTTTGGAAGCCTGTCCTCAGTTTTTGATATTGCCAAGGTTGTGATTCCGCTGATGATTGCTATGCAGATTGCAAAAGATTACCGTGTTTTGGATTACTTAAGCAAATTTATGAAGCCATTTACCAATTTTCTTGGCATGTCAAAAGAATCCGGATTCCCTTTAATGGTAGGGCTGGTTTTTGGACTGGCTTATGGAGCCGGTGTTATTGTACAAAGCGCCAAAGACGGCAATCTGACGCGTCGGGATATGGTGTTACTCTCGGTATTTTTAGCCAGCTGCCACGCTGTCTTTGAAGACGTGTTAATTTTTGTTGCCATAGGTGCCAATGGATGGCTGATTTTGAGCGCAAGAATATTGGCTGGTATTTTGGTTACCTATGCTGTTTCTAGGCGATTGGATGGAAAAGAGCCCTATGAAGAGTTTTTACCCCAGGCGGATCAGTAAAAAATCAGTATTAATATACACAGTAAAAAGCCCCCTGAATCATTGAAAAAGGGGCTTTTTTATGGCTAAAGAAACTGCATATGTTTCATCTTTTGATGGTGTGCTCTTGTGCCCCGCGGGTATTTGAACTTAATTATCAATTATCAATCATCAATTCTCAATTACAATAGACGCGAAGCGTCTTTGTTCAGTTTTACAGCCGCGTTTTAATGATGGCTCCTTTATCAGCGGACTCCGCCAGCTTGCTGTAAAGGAACAGGTATCCTTCCTCCACCCTTGGTTTTGGAGCCTTCCAGGAATTTCTGCGATTTTCCAGAATTTCTTCGCTGACGTTAAGTTCCAATACCCGCTCTGGCACATCAATGGTGATGATATCGCCATTTTCCACCAAAGCAATGGTGCCGCCTTCCATGGCTTCCGGAGAAATGTGACCCACAAAGCAGCCATTGTTGGTGCCGGAGAATCGACCGTCCGTTACCAGAGCCACCTTATCCGCCAATCCCATTCCGTAAAGCAGTTTCATGGCCTTAAACATTTCCGGCATTCCCGGCCCGCCCTTGGGACCCTCATAACGAATAACTACCACATCACCAGCTTTCACCTCTTCGTTCATGATAGCTGTATTGGCTTCTTCCTCAGAGTTGAAAACGATGGCAGGACCTGTAAAGGTAAGCATTTTTGGATTGATGGCCGCCGGCTTAGTTACCGCTGAATTTGGTGCCAGGTTTCCGTATAAAACGGCCAGGCCGCCGGTGGAGCTAAAGGGTGATTCATAGGTTTTAATAATTTCGTTATTGGGAGATTCAGCCCCTTGGATATTATCTGCTACCGGCTTTCCGGTGACGGTCATACAGCCCTGATGCAACAGATTTTTAATTTGATTCATTACCACCGGGACACCGCCGGATTCGTAAAAGTCGATAACATTAGGGGAGGCTGCCGGATTCATTTTAGCAATTAATGGAGTGGTTCGGCTTAGCTTGTCAAAGTCGTCCATATCGAAATCGACTTTTCCTTCATAAGCAATGGCTGGAATATGCAGTGCCGTATTGGTGGAACCGCCGATGGCCGAGCTTAGACGAACGGCGTTTTCAATGGACTTCCGGTTGATGATATCCCCCGCCTTGATATCGTCATGTACCAGGTGGACAATTCTCCTGCCGGACTCCTGAGCCACTTTCATCCGGTCGTTATATACTGCAGGAATCATCGCACTGCCCGGAAGGGACATACCCATGGCTTCCGCAATGCAACACATAGTGTTGGCAGTTCCCAGAAAGGAACAGGAGCCGCAGGTGGGAGCGCAGGAATCTTCCATTTTAACCAGGTCTTCTTCGGTCATTTCGCCTTTTCTTAGCTTTCCCACCCCTTCAATAATGGATGTAGTGTCTGCTTTCCGGTCGTGAATCACAGGACCACCCAGCATGGGACCGCCGTTGACAAAAATGCTGGGAAGGTTCAGTCTGGCAGCTGCCATCAGCATTCCCGGAACGATTTTATCGCAGGATCCAAGTAAAACTACGCCATCATATTGATGCGCCTGCACCATCAATTCCACGCTGTGGGTGATGATATCTCTGGTCGGAAGGATGTAACGCATGCCTTCATGACCTTCTGCAATACCGTCACAGGCTCCTATAACACCAAATTCCACCGGCATTCCACCGGCTTGTCTTATTCCTTCCTTAACAGCTTCTGAAACCTGCCGCAGGTTGCAATGACCCGGAACCGTAGTGCTCCATGCATTAGCAATACCAATGACTGGTTTTTCCAGATCCTCATCCGAATACCCCATAGACTTATAGTAAGCTCGATTGATACTCCATTCAGGACGGCTTAAAATCCTTTCACTTCTTCTTTTCATGGTTGAGTCCTCCTCCATTCACTTTTTACCATTTTATTACAGATAATTCTTTTTTACCACCTAATTCATCATCTATTGACCCGGCTGGTATGATATAATAACGGAGGTTTATTCACATGTGTATTTAAAGGAGCGTAATGAATGAGTTTGTTAACGGTAAAAAATTTAAGTCATGGCTTTGGAGACAGAGCCATTTTTGATGATGTCTCTTTTCGATTGTTGAAGGGAGAACATATTGGACTGATTGGCGCCAATGGCGAGGGAAAATCCAGTTTTATGAATATCATCACCGGGAAAATAGAGCCGGACAGTGGCAGCGTACACTGGGCAAAGCGGGTTCGGGTGGGTTATCTGGATCAGCACACGGTTCTGGATAAAGAAATGACCATGCGTGATGCCCTGAAAGGTGCTTTTCAGTATCTTTTTGACCTTGAAGCTGAAATAAATCAGCTTTATGAAAAAATGGGTGATGCAACAGAAGATGAGCTGAATGCAATTCTGGAAGAAGTGGGAACCATTCAGGACTTGTTGGATCAGAATGACTTTTACATTATTGATGCAAAAATAGAAGAAGTAGCACAGGGATTGGGTCTTACGGAAATTGGACTGGATAAAAAGGTGGATGATCTTAGCGGCGGGCAGCGGACGAAAATACTGCTGGCAAAACTGCTTTTGGAAAAGCCGGAAATTCTGCTGCTGGATGAACCCACCAATTATCTGGATGAAGAGCATATCGAATGGCTGCGGCGGTATTTTCAGGAATACGAAAATGCATTTATCCTTATTTCTCACGACATTCCCTTCCTGGACAGCGTGGTGAACGTGATTTACCATATGGAAAATCAAAAATTGGAGCGTTATCCCGGCAGCTACGATCAATTCCTTCAAATCCATCAGGCAAAAAAAGACCAGCTTCAGGCAGCTTATAAAAAACAGCAGCAGGAAATAAGCGATTTGAAAGATTTTGTTGCCCGGAATAAAGCCCGGGTGGCCACCAGAAATATGGCCATGTCCCGGCAGAAAAAACTGGATAAGATGGAAGTGATTGAACTGGCGCAGGAAAAGCCAAAGCCGGAGTTTCATTTTCTGACAGCCAGAACTCCGGGAAAATTGATTTTTCAGACAGAGGATCTGGTTATAGGTTATGATGAGCCGCTGACCCGGCCGCTTTCCATCAAAATGGAGCGAAACCAGAAAATAGCTTTGGTAGGTGCCAACGGCCTGGGCAAAACCACCTTGCTGCGCAGTTTGCTGGGAGAAATTAAGCCCATTGAAGGCGTGGTGGAAGAAGGGGACTTCCTTCATATTGGCTACTTTGAGCAGGAAATCAAAGAAGCTAACACCAACACCTGCATCGAGGAAGTCTGGCAGGAGTTTCCAAGCCTGAATCAGCGGGAAGTGAGAAGCGCACTGGCGAAATGCGGGTTAACCACGAAACATATTGAAAGCCAGGTTCGGGTTCTCAGTGGTGGAGAACAGGCCAAGGTCCGGCTTTGCAAACTGATGAACAAAGAAACCAACGTGCTGGTGCTGGATGAGCCTACCAACCACCTGGATGTGGATGCTAAGGCAGAATTAAAGCGCGCCCTTAATGCCTACAAGGGAACCATACTGCTGATCAGCCATGAGCCGGAATTTTACAGGGATGTGGTTACGGAAGTGTGGAACTGCGAAGACTGGACAACAAAAATCGTGTAAATTAAGGATTGTGCTTTCACTTTGGTGCATCTGTGATATAATGCTTATCGATGTATAAAATAAGTATTGATGAAAACAAGGATTAATGAAAAGGAAGGTATTATTGTGATTAATGTTGTGAACTTAGGATTAAGATACGGCGAACAAAAGCTTTTTGAAGATGTGCAACTCAGATTTTCGCCCGGAAACTGTTATGGCGTTATCGGAGCTAATGGTGCCGGTAAAAGTACATTTTTAAGGATTCTTTCCGGTGAAGTAGAGCCAAACACCGGAGATGTCCACATATCTCCCGGCTTGAGAATGTCTGTATTAAAGCAGGATCATTTTCAGTTTGACGAGGTGGAAGTGCTTGAAACTGTCATCAGAGGGAATGAACGCTTGTATCAGATCATGAAAGAAAAAGACGAAATATATGCCAAAGAAGATTTTTCCGACGAAGACGGAATGAAGGCAGCTGACCTGGAGGCTGAATTCGCTGAACTCAATGGCTGGGAAGCAGAATCAGAAGCTTCATCTTTGCTGCAGGGTCTTGGTATTCCTACAGAGCTGCACAGTAAAAAAATGGAAGTATTGCAGGGGGCTGAAAAAGTAAAAGTGCTGCTGGCACAGGCCCTGTTTGGTAACCCGGACATACTGGTGCTGGATGAGCCGACCAACCACCTGGATATTCATTCTATTCGGTGGCTGGAAGAGTTTCTCATTAACTTTGACGGCATAGTCATTTTTGTTTCCCACGACCGGTATTTTCTTAATAAAACCTGCACGCATATGGTAGATGTTGATTTTGGGAAAATCAAGATGTTCACCGGCAACTACGATTTTTGGTACGAGTCCAGCCAGCTGGCACTGCAAATGATGAAGGATCAAAACCGCAAAAAAGAAGAAAAAGTGAAGCAGCTGCAGGATTTTATCGCCCGGTTCAGCGCCAACGCCTCAAAATCCCGGCAGGCTACCTCCAGAAAAAAAATTCTGGATAAAATAACTTTGGACGACATACAACCATCCACCCGACGATACCCGTATGTTGGCTTTAAGCCAGAGCGTGAAGTTGGTAAGGAGATTTTAACGGTAGAAGGCCTGTCGAAAACCATAGATGGTGAAAAGCTGCTGAATAATGTGAGCTTTACCGTTGGAAAAGAAGACAAGATTGCTTTCGTGGGAGAAAATGAACTGGCCAATACAACCCTGATGAAAATATTATCAGGTGAACTGGAACCGGATGAAGGGACTGTTAAGTGGGGAATTACCATAACCACGGCCTACCTGCCCAAAGACAATGCTGATTACTTTGACAGGGAAAACCTGAACTTGGTGGAATGGCTGCGACAGTATTCGGAAGAAGAGTCGGAAGTGTACCTGAGAGGCTTCCTTGGTAAAATGCTGTTTTCCGGTGAAGAAGCTCTGAAAAAGGTTAAAGTTCTGTCCGGTGGCGAAAGAGTTCGTTGCATGCTTTCCCGGATGATGCTGAAAAATGCAAATGTATTGCTGCTGGACCAGCCGACTAATCACCTGGATCTGGAATCTATTACTGCATTGAATAACGGACTGAAAAACTACCCCAGCAATGTATTGTTTACTTCTCATGACCATCAATTCATTGAGACCATTGCTAACCGCATTGTCGAGATAACAACTGATGGAAGTAATGATTACCGGAAAACCTATGATGAATACCTGGAAATGAAAACACAGAAAGTAAGCTGACAAAAATGTTAATCCTGTCTGTCTGCAGCCTGAGATCTTCCCTTGTGGGAAGGTCTTTTTTTGGTAAAGAAACAAAAGGACAAGGGCATGTTCATCCGCCCTTGTCCTTTAATGGTTATTAGCTTTCTTCTTCCAGTTCATCCAAGGCTGGGTCTTCTATAGGAGCATCCGGATCTTCCACATCATCGAAATCCGGGTCTTCATCCAGCTCTGGTTCGGATTCCTCATCCAAGGCAGGATCCTCTAACGGTGGGTCCGGATCGATTGCATCGTCAACGGCCGGATCTTCATCCGCACCGCAACCCATTGCCATTGGAATAAAGGCAAGCACAATCACCATAAAAATCAGCCATTTAGAATGGAGAAGGCTTTTGTGCAGTTTCATACAAGGATACACCTCCCTTAAAACATCGATCAAAATAATTTGCTTTTCCAATGTTTAACATCCTTGTATTATTCTCCTACCCGATATATTTGTCTTAAACAAAGTTCGGAATATTCAATCCAAAGGGCCCGGAAGTAATGTGCAGCGTTTTAAAAGAAACGTTTGCGTCGACGGCTGAAAAGGTTTATAGTGACTGTGTACGATTTTACTTTTTTAGTTGAAGGGCAGGAGAGCAATAATGAGCATGTTTAACCATCGGAAAGCACCTCTTTTTGAGGCGCTTTTAACCTACGTTAAAAACGAAACCATTCCATTTCATGTTCCGGGGCATAAGAAAGGGAAAGGAATGGATGGAGAGTTTCGTGACTTTATTGGCAGCAATGCCATGGCTATCGATGTAACCGTTTTTGAACAGGTGGACAGCCTGCATCACCCTTCCGGACCAATCGCAGAGGCACAGGAAATGGCAGCGGATGCTTTTGGAGCGGAGTATACGTTCTTTTGTGTGCACGGCACATCCGGTGCCCTGCATGCTATGATTCTCAGTGTCCTGAGGGAAGGCGAAAAAATAATTCTCCCCAGAAACGTTCATAAGTCCGTGACAACAGGCCTGGCTTTGATTGGAGCCACTCCTGTTTACATTCAACCTGAAATCGATTCGATGACAGGGACGGCTTTGAATGTAACTCCAGAATCCATAGAAGAAGCTCTGAAACAGCATCCGGATGCCAGAGCTGTGCTTGTCATTAATCCGACTTATTTTGGTGTTGCGGCTGATCTGGAAACCATCGCAAAGACGGTTCATAAACACGATATACCGCTGATGGTGGATGAGGCACATGGTCCTCATCTGTCCTTTCATGAGGATCTGCCCATGTCAGCCATGGAAGCTGGGGCGGATATTTGTGCACAAAGTACCCATAAAATCATTGGGTCTCTCACACAAAGTTCCATGCTTCATCTTCAGGGGAAAAGAGTGGACCATCAACGGGTACAGGCTGCATTAAACTTACTGCATACCACCAGTCCATCCTATATTTTACTTGCTTCCCTGGATGTTGCTCGTCGCCAGATGATGACAGAGGGTGTTCAACTGCTGGAAAACATTAACATGCTTGCCCGTGGGGCACGGGAGCGCATTAATGCCATTGAGGGCTTTCGTTGCTTTGATCTGGGTAAGGGTGTGAAACCGGGCTTTTTTGATTT
This sequence comes from Tindallia sp. MSAO_Bac2, assembly GCA_003838145.1. Classification (GTDB taxonomy): domain Bacteria; phylum Bacillota; class Clostridia; order Peptostreptococcales; family Tindalliaceae; genus Tindallia. The sequence continues at coordinate 38,927 of QYZZ01000086.1, forward strand.
TGACCCCACCAAGCTGACAATAACCTGCAGAGATCTCGGAATATCAGGACATCAGCTGGAAAAGATTTTAACCAAAGATTTTTATATCCAGCCAGAGCTTTCGGACCTGTACAACGTACTTTGCACACTTTCTATCGGCAATACACAGGAACAGGTCGATTCTTTGGTGAATGCATTAACCTTTGTCAGTAAAACTTACGGAGGATCCTGCCAGGTTCCATCCTGCAAAACAGCCATTGTTCCTATGCCGTCGATTCCGGTGCAAATTTTAACGCCAAGAGAAGCCATGCACTGCGATACTCATTTGCTGCCATTGAGGAACAGCATTGGAAAGATCAGTGCTGAATTTTTGATGGCTTACCCTCCTGGCATTCCCCTGCTGTGCCCCGGCGAACTGATTTCAGAAGAAATGGTACTATACATTGAAAGTCAAAAAGATGCCGGATTGTGGATCCAGGGAACAGAAGACCCGGAGGTTAAAAATATCCGGGTGGTAGAAAAATAATAAGCAATATGCAGGGTGGCTGCCAGCATCAATATAATTTAATTGGGAGTAGAGGACTATTTAATGATATAATGGAAACATGTGAAATCAGCAGAGCACCAAAGTATATTTAGAAGGAAGATAGAGTATGAATTTTGTTGCAAAAAGGTCTTTTACTATGGTGTTTTTAGTGCTGGCACCAATATTGGTAGCGGCTTTTCTTTTTGTGGATGCAATTCCGCCTGACTTCCAGCGAATTACCATCGGTCATAAGGCTGATTACTTTATTGATGAAACTGGAGAGATGACTTTAGATGAAGTGATATCAGCGGACGGCTTTGTTCCTAATCAGAACGATTACTTTCATTTCGGGTTATCCTCAAATGCAAATTGGATACGAATACAGACAGCAAAATATTTAACGGATGAAATAATGAATATCGGGCAATTGCAAATATATTTTAACTATGCGGCTGTGGGAGATATTCAAGTTTTTGTTCCTGAAAAAACTGGAAATTCTTCTTACCGCCTCCTGGAAGGCGGATTTAAAAAAGGGGCAGGTCGCAGCGATGAAGGTTTTGCCCTACCGGTCTTTAATCTGCCAAGTAACATGGCCCTTCATGAAAATATGTATATTCGTGTCCAAAGCCCTTATACTGCGAATTTTCAGCTTACACTGGCTACACAAGATGAATTGGCAGACCTCCGTTCTCAAATCAGCCTGTTTCTAGGTGTGGTCAGTGGTATTATTATTTCCATGATTCTTTACAATTCAATTCTGTTTGTAGTACTTAAAGATGGAACCTACCTCTGGTATGTACTTTATATGATCTTTATGCTGCTTTATCAGAGCGGAATAGCTGGTACAGGTCAGATAATAGATTCAGGTATCGGTGATGTTGTGGCTGAATACGCTCTGGTCTTTTCATTTATTGCCATCGCAACCCATCTGATGTTTTCCTGGAAATTTCTCAATGTACCAGAAAAAGCCATCCAGATGAAAAAAATATACTATGGTTATTGGGGTTTGTGCGGGTTAGGTGTGATTTTGAACCTGACAGGATTTGTTATACAGTCTAACATAATTGCTTTTACGGCCTCTTTTTTTGTGACATTTATCGCCATTGCCACAGTTGTTCTATGTTTTCGCAACGGTCATTGGGTATCCAGATATTATTTGATTGCTGTCGGTCTGTTACTATTAAGCCTTATATTCTTCACTATGCGAGCTATTGGTGCTGTTGAGCCATCATTAGCTTCTTCATATTTTGTGCTGGTCTCCGCTGCTTTAGAGGCGATCCTTTTTTCCTTTGCCCTGGCAGACCGAATTAAAATACTTCGTGAACAACATATTCAGCTGGAGCTGAACGAAAAAAAGCTCCATAAAATGGCTATTACGGATGCCTTGACGGGACTTTTTAATCGCAGGCATTTTGATCAGATAATGGAAAAAGCAACTGAAATTGCACAAAAAAATTGTGAACCGATATCATTGATGATTATTGACATCGATCATTTCAAAAATATTAATGATGAATACGGACATCAAAAGGGAGATGAGATGCTGATATTACTGGGTGAAATAATTAAAAGAAGCATCCGACACAACGACTATGGATTTCGTATTGGAGGAGAAGAATTTGCAGTGGTTTTACCACATACTGGTGTAGAAGATGCTTACGGTGTTGCAGAAAGAATCAGGCATGATTTTGAGTCTGAAATAGTCAGCGTGAGTATTGGAGTGACGGAATGGCAAAAGAAAGATACACTTGCAGAATTTATTGGAAGAGCGGATCGATTGCTGTATGCCGCAAAAGAACTAGGAAGAAATCAAACAGCTTCATCTATAACTCCATGAAAATTTCTGAAGATAATCTTAAATAATATCCGGCAGCTTGTTTGACGAAAGTTCAGAGAAGGATTATACTGGAGTAATATAAATATTGACTTGGAGGGATTCTATGTACGACCGTCAAAAAGCACTGGTGCTGATGGAGGAACATCTGAAAAGTGAGCATCTGGTGAAGCATTCCTATGCGGTGGAAGCTGTCATGGCCGCCCTGGCTAAAAAACTGGACCCGGATAATGTGGAACGATGGGCATTTGCCGGACTGGTACATGATATGGATGCAGACCTGGTTGATTATAAAAATGATGAAAACCATCTTCATGGTCCCAAAGCGGCAGAGATTTTAAAAGAAGAAAATTTAGGAGACGAAGAAATTTATCATGCCATCAAAGCTCATAATAAGGCAACTGGCGTGAAGGTGGAAACAGCCATGGATCAGGCGCTATATGCAGCGGATCCGATTACAGGTTTTATTACAGCCATCACTTTTGTTTATCCGGATAAAAAAATTAACAGCGTTAAGGCTAAATCCATTACGAAGCGGATGAAAGAAACCCGCTTTGCTGCCGGAGCAGACCGGGACGCTATGAGAAGCATTGAAAAGCTGGGAATATCATTCCCGGACTTTGCGGCTCTGTCCCTGGAAGCAATGAAAGAAATCGGTGAAGAACTGGGTTTGTAGAAAGAATGAAAAACAAAAGAAGTCCTGCCGCTATTCATAATATGGCAGAACTTCTTTTATTTTTGTATAAGCCATGCCTCCTGCCAGAATAAGACCCAGATAGCCGATGGTGGGATAAATAAGGCCTACCATGGTAGCAAAAGGCAACTGACCACCAATAAAGGCGAATAGAGTAAGGAAAATGGCAACCTTTCGGTAGCGGCTGGACTGATCATTGCCTTCGATGCGGTTAACGGCTGTCCAAAGCATGGAAACGGAAGCTGTATAAATGCCGGCGATCATTAACAGAGCAAAAAGAGTAGCAGCTAATGGAATACTGGCAGAAGCTATGGCAAGGGAAGGAATTTGTCGGTGATATACCTGATCAATGTTTACCAATAATCCGGTGCTAAGAATCATGGCGCCGGATAAAAAGAAAACACCTGCAAAAAGCCCTCCTAAAATGGTGTCTTTCCGGCTGTGAGCCTGTTTACCGATTTGAGCCGTAAATGGCATAAAGCCCACCATCAGAAAGGCAGCATACATGATGCCGGAAATCAGCCAGTGGCCGTATGCACTGGGCACTTCGATGGATGCCAGCACCTGGTTGGAATCAGCAATACCCTCGGGGTTTGCAGATATACTGGCGAAGCCGATAAAAATTGTGAGTCCAATAAAAAGCGGAGCAACGGAGCCAACGATGGCTGCCAGTCGTTTCATGCCCAGAAGAACTGTTAGGAGGGCAAAAATAGCTACCACGACACGTCCGACAGATGGGTGAAAGCCATAATGTTCATGGAAAGTGGCGCCGGCTGCAGAAATCATCATGGAAAAAACCATCAGCATAAGAATGGGTACAAACCACTCGAAGAAAAAACCGATCTTTTTACCACAATAGTGGGCGAAAATAGCGTTGGTATTTGGAAACTGATACTTTCGGCCATCTTCCAGTATGGTCATAAAAATCCAGGACAACATGAGCATAGATATAAATCCTGCACCAATACTGCGGTGAAATCCCAGATGGGTAAAAAACTGCATTACTTCCTGTCCGGAAGCAAAACCGGCGCCCACCATGGATCCCATGATGGCGCCGCCTGATATAAATACTTGTTTCCAACGGATTTTCTCTGACACAAGAACAGCCTCCCTGCAAGCAAACCATCAATCCGAAGAAAACGGACTGTTTACTTAAGCATTTCTGTCATAAAGATTCCCACGCCTTTACCTAATTCTACGGGCTGACCGGAATGGTAAAGGGCTCTTTCGATAGTGGCCAAAGTTGCCACCAGATCGTGCATATCAACGTTGCCCATGTGTCCCAGTCGGAACATCTTACCGGCGTAAGCTCCAAGTCCTCCGGCGACAATGATTCCCTCTTCATAAAGAAGACTCCGGAACTTAGCATCGTCAATACCCTCCGGATAGATAACGTTGGAAAGGGTGGAGGCGCGGTGTTCTTTATCAGCCAGAATGGAGAATCCAAGCCCCTCCAGTGCAGCCTGCATGGCTTTTCCTGTTTTTTCGTGGCGTGCATAGCGTTCTTCTGTACCTTCTTCTTTAATGATGTTGACTGATTCCTTCAGTGCCCACACCATGTTAATGGCAGGAGTGGCAAAATATTTGGATGGATCATGCATAATCGGCAGCCACTTGTCAAAGTCCACATAATACTCTGGTATGGTACCTAGGCTTTTTCGTCTCTCCATGGCTTTGGGACCGGCCCAGAGAATTGCAAGACCTGGTGGGACGCCAAAGGCTTTCTGCGTTCCGGTAAGCAACACGTCGATATTCATTTCATCAACATATTCCTTTTCTCCGGCTGTTGCGCAAACACCATCTACAATGTAGAGAGTATCTTCAAACTGTGCCATCATCTGGCCAATTTCTTCAACAGGAGCCCGGACGCCAGTGGATGTATCTACATGACTCACAGTAACAGCCTGATATTTCTTTTCCTTAAGCTTTGCCTCGATGTCAGCAACTGGAACTATTTTTCCCCATTGGCTGGAAATCACATCAACATTTATCCCTTTACGTTCACACAATTCAATAAAACGGTCGCCAAAGAAGCCGTGAGATACTATAAGCAGGTTATCATCTTTTTTTAGGGTGTTGGCGACAGCCATTTCCATAGCCATGGTACCGGTGCCAGCCACTACAAAAACTTCGCCCTCTGTTTTCCAAAGGTCTTTCAGATCGTTGATGAGCTCTTTATAATCTTTTACAAAAAGTGGGTCACCAAAGGCTGCAACTTCTCTGCCCATTTGATCCTGAATGGATCGGGTTACCGGTGTCGGACCAGGAATCATAACTAAGCGTTTGTTTTTCATGCTTATCACTCCTCGTAAGTTTTGTTATTGCTTTTCCAGATACTTTTCTGCTTCCACGGCAGCGATGGCTCCATCAGCTGTTGCTGTTACCACCTGTCTTAGGGTTTTAACGCGCACGTCGCCAGCGGCAAAAACGCCTTCAACATTGGTTTGCATCCGTGAATCAGCAATAATATAGCCGGTTTCATCGGTGTCGATACAACCCTGAAACACTTTGGTAACAGGAACGTAACCAGCCAGTACAAATATTCCAAATGTACCGTCTTCTTCGGAAGCTTTTATTTCTGTGGTTTCTCCTGTTTCTTTATTATGGAACACGGCAGACTCCACAAGACCGTCGCCTTTAATATCAACTATGACGGAATTCCACATAATATCTATTTTAGGGTTTTCGAAGGCTTTTTCCTGAAGGTATTTGGCTGCACGCAGTTCGTCTCTGCGGTGAACAATAGTTACTTTTCGGGCGAATTTTGTCAGATAAAGTGCCTCTTCAACAGCGGTGTCGCCGCCGCCTACCACAAAGACTTCCAGTCCTTCAAAAAAGTCGGCATCACAGGTGGCGCAATATGAAACGCCCTTGCCTGTCAGTTCTTTCTCGCCGGGGCATCCGATTTGCCTTGGATTTGCTCCTGTGGCAATAATGACGCTGCGACCTCTATAATCTGCTTTTTCCCCTTTCACAATCTTTACCTTGTCTTTGAAATCTGTACCGATAGCTGAGTCCGGTACCATTTCAGCTCCAAATCGTTTTGCCTGTTCTACCATTCTTGCAGTAAGTGTGGGTCCGGTAGTATCCGGCATGGATCCGGGATAATTATCCACTTCACTGGTGATGGCAATCTGGCCACCTACCTTTGTGCCCTCCAGCACCAATGTGCTTAATTTGGCTCTGCCGGCATAAAGAGCAGCAGAAAGACCGGCGGGACCGGCTCCGATGATAATCACATCATAGACTTTTTCCATTAAAACAACCTCCTGTTAATTGGGTTCTGATATTATTATAACAGAAGTTGGAAGGGCTTAACAGAGCAAAAGATGACGGAAAAAAGACCCACCGTAAGGCGGGTCTTTTTTGAAGCTTGTAACATTATTGAGTTTTACTCTACATAGTCGTTAATGTCAGCGATGCTGTCGAAAGGCACATAGGTTGGAACGACCAAACCGATGCGCGCGCCTTCATAGTTGGTTCTTACTTCAACAACGTCATCACCAAACTGCTCCATATAGGAAGCGTGGGTTCCTGGTAACCAGGCAGTTGTCATAAAGTCTGCATCACCTTCAGCAATAGATGACCACATAACACCGGCATCAACAGGTGTCATGGTAACGTCGAAACCAGCTTCTCGGAGAATGGCAGCAACTACATTGGTGCTAGCCAGTGCGCAATCCCACTCAACCAAGAGGATATCAATTTCTTCGCCATTGCCTTCCAGGCCTTCTGGAATCCATTCGTCAACCAGATCGCGGTTTTCTTCGATCCACTGCTCTGCGTTGGCTTCGAAATCGCTGTCCTGAGCGTTCATGTCCATAACGGCACCAATCTCATCATCTGTCCAGTTGAAGTTCTCCAGCAGCTCGAATACAGCTGGATGGTCTTCTTCAAGACCCGTTCTTGCAATAGTAGCAATGTACTCTTCGCCACCAAATACTTCTTCTGGATCTTCAAGATACTTAAGATCATAGGCTGCGAATTTCCAGTGAGGAGACCAGCCGGTTACGATGATCCATTCCTCATTCTGAATAGCTGTATCCAGTTCAGCTGTCATAGCTGCGTCACTGGATTCCAACAGTCCAACATTCAGTCCATATACTTCAATAGCATCCTCGGTAGCTGCCATGATACCAGCGCCGGGGTCAATACCAGTGATTTCTGAAATGCTGCCTTCCGGCTCATCCACATCAGCTGGTTCTTCTACGTCTGCAGGTTCTTCCACATCGACTGGCTCTTCCACGTCAGCCGGCTCGTCTGCAGGTCCGCAACCGGTAAACACCAGTGCGAAAGCGGTCAGTAAAATTAATGTTACGATCATCAGTTTGTTCTTAAACAAACTAATCCCTCCTTTTCTTTCCTCTTTTATGATTTAAATTTATGATCAATGGCATTATTCTTTCGCATCTTTGGTTCGTTGAGTGATGCGGTCAAGAATAATAGCCAGGATCACTACGGATACTCCACCTTCAAATCCCAGACCCAGGTCAACACGCTGAATTCCTCTCAGCACGACGGCGCCTAGTCCGCCGGCTCCGATCATTGCTGCGATAACAACCATGGAAAGGGCCAGCATAATACACTGGTTAACCCCGGCCATAATGGTGGGCATTGCAAGTGGTAATTGAACCTTAGTAAGTTTTTGCCAGTCGGTGGTACCGAAGGCGGTTGCAGCTTCCACCATATCTTCCGGCACCAGTCTGATTCCAAGACCTGTAAGTCGGATAACCGGTGGCACGGAAAAGACAACGGTTGCAATCATAGCGGATACAACTCCCAGACGGAAGAAGAATATCGCTGGTATAAGATAAACAAATGCTGGCATAGTCTGCATAAAGTCAAGGATCGGCCAGACGATCTTGTGTACCATATCATAGCGTGTAGATAGAATTCCTGTCGGTATTCCAATTAAAAGCGATATAAAAACAGCTACCAGAATCATCGTAATAGTTATAATGGATTCTTCCCACAATCCAATATTATAAATCAGACTCAAACCAATAAAACTAAAGACGGCAACACGCTGACTTGCCAGCTTCCAGGCAACAGCGCTGATGATCAGAATTAGTATAAAGGGTGGTATCAGAAGCAGAAGATCCGACAGAACACCCATAAAACCGCTGAGTATGGTTGAAATTACCCGTGTCAGTGGGCCAATTGCAGTCCGAAGTGCCTGAATAATGTCGTCCACCCAATTACCGATGGGGATTCGCGGTATGAAATCCAGTGGATTGAGAATACTACTCGTCATCATGTGGATACGCCTCCTTTACCAGACCGGACAACAGAGAACCTCTGATAATCAGGCCTTTGAACTTTTTGCTTTCATCCACCACGGCAACAGGGATCGTAGCACTGGCGGTGAGTTCGAAGAGGTCATTCAGAGTTGTATCCGGTAAAGTGGTGACCACATCTCTTTGAAGAATGTCTTCAACACTGGTTTGATCAGCATCTACCGCTTTTCTGGCATCATCTGAACTAATATACCCAATTAATTCGTCATCCCGGCTCACCATGAAGATGCCGGAAATACCAGCCTCTCTCATTTTGCGAAGCACCATCCGGGGACCGTCCTTCGGACGGGCAACTGCTTTTGCCTTCACCATAACGCCTTCAGCCGTTAACACTTTGGATAAATCCACGTCTTCAACAAAACGCGCAACATATTCAGTTTTTGGATTGCGGAGAATGTCTTCCGGTGCATCGATTTGCTCGATGATACCATCTTTCATAATAGCCACCCGGTCACCCAGTTTTAGAGCTTCATCCAAATCATGGGTTATAAAAACGATGGTTTTATTCATTTTGCTCTGAAGATTCAGCAACTCATCCTGCATATCTCGTCTGATCAGTGGGTCAAGAGCACTGAAGGCTTCATCCATAAAAAGGATCTCCGGGTCTACGGCAAGACATCTGGCCAACCCGACCCGCTGCTGCATTCCCCCGCTTAGTTGTCCCGGTTTTTGATTGGCATAGCCTTTTAAACCAACAAGATCCAAGGCTTCATGAGCTTTCTTCATGCGTTCTTCCAGGCTGATATCCTGAATCTCCAAACCAAAAGCTACATTTTCGGCAACGGTACGATGTGGAAACAGAGCAAATTTCTGGAATACCATGGCCTGTTTATAACGACGGAAGTTTCGAAGCTCATCTTCGTTCATTTTAGTAACATTTTCGTTATCCACCCAAACGTCACCCGATGTTGGTTCGATTAAGCGGTTCATGCAACGAATTAGTGTTGACTTTCCGCTTCCGGAAAGGCCCATGATAACAAATATTTCCCCTTCTCCAACCTCGAAGGTGGCTTTATTGACACCTACGGTATTGCCGGTTTTTTCCAGGATCTCATCCTTGGAAATATTCTGATCCAACATTTCCAAAGCTTTTTTCGGGCGATCCCCAAAAATCTTGGTAACATTTTCTACCTTAATAGTTGCCACATACTCATCTCCCTTCCTCGGGACAGATTCGAATCCTGATTTCTTATCCCGCTAATATTAGTTTATACCCACAAAAGTACTCATAATAAACATGAATGGGTCTGTAACACTATGCATTCTAACACGATACATAAAAAAATGCAAATTCACCAGTGACTGCACAGGTTGGAATTAAAGGATTTAATTTAACAGGCAGGGGCGAATATTCAAATTTTTAAATCATATGGAAGATTTTTTATTGACATTACATTGCTACTATTATAATCTGTAATAGAACAGCGTTCTAAAAATGTCGATGAATTTTCTGCATTATAAGTCGGCGGTATGATTTTAAGCGTATAATTTTGGAAACTATGCTCTTGTGCATTGACGAAATAACGACGCTGATTTGTTAAACTGTAAATTATAAGCATGCATCGCATTTTCCGAGCATGTGTATATATGTTAAAGCAGAAAAAATTTGAAGAAAATTTTAAGGAGGCGTAATAACGATGAAAACAGACATTCAAATTGCCCAGGAAGCCACCCCGCAGGACATACGGGACATAGCTGCCCAGCTGAACCTGACAGAAGATGACCTGGACCTTTACGGAAAGTACAAAGCCAAAGTATCCACGGAACACGTAAAGAAAGCCAAAGAGGCAAAAAAAGCCAAACTGATCCTGACCACCGCCATCAACCCGACACCTGCCGGTGAAGGAAAAACCACTACCACTATTGGAGTGGCTGATGCCCTGAGTTACTTAGGCAAGAAAACCATCGTGGCCCTGAGAGAACCATCCCTTGGGCCTGTATTCGGCGTAAAAGGCGGCGCTGCCGGTGGCGGATACGCTCAAGTCATCCCTATGGAAGACATTAACCTGCACTTTACCGGCGACATCCACGCTGTAGGTACCGCCAACAACCTGTTGGCCGCCATGATCGACAACCACATACAGCAAGGCAACAAACTGGGCATCGACAACCGGAAAATCACCTGGAGACGCGCCATGGACATGAACGACCGCCAGCTGAGAAGCATGGTTAACGGTATGGGCGGCAAAGGTAATGGCGTACCCAGAGAAGACGGCTTCGACATTACCGTAGCCTCCGAAGTCATGGCAGCTTTCTGCCTGGCCACCGACCTGAAAGATCTGAAAGAACGACTGGGCCGCATGGTAGTTGCCTACACCCGGGATGACCAGCCCATTACTGCTAACGACCTGAACGCCCAGGGAGCCCTGGCAGCACTCCTGAAAGACGCCCTGAAACCCAACCTGGTGCAAACCCTGGAAGGAACCCCTGCTTTTATCCACGGAGGACCCTTTGCCAACATAGCCCATGGCTGCAACTCTCTGGCTGCCACCCAAACCGCCATGCACTTCGCCGACTACGTTGTGACCGAAGCTGGCTTTGGAGCGGATCTGGGAGCCGAGAAATTCATCGATATCAAATGCCGCCAGGCCGGCATCCAGCCAGACGCTGTCATGATCGTCGCCACGGTACGAGCCCTTAAATCCCATGGCGGCGTGAAAAAAGCCGATCTCAACGAAGAAAACCTGGAAGCCCTGAAAAAAGGCATCCCTAACCTGATGAAACACGTCGAAAACATGACCGACGTCTTCGGTCTGCCCGTTGTCGTCGCCATCAACCGGTTCCCGCTGGACACCGAAGCCGAACTGGCCATGGTACGGGAAGCCTGCGAAGCAAGAGGCGTCAACGTAGCCCTGTCCGAAGTCTGGGCCAAAGGCGGCAAAGGCGGCGTAGAAGTAGCCGAAGAAGTCCTGCGTCTGATTGAAAGCAACGACGGCAGTAACTTCAAATACACCTACGACCTGGAAGAGCCCATTGACAAAAAAATCGAAGCCATCGCCACCCGCATCTACGGAGCCGACGGCATCCAGCTGAGTCCGGCAGCCGAAAAAGAAATCGCCAAACTGGAGAAACTTGGCTTTGGCAACCTGCCCATCTGCATGGCGAAAAGCCAGTACTCCCTGTCGGATGACCCCACCAAACTGGGCCGGCCGGAAGGATTCACCGTGGCCGTACGCCAGGTGAAAGTATCCGCCGGAGCCGGATTTATCGTCGCACTGACCGGAGATATTATGACCATGCCGGGACTGCCGAAAGTGCCATCTGCAGAACTGATTGATGTGGATGAAGATGGCATGATTCAGGGATTGTTTTAGTAAAGCAGAAAGTGGAGAACGGAAGATAAAGCCTAATTAAGGGGCGGGGACAACCCCGCCCTTTTATAGAAGAGTTTAATCTCAGGGCAATGCGCCATACAATATGTTAAAAAAATAACGAAAAGATCAAACTAAGGAGGGAAATCTGAATGAAATGGATTGATCGAAGTGTGAATGAATTTGTTTCCGAACTGGGATCCAAGGCGGCTGTTCCTGGCGGTGGTGGCGCTGCTGCGCTATTGGGAGGAATAGGAGCGGCGTTAGCTGGCATGGTGGCAAATTTATCCTCTACAAAAAAGAAGACAGAAGAACAAAAAGCCAGAATTGCAGAGCTTTTAGAGGAAAGCAAAAAGCTTCAGAAAAGACTGTTGGAACTAACGGACCTAGATGCCGAAAATTTCCTGCCGCTTTCCAGGGCGTACGGATTACCGACAGAAACGGCAGAGCAAAAGGAAGAAAAAGAGCGAATTTTGGAGAGGGCATTGAAAAAAGCCTGCGAGGTACCACTGGAAACTGTTCTGATATGTCATGAAGGTATCCAGCTGCATCATGAACTGGTGCACCTGAGCTCAAAGCTTGTTATAAGTGATGTTGGTGTTGGGGTACAGGCTCTGAAAGCTGGACTTCTAAGTGCTCAGCTCAATGTTCAGATTAACCTGAAGCTCATTAAAGATGAAAGTTTTGTAAGCGAAACCCGTCAGCAAATAGATCCGTTAATTCCTGATGGTGTGAAGAAAGCGGATGAAGTATTTGGAATTGTCAGTGAAGCTATTAGTTAAAAACTTCTTGAATGAAAGGACGATGAAAATGGCTGAATTACTTAAAGGAAAGCCAGTTGCGGATGCAATTGTGGATGCACTAAAGAATGACACAACAGTACTGGAGTCAAAGGATATTAAGCCTTGCCTGGCTCTTGTAAGGGTTGGGGAAAAATCAGATGATGTTGCCTACGAAAGAGCCATTGTTAAACGCTGTGATGCAGTTGGGATTACTACGACAAAAGTCGAGTTACCGGAAGAAATTACACAGGAGGATTTTCTGACCCAACTTGGTAAGGTTAATGAAGACCAGTTGATCCATGGAATTCTCATCTTTCGGCCCCTGCCAAAGCAACTGGATGAAAAGGTAATAGAAACAAATATTGCACCGGAAAAAGACGTTGACTGTCTGCATCCGGAAAACACAGCCAAACTCCTAACGGGAGATGAAAGCGGATTTGTTCCCTGTACCCCTATGGCAGTGATGGAAATTTTAAAACATTACCAGATTCCGTTGGAAGGCAAAAACGCAGTGGTACTGGGGCGTTCCATGGTGGTTGGAAAGCCGGCGGCATTACTGCTTTTACAGGAAAATGCAACCGTAACAGTAGCTCATTCCAGGACCCGAGACCTGGAAAAAATAACTTCAGGAGCTGATGTTCTGGTGGCGGCTATTGGCCGTTCGGAATTTGTTCGGGAAGCACATATAAAGGAAGGTGCCGTTGTAGCAGACGTAGGAATTAACGTAGATGAAAATGGCAATATGACCGGTGATGTGCATCAGGAAGAAGCAAAAAGAAAAGCAGGATCCTTTACACCGGTTCCCGGCGGAGTTGGCTCTGTGACCACGGCTGTTCTGGCGAAGCAGGTTATTAAAGCGTGTAAAATGCAAACGAAGGAATAAAAAAAGCATTACGATTAATTAGAAAAGCATTAGAAAAAAATTCTGAAAAAGCATTGACATGCAGGGAGAAGTATCGTATTATTTAATCATTAGAACGGCGTTCCAAAATATTGGACGAAGCCTAAGGGTCTCATAGAAAACAACGAAGGTGTTTGAATGGGGCCGCTGGACCTTTACAAAAACGAAAACCGGAGCATTCAACCAAATGGAAGGGTGTTCCGGATTAAAAAGGTGTTCTGAAAGAAAACGTTTACAGAAAAAAGGAGGAAAACGTCAATGGCAAAGAAAAAAAGTATTCTTGATCTGATGAAGATGAAGAAGGCAGGCGAACAGGTGGCGTGGATCACTGCATATGATTATCCCACCGCTATGTTTGCAGAAGCTGCCGGCATGGACATGCTGCTGGTAGGCGACTCACTGGGAATGGTAACACTGGGTTACAATGGCACCATCCCTGTAACCATGGAAGACTGCATCTCCCACTGCCAGGCAGTGAGACGGGGCGCCCCCAACACCTGGATTATCGGAGACATGCCCTTCGGATCCTATCAGTCATCCGACGAGCAGGCCGTAGACAACGCTGTACGTTTTATGAAAGAAGCCGACGTAGATTGCATTAAGCTGGAAGGCGGCGTACGGGTACAAAGCCGGATCAAAGCCATCAGCGACGCAGGCATTCCCGTAATTGGCCACATTGGTCTGACCCCGCAAAGCTCCGGTCAGTTAGGCGGATTTAAAGCCCAGGGAAGAACCGTGGAAAACGCCCGAGGCGTTATCGAAGACGCCCTGGCGGTACAGGAAGGTGGAGCCTTTGCTATCCTGGTAGAAGCCGTACCACCGGAACTGACAGAATTCATTACCAAAAAACTGGATATTCCGGTATATTCCATCGGAGCCGGCGCCTGCGACGGACAGCTGCTGATCAGCAGTGATATGGTAGGCAAGTTCCAGGCCTTCACCCCGAAATTCGTTAAGAAATATGCGGAAGTGGCAGAAGTGGAAACCAACGCCTACAAAGAATACATCAAAGATGTAAAAGAAGGTGTATTCCCATCTGACGAATATGTGTATCACATTACGGATCCGATTGAAGAGTTTGAAAAGCTTTTCAAAGAGTTTGAATAATAAATTGACCGAAAAATAAGGAGGAAATAATAATGACAATGAAAGCTATTGAAAAATACATTCAGGAAAAAACGAATTTTCCAGTGAAAGATCTTTACGACATGCCATCTTCAAAAGCAACCTTCGAAGGTGGAGCTCATTATAGACATGAAATTCCGGGAATTGAGAACGCAGCTAACTTCGAAACCCTGGTTAAAGAATCTGAAGCAAAGAATGTTAAGGTTCACCGAGTTATTGGTACTGTCGGAGGCTCTGCACTTTTAGACAAGCAGGAATTGAAATACTACGCACAAATTGGAGCAGATGCTAAAATGGAGACCCTGGTTAACCCGGTTCCAACTCGTGGGTGGGATACTGGTAAGCAGTATGGAACTCCGGAAGGTTATGTATCCGGCATGCGTGTTCGTGGACAGGACAACCTGTACATGTGGCTTCGGGAACTAAGCAGATGCATTGATGTTGGAATCCGCGGATTCCTGATTCCTGACGAAGGACTGCTCTACCTGGCAAACAAACTGAGAGAAGACGGCGTCATCCCAGCGGATGTTAAATTTAAAATTTCTGTATTCGCTGGTCACGGTAATGCTGTTAACGCTAAAATGCTGGCAGATATGGGTGCGGACAGTTTCAACCCGTTGGCTGATCTTTCCCTGCCAATGTTTGCTGCTATTCGAAGTGTAACGGATATTCCTCTGGATATTTACATGAGTCTTGTTGATTCCATGGGCAACAACCAGCGTCACCTTGAAGCGGACGAAATTGCACGTATTTGTGCTCCTGTATACTTCAAGTTTGAGCCTGGTAAAAACGAATGTGATCTTTATAATGCATGGCATGATGATTCAATGACGAATCACCTTGTGAAGGTTAAGGTCAGAATGGCTAAATTATGCCAGGAATGGTGCGATGATAGTGACTATGATCTTAAATTCAACGACTACACAGATGACCTTGCCATTCCAAAGCCATAAATTAAATACGTATAGACATTAACCTCACACCGCTTCACGGCATTTAGCCGGGGAGCGGTGTGAGACCCCTATAACGAAAAGATTGGAGTGATTTGATGAGCAAGAACCCATTTGAAACTGCCCTGACGACATTGCAGGAAGCTGCCAAAATGGCGGATATAGAACCTAATGTTGTGAAAATGCTAAGTCAGCCCAAGCGAATTTTTGAGTTTACCATTCCGATGAAAATGGATAACGGTGAACTGGAAATATTCACGGCGTATCGAGTACATTACAATGATGCTTTGGGTCAGGTTAAGAACGGTCTTCGTTTTGTGCCGGATTTAGACTTGGACACAGTGAAAGCTCTTGGATTCTGGATGACGATTAAACATGCTGTAGGCGGCATTCCAGCCGGCGGAGGAAAAGGCGGCGTCCGCGTTGACGCAGGCAAACTTTCCGAAGGCGAACTGGAACGACTTTCCCGCGCCTATATCCGTAAGCTGCCTATGAAAGGCGCCTGGGTAGACATTCCCGGAGCGGATATTGGTACCAGTGCCAAAACCATGGCATGGATGCTGGACGAGTATGAAGAAATAAACGGGTTCCACAGCCCGGCTGCCATAAATGACAAACCAGCTGAAACCAGCGGTACTGTCGGAAGCATGGAAGCCACCGGAACCGGAGCTTTTTTTGTGACTATGGAAGCCGTTAGGGATTTAAATATTCCTAAAGGCTCAACTGTTGCAATTCAGGGCTTTGGAAATGTAGGCCGTATTGCAGCGCGACTGCTGCATAAAGAAGGCTACAAAGTAATTGGTGTAGCAGATTATTTTGGCGGTGTTTATGACTCCAAAGGACTTGATGTAGATAAGCTAGAAGAGCATGCCACAAATCATCCGAATCGCTCTGTTGAAGGGTTTGCCGGTGAGAAGGCAATCAGCAAGGAAGAAGTGCTTGAGCTGGATTGCGACATACTAATACCAGCTGCGGTTCAAAGTGTTATTCACGAAGAAAATGCGAACAATATTAAAGCCAAACTGATTATGGAAGCAGCTAACGGCCCGGTAACACCGGGAGCAGAAAAAATGCTTCAGGAAAGACAAGTGCATATCGTACCAGACGTACTGACCAACTGCGGAAGTGCAATCGTTTGCTCTTTTGAGCGAACTCAGGGACTTACAGACAGTTATTGGGATATAGAAACCATCAATTCCCGTCTGAAAGAGCAGATTACTAAAGCATACAGGGATACTATGGACACGGCTCAGGCGAAGAATACATCCATGCGTAATGCAGCCTGGATTAATGCTCTTCAAAAGCTTGCAAAGTCCATGAAAGCCAGAGGCTGGGTTTAGAATATAACTGAAAAAAGGTTTTCTGGAAAGAGAACCTTTTTTCGTCTCTTCACAGTGTCTTGGCAAACAACAGGTCGGTGGTGGTTCTGTACTTGAAATCTAAAACATTCTAAAGGAATGGTGATGAAATG
This sequence comes from Tindallia sp. MSAO_Bac2, assembly GCA_003838145.1. Lineage (GTDB taxonomy): Bacteria > Bacillota > Clostridia > Peptostreptococcales > Tindalliaceae > Tindallia. Next base: position 55,797 of record QYZZ01000086.1, read on the forward strand.
GGACAGGAAAAAGCACACCAGGCACCCCGCTATCCAGTGCAGACAATAGATAAGGCATTGGAAGTTCTGGAAATCCTGGCGGAAGAAGGGTTCCAGGAAGGCCTGGGTGTGAGCGAACTGAGCAGCCGGCTAAACATTGGAAAAAGCACTGTGCACCGCATTCTCGATACGCTGACGGCTCGGAATTACATTGAACAGTGCGAAGAAACAAAAAAATACAGGCTTGGCTGGCGACTGTTCGAAATAGGAAATATTATACCGCGTCAGCGAAATTTATATAACTTTGATATGGCAATACTGCAGGAACTGTGCAACCGATACCAGGAAACCGTCAATCTGGGAGTAAGAGTAGACGACAGTGTTGTAACCATATCGAAGGTAAGTCCCAAAGCTTCGTTGATAGCTAATTTGCAGATTGGCTCCAGGGAGTCCCTTCATGCAACGGCAATGGGGAAAGTGTTGATCTGTGAAATGACGAAGGAAGAAGTACTGCAGATTTTTGGTGATCGTAAGCTGCAGGCATACACCACGTCAACGATTACTGACCTGGATGAGCTGATGGAGGAATTAAAACGGATCAGAAAGCAGGGTTTCAGCATTGATGATGAAGAGTTCTGCCCGGGTCTGACCTGTGTTGCGATGCCTGTTCGGGACTTTAAAAACGAAATCGTTGCCGCCATCAGTGTAAGTGGTGCCAGTATCAGGCAAACTTACAGTAAAATTGAGTCGGTCAGAGAAGGGTTAAAAGAAGCAACGGATAAACTGTCTGCCTTCCTTGGATGGCAGGGTGAAACCAAAGACTCAGATGGTGAATAGCAATATCCTGTGTAAGGGGGGATGACCACTCCAATGGATCCCATCAGAAAACAAGTGGAAGAATTAAAAGAAGAGTTAATTGCCCTTAGGAGAGATTTCCATGAATATCCGGAGCTTGGATATCAGGAACATCGGACAGCTCAGATTGTAGAAGAGTATTTACAGGATCTGGGAATAGAAACACAGCGCATGACACAAACTGGCGTTACCGGGATGATTGAAGGTAATTCTGAAGGTCCTGTATTAATGTTGCGAGCTGACTTGGATGCATTACCGGTCCAGGAGGAAAACAAAGTTCCCTACGCCTCGAAAAATCCAGGCGTTATGCATGCCTGTGGCCACGACGCACACACGGCTATGCTGATGGTTGCAGCTAAAGTGCTGGTTGGCATGAAAGACCAGCTGAATGGAAGCATCAAACTGGTTTTTCAGCCTAATGAAGAAAATGCCGGAGCACTGCCCATGATTAATGAGGGCGTACTGGAAAACCCGACGGTGGACGCTGTTGTCGGCGTGCATATCTGGACTCCATTACCCTCCGGGACCATAGGCTTGTCAGCTGGTGGCGTTATGTCAGGACTGGATATTTTTAAGATTCTGGTCAGAGGATACGGCGGTCACTCCGGATATCCGGAAACAGCCATCGATCCCATTATAGCAGCTTCAGACATTGTTTTGTCGGCGCAGCGGGTGCAAACCCGGGAAATAAGCTGTATGAAGCCGACAACTATGTCCTTTGGAAAAATTGAAGGTGGAACAAAAGCAAATATAATCCCGGACTATGTGACACTGGAAGGCTCTATACGAACCTTGTATGACGATTCTGATGACAAAGCGGTTATGAGGTTGAAACGTGTTGCGGAAAAAGTGGCCGAGACGCATAATTGTGAATGCCAGATGGAGTGGTTCCGGGAAAATATTGCCCTGATTAATGATGAAAGCATGGTTAAGGTTATGATGTCGGCAGCAAGAGAAGTAGCTGGAGACGACGAGAATGTCGTGCCTCACTCCAATATGGCCAGTGAAGATTTTTCTGAGTTTGCAGCCATTGTCCCTGGGGTATTCATATTCCTGGGTACAGGAAATGAGACCAAGGAGACTCATTACCCTCATCACAACCCCAGATTTAACATTGATGAAGATGTTATGCCTCTGGGTGTGGAGTTATTCGTCAAAGGCACCCTGTCTTACTTCAAGCAACAGGCAGCCATTAGCAGAAGGGAAGAAGAGGAAGAGAGTGCCCTTGTCGATAACTGATAATTTCAAAGAATGGCAAGTGGGGGAAGATTTAAAAAACAAAAAAGAGAAAGAGGAGGAAATTGAATGAAGAAAACAGATGGAAACATGAAACTGCTGGCATTGTTACTTAGTCTTATGTTGTTGAGTACTTTGGCATTAGCTGGTTGTGGCGGTGGAGACCCTGCGCCTGCAGATGATCCGGAAGAAGCTCCAGCAGAAAGAACCGGTGAAGAGACCCTTGGCGAATTGATAGACACGCCTTTACAGCCGCGATTAGCCTCTGAGGAAATTGAAGGCGACTTTATGACCGTATGGGCTGAATATTATGCGGACCATATGAGAGAAGTTACGGATGGCATGTACGACTTAACAGTTTATCCTTTCGGTACTCTGGGGGACACTCGTGACATCAATGAACTGGCACAGTTGGGTGTAGTTGAGTACGTGTTTTCTGATTACGCCTGGATCAGTGCTTTTGTACCGGAAGCTCAGGTTCTGACTCTGCACTATCTGTGGCCACCGGAGCACATGCCGGAAACATTGGACTGGGTAGTTCGAAACGGTGAGTTTATGGACGTACTGGAAGAAGCCTTCCGTCGAAACGGTTTGGTTCCGCTGGGAGTTCTTTATGAAGGATGGCAAACCATCAGCTCCAATCATCCTATCCGAAGCCTCGAAGATATGGAAGGATTTAAAGTTCGCGTTATGGGATCCGCAATGTTGGTAGAGAACTATCTGGCCTATGGCGCAGATCCGACACCATTGGCTTATGGTGAGATATACGGCGGACTGCAGACAAACCTGATTGATGGACAGATTAACCCGATTTTCGCCATCAGAAGCATGAACTTCTACGAAGTGCAGGATTACTTAACAGATATCTTTGCAGAACCATTTACCGGTATTCCAACTGTGAACATGCAGTTCTTTGATTCTCTGCCAGAGGAAGTACAGGAAGAAATGAGAAACTGGTGGACGGACGCAATCCTGCCATCTGCAGAGTGGATTGACGCAAGACATGAAGAAGATCTGAATTACATGCTGGAAGCAAGACCTGATATGGAATACCATCAGATTACCGGTGGTGAGCTGGATGCCTTTAAAGAAGCTTCCCGACCTGTATACGATAAGTTCCTTGAAATTGGTGGACCTCAGGCAGAAGAAATTTTGGAAGTGTTGTTAAATGACATTGAAAATGCTAAAGATGCCTTAGGCATTGAAGACTAATCCAACTGACGGAATAAAATAATTATTTCCCTGCGGTGCTGCTCAGTGCCGCGGGGATTTTAGAAAGGAGCGTTGGTATGGAAGCCAATCAAAAGACAGGCTCATCTACTATTCTCCAGAAACTGGGAAAAAGTGTGGAGTATTTTGAGGTTATTGTATTGTCAGCTTCAGTATTTGCGCTGGCAACGCTGGTAATCGCAAACGTCTTTGCCCGAACCTTCTACAGAAGCATTTACTTTGCAGAAGAAATAGCAGAGCTGCTGACAATCCTTATTACCTTTGCAGGGGTCAGCTATGCTGTTCGTAAAGCCAGACACATTCGAATGGGTGCTTTCTTTGATGCAGCACCACCCAAACTGCAGAAGGCAATGATATTTGTGATTTGCACCATCAGCGGCTTGGTTATGTTTATGATGGCCTACTACTCTTACGGCTACATGGCACAGTCCAGGGCTATGAGTCACGTGACGCCTGCACTGAGGTTGCCTTACTGGACTTTTGTGGCAATTATACCCCTTGGGTTCTTTTCGGCCGGGGTGCAGTATATCAGAACCATTATTAAGAACATTAAGGAAGAAGCTGTTTGGCTTTCTCCTGAACAGCAGGGCGAGTACGAAGCAGAAGAACTGCAGCAAATGGCAGAAGAATATCAGGCTGTCGGAGAAGAATTGAAGCAGGAAACCATGGACGTAAATGATGAAAACAATGTCGAATCGGATACAGAAAAGAAACCCTAAAAGAGAGGTGGTTTTATGCCATTACTGGTTGGTAGTATGATCGTTAAGCTTTTATTCGGGTTTCCTTTCATGGTTGTACTGTTAGGATCCCTGATTCTTTACATCTTAGTTTTTATACCTGGCTTTAACATGAATGTAGTTGTGCAGCAGGTGGTAACGGGAATTATACCACCGTCTTTGGTGGCAGTACCTATGTTTATTCTGGCGGCCAATATTATTACCGCTGGTCAGGCTGCCCGTCGGCTCATACGAATGGTAAAGGCGTTTTTGGGACATATCCCTGGAGGTCTGGCTATTACCACTAACGCGGCCTGTACTCTTTTTGGTGCCGTCTCCGGCTCTACCCAGGCAACGGTAGCAGCCATTGGTGGAACAATGAGGCCTATGCTGCTGGAAGCTGGATACTCCAGCCCTTTTACCCTTGCACTAATTATTAATTCCAGTGACATTGCATTTTTGATTCCGCCAAGTATAGGATTCATTGTTTATGGAGTTGTCACCGGAACTTCGGTTGGAAAGCTCTTCCTGGCCGGTGTTGGACCGGGATTACTGATATTCTTCCTTTTCTCCGTATATGCCTTTATTTACTCAAAGAAAAATGGTATTGCCGGTGCTCCGAAAGCAGACTGGCAGGAACGTAAAGATGCCGTCAGGAGCGGAATTCTGGTAATGGGCTTTCCTCTTATTATCATCGGTGGAATTTACGGAGGAGTTTTCAGCCCTACAGAAGCCGCCGCCGCCTCCGTTGCCTACGCACTTTTTTTGGAAGGCTTTATTTACAAAACTGTTACCTTTAACGCCATGATCGACCACTTTCTTCAGACAGGCGTAATTACAGGTGTAGTATTTGTGCTCGTGGGTGCCGGAAACGCCTTTTCATGGCTTCTCAGCTTCCTGAGAATACCACAGACGTATCTGCCGGCGGTATTTGGTGATGATCCCAGTCAGCTTTATGTTGTATTTGTAGTAGTGGCAGCATACTTTATTGCGTGTATGTTTGTGGATCCAATTGTTGCCATTTATGTACTGAGTCCGGTATTTGCTCCTTATGTACTGCAAACAGGAATTGACCCTGTATTGCTGGGTGTTCTGGTAGTACTTCAGGCGGCTATAGGATCAGCGACGCCTCCTTTTGGCTGCGACATTTTTACGGCCCAGCTTATATTTAGGCGGCCCTATCTGGAAATTATCAGTCATACACCGCCCTTTGTTTTTATCCTGTTGCTGGTAACAGTCCTGCTGGTTTTCTTCCCGCAAATTGCACTGTTCCTGCCTAATGCAGCATTGATTTAAGAAAAAGTTGGTCAGTTGGTCAGTTGGTCAGTTGGAAAGGAAAAGCAGAGAATTACTGATATGAACCGCAAAGGACGCAAAGGAAAGCTACAAACAATATATTTAATCTTAGACTGTTTGCCTGTGCGTTCTTTGTGGTCTCGTTTCTTTTCAGGCTCCTGTTCTGAAAAAACTATCATCACGAAAGGTGAGGGGGAGGTAAGGAATTGATCTACCATGTCAAACCGGGGCAGGTCAGTTATGGAGAAGCCATAGGCGTCATACTCCTTGACAGCGAAGCCCCTTTTATCCCCGGCGATGTTGCTAATGCCACCACTTATGATTTTCCCGTCCGATTCAGACGGGTCCCCGGACTTACTGTTGACCGAATATTAAAGCATGATATGACGGCGCTTCGGGATGTGATGGCTGCAGGAGAAGAGCTAAAGAAAGAAGGCGTCCGTGCCATTACTTCTGACTGTGGATTTATGATACTGTATCAGGATAAACTGGCCAGCGAGCTGAAAATTCCCGTATTTCTTTCCAGCCTCCTTCAATTGCCGTTTATCCAGAATATCTTTCCAAAAGATTCAAAAACTGGCATTCTAACAGTGGATTCCAATTCCCTGACAGATACAATACTGAACAAGGCCGGATCCGAGAGGACGGATGGTCTCGTTATTGCGGGTTTGCAGGAAAAACCCTTTTTTTCTGATGCCTTTATTAAAGAGGTTGGAACGCTTAACTTTCCAGAAGTGGAAAAAGAGGTGGTGGAATCAGCGAAAGATTTACAACGGTCCCATCCGGACTTAAGAGCAATTCTTCTGGAGTGCAGTGTGCTACCGCCTTATGGAGCTGCTGTACAGGAAGCCACTGGTCTGCCGGTTTTTGATTTTGTTACCATGATCAGGTATATGTACCACGTTGTAGTGAAGGAAAGACGAAATGGATACATGTGAAAAGCAGGTAATAAGAATGCAGGTTATAAGTTACAGGGAAGCAGGTAATAGAAAAGCAGGTGGAAAAGCAGTTAAAAGTTAAAAGATCAGGTTATAGGTGACAAGGAACCGGGCTACAGATTATTAATCCCCTCTCCCCTGGCGGGAGAGGGTTAAGGTGAGGGGGAGCCTTGCTCAATACTTTAAAGAGGAGGGAATAAAGATGCAGGTGTTTAGTCGTGAGGAGTATCTGGAAAGGGTTCGAAAAACGCAGGAAAAAATGAATGAATGGGGCATTGAACTTCTATTTATCTCTCAGCCGGCAAATATGAATTATCTTACCGGTTATGACGGATGGAGTTTTTATGTTCACCAATGCTTGCTGGTATCGCTGGATCAGGAGGAACCGGTATGGATCGGACGCGGAATGGATGCCAATGCGGCGCGCATAACCAGCTTTTTATCGGATGGAAATATTTATCAGTATGCTGATGATTATGTACATTCCCTGGTGAAGCATCCTATGCACTTCATGGCCGATATTATTAAGGAAAGAGGCTGGGATAAAAAGGTAATCGGTGTGGAAATGGATCAGTTCTATTATCCCCATCGAGCTCATGTAGAGCTGGAAAAATCATTGCCTGATGCTGTGTTTAAAGATGCCAACACGCTGGTTAACTGGGTGCGTGTTGTTAAATCTGAAAAAGAAATAGAGTTCATGAAAATTGCCGGCCAAATTGCTTCAAAAGTAATGAAGACGGCACAGCGAGAAATTGCACCGGGGGTCCGGGAATGTGATGTAGCGGCAAAAATTGCTGAAGCACAGTATTCCGGCACAGCTGAACATAGTGGTGATTATCCGGCTATTGTACCGTTGATGATGGCTGGTGAGGCGACTAAAACACCGCATCTGACCTGGACGGAAAAGAAATATGAAAATAATGAAGCAGTTCTGCTGGAGCTTTGTGGCGTCTATAAGCGATACCATGTACCCATTGCCCGAACCATGTATCTGGGTGAAGAACCGCCTAAGATCATGAAAGATACAGGAAAAACGGTGCTGGAAGGCTTGGCGGCAGCTCTTGATATCATAAAACCCGGTGTAATTGTGGAAGATATTGAAGAAACCTGGAGAAAAACCATTGCTAAAACCGGCCTGGTAAAAGAATCCCGCATCGGATATTCCATAGGTGTGAACTATCCGCCGGATTGGGGCGAGCAAACCATCTCAGTGAGACCTGGTGATAAAACGGTGGTGGAGAAAAATATGACACTGCATCTTATTCCTGGAATATGGCTGGATGATGTTGGTTTTGAGGTGGATGCCTCCTTCTATGTAACGGAGAATGGTATACAGCACTTTTTTGATGACTCGCTGGAAATCTGTGTAAAAAGATAGTTGTAGCAAATCTTGAACAAAGAATAAAAGTATTCCAATAGCTCCGAAATTCTATCAGTTTATACCCAAAGCGATGGGTATAAAAAAGATAGGATTCGGAGCGTTTTGTATTGTCATGAGCTCAAATAATAGGAGGGACATAAAATGAGTAATACGGTTATTGAAAACGAGATTATTCGTCTTAGAAACACAACTCCACAGGACATTGATCGGGTATTGACCATTGAAAGAGACAAAGAAAACAGACGCTATGTTTATAACTGGTCCTGGGAAAGGCATCTGGAATCTCTCCGATCAAAAGAGGAAGAGCACTTTGTTGTGGAAGATCAAAAAAGTGGCAAAATTGTCGGCTATATTATACTGTCCTCAATTGGTAGTCCTCATGATGTTATAGAGTTTGACCGGATTACCATTGATGAAAAAGGCAAAGGTTATGGACGGCAATGCGTACAGTTGATTAAAAAACTCTGTTTTGAAAACTATGGATGCCATCGACTATGGCTGGATGTATTTGACGACAACCCAAAAGCCAGGGCGCTGTATGAATCCGAAGGTTTTGTCTTTGAAGGTACACTGAGGGAATGCAAGAAATATGAAGATGGTTATCGCTCCATGCACATTTTGTCCATGCTTTCACATGAATACAAGAAAATCAAGTAATAGGTGAATAGGTTATAGTTCCCACTCTTGCATTTTACCTGTCAAATGTTAAAATGATGGTATCTCTAAAAGGAAAGCAGGGAGGAAAGTATATGGCTGATAAAAAAAATATAGTGAAACCTTCAACGTTGCCTGGGTTTATGGAACTTCTACCGGCGGAACAGATTAAATTTAATCATATTAGAGATACGATTCGGGATGTTTATGAGCGGTATGGTTTTATTCCATTGGACACACCTGTTATCGAAAAAGCTGATGTGCTTCTGGTTAAAAGCGGCGGAGAGACGGAAAAGCAGGTTTATCGCTTTATGAAAGGCGACTCGGACCTGGCAATGCGCTTTGATCTGACGGTGCCACTGGCACGTTTTGTGGCGCAGCATATGGCAGATCTTACTTTTCCTTTCCGCAGGTATCAGATTGGGAAGGTTTATCGTGGTGAAAAAAGCCAGAAGGGACGGTTTCGGGAATTCTATCAGTGCGATATTGATATTATTGGAAGAAATAGTCTGGATGTTGTCAACGATGCGGAAATTCCGGCCATCATTAATGATGTTTTCACACAGCTAGGTTTACCGGATTTCATTATCCGGATCAATAACAGGAAGCTGATGAATGGGCTATTCGAACATTACGGCCTTGCGGGAAGACCTGAAATTCTGAAAGCTATTGACAAGCTGGAAAAAATCGGACCGGAAAAAACACGAAAAGAATTGTTGGATGCCGGCATTGGGGAAGATGCTATAAATGCGGTTTTTAAGTTTATTCAGCTGAAAGGGAGCAATGATGAGATTCTTGAGGGTCTAAAAAACGCAGGAATCGAAAATGAGCTCTACCAGACTGGCGTTCGTGAACTGGATCGGGTAACGACCTTGATACGCGCCTTTGGTGTTCCGGAAGAGCATTTTTCACTGGATCTCACCATTGTCCGTGGACTTGATTATTATACGGGAACAGTATATGAAACCCTTCTGAAAAACTATCCGGAAATAGGATCCATCTGCTCTGGTGGGCGTTATGATAATCTGGCAGAACACTACACAAAGGAAAAGCTTCCTGGTGTCGGTATTTCAATTGGCCTGACACGTTTGTTTTACCAGCTGAACGAAGCTGGACTGCTGGGAGAAATGAAAGAGAATGTATTAACACAGCTGCTGGTTGTACCTGTTGGCGACACGCTGGAAACCTGTGCTGCTGTTGCAAGGCGCTTCAGAGATGCAGGGGTCATAACAGAAGTTTTTCTTGAAGATACAAAGATAGGTAAGAAAATGAACTATGCCAACAAGCAGGGAATTCCCTGGGTTGTACTGATTGGTGACGAAGAGGTGCAGGATGGTTTGGTAACTTTGAAAGACTTTGAGACAGGAGATCAGATAAGAATGTCCTGGGAAGATGCGCTCGGTAGAATGACTGGTTAAATAACCAATAAAGGGGGCGAAGGTTTTGGATAACCGGAATCTGGAAAACACTTTGAACATACGACCGGAGTCAGAAAAAGACTTAACAACACTCAGGCAACTGATCCAGGATGCCTTTGATCCGATGCCATTCAGCACTGGAAAAGAATGGCAGCTGGTAGAGTCCATTCGTTCCAGTGATGGCTATGTGCCTGAGCTGGCATTAGTAGCGGAATATGAAGGCGAAATTGTAGGACATATTATGGTTTCTGAGGTAGCCATCGACAGCAAGATCAGCATGATTCCAGCCTTGATTTTATCACCGGTATCTGTGTTGCCCCGTTTTCAGCGCAAAGGCGTGGGACAGGCTCTTTGTCGAAAAGCGGTTGAAGAAGCAAAGAAAACCGATTATCCGGTGATGATTGTAATTGGTGATCCCAACTATTACAGCCGTTTTGGTTTTCAGCCGGCAGTGCCGCATGGAGTCTACCTTCCTTTTGGTTTTGAAGAGGAGTACCTTCAGATGACACCTTTGAAAGATGGAGCACTGGAAAAAGTCTCTGGAGCGATTCAGTTTCCGCCCTGGTTTTTTGATGCCAGAGGTGAACTTTTGTAACGGAGGAAAATTAAAAAATCACCTAAAAAAGAGTTCTGACAGAAAAAATGTCAGAACTCTTTTTGCCTAAAAATCCCAGCAATATTCACGCTTGAGATAATCCATGACCACAGAGGTTTCTGTATGGGTAACTCCATCAATTTTCCAAATTCTGTCCTTTAGAAGAGACTGAAGATCATTAATAGTCCTTACATATACTTCTGCGTTAAAGGTCGAGGCTCCGGTAGCCAGGGTTATATACCAGAGAGACTCGATTTTTTCCAGCTCCATCGCTACATGATCTGCTTTTTGAATATCCACATGAATCTTTATTGATGCGGCAATATCCAGGCCCAGCTTAAATGGATCGGCGACAGCGACAATCTGGATCACATCCTTTTCTATCAGCCGGGCAATACGGTTACGAACCGTTGATTCTGAAACGTCCAACAGCCGGGCGATATCCGTATTGGGAGTCCGGCCGTCACGCTGCAGAATTTTGATGATCTTAAGATCAACATGATCCAGTCCGTAGGTATTTTTCATAGACACCTTCCTTTGCTATTTGAGATTTTATAAATGCTGGTATCATTATACCCTTTCATTTAGCGACAATCAATGAAAATGACTGAATTTTAGGAAATAATCGCATTTAATACCTGTAGGAAAGAGAGATTCGCACAATGATATGGGCATAAGATAAAAAAGATAAAAAATTAAGAAGAAACTGCAATATTGGGTTTTTTCGTGGGTATCAATGCAGTTAGTATAATGTTGCGTTTACCCGGAAAGGATGAAAATATGAACAATTTTCAGTCTGATAAAACTGTGGAACCAGTTTATTATGTAGGTGTTGGAGCATCGGCCGGTGGTCTTGAAGCACTGCAGGATTTTTTTCGGACCATGCCGGATGACACTGGGATGGCCTTTGTTGTTATTCAGCATCTGTCACCGGATTATAAAAGTATGATGGATGAGTTGTTGGCACGTTATACCAAAATGGCAATTCGCGTAGCTGAAGACGGTATGGAAGTGGAAGCTAACAGCATTTACCTGATCCCTCCCCGGTACAATCTGATGATTTTTCATGGAAAATTGTATCTGGAAGAATACAAGACCCAAAAAGTGCATAACCTGCCTATCGATGTTTTCTTCAGGACGCTGGCAACTGATCAGGGGAAAAAGGCCGTTGCTGTAGTACTGTCCGGAACTGGCAGTGATGGAACCCAGGGTATCCGGCGTATTAAAGAAGCTGGTGGGATGATCATGGTTCAGGATGAGTACAGCGCTAAATTTGACGGTATGCCCAAAAGCTCAATCTCTACAGGGCTGGTGGATTATATTCTGCCTCCGGACAAAATGGGACATGAGCTGTTAAATTACATCAGACATCCTTTTGTTCAGAAAGGCAAATCCCTGGAAGAAAATCTGCCGGAAAACATGGATACTCTGGCAAAGATTAATTTGATCCTAAGAAACTACAGTGGCATTGATTTTTCATATTATAAGGAGAATACCGTTGCCCGGAGGCTGGAGCGAAGGGTAAGTATCAACAGATGTCAGAAACTGGAAGATTATTTGGAATTACTGACAGAATCAGATAAGGAGAAAGATATATTATACCGGGAGCTTTTAATTGGTGTGACAGGCTTTTTCAGAGATATGGAAGCTTTCGAGAGTCTCCGAAAAGATGTACTGAGCAAATTGGTGCAGGGTGATACAATCCGGATCTGGTCTGCCGGCTGCTCCACCGGTGAGGAAGTATATACTTTGGCAATGTTGTGTCTGGAGGAAATTCAGAAAAACAATACCGAATGTGAGTTGAAAATTTTCGCAACGGATATCGATCGGCATTCCCTAGATGTTGCCAGTCAGGGTTTTTATCCGGATAGCGTACTTTCGGATGTTCACCCTGAGCTGCTGACAAAATACTTTAAAAAGGTGGAAAATGGCTATCTGGTAAATGAAGAAGTGAGAAAGATGGTGGTCTTTGCTACCCACAATCTGCTAAAAGACCCTCCGTTTTCAAAACTAAACCTGATGGTTTGCCGAAACCTCTTCATTTATCTGAAGCCTAACATGCAACAAAAAATATTGAATATGTTCTATTACTCTCTCAGTCCGGGAGGATACCTTTTCATGGGTAGCAGTGAATCCCTTGGAGACATGAGTGAAGGCTTTAATACCATAAGCAATAAATGGAAAATATATCAGTATAAAGAAGGCTTTCAACCAAATATAATCAATAAAACCCAACATTTGGGTGCGAAAAATCAGGATCAGGAAGAAATATGGATGCCTGGCGGACGAGAGCGCAAGAGCAAACAGACCGGCAAAATATGCGATGGCGTGATGCAGGCTGCTATGCCGCCATCGGTAGTTATTGATGGGCAGGACCATATTATACAGGTAATTAACGACATGAATCCCTTTTTTCAGGTCAAGCCCGGCCAGTTCTCTCAGAATCTTTTCAGCAACCTTCCCTCAGATTTGGCCATTTATGCCAGCGGGCTGGTAAGGCGACTGAGACAGGGACAAAAAGAACTGGCATATGAGAACATTGCTGAGTTGGAACGTCACCCGGGAGAGGAAATTACCATCGAAGGAAGAAGCATTCTGGTGGATAACGTACGATACTATCTCCTTTCCTTTATTAAAAAGCCGGCGAATGTTAAAATCACCAGCAGCGAAGAAGGAAAAGGCGGGATTCAGGAAGAAATGAGCCAGCGCATTAAAGAGCTGGAAAAAGAACTTCAGGTAAGTCGTGAAAATTTACAGGCCACAGTCGAGGAGCTGGAAACCTCCAACGAAGAATTACAGTCATCCAATGAAGAGCTGATTGCATCCAATGAAGAGCTTCAAAGCACAAACGAAGAGTTGCAGTCTGTAAATGAGGAATTATACACCGTCAATTCAGAGTATCAAAATAAAATTGATGAACTGACTCAGTCAAATAACGATTTATACAACCTGTTAAACAACACAGAAGTGGGTGCGATCTACCTGGACCGAAAGCTATGTATACGACGCATCACACCAATTGTTTCAAAGTTGACACACATACGGGAATCAGATGTTGGGCGTCCAATATCCCATATAGCCACATTGCCCAATTATCCTGAAATGCTGGAAGACATAGAACAAGTCATGGAAAAACTTCGAAGCGTGGAACGCGAAATACCATCAGAAAATGGCAGTATCTGGTTTAGTCGGGTAAGACCATACAGAACTTCATACAATGCGGTAGAAGGTGTATTAATTACGTTTATTGACATCACAAAACTTAAAAAAATGGAAACAGAACTGGCGGAGAGCCGGCAAAAGCTAAAAAAGGCAGAAAACAAAGATTTTCACAGCAGTGATCAACAGGAATAAAGGAGTGGGGAGATGGGTCGCAAAAGGGATAAACTGAAAGAAACCATTCAAAATGTTCTGGAAAACAGAGAAATAGATCGAAACTTTATTCACGAAAAAAACCTGGAGGAAATACTGGAAGAGTTTAGCGTTTATCACCAGGAGCTGGAATATCAAAATGAGGAACTGCGCAGAATTCAGGTAGAGCTGGAAAAATCCAGAGAACACTATTTTCAGCTGTTTGATAATGCGCCAATAGGCTACGTGATGGTAAATGACGAGGGTCATATTAAAGCTTCCAACCACTATTTTACCGAATTTTCGGGCAAGGATGATAACTCGGTCGTAGGCAGCCGGATTGAAGAATGGATCAGTCCGGAAAGCCAGGATCCGTTTTATTTTCATCTTAAGAAGGTTGTGGAATCTGGAGAAAATCAGCAGATTCAACTGAAAATGATACCCAGGGAAGGTGAAAAAGTCGTTAAAATTCACAGCAACCTGATGTATGGTGAAGCAGATGAAAAGATGATCAGAATAGCGCTGGTGGATTTAAGCCGGGAGAAACAGATGGAAGAGGCATTGCTTAGGAATAACCAGGAGCTGCAGGAAGCCCGGAAAAAGGCTGAGACTGCCAATCGGGCAAAAACTCAGTTTCTGGCCAATATGAGCCATGAAATACGGACACCCCTAAATGGAATATTTGGTTTTTTGCAGCTGATGGAAGAAACCAATCTTGATGATGAGCAATATGATTATTTGAAAATGATGCAGTCATCCTCGCGATTATTACTTAGGCTGATTGATGACTTGCTGGATCTTTCCAGCATTGAATCAGAACAGGTAAAGCTGAATAATGAGTGCTTTCATCCTTTGGCAGTCTTAAAGAGTATTGTGGATAAACATGAGTATAATATTGGAGAAAAAAATATTGAAATATTTTTAAATCATGATGACCGTATTCCTGAAAGACTCATTGGAGACCCGGGAAGGTTGCAGCAAATACTCAATAATTTAATGGGTAATGCCATAAAATTTACCGAAACCGGAAGCGTATTACTGGAGTCAAAGTTACACAAAAAAACAGGGGAAAATGCGGAAATAGAATTCTCTGTAAGAGACACGGGTATTGGAGTGTCAGAGGATGCTCAACAAATGATTTTTGAATCCTTCAATCAGGCTGATAACTCCAATACCCGCAAGTATGGCGGAAGTGGGCTTGGTTTAACAATTAGCAAAAAATTGGCTGAAGCCATGGGTGGAAGCATTCGGATGGAAAGCAATGCGGGAAAAGGCAGTTGCTTTACTATTGTCATACCATTTGCAATACCGGAAGGCTGTTGAAATGCTAAAAAGTTGAAAAGCCACTCCACTCCTGAAAACGATAAAGAAGCTTTTTAAGTAGATGACTTTCTCCAAATTCTGAATAGTCCAGTGTATAATGTCCATCGCGGTTTTCCCATATGCGTGAAAAATACTGCAACACATCCCGGGAAAAGTCATGATCGGAAGGGGCAACGACACGCACACTGGTTTCCAGGTTTTTATCAGCAATATTCCGTGACGTGAAATTGGCGGAACCTCCAATTACCTCAACTTCACCAGAACTTTCCATGGCAATGATTTTGCTGTGGTACTGCTCGCCTCTGGTATCGTACCATCGGACATGGATTTGCTCCGGAGAATAATTCACTAATTCTGTTGCTACGGGTCGGTTAGGGATGCCGATTTTTCGAATTCCAAAGGCATCCCGGTTAGAATCCAGTATCATGTTCACTTCTACACCCCGATCCGCCGCTTCCTTAAGAGCTCTGACAAATTTACGCTCACCGACATAAAACTGACCAATCCATAGAGTGTCCCCCGCTTCTGCTCTATTGATGAGCTCCAGTAATTTTTCCCGAATCTTTCCCTCTGTAAGAACCTGAGCCTGAACTTCGGTTGTCTCAAGGGACAAAGAGGGATGGAAAAGTGGTGGAAAATCATATCCGGAAAACCGGGCAACGGCTTTTTCTGTTTCCAGCAAATCTGCGATAATTGGTCCGGTGAGCCGGATGGCAATATTTGAGTGGAATGCACTGGCGTCATGAGGATTAGCGGAAGTTACCATTGCCTCTTTTTCCGTAATAAGAACTTTCCGGTGATTTGCCTTAAAGTTTAACAGTCGCAAATAGGAGTTCAGCGTGACTCTGGGAGAATCGGGACTGAAGGGGTTCGGAAAAAGGCCTGGTCCGGAGGGATCCAGACGATGGAAAAAAGTTCGCCAAATACCGGTATACAAAGGGTTGGAGGATCCGATCTGATCCAAATCTGTAATAATAACATCAATATCGCTTTCGCGGAGTTCTTCCAGATGCGGAGCGGTATAAGCACCATAGAATTCGTTTATTTCATCGGTAATGAGAATGATGGGCATGTCCGGGTGTTCCTGCCTTTTGGAGAGCAGCGCATCTGTCAGCTGACGGGAAAGGTTGGGGAAGGTTTGTTCCCTGTCGTAGTCATCATTGAAAAGGAAAAAATCCATTACAATAAATGATTCTGCCGATTCAATAATTGAAAGTTTTTCTTCGAATATCATCTGTTCAAAGCGGGTTTCGCCCCGGTAGCGATAGGTTAAATCATGAAGAAACTCAACTTCCGGAACCCGGCGCATTGGTCCTTCGAAGGAAGTACCCTGAGGAAGGGAAGACCTCCAACCATTCATAATGATCACTCCTGCCAGTATAATGATAAAAAAAGCAATGAGAGGCTTTTGCCAGCGATCCTGCCATCGCTTTTTTTTTGGTGCGGTCTCCAGGAACATATTGTCACCAGTATTCATTCGCAGCATGATAATGCCTACCTTTCCTGAATAATTATGAACTTAAAATGAGTGAATTCAGACTCAAATGATGAATTAAAGAATACCACAATGTAGAAGGACTGACAATTATTCGATGAATTCTGTCAGATAACGCCGATACTTTTTCGGGACGAACTGCTGCTGAAGAGATGGATTATAACGCTCTTTAATGGCAACTTGCCTGAAGTAGTCACGCCAAAGTTCCTGAAACCTTTCCTCATCCTCCTCCAGAACCAGCTTGCCTTCTGATGGAAGAGGATGCATGATCCACTTTCTGGTATCCCAAAAGGCAGCCAGTTGCCGCCGGCAATCATGAATGATCCATGGCTGGCTGGAAAATCTGCGGGAAAAATGTCCGGCTAATAACGGAGTAAGGTGAGAATCAGGCTGATAGGCAGCGTAAAGGGTTTGGTTGGCTAAGGACTGAAAACGCAGGAGACCGGTCATGCGATGATACTCGCGAAGAACCTGCCGGCATTTTTTCAGTACCGGATGCACTTCCGGATCTGTCAGACGTTGATTGATGCCGGGGCCTGTTTTAAATCCTTTCCGAAGATACTGGTAGCTCAGATGGCCGACTTCCGGGATTTCCGATAAATGCAAATGATAAAGGTTTCGCAGAGTCTGACTCGAAATACGTCGGGGGATCCCCTCGTACATTTTCCGGGAAATGGCGGAATCGGTTATTATTGTCACAGCCTTAGAAAACAGGTCTGGTTGATAATGAATCTTTTGCTTAAGGGTGTTTTCCGGATTGCCTTCCGCCAGAGCATGATAAAGAGCTGTTAATAAACCGTCAAAACTACCATCGTAAATGTAGGTTTTCATGATTTATCGGCCCTCCATCCATTCATCCAGAGACATTTGGTACCCGTTAAAACTGGAAGCTTCTAAACGGTGCTCCCGAACCAGCAACTGATGAACCCGGTCTGGCTGAAAATCTGGCCCGCCTTCGTAGCGTCCCTGACATGTGATGAAATACCGGGCACGTTTTATCACGACTCCGATACGTTTCAGAGCCTCAAAATGTAAGGGACCAGACCTTCTGGCTGTTACAATACGCCTGGCGGAGACGGGGCCGATGCCCGGAACCCGAAGCAGGGTTTTCATGTCTGCCCGGTTTATCTCAACCGGGAAGCAGTGGGGATTTCTAAGAGCCCACATACATTTGGGGTCCAGGTGCAGGTCCAGATCCGGACTGTCCGGTTCCAGCAACTCTTCAGCATGAAATCCATAGAATCGAAGCAGCCAGTCTGCCTGATACAGCCTGTGCTCACGAAGCTTAGGAGGCGGTCCTGCGGGTAGGGGCAGGCGAGAGTGAGTGTTTACCGGTACGTAGGCAGAAAAATAAACTCGTTTCAGCTGAAATTTCTGATAAAGGCCCTCGGAAAGACGCAGGATCTGACGATCGCTTTCAGGACTGGCGCCAATCATCAATTGTGTGCTTTGTCCGGCAGGGGCAAAATCGGGTGCAGAACGAAAGATTTTCTTTTCCTGCCGATACTTTACACTTTCCTGATGGATCTGTTTCATAGGCAAAAGAATGCCCTGCCGCTTTTTCTGCGGTGCCAGTAGACGCAGACTTTCCTCGGAAGGTAATTCAATATTGACACTTATCCGGTCTGCCAGTAACCCTGCCTCGTGGATTAGTTTTGGATTAGATCCCGGAATGCCTTTTATGTGAATATATCCATTAAATAAGTATTTCTTTCTTAAGAGCCGAAGCACTTCGTTCATTTTTTCCATGGTGCGGTCAGGGTATTCTTCGATGGCGGAGCTGAGAAAAAGTCCTTCTATATAGTTGCGTCGATAAAAAGCGATCGTTAGATCCGCCAGCTCTGAAGGTGAAAAACTAGCTCGGGGGAAATCGTTGGATCGCCGGTTGGAGCAATAGGCGCAGTCATACTGACAATCGTTACTCATCAAAATTTTGAGCAATGATATGCAACGGCCGTCAGCTGACCAGGTATGGCAAATACCGGCCTGGGCTGCGTTGCCTATACCGCCGGGAGAATTTTTTCTATTGCTTCCGCTGGAAGAGCAGGAAACATCATACTTGGCACTTTCAGCCAGTATTTTGATTTTTTCCGAAAGATCCACGCCGTCACCACCTCTAACATTTGTTATGCCCTTTGGGTACAGCTTTTGAACTTGATTATCCATTGTCAATCATCAATTCTCAATTATAATAGGTGTTCACCGTCTTTCTTCATTATAGCACAAAGTGGCAGCTAAAGAAACGTATGTTCCTGCCTTGATAAGCTGCACTGGCAAAAAGTATTTTGCGAATAAAGCTGTCAATAGTCTGAGAAAATGTCACCTAAAAAGGACGAAATTATTCTGAGAAAATGTCACTTTTTAGAATGTCAATAGAAAAATCAAGACCTTGGGGACGCTGTCCCCAACACCCCTGTCC
>QYZZ01000087.1 GCA_003838145.1 Tindallia sp. MSAO_Bac2
TCCTGGCTGGTGCTGGTTCTTGAACCGTGGTGGCCGACTTTTAAAATATCACTGGGAAGATACTCAGAAGCATTGTCAATCATGGCACTTTCTGATTCTGTTTCAGCGTCACCAGTTATGAGGGCAGAAAATTCATTGAATTCCACGTTTAGGACCAAATTCATGTAATGTATATCCCCTGAAGCTCCATCATAAGGGTGAATGAAGCTCATTTCCGTATATTCACAGTTTAGATTGAGGGAATCAAAGGCATTAGCAGTTTTATAAACACTGTGCTCTTCCGCCAAGCTTCTAAAATTTGCAGCCGTAATGGTATCATGTTCATATTTACTTCCATAAGTAGTACCAACTTCTATGGGACTTTCATAGACAGAGACCAACCCCCCGACATGGTCCGCATGTTCATGGGTAGCTATTACCTTGTCTAGCCTGTCGATTCCTAAAACATTTAGATATGCCACCAGATCATCTCCTGCACCGCTCGGTCCACCATCAATGAGGACATAGGAATCACAAGCAGTCTCTATAAGTATGGAGTCCCCCTGCCCTACATCAATAAAATGCAGGATCATTTCCCCTGGCTCAATTACTACTTCTTCATCTTTCAGCTGCAGCTCAACTTTATCTGAAACTGCTCCGGTACCGCCCAGGATAATAAAATTGATAATCCCCTTCTCTTCAATTAAATCCTTAGTAGAACTGGGCACCGCATTCTGCCTAACCAAAAGCATGGAAGCATTATTTTTAGCAGCTAAAGCTGATCCAGTGAGTGCATCGGCAAAGTTCATGCCGGTGGCTACATAAGCCTTGTCTACAGGAAGGTCCAGCTGGGTTACTATTTTTGAAGCTGTGTCGAACCTGTCATCACCAGCTATTCTTGTGGGGTTGGGGGCCTGTTCAAAAACAGTATTATCAATTACAGCTGTACCGCCTACAATAATAGTATTATTTATCCCCGTAAGGATTTCTTCGGTTGCACTGGGGATACTATCGGTCCTGGTAAGTAATATGGGGTAGCCATTTTGGGCAGCATAAGGGCCTATAGCTAAAGCGTCAGGGAAGTTTCCCCCATAAGCTATTATAGCCTGCTCCGTCTCGGGGAGGTATTCTGCAATTAATGAGGCGGTTTCATACCTGTTATCTCCTCCAATTCTTTCTACTTCAAGGCCCATAGCTAATAACTCAATCTCTACCGTATCGGATACTGCGGCAGTGCCTCCCAGAATGATAGCTTTATCCACATCAAGCCTTTCAATTTCCGTCCTGGTTGTGGTACTTAAACTTTCTGTAGGTGTCAGTAATATTGGTGCATCCTCCTGGTAAGCCAAGGGCGTTCCTGCCAGGGCATCGGGGAAATCGTCGGAACGGGCCAGGATAACCGTGTCTGAGTTTGTCCATCCTTCTTTGGATATTTCTACAGCCGTTTCAAATCTGTCAGCACCAAAAATCCTTTCAACAGCTATATCTTGGGCCTCTGCACCACCGTCAGGGAAAATAAACATCAAACTCAATATAAAAACTATGACAACTAACAAGGAAAGGGATTTCAAGTTTTTAAAATGCCTCACGATATGACCTCCTTTAAAATATGATTTAATTGAAAAGTCTTCTTTTCTCGTCCCTTCTTAACAATTGTTACACTGTCACCTCCCCTCTCTCCAGCATTATAGAAGGCCAATGCAAATTTTTTTGAA
>QYZZ01000088.1 GCA_003838145.1 Tindallia sp. MSAO_Bac2
GCCATCCTGTATGCCAATCAGGTAGGACTCTTAATGGATCGGGAAAAAGCCGTGCAAGAGCTGCAAAAGGAGCGGGACCTCTTTGTCTCCGGTCCAGTCTTTACCATTGCCTGGAATCCGGAAAAATCCGGACAAATACTGCAGGTATCCCCCAATATTACAGAAATACTGGGGTATACCCCGGAAGAGATGACCCGGGAAACCTTCAGCTATGATGCCATCGTTCATCCGGAAGACCAGGAGAAAGTTCGCCGGGAATCCAATCATTACCGTAAAAGAGGTATCCATCGGTACAGCCAGTCTTACCGTCTGAAAACCAGCAGCGGCGACTATCTTTGGTTCTATGATCAAACCCAGTGCGTAACCGACCAGAAAGGCAACATCATCGAACACCGGGGTTACCTGGTGGATCAGACGCCCCTGAAAGAAGCCGAGGAAACCCTGATTCAGCAGCGTCAACGGCTTCAGGATATTATTGAAGCTACCAATGCCGGCACCTGGGAGTACAACCTGCAAACCGGACTCATGCTGGTTAACGAAAAATGGGCAGCACTTATTGGCAGGACCGGTTATAACAAACGGCCACTGACAAACCGGGAGTGGGAAAGTTGCATCCATCCGGAAGACCTGGCCCTGGTTAAGGAACATCTGCAGCATGCTCTGGAAGATAAAAACGTATACGAACTGGAATACCGGAAAATCCATCATAATGGCTCAGTAATATGGGTGCACGACATCGGCAAAATCACTCACCGGGATCGTCGGGGAACCCCCCTGATGATGAGCGGTACACAAACCGACATCACCAAACGCAAAGAAGCAGAAATAGCCCTGGCAGAAAGTGAGAAAACATATAGAAACTACATAGACTACTCACCCCTGCCCATCTTTGTGACCAACGGTCAAAAACAATACCTGCGGGCCAATCCGGCAGCCTGTCAACTGACGGGGTACACAGAAGAAGAATTAAAACAATTAACAGTTGACGATCTGGCACCAACGGAGGAAGTGGATAAGACGAAAAATGGTTTGGTTGAAATGGAGGATGAACAAACCAAATCCGGTTATTTTGTCGGGCTGAAAAAGAACGGAGATCACTACCATGGGCAGATTCATATCTCCCGCATTAGCGAAGAGGAAGCAATCTGCTTTGTGGAAGACATCACGGAACGGAAACGTATAGAAGATGAACTGGCAGCCAAACAAAAAGAACTGGACCGGTACTTTACCGCCAGTCTGGACTTGCTTTGCATCGCCAATACCAAAGGTGAATTTATCCGGCTGAACCCGGAATGGGGTAAAGTGCTGGGATACGCCACAGAAGAGCTGGAAGGAAAACGATTTTTGGACTATGTGCATCCGGATGACATGGAAACCACCATGGAAGCCATTGAGAAACTCATCAACCAAGAGGAAGTGGTGAAATTTACAAACCGCTACCGATGCGCTGATAGCAGTTATCGATGGATCGAATGGCGAAGCCGGCCGGAGGGAGAGTTAATTTATGCCGTAGCCCGGGATATAACAGAACGAGTTCAGTATCAGGAAGCACTGGCCCGACGGGACCAGCTGCTGACAAAGCTTTCCCAACAGGTGCCGGGAGCGATCTACCAATATCAGCTCTTTCCGGATGGTACCTCCTGTTTTCCCTATGCCAGTGATGGAATCGATTACGTGTATGAAGTAAAACCGGAGCAGGTTAAAAAAGATGCAGCACTGGTATTTCAAAGGATTCACCCGGAGGATTCAGACAGAGTATCTGCTGTCATTCAAGCTTCTGCTGATACCATGAAAATCTGGCAGGATGAGTATCGTGTCTTTTTACCGGAAAAAGGCCTTCGGTGGCTGCAGGGTACCGCCCGACCGGAAAAGCAGCCAGACGGCAGTGTTCTCTGGCATGGATATATTCAGGATATTACAGACCGTAAAAAATCCGAAGCAAAAATTGAAGAATATGCCTCCATGCTGGAATTGAATAACCTGGAACTGGAACTGGCCAGCCAAAGGGCCGAAGCCGCCAACCAGGCCAAAAGCCAGTTTCTGGCCTACATGAGCCACGAAATCCGCACCCCCATGAACGGCATTTTAGGCTTTTTACAGCTGCTGGAAGAAACCGACACCGACCCCCAGCAGACCAAATACGTGGACTACATCAAAACCTCCTCAGAAACCCTGCTGGCTCTGATCAACGACATTTTAGACCTGAGCAAAATCGAATCCGGAAAAATGGAACTGGAACACATCCCCTACGACCTGCGGTCCACCATTGAAGATGCCATCATCCCCCATCACCACCGGGCCCAGAGCAAAAATGTGGAACTGCAACTGCACATCCATCCCGGACTCCCCCGGCAGGTGAAAGGCGACCCCACCCGGCTGAGACAAATCCTCACCAACCTGGTGAGTAACGCCGTGAAATTCACCGAAGCCGGCCACATTACCGTAGAATGCCGGGCCGAAGAAGGAGAAGAAGACAAAAGCACCATCCAGCTCAGCGTCCGGGACACCGGCATCGGCATCCCGGAAGAAGCCATAGAAACCCTGTTTGAAACCTTTAGCCAGGCAGACGCCTCCAACACCCGGGAATACGGCGGCAGCGGCCTGGGACTCACCATTACAAGAGACCTGATTAACCTGATGAAAGGTACCATCAACGTTGAGAGCACCCCGGGCAAGGGCAGCACCTTTACCGTCACCATCCCCATGGAAAAGGAAGCCATTTCGAATAATCGGGAAATAACACCAAAATTCCTGAAAGCAAGTGAATTCAAATCCCCGGCAGGGGAAGAAATTTCAATTCTGCTGGTGGAAGATCAGGCCATTAACCGGGCCCTCATCGTCCAGCTGCTGCAAAACAGAGGCATGCGCTGCGACATCGCCGGGAACGGCCAGGAAGCCCTGGAAGCCTGCAAAAGTAAAACCTACGACCTGGTGCTGATGGACATCCAGATGCCGGTAATGGACGGCCTGGAAGCCACCCGGCAGATACGGCAGTTACCGGAAATAAACCAACCCACCATCGCCGCCATGACCGCCCATGCCATGAAAGAAGACCGACAGCGGTGCCTGGAAGCCGGCATGGACGCCTACCTGTCAAAACCCATCAACTTCGACCAGGTGAACGCCCTGTTACAGGAAAACATGGTCACGGTGCAGGAAGCTACAGAGACAAGAACCCTGAAAAAAAAGGAAGCAACACTGGAAGACGCTCTGACACTACTGATTAAAGAAACCGGCCTTGAAAAAGCCACCGCTGCCTCATTGCTGAAAGAAGGAATCCAGTCCTGCCTGGAGACCAGCTCCAAGGCTCTGGAAGCCCTGGAGGAAAAGAACCTGCCCAAAGCCAAAGAGAGGCTTCACAGCCTGAAAGGAAGCGCCGGGAACCTGCGGATAGTGACCATCGCCCAGTGGGCTGCAGAAGGAGAAGTACTGGCAGAGGCAGAAGCTTTAGAGGAACTAAAAAAACTACTGCTGAAAACACGTCGCACCCTGGAAGCCTGGGAAAAGCATGGAGTATGATAAAGAGAGGATGAAATTATGTTTTTCAAAAGAGAAGCACAAAAACCAACAGCGTCATCCAAAGCAACACTGCATCAGGAAGCCCTGCTGCAGGCCATGAAAGCAGCATCTCATGGCGACTGCAGCCCCCTAAAAGAAGAAGACTGCGGTTCAAAAGAACTGGCAGAAGCCTGGAATACCATGATGAACAGCTGGAAAAAAGAACGACAGGAAACCACCCTGCAGGTGAACCACCTACTTAATCAGGTAACCCGGATGGATTCCGTCCGGGACATGGTGGAAAGCGTAACCAAGCAAACCGACTCCCTGCATACCATGCTGGCCAACAGCGAAGAACTGGGAGCCTCCATTCAGGAAGTCGCCAACAGCTCCACCGACGTTTCCTCCAAAACCAACGAAACCAGCGACCAGGTCATCGAGAGCGTCAAACAAATGAACCAGTCCATGGAATTTGTAGTACAGTCCTTTGAAGAAATAGAAAGAATCGATAAAGATATACAAGGCGTAAAAGTGCAGACAGAAGACATCGGCCAGATTATAGATATTGTTAAAGGCATCGCCGAACAAACCAACCTGTTAGCCCTGAATGCCGCCATCGAAGCCGCCAGAGCAGGCGAACAGGGTCGGGGCTTTGCCGTGGTGGCCGAAGAAGTGCGAAAACTGGCAGAACACACCTCCGAGTCCGTCGTAAAAGTACAGCAGAATATATCCGAGCTGCAAAAACACATTGACACCACCTCCAAAAGCATGTCAGAAACCGCCTCCAGACTGAACGCCGGAAAAGACATGGTAGAAAAAGCCACCGAATCCGTCAGCAGCATCAGCGAATCCATCGACGTCATCAACGACCATACCATGCAGGTAGCCGCCAACATGGAAGAACAGTCCGCCGCCACCGAAACCCTGAACGAAAGCATGAGCCAGATCTCCGAAGCATCCGATTTTCTGGCCAGAGTATCCCAGGAAACCGGCGGAGCCATCTTTGGAGCCAGTAAAAAACTGAATGATATACGAATGGCACTGCTGAAACACAGCGACTGCCTGGATAACCAGCAAATGATCGAAGTATACAAAACCGACCACCTGCTGTGGCGCTGGCGCGTGTACAATATGCTGCTGGGTCTGGAAAACGTGGATGATTCCATGGTTGCCAACTATCAGGAATGCCGTCTTGGCAAATGGTATTACAGTGTAGAAGACGAAATGCTGAAAAAGCACAGCGCTTTTGCCAATCTGGAAAGCCCCCATATCCAGTTGCATCAGATGGCTAAAAAAGCTTCCGATGCCTATAAGGCCGGGAATATGACAGAAGCAGACCGGGCCCTGGAGGAAATGGACCGTTACTCCAAAGAAGTATTCCGGTGCCTGGATGAAATCAGTGCAGCACTGACAAATACAGACAAGTAGATTATAAAAGGAGCGTGTCAAATAATGATGTGGAAAGAAAGATATCGAATTGGCGTTGAAATCATTGATGAGCAGCATAAGGAACTGTTTCAGAGAGTACAGGAATTTTTAGCCGTGATCAATGGAACAGAAGCCTGGGAAGGCCGGAAAAGGAAAGTTGAAGAAACCATGGGTTTTATGGAAGAGTATGCCGTCAAACATTTTACCGACGAAGAAAACTTATTTCAGGAAATTAAGTACCCGGACGCAGAAGCCCATAAAAAAGCCCATGAAGAATTTGCGAAAATGGTGAAGGAATACAAAGTACGTTTTGAAGACGGAATGAAAGAAGAAGACGTTCAGGAGTTCGGGGGACGGCTGATGAGCTGGTTGATTATGCACGTTGGAAAAGAAGACCAAAAGCTTGGTGAATTTATCAACAGGGAGGTTTAAAGCTATGAAAGCAGAACATTTAAATCCATTTGTAAAGGCAGTCAACGACGTCTTTACCACCATGTTTGATGTCCAGCCCGAAAAAAAGAGCGTTTTTGTCAAAGAAGACATGGTTTCCAGCAACGAAGCCAATGTATTGTTAGGCGTGACCGGCGACCTGGAAGGAGCCATTCTTTTTGGATTTCCAAAAGAAATGACCTTTGAAATGATTCGAAGTATGTCCGGTATGGAAATGACAGAAATCAACAGCTTTGTCGCCTCCGCCCTGGGAGAGGTTGCCAATATTATTTCCGGGAACGCCATGATCATTTTGCATGATTCAGACCTGGTTTGTGATATCCTACCGCCCAAAGTTATGGTAGGGCAGTACCAGACATTTTCTGAAAAAGAAGAGAAAATCGTAGCCCTAACCATGGCAACGGACTTTGGCGAATTTGATTTAAACCTGATGTTGAAAGAACAGAAATAATAAACGCAAAAAACAGCGAATTAGTTCAGAGATGGCATTCAGTAAGCTGGCTGGCACGCAAAAAATTGATTTGATTGTTTGTGAAAAAAGGAAGTGTTAAGGATGCAGCATGGTTCAAAAGACAAGCTATATACACAATTAAAAGAAGCTGAAAAGAAGCTGAACGCAATCACAAATTCTACAAACGAGTCGATCATTATGATGGATACTGAGGGCTGCATCTCTTTTTGGAATCCAGCCTCCGAAGCTATTTTTGGTTACACTGAGCAGGAAGCTTTGGGTGAGGATCTTCATTTGTTAATAGCGCCAAAAAAATACTTATCAGATCATCAGAAGGCCTTTGAACATTATAAAAAAACAGGAGAAGGAAATGCCATCGGTAAACGATTAGAACTGGAAGGGAAACACAAAAATGGAACCGTATTCCCCATAGAGCTTTCACTGTCGAGCACACGACTGCAAGATGGATGGCACTCCGTTGGGATTGTAAAGGACATCACCGACCGCAAACAAACAGAAAACATGATCCAGGCACGAGTGAACCTTTTAACCTTTGCCTCCGGCCACTCCCTGGACGAAGTACTTCAGAAAACACTTGATGAAGCCTGTGCCATGGTCAACAGCCCAATCGGATTTTATCATTTCGTCAGTGAGGATGAAAAGACACTTACATTAAAAGCATGGTCAACGGATACCTTAAACCATTTCTGCCAAATGGGAGATAAAAGAGGCATGCATTACAGCGTAGATGAGGCTGGCGTTTGGGTGGATGCTACCAGAAAAAGGCGTCCTGTCATCCACAACGATTATGCATCCCTGAGCCACCGCAAGGAAATCCCCGAAGACCACGCCTTCGTAAACCGGGAATTAGTGGTCCCCATCATGCGCAGTGAACGTATTGTAGCCATCCTTGGCGTAGGAAACAAACCAAAGGACTACACTGAAAAAGACATTCAAATTATATCTTTTTTTGCAGATGTTGCCTGGGAAATTGCAGAGGACAAATTCGATGAACAAAGGTTGATCGACTACACAAAGAAACTGGAAGAATCAAAAATCCAGGCCGAAGTCGCCAATCAGGCCAAAAGCCAGTTTTTGGCCAATATGAGCCACGAAATCCGCACCCCCATGAACGGCATTTTAGGATTTTTGCAGCTGCTGGAAGAAACTGAAAAAAGCGGTCAGCAGGCCAAATACATCGACTATATCAAAAACTCCACTGACACCCTGCTGTCCCTCATCAACGATATCCTGGACCTGAGCAAAATTGAATCCGGGAACATGGAACTGGAAATGATTCCCTTTGATTTGCGGTCCGCCCTGGAAGATGCGGTGCTTCCCCAAAGCCAACGGGCTCAAAGTAAAAACATTGACCTTAATTTATACACATCTCCCGGCCTGCCCCGGCAGTTGAACGGTGACCCCACCCGGTTGCGGCAGATCATTACCAACCTGGTCAGCAATGCCGTCAAATTCACGGAAAAAGGCAGCGTCACCGTCCAGTGCCGACCTCTGGAGAGAACAGACTCAACTGCCAGGATTGAAATAAACGTCATTGATACCGGGATCGGCATCCCAAAACCCGCCCAGGAAAAACTCTTTGACGCCTTCACCCAGGCAGACCTTTCCAATACCAGGGAATACGGCGGCACCGGCCTGGGCCTTGCCATCATAAAAGACCTGACCCGCCTGATGAAGGGCACTGTTCAGGTTAGCAGCACCCCGGGAGAAGGCAGTACGTTTACCGTTACCCTGCCCCTGAAAATAGACGATCGGCCAGTAAAGAACCTGGCAGATCAAAGAATTCTGAAGGGCAAACACATCGTCATTGTAGATGATACAGCCCTGAACCGGGAAATGCTGCGCAGCTACCTGGAAGAAGCCGGCTGTCAGGTATCTGAAGCCAGCCGGGGAAGGGACGCCGTCAGCCTGCTCATGAAATATAACCGTCAGGACCAGCCCGTCCACGCCATCATTACAGATCAGCAAATGCCCGGCATGACCGGCGACGATCTGGCCGCCGTCCTGCAGGCCAACCCGGCGACCCAAAGGATCCCTCTGTGCCTGCTGACCTCAGCCGTAACTGCCAATAGCAGCCGACAGGCCAGCGAAGAAGGATTTCGCGCCTACCTGACCAAGCCGCTGCGACGACGGGACCTGTTGGACACCATGGCCAGCCTGGTCACCGAAGAGAAAGAGAGTCCTAAAACACCCCCCGGCCATGATTACCCGGCATACCCTGCGGGAAGCCCAGGATCAGAACAAGATCAACGTACTGGTCGCGGAAGACCAGGAAACCAATCGGGCCCTGGTGGTGCAACTCCTTCAAAACCGCGGCCTGCGCTGCGACGTGGTGGAAAATGGCGAAGAAGCCGTAGAGGCCTGCCAGCAGAAAGAATATGACCTCATTCTGATGGACGTTCAAATGCCAGTGATGGACGGCCTGGAAGCTACGAGAAGGATCCGGAATCTTCCTCAGAAGCACCAGCCCATCATCGCCGCCATGACCGCCCATGCCATGAAAGAAGACAAAGAAAGATGCCTGGAATCCGGCATGGATGAATACCTGAGCAAACCCATCAACTTTGATCAGGTAAATGCTCTTCTTCAGGAAGGCATCCACGCAGAACCGCCACTGGAAGATGAGCCTGTTCCGGTGGGTTCCGTTGAAACCCCCGAAAGAGAAGCCATCAACAACCTGATCCAGCATATTGGGTTTGAGGAAGAAGAGGCCAAAGAACTGCTGAATAAGGGGATCGAAAAGTGGCAGGAACTGATCACAGAGGCCGAAAGGGCCCTTCAACAGGAAGATGTTGAAAAAGTCAAAAGCCATCTTCACGCTCTGAAAGGAGCTTCGGCAAATCTTTACATGAAAAAAACAGCCCAACTGGCAGCAAAAGCAGAAATCTTTGCCGCCACAGAGGAGACAAAAAAACTAAAGGAAGCCCTGGCAGAACTGCGAAAAACCCTCTGTTAAGCAATGCCCAGGTTCCCGGTGTATTATAAGAGGATCATCATACCTCATATGCATTCGTTGAAAAATAGTTGATAAAAACCAATGTAATGAGAGAATCATTAAACCCTTGAAAAGGTAAAGACGGCATTAAATAGGAGTTTATATTTAGCGGACACCGTGATCTCTTGGTTATATCTGGACGCTTTTAGACTAAGAGGGAGTGAGTAGCGTAACCGGTCGCCGAGCACTCTACAAGCCTGGGAAAATCACGGTGAATGATAAAAAGGGAGGCAAAGGATGAAAAAACTAGGCATTCAACGCAACAAAACAAATAAAAAAGATATAACAAAGGACAAAAGAAAAATCGCTCCCCTGACAGCATACTTTCAGCAGGCGACGCATCTGGTCCTGCAGCGATACACCTTGGAAGGCACCGTCCTGTACTGGAGCGAAGGCTCTGAAGCTTTGTATGGATACAAGGCTGAAGAAGTGCTGGGAAAAAACGTGCTGGATCTGATGATTCTCCCGGAAGACCGAAACCGGATTAAAAGAGAACTGGAAGCAATTAAAATTACCGGGCAGCCCGTGCCCCAGCGGGAAATTACCCTGCAGAGAAAAGACGGTACCTATGTACAGGTATATACCAACTTTATTCTTGTTGAAAATCCGGAAACAGCCACCGTGGAACTACTCTGCATCGACATGGACCTGACGGGAGAAAAAAGAAAACAGGAGGAACTGCAGGCAAAAGAAACCAAAACCCGGCAAAAACTGGAAGCCATTCTGGAACCGGATGGCGACATCGAAGAGCTGCCCCTGGAATCCATGCTGGACATCCCTGTACTGAAAGAAATGATGTATGCAATGCACCAGGCAACCGACCTTCCGTTAGCCTTAGCAGATTTGTCCGGAGAAATACTAATCGGGTTTGGCTGGCAGGAAATCTGCAGCCAGTTTCACCGGCAACACCCGGAAGCCAGCAAGGCCTGCCGGGAAAGTGATATACAGCTTTCATTAAAGACTCTGCCGGGTCAGTGCCAGGCTCATAAATGCCGAAACGGTTTATGGGACCTGGCCCTCCCGGTAATGGTAGGCGAGAATCGAGTAGGCAGTCTGTTTTTTGGCCAGTTTTTTTACGAAGATGAAGCCATCGACTGGGACTTTTTCCGAAAACAGGCCCGGCGGTTTGGCTTTTCAGAAAAAGAATATATGGAAGCCCTGGAAAAAATACCACGACTGAACCGGGAAAAAGTAGACCATATCATGAAATTTTACAACCACCTGATTCAGAACATCACCTCACTGGAATACAGCAATTTACTGCTGACACGAAACCTGGAACAGCAACAGCTGCTGGAACAGCAACTCCTGGCCTCCATCAAAAAAGCAGAAATAGCAAGCGAAGTCAAAGACCGTTTTATGACCAATATGAGCCACGAACTGAGAACTCCCTTAAACGGACTGATGGGAATGCTGCAGCTGACGGAGATGACAGAGCTGACAGAAGAACAGCGAGAGCTGATTCAACATGCCCTGCAATCCTGCCATTCCCTGACAGACGTGGTAGAAGACATCCTGAACCATACTGGACTGGTACAAAGAGACATCCCGGTAGAAGAAAAACCCTTTAACCTGAAAAACGTAATGCAGGAAGTAAGAGACCTGCACCAGGTAACCGCCTTTCAAAAAAACCTCCACATACACATAAGCCTGGCCAGCAGAATACCAGAGGAATTATTAGGAGACCGTTACAAAATCAAACAGATCCTGAACAACCTGGCAGGCAATGCCGTTAAATTTACAGACCAGGGACATATCCACCTGTATGCAGATATGTACATCAGTAAAGACGACCAGTACACCCTTGAACTGCGGGTAAAAGATACCGGCACCGGCATTCCGGAAAGTTTGCATGCCCATATTTTTACAGCCTTTACCCAGGCGGACAACTCCAGCACCCGTGCCCACGACGGCCTTGGGCTGGGGCTTTCCACCGCAAAAAAACTGGCCGAAATCCTGGGAGGAAGCATAACCCTGGAAAGCAGCCCCGGAAAAGGAAGCACTTTTATCGTTCATCTAAAGGTGAAAAAGCCACAGGCAGCCTATCGATATGATCATACCCTTGAAACCCTGGATTTAGATCTGAGAGAACCTCCCCGGATCTTAGTGGTGGACGATGAACTTACAAACAGAAAACTGTTAAACAACGTACTGGCAAAAGAAGGGTTTCAGGCAGAGATGGCCAACGACGGGCTGGAAGCACTGACAAAAGCAAAGGAAACACCCTATACAATTATCTTGATGGATCTGAATATGCCCAACCTGGATGGATTTGAAGCCACAAAAGAAATACACGCCACCACGGCGAATCCACAGACACCCATTATTGCCGTAACAGCCATGGATCTGCCAAACATCAGAGAACGCTGCCTGGAGGCCGGAATGAAAGACGTCATCATCAAGCCGGTTGATATGGGAGAACTAAAATGGAAAATCCGCGAATGGATGGTGGAACCAGAATAAGAGGCTGTGGAAGAGTTCCGACAGGAGGACTCCGGTAAAAGAGTTTGAAATGCTTCTGGAAAGGATGGAGCAGGAAAGTGAATAGTCTGAGCACAAAACCTGGCATCTCTAAACTCGAGATGCCAGGTTTTGTGCTTTTATGTTGCTTACTACTCTCTTAAATGGTTTTCTTTCCTTCTATAAGAAATATAGGGCAAAATAATGGAAAGAGCAAAGAATACCATCATGCCGACAAAAACAGCAAAAATATCCTGCAGGCTTTCAAGAGACCATGCTCCGACAAATACCATAATGGCGGTAAAAATCAGGGTTGAAATAATACCTCTCCACACCGCTTTGCGGGTATTGAAGCTCCCCCCTTTTTCCAGCTCCGGTTCATGCATACTTCCCTGAAGCGCAAACCGGATCACCAGATAGAAACTGGACAGAAGAAAAAGCAGGGAAATGTCCCAGATGCTTTGGCTGGGGTGATTAAGCAACAGCCCGCGCACAATCACCATTAGCATTAACCCAAAATACAGCAGATAAAATCCTTCCGCATATATTTCTTTTTCGCTTTTCCGGTTTCTTTTGAGATTTTGTATCAAACTCATTAAAGACCCTCCATTGTTCTTTTGGCATCACCCTAACATACAGAAGGCATTTTTTCAATGAAAAATACACTGTTCTGAAAGGATACTATTCCATCGGATTTCATCCGAATAAATATATCTTTAATCTACTTACTGACAGTAAACTCGCCCTCCTCAGCCAACCACTTCATCAGATCTCTCAGTGCATTGCTTAACAGAGACTCTGTCTTTTCCTGGTTTTCATCGCTGGCAGATAAAACCAGCGTCAGGTGCGGGGTTTCCTCAATCATACCGGAACGGGCCTTCAGGTAAATTTCCGGGTAGGTATTATTAAACCGCTTGAAATATGGATCCAGCAAGGACTCATCATTGCACTGCACCACCAGATGTTTCTCGGAAAAGCTTCCGGCACTGAAGGTTTCTGCTATAAAATCCTCCAAAGACTCTTCCACGATGCTCTTTAGCTCCCCGGGGACTCCCGGCAGGCAAATAATGGTGCTGGACTGATGGGTGAAGAAAACGCCTGGTGCAGTTCCGGCAGGATTTACCAAAGGTTCGGCACCCTCCGGAAGCCAGGCCATTTTTTCCCGTCCGGCATTAAGGCCACCCTGGGAAAAAACGCCTTTGGAAGCAAAAAAATCATAGCTTTCCCGGATCATTTTTCTGGCTTCTTCGTGGAGCTTCAGTGGAACTCCGGCTCCCTTTGCCACGGCAGCCAGGGTTAAGTCGTCGGCTGTAGGACCCAGGCCGCCGGCGACAAATATAACCCCGGTTTTCCTTTCCAAAGCACCGGCTACTTCCCGGGCAATTATTTCTTCGTCATCCGGCACCAGGACGGCCCGCTGAATATCTCCTCCAAGATCGGTGAATTTCTTACAAAACCAGAAAGTATTGGTATCCTGAATGGCACCGTTCAACAGCTCGTTTCCGATAGCGATAATTTCGATACTTGTCTTATTCAATATAACAGCCCCTTTCTTAAAACTAAAAATATGCGACAAAACCCTGTTTATCCTTCTGCTCTTTTAATTATTCTCCATATATCAGAAGATTAAACGGTTATTCTGATGGTTATATTCACGTTGAACTGTGATAAAATAGTCGTTAAAGAGCAACTTTTTAGAGAAAAGAGGAGCGCTGCATCAAAGGCGAGAGAAAGGCTGGGGAAACCAATGCGGGAGATCAGGATAGAAATTAACGGTTCAAATTATACTTC
Organism: Tindallia sp. MSAO_Bac2; assembly: GCA_003838145.1. Lineage (GTDB taxonomy): Bacteria > Bacillota > Clostridia > Peptostreptococcales > Tindalliaceae > Tindallia. Next base: position 13,095 of record QYZZ01000088.1, read on the forward strand.
AAGGATATCGGATAATTTGACATTGCTGGATTTTATCCGGGAAGAAGCTGGAATGTCCGGAACAAAAAGAGGATGCGACAGTGGTCATTGCGGCAGCTGCACAGTTTTACTTGAAGGGCGGCCGGTATATGCCTGCATCACCCTGGCAATCCAGGCGGAGGGGAAGAAGGTGACCACCGTTGAAGGGCTTGAAGGAGATGCAGCAGGACAACTTCACTATATTCAGCAGGCCTTTATTGATCATTACGGAATTCAGTGCGGCTTTTGCACACCGGGTATGCTGATGGTGGCAGCGGCACTGCTGGAGGAGAAGCCATTACCGGAAACGGAGGATATTAAGGCCGCTATATCCGGCAATCTTTGCCGCTGTACCGGGTATACCAACATTGTTCATTCCATCAGAATGGCGGCAGAAGACAAGCTGAAACAGGAGGGAGGGGATGAATAATGTCGAAATACAGAGTAGTAGGTAATTCTCACCCCGGATTATCCGTTGCGGAAATAGCCACAGGCCGTGGGCGATATACGGATGACTGGAAGCTTCCGGGAATGGTTTATGGGATGATTCTCAGAAGCCCTTTCGCCCATGCCATTGTCAAATCCATTGATACCAGTGAGGCTGAATCCGTACCGGGAGTATTGAAAATACTACTGCCCTGGGATGTGCCTTCAAAAAGATATAATTGTTCCGGTAACCCGCCATCTCCTCTCCTGATTCAGGATGAACCAATATTAACAGACCATCCCCTTCATATGGGGGATCGGATTGCTGCGGTGGCTGCCACCAGCCGTAAAGCATGCCGCGAAGCGCTGATGCAGTTAAAGGTGGAATATGAAGAGCTAAAACCTGTCTTTGACGTAATGAAAGCATTGGAAAAGGATGCGCCTTTGCTCCATCCGGAAATAGGAGGCAGCAATCTGGTTAAAACAATGGAAGCGGCAGAGGGAAATATCAATACAGGCTTTGAGGAATCTGACTATATATTCGAAGAAATATATGAAACACCAGCCATTCAGAATGTTTCTCTGGAACCCAACGGCTGCATCTGTGATGCATCGGTACCTGGAAAAATGACAGTCATCAGCACATCCCAGACACCTTTTCAGGAAAGAAGAATCCTGGCGGATTTAATGGGATTAAGCGAAAATAATGTTCGGATCATCAAACCCTTTATGGGCGGCGGCTTTGGTGAAAGACAGCAGCTTCACAGCCAGCCGGTGGCTGCTTTGTTATCCAGGGCCACAGGCCGACCGGTGAAAATCATTCACAGCCGGGAAGAACAGATGACTGCATCCGTAGTTCGGCACAGCACCCGTATCCGAATGAAAATGGGTGTGGCGAAAGAGGGTCTGATTCGGGCTATGCAGGTGGAAGCCTGGTACAATACAGGTGCTTATGCCACCCATGGTCCTATTGTGGTGGCTGCCGGCAGCCGAAAAACAAATTATAGAATTCCGCACTATGAATTTAAGGGGCACTGCGTCTATACCAATGGCCCTGTCAGTGGGGCTGTGCGGGGCTATGGCAACCCGCAGATAACTTTTGCCAGAGAATCCATGCTCAACATGGTTGCCCAAAAGCTGGGGATGGACCCGATCGCTCTAAGGCTTAAAAACCATGTACAGACCGGCGACCGTTTGCCGGGAACAGACCATCCTTTACTTAGCTGTGCTGTGAATTCCTGCGTTGAAAAAGGCGAAACCCTCCGCAAGGCCATTGAAGAAGAGGACATGAAAAATAATGGACAGCAAGGTTTGTCCCATCCGGAAAAGAAAGCCTGGGGGGTTGCTTTTTGCTGTCATACCTCCGGTCCTTCCAATCGGGAAGGCATGAGCTCCAGTATTGTGATGGTGAATGATGACGGGTCAGTAAATCTACTGATGGGATCCGCCGACATTGGACAGGGAAGCGAAACCGTACTGGCACAGATAGCGGCGGAAGGCTTGGGGATTGGTCTGGAAGAAATATCCGTGACAGCTGCTGATACTGCAACAACACCCTATGATACAGGAACCTTTGCCAGCAGCCAGACCTATGTGGGTGGAAATGCTGTGGCGCTGGCAGTTGAGGATGTAAAGAAAAAAATGATTCAAAGGCTTTCAGAAATACGGAAGCTGCCTCCGTCGGATATTACTTTTGAAAATGGGCGTTTTACTGTTTCTGGCCCGGAGGGATTGGAACATCTCACCCTGAAAGATGCGACAAAGCAGATTACCTTTGGTGCCGGCGGCAGTATTATTGCTGGCAGCTCCAGTTATAAAGCCGTGGAGGCACCACCGCCTTTTGCGGTTTGCTGGGCCCAGGTGGCTGTTGACATGAAGACTTTAAGCGTCCGGCTATTAAATATCATTGAAGCTGTAGACGTCGGAAATCCGGTAAATCCGGAAAAGGTAAAGGCGCAGGTTCATGGAGGTGTCAGCATGGGGGTAGGATACGCCATGATGGAGGAAATCCAGGTGGATCAACGAACCGGGAAGCAGATTTCTTCAGACTTGCTGCATTATCAGACGCCCTTATCCCGGGATATGCCAGGGATTCATGTATGCCTGGCGGAAGGCTGGGAACCCAGCGGTCCCTTCGGGGCAAAAAGTGTGGGAGAACTGGCAACGGTGCCGGTGGCAGCTGCCATCACCAACGCCATAGCCCAGGCAACAGGAACTGCCATTACCCGTATTCCCATTACGGATGCTTTCCGGCCGGCGGCATCCCCCTGGCCGAAGAGGGCTGCTACTGAGAGTCCGGCTGTTACAAGTGAGAAAGAAGGTGTTTAATGTGATTCAGCATGAATTTACCTGCCATTCCCCGACGGATCTGAATCAGGCATATGCCTGGGCCGAAAGGATGAAGGACTCTATATATCTGGCAGGGGGAACGGACCTGGTACCACTGATGAAATATGGTGTCAAAAAACCGGAAAACCTGATCCGCCTTGACCATCTGCCGGAGCTGAAAATCATCGAAAAAAGAAAGGGAGGCCTTTACGTAGGAGCGATGCTCACCCTGTGGGAGATTCAGAGACATCCGCTGATAAAGGCGGAATTTCCCTCCCTGAGGCTTGCCTGTCAAAAAGTGGCTTCCCCGCAGATTCAAAGTCAGGGAACCCTGGGCGGAAATCTGCTTCAGGATCGTCGATGTATTTATTATAATCAGTCGGAGGAATGGAGAAGCTCTATTTCACTTTGTTATAAAACAGGTGGAACTATGTGTCACCAAGCTCCAGCTTCAGACTACTGCAAAGCCCTTTATTATTCTGATGTAGCACCGGTATTATGGAGCTTAGGTGCCCGGGCCGTTGTTTTTGACGGAGATGAAAAGTGGATGCCTGTAGAGGAACTTATTCAGGAACATGTGGAAAGAAACGGGCTCGTGAAAAGAGAAAAGCGGATTCTGAAAGGCTTCTGGATTCCGCAGCCGCCGGAAAGAGCGTTAATGAAGTTTGAAAAACTAAGCCTGAGAGGCTCTTTGGTATTTCCTGTAATGAATATTGCTTTTCAGCTGTCACCCTCCCTGGAAGGGATTCAGGGTTCTTTAGTGGTGGGAGGCACAGCTCCTGCACCGATTTTACTGGAAAAAACAGTAAAAAGAATGGAGCTATCCAAGGCATTTACTCCGGAAGAAAGAAAAAAAACCGGTGAACTTGCTCTGGAGGAACTGCTGGAAAAAAGCCAACTGGTAAGGGAAAGCGGCATTTCCCTCAAGGTCAAAAGAAATACCCTTAAACATGTGAGCACAGTGGTGGAACAACTAATGGAAACGGAGGTCTGGTCTTAATGGAAAAGAAGGCATTGTCAGCAAAAAAAGAGGTAGTTCTAAACGGGTGTGAATTAACCATTGAAGAAGTGGTGAAGGTAGCCAGAGAATATGCTCCGGTGTCTATTGATCCGGAGTGCAGGAAGGAAATCCTGAGAGTCAGGGAACAAATCGAGAAACAATGGATTTCGGAGGATGCGCCGCCGGCTTATGGTTTTAACACCGGGGTGGGAAAACTGAAATACACAGCCATCGACCCGGAGCAAAATGATTTATTTCAGCATCACCTGGTGATGTCACATTGTGGCGGGGTGGGTGAACCACTGTCGGAAGAAGTGGTGAGGGCCACAATGCTGGTGAGACTGAATGCTTTTTGTCAGGGCGTTTCAGGATTACGGTGGGAAGTCATTGAACGGCTGATGACCATGCTTAACAAAGGGGTTCATCCGGTCATTCCATTACAGGGCTCTGTGGGAGCCAGTGGAGATCTGGCACCCCTGGCTCATATGGTATCTGTGTTGATTGGTTATGAAAAGGCAGAAGCCTTTTATCAAAGCCAGCGGATGTCGGCAAGGGAAGCTCTGGAACAGGCGGGCATTGCACAGGTAGCCTTTGAACTGAAAGCCAAAGACTGTCTGGCGCTTATCAACGGCACCACGGTTTTTGCTGCTATGGCTGCTTTGAATTGTCACGACGCCGAAAAACTGGCCAACACCTGTGAAATTTCCGCTGCCCTCAGTTTGGAAGCCGTTCGAGGTGAGACAGCAGCCTTTGACCCGCGGATTCATAAGGCCCGTCGCCACAAGGGTCAGATAGACTGTGCTCATAATATCCGAAAACTGATAGAAGGCAGCGGCAGAGTGACGGAAGAAGCCAGAAAAATCCGGTTACCCCACGATGTGTTGCATCCGGAATACAAACCCCGGGTACAGGATTTATATTCCCTGCGCTGTGTTCCTCAGGTGCAAGGCGCTGTAAGGGATAACCTGGAATACGTACATCGGCTTATTGAAGAGGAGATCAATGCAGCTACTGATAATCCGCTGGTTTTTTGGGAGGAAGATGGAAGTCTGATGTTTTACAGCGGAGGGAACTTCCATGGACAATCCGTGGCTTATGCCATGGATATTCTGGCGATGTCCGTAGCGGAGCTGGGAAGTATATCCGAAAGAAGGACTTTTCAAATGTTGGATCCGACCCTCAGTTACGGCCTTCCCCCCAATCTGGCCGGCGAACCCGTGGGGCTGAATTATGGCTATGGCATTATTGCCTGCTCGGCTTCTGCTCTGGTTTCTGAGAACAAAACCCTGTGTCAGCCAGCCAGCGTGGATTCCATTCCCACTAAAAGCAATCAGGAAGATCATGTCAGCATGGCTCCCTGGGCGGCACGAAAAGCAGGGATGGTTATCGACAACGTTGAAAAAATCCTGGGCATTGAATTGATGATTGGCGCCGAGGCTATTTCTCTCACGGAAACATCCCTGGGATCCTTTTCCCTGGGGATCGGAACCAATGCTGCCTATCAGCGAATCCGCCAGGATATAAAGGCAGCCTATAAGGATACCTATATGCCGGATCAGTCCCTTCCGGCTATTAAGCTGGTTAAAGAAAGGCATATCCTTCAGGCAGTGGAAGAGGCCGTTGATGGATTGAAGTTCTGATACAATTGCCAGCACTTTTTTCATTTGCTATCATAGTGTGCAAATGATAATGCAATATAATAATGAAATACAAAAACTGTAGGGGGACCTGAGAATGAACGATCTGTTTGTATTTTTGATCCTTATGCTGGGTTTTGTTGTCGGAGCTTCTAAAAATACTCAGCGCTCCAAAAAGCGTTTACAGAAAGCTGAAATACCTTTTTACAGAAAAATGGAGGCTGGCGCTGCTGTGCTACTGTTAGCTATAGTAGCAGTTTTGGGCGGAAACCATGGAGGTCATTACATGCTGGCACTGATGGCGGGAGCCTTTATCCTTTCCGGTGCTGTCTCTGCCGGGATTCATCCGGAGGGAATTTTGTATTTTCATGGAACTTCTGCCTTGTTGAGAATAGAAAAATGGGAAGAAATAAAAGAGGCAAAGATAGAGGAGACCAGTGACAAAACGGTTCTTTACTTTAAAGGAAAAAGAGGACAATGCCAGCAGGAATATCCCAAAGAGTGTGCGGGAGAAATCCGGCAACTGATCAGGAAAAATGCGCCAAGACTTTTGTAGTTAATGATCCTGGATGATAAGTAGTTTTGATTCGGCGATGAATGTGATATAGTTAAATAGAGAGTTGAAGCGGTCGAATATTTTGCCGGGAGGAATGATTATGAACAGCGAAATTGATGCAAGGGGGCTGCAGTGCCCGATGCCATTAATAAAAACAAAAAAAGCCCTGGAGGCTATCGAAAAAGGGAACGTGACGGCTATCGTAGATAATGAAGTGGCAAAAGAGAACATTTCAAAATTTGCCAAAAGCATGGACTACAAAGTTACGATAAAGGAAAGTCAGGGGGACTTTTATATCGATATATTCAAGGAATATAAATACCGGGAGGTAAAAATGATAGATCTGGAACCTGACTCAAATATCCTTGGGGATCTGGTGGTAGTAATTGGCAAGGACTACCTGGGGGAAGGTTCCCGGGAACTGGGCGAGATTCTGATGAAGGGCTATCTTTATACTCTGACGGAAGTGCAGCCACTGCCAAGGACTGTTATTTTCATTAACAGCGGGGTCAGGCTGGCCTGTGCCGGTTCAGAATCCCTGGATAACCTGCGAAAGCTGGAAGAATATGGGGTGGAAATTATGTCCTGCGGCACCTGCCTGGATTATTTCCGTATAAAACATGACCTGATGGTTGGCGGTGTCAGCAATATGTATACAATCGTTGAAGCCATGAATAAATCGAAAAACACAGTACAGCTTTAAAAGGATAAGACAATCGGAAATGGAATTGGGGATGAACTATTAATGAAGCGGGAATATTTACTGGCCTTTCATTCAACGCACCATGCCATTGCCGGAGAGCAGATCCTGAAGGAAAAAGACTATCCGGTAGGAATCATCCCAACTCCGCGTGAAATCACTGCCAGCTGTGGCCTTTCACTTCGCTGGGATGCGGAGGCAATAGCCGCCGGAAAAGACGAAATGCTTAAGCTGTTGCAAAAAAAACATGTGGAATGGGCCGGCCTTTATACGCGTTGCCGGGAAGAGGGAAAAAACAGCCTTTGGACGCTGGCGGAAAATGCAGAAAAATCACTTCAGGGGGATGATGAATGAAAACCATAATGAACAGCGTGATTGGACCAATCATCAGCACTTATGAAATGATAACAGAACTTGAATATATCGGCGGTGCCATTGCCATCACTTTACAGGTAGTATTTCTGTTGATTCTGGCGAAAATTGCTATTCGGGTACTGCGAGGATTTATACGTCGTGTTTTTGCTTCGAAGAAGCATTTTGGAATAGACGCAGATGATGCCCGGATCAAAACACTGGAAGGTCTTCTCCACAGTATCGTCCGGTACATCATTTATTTTGTGGTAGGTACTTCCATCCTCAGCTCCTTTGGCGTTCAGGTAGGGGCTTTGTTGGCGACGGCGGGGGTTGGTGGACTTGCCATTGGTTTTGGAGCCCAGAATCTGGTAAGGGATATTATTACAGGGTTTTTTATACTGTTCGAAAATCAGTTTACCGTGGGCGATTATGTGGAAATAGAAGGTTCCGGTGGAATTGTGGAGGAAATGGGACTTCGAGTCACCAAAGTCCGGGATTTTACCGGAGATCTTCATATTATGCCCAATGGAGCGATTTCCAAGGTAATCAATAAAAGCAGCGGTAAAATGTGGGCCTGGGTTAATATGCCCATCGCCTATGAAGAAGATATTGACCATGCCATAAAAGTGCTGGAAGACGCCAGTAAAGAGCTGGCCAAAACCAACGGAAATATTGTGGAAGGTCCGGAAGTGCTGGGAGTTAACGAGCTGGCTGATTCAGGCGTTCTCATTGCAACCATGGCCTACGCAGCTCCCATGACCCAGTGGTCCGTGGCCCGCGCCATGCGAAAAGCCTATAAACAGGCCTTCGATCGTGAAGGAATTGAAATTCCTTACCCAAGAAGAGTGGTTATTATGGCGAATGGAGAAAAAGAGGAGGTGGAGGGACATGCCCATGCAGCTGAATCCGGGGGACCGGGTAACGCTTAAAAAGCCGCATCCCTGTGGCAGCAAGGAATTTGACATTCTGCGAACCGGCGCAGATTTTCGGATTAAATGTGTTGGCTGCGGTCATGAAATATGGATCACCCGCCCAAACCTGGAACGAAGAATCCGTAAAGTCGAGACAAAAGAAAATAGAGAAGAAACACAGCGAAAGAGCGAGTGATCACTAAACTTTTCAGGCAAATTGATACAGATAAAGTGATATAAAAAAATGAAAAAAGCTGTATAAATAAAGAGGAAAAAGGTTTGCAAGGAGGACTGTAAAGTGAATATTAAATATGCAGATCGAATGAACAATATGAAGGCTTCTGAAATAAGGGAACTGCTCAAACTGGCAGAAAGACCGGAAATTATTTCCTTTGCCGGTGGCTTGCCGGCCGCCGAAATGTTCCCGGTGGAGGAAATGAAAAAAGTAGCGGTTAAGGTACTGGAAGAACAAGGGGAAAAAGCATTGCAGTACAGTGCGACGGAAGGTTTTAAGCCCCTCAGGGAAAAAATTGCCGAGCGAATGAAAGCCGTCGGGGTGGAAGCCGGGATTGACAATGTACTTATCACCAGTGGATCACAACAGGGACTGGATTTTGCCGGAAAAGTATTTTTAAATGAAGGGGACATTGTCATTACGGAGAAACCCAGCTACCTGGGAGCTATCATGGCTTTCAAAGCTTACTCACCTCAATTTCTGGACATTCCCATGGATGATGACGGCATGGATATGGGGGAATTGGAAGAGGCATTGAAGACAAAAGAAAATGTCAAATTTATCTACGTTATTCCGGATTTTCAGAATCCAACAGGAAAAACCTGGTCTGTGGAAAGACGAAAAAAACTGATTGAACTGGCGAATCAGTACGATATACCGGTTATCGAGGATAATCCCTATGGAGAGCTGCGTTTTGAAGGAGAAAGACCACCGGCGGTTAAATCCTTTGATACAGAAGGAAGAGTTATTTACCTTGGCACTTTCTCCAAAACCTTCTGTCCAGGACTCCGACTTGGATGGACTCTGGGCGAGGGTGAGCTGCTTAACAAATTTGTATTGGTAAAACAGGGATCGGATCTTCACACCAGCTCTCTCAGTCAGCAGGAACTGAACTGTTTTATGGAAGACTACGATATGGATGAACATATTGGTAAGATTCGGGAAGTATACCGTAAACGGCGGGATATTATGATGAAAACCATGGAAGAAACCTTTCCGGACAGCGTTAAATTCACCTATCCAAATGGTGGACTTTTTACCTGGGTGGAAATGCCGGAGCATATGAATGCCCGGGAAGTGTTTAAAAAAGCCATTGAGCATAACGTGGCCTTTGTACCGGGAGATTCTTTCTATCCCAACGGCGGTGTGCATAACACCATGCGCATCAACTACTCCACCATGCCGGAGGATAAAATTGTGGAAGGAATCACCAGACTTGGAAAAGTGCTTCATGAAATGATTTAGGACAAAACATGATATAGAGCAAAGAAAAAACCGCCGAATCAAATTATTCGGCGGTTTTTTACTATACAATGAAATTGCTTTAATTTAATTCATAATCCTTAATTCTTCATTCACAATTCAAAAAAAGTGCACTGCGACTTTTGGTCTATCTATATGCAGCTTCAACAGCTTCGCTGGCGTCTCCGCCGTCAACAGTTTTAACACCATCAACCCATGCCAGAACCATATCTATATTCTCGCTGACCCACTCTGCGGCATACTCTTCCGGATCTCTTTCTTCATATCCAAAAGCATAAACCCATTCATTTACATCTTCAATTTCAATCTTAAACTGCTTATAGAATTTTGCCAGGTTAGGACGCTCTTCTTCCAGTCCTGGTCGGGAAATTGTTGCTACGAACTCTGGTTCTTCGCCCCAGATTCCTTCCGGATCATCCAGGTATTCCATATCAAAGATAACATTCATGTAATGTGGTTCCCATCCACTGAAAACAACCCACTCTTCTTCTTCAATGGCAACGCTTACCTCGGTAATCATGGCTGCTTCGTTGCTTTCAACAATTTCCCAGCCGCTGAGACCATAGATGTCGTTTTCAAAGGCGTCCAGCATGATCTCATTTCCGTCGTTGCCAGGCTCAAGACCATAATAGGTGTAATCGAATTCTTCTGCATAGTCTGCCAAGTCTGCAAGAGAAGTAACGCCGGCTTCATACACATAAACCGGTACGGCAGGAGCATAGTTTACATTTTCCAGATGCGTATCTAAATGAATAACACGTCCTTCATCTACAGCTTCCTGCAGCGGTGTTCCCCAGGTAACCCACCATGCATCGGCAAAGACATCAAGCTGTCCGTCACTCAACCCTTCCAGAATTATCGGTAATGAGTAACTTTCAAGATTAACATTGTAACCAAGGGTTTCCAGTATTTCAGCGTGAATGTACCCTTTTTGGGTTGAACAAGTCCAGTCAACCATTGCCAGATTTACGTCTTCAGGAATGTCCTGTTCTTCTGTTGTATCTTCCTCAGTTGATGCTGGTTCTTCCGTTGTGGCAGGCTCTTCCTCTGCCGGAGCCTCTTCCCCACCACATCCTGTCAGTGCAACGGATGCTAACAAGGCGAATATAAGCGCCAATACCAGTATTTTTGTTTTTGTACTTCGAATTTGATTCATAACGAATAAAATCCTCCCTTTGTTTTGTTACTCTTTATCCTTTGGAATAAACTGAAAAATCTCATGTGAATAAAAGCTGTCCACTAATCGCTCCAGCCAGTGATAATACCTCTTGGAGTCTTCGATCTGGTTATAATACTGTCTGGCTTCTTCCCTCATGGCTTCATCACAGGTTTCATCATCAATAATGGTTTTTAACACTGCCAGCGATTCTGATATGGCCTGCAGGTTTTCCTTGTACTCTCTTTCCCACCGTTTGCAGTAAAAACTGATAAAGGATTTAAAGAAGTCTTTTTCTGCAGAGTACTTGTTTTTGCGAGAGCCCTTTTCCCAGATTCGATTTACCATGCCGTTTTCCTGTAAGGCACGTACTCCTGTACTCATGCTGGGTTTACTCATTTCCAGCATATCCTTCATTTCGTCCAGGGTAATGGGCTTGTCTACAAAATACATGGTTGCGTAAAGCCGTCCGACGGACGGTGCAGCGCCATAAATATCCATGGTTTCTGTAATAGCCTGAATGACAATGTCTTTTGCCTGTTCAATTTCTTCCTGTTCCTTCTTTGTAGCGAGTGGATCATACATATTCAAAATAGCCTCCTTAAAATATCTCCCGTCAGTAGTGCTTATAGAATCAGTGACAAATATAGATTTAAGATATTTAGTAAATTTTAAAATTATTTAATTCACTTAATATGGTATTGCTTTTTGATGTATTTGTCAATGAAAGCTGATACTGAAAGGTCAGGCTACCCCGAAAGCACCCTTGAACCAATTCGTCTACGGTCACCTCCTTCTGGGTGAAAATGTTGGAAGAAATTGATAAATTAAAAAAATTAATACATTCAATACGTTAAGTATAAATTGAACAAACTTAACGATTTAGGATTATCATATAGACTTTCAAAAGATTTGTCAAATAAATACTTTGTTAAACAATAAACAATAGCAATTGGAAGCATCAGCTGATTTAGTGAAATCAATTAACTGCTGGAAATTTTTATGTGAGAAATAACGGAAAAAATTTTTTTAAACTTGACAGAGAAAAATAAATTATGATAGAGTTCTATGTGTTAAATAAATTCAAAACGTTTAAAAATAATTTAACGAAAAACCTATGATTTTGACCTGATCAAAATAACAATACGAGGAGGAAAACCAATGACAACTTTTCCAGATGCAAAAATTCTTGATGTGGATTTGACATCCGGCAAAATTGAAACCAGAACGATTCCTGGCGAAACATACCGGTTGTATCCGGGAGGTTCAGCTTTGGGTCTTTACCTGATACTTCAGGAAATGAAACCGGGGATTGACCCGTTATCACCGGAAAACATGCTGGTTTTTTCAACATCTGTTGTAACCGGACTTCCGGTAAGTGGACAAAGCCGCCTGATGATTACAACAAAAAGTCCGTTAACAGACACCATCGGTGACAGCCAGGCAGGAGGATTTTTCCCGGCACACCTGAAGAACAGCGGATATGATGCGGTGGTTTTCAAAGGAAAATCAGAAAAACCTGTTTATCTGTACATTGATGGTGACAAGGTGACGTTAAAAGACGCATCCGCTGTTTGGGGCACTGTAACCGGAGAAGCGGAAAGAATCATCCGTGAAGAACTGGGCGAAAAACAGTTGGAAATTGCCGAAATAGGACCAGCTGGTGAAAATCTTGTAAAATATGCTGCCATTATGAACATGGCAAATCGTGCCAATGGGCGTAACGGAACCGGCGCTGTTATGGGATCCAAGAATCTGAAGGCGGTTGCTGTTAAGAAGGTAAAAGCTCGCAAGCCTTTCGATCCGGAAGGATTTAAGCAACTGAGCGGAAACGTTAAAGAGCGAATTGAAGAGAATCCAAACATTCAGGGTCTGGGCCTTCATGGAACCGACGGAGAACTGGCACCCACCAGTGCGGAAGGATTCCTGCCAACCAGAAACTTCCTCTCCGGATACTTTGGAGAAAAAGCAGATAAAATTGATGGTACAGTCATGACGGACACCATTCTGAAGGAAAGAGATACCTGCTACGCCTGTGCCATCAACTGTAAACGAGTGGTTGAAATAGAAGGAAAAGTGGATCCGCTTTACGGCGGGCCGGAGTACGAAACTGCCGCCACCTTTGGATCTTACTGTGATGTTGGCAGCCTGGAGGATGTTTCCATCGCAAATCAGTACTGTAATATGTACGGACTGGATACCATCTCCTGCGGAGCAACCATAGCTTTCGCCATGGAATGCTACGAAAAAGGCCTGCTGACAAAAGAAGATACAGATGGTATGGAGCTGGCCTTCGGAAAATCCGAGTACTTCCCGGAGCTAATCGAAAAAATAGCACTGCGAAAAGGTTTTGGAGACTTATTGGCAGAAGGAACCCACCGAGCTGCAGAAAAAATAGGTCCAGAAGCAATGCCGCTGAACATGTGTGTGAAAAAGCAGGAACTGCCGGCCCATATGCCGCATTATAAGCCAGCCATAGGTCTTCTTTATGCCGTTAACAGCTTTGGGGCAGATCATCAGTCCTGTGAGCACGATCCTTTCCTGACCATGCCGGAAGACTCCTTCGAGCGAAAAAGACTGGCGATGATCGGGATAGATAAAGGCTACGAAGATTCCTTCTCCATGGATGATGACAAAGTCCGATTTGCCATCGCCGGTCAGAAGATGTTCTCAACCATGGATGTCCTTGGTCTTTGCCAGTTTGCCTGGGGACCGTCATGGCAGCTTTATGGCCCGGACGATATGATCCATCTGTGCAAAGCCGGAGTAGGCTGGGAAGCAAGCATCGATGAACTGCTGGAAATTGGTGAAAGAAGAATTAACATGATGAGGTTCTTCAACATGAGAGAAGGCTTCGACAAAAAGGACGATTATTTACCGGAACGGATGTATGAGCCACTTCCTGACGGACCTCAAAAAGGTTTCCAGTTTGACAAAGACACTTTTATGAACTTCAGAGATAAATATTATCAGTTTGTTAACTGGGATGAGAATGGAAATCCGACAGAAGAAACCCTGAAAAAACTATCCCTTGGATGGCTTCTGGAAAAGAGGTAATCAGAAAATGATTACAATCCGGGTGAATAACAAAGAAATGACCGTTGAAACGGATTGCACCGTGGATAAGCTGCTGGAAAAACTTGATTATTCTCCAAGATCTTCCGTTTGGATCAATGGCAGGCAATTACTACTAAAGGAGTATACGGAAACAATTCTTCAGGACCGGGATCAGGTGAAACTGTTGAGGATACTTGGTGGAGGATAGACACGGTGTCTACCTTAATTGATAATTGATAGTGAATAATTGACAATTAAAATCAAAATCTGGAATCAAATTCTTGAGAACCAAAATTAAAATTGATAATTGACAATGTATGATTGATAATTAAAATCAAAAACCATAAAACAGTGGGCACAAAGAATAATGCAAACATAAACTAAGGAGGAATTTATAATGGCAATGAATATGGGATTTGAAAACATGACTAACCTGCACACTTTCGAGGTGCCAACAGTAATTAAGCATGGTATTGGTGCTATCAAGCATGCAGGAGAAGAAATTAAAAATCTGGGTGTCAGCAAAGCGCTGCTGGTAACAGATCCGGGAATCTACGAAGCAGGCATCACCAAGCCAGTGGAAGACTCTTTAAAGGAAGCTGGTGTGGAAGTGGTTGTCTTCAACCAGGTAGAACCAAACCCAGCTGTTAAAGTAGTAGGTATGGGAAGTAAAATGTATAGCGATAACAACTGTGATGGACTGGTAGCCGTTGGTGGCGGAAGCTCCATGGATACTGCTAAGGCCATTGGGGTAGAAGCGGTTCATGAAGGTACAGTACTGGAATACGAAGCAGCGGAAGGCAAAAAGCCGCTGGAAAACAGAATTCCACCACTGACTACTATTCCAACCACAGCCGGAACCGGTTCCGAGGTAACCCAGTGGGCGGTTATCACAGATACAGAAAGAGAGTTTAAGTTTAACACCGGTGGTCCGCTGATCGCTGCACACCTGACCATCATCGATCCGGAGCTGCATGTTTCCATGCCGCCAAGAGTTACCGCGATGACGGGTATGGACGTACTGTCTCATGCTGTTGAGTGCTATACCATGCACTTTGCCCAGCCGGTAACCGATGCAGTGGCACTGCTGGCCATTGAATATACAGGAGCATACCTGAGAAGAGCTTATGCCAACGGAAATGACATAGAAGCCCGTTATGGAATGGCTCAGGCAGCCATGCTGGCCGGTCTTTCCTACGGAAGCGAATCTGCCGGTGCAGGCCATGCCATGGCACAGACTCTGGGTGGAATCGTACCCGTTGCTCACGGCGAATGCGTCGCCACAATGATGGGGCCAGTAATGGAATATAACTGGAAAGCTGCACCCAAGAAATTTGCCCGCATTGCACAGGCATTAGGCGTAGATACCTATGGTATGTCTGAAGAAGAAGCCGCTAAAGCAGCTGTTCGGGAAGTATACCAGCTGGCGGAAGACCTGGAAGTAAGAAATTTGGAAGAAATGGGCGTATCCAGTGATATGATCCCAAGACTGGCAAAAGAAGCCATGAAAGATCCTCAAACTGTTGGAAATCCAAGAATTCTGAACGAAGAATCCTACAAATGGATTTACAACCGTTGCTTTGACTTAGTACCATGCACCCTCTAGAACAAGAGATCCCCTTCTCTTTATAATAAACATATCATTAGGGCCAGGCGATGAACCATTGCCTGGTTCTTTTGCGTTTCCTAAATTTTACATAGAATTAACATGAAAAAAGGGTATAAACGATATAATAACCTTAAAAAGAAGGAGGGCGGCACCAATGAGCCGAAAACGAAAACCGACGGTGATGAGTGCCATTGACATTGGTTCTTATTCTCTGAAAATGCGTATCGTGGAAATAGATGACTCAGGCAACATCAGGTTGCTGGAACGGGTGACAAAACCGGCAGCTCTGGGGAGAGATACCTTTTCCACCGGCAAGGTAAGCTATGAAACCGTGGAGCATATATGTGAAATTCTGACAGGCTTTCAGCAGCTAATGCAGGAATATGGATCCAGGCATTATCGGGCGCTGGCCACCAGTGCTATACGGGAAGCGGAAAATCAGGAATACCTGATCGATCAGATAAAACTTAAAACCGGACTCAAGGTGGAAGTCATTAACAATGCCCAGGAGCGCTATCTGACCTACAAAGCCATTCGGGAAAATCTGCCGGACCATCAACGGGTCCAGGAAGAAGGGGTCATGGTGGTGGAGGTTGGTTCCGGAAGCGTTGAGATGACCATTTTTCACCAGGGACTCCTTCAAATCACCCACAACATCAAACTGGGCCACCTTCGCTTAAGAGAAGTACTATCAGATCTGGAAAAACGAACCCTGGATTTTCCTCAGCTGCTGGAAGAATATATTGAAAGCCATCTGGATGTCATCGATTATATTAAAGAAACCTACGACATAAAACACTTCATCGCTCTGGGAAGTGAAATGAAAGCCATCAGCCGGCTTTGCAACGGCCCTGAAGCTCCGGAAGGGACAAACACCATATCTCTGGAATCCTTCGACGAACTATACCGGGAAATTCTGGAAAAACCTGTGGAATACATTGCGGAAGTATATCAGATTTCCATGGATTTGGCCTCTATCCTCCTGCCTTCCCTGATGATTATGAAAAAATTTGCTCAGATGACAGAAGCAGATCAGTATTACACCCCCTTGGTATCCCTCAGCGACGGCATTGTATCGGATTTTATTGACCGCCGCTTCAACACCAGCCGCTTGCAGGAGTTTAACGAGGATATCCAGCATCAGGCCCTTAATCTGCTGAGAAAATACCATGCGGATGAAAAGCATGCCCTGGACGTGGAGGAAAAATCCAATATCCTCTTTGATGCACTGAAACGCACCCATGGCATGAAAGACCGGGAAAAATTTCTGCTGCAGCTGGCCTGCAAAATGCATGATATTGGTAAATTCGTCAACCTGAATAAGCATTACGAGCATTCCTATACCTTGATCAAAGCATCACCTATCCTCAGCTTGTCTGAAGAAGAGCTGGAAATTGTAGCCAATGTATCCAAATACCATAGCAGCCGCACACCCCAAAAAAGCCACGAATCCTATCTGCGACTTAAGGGGAAGGATCGGGTGACGGCAGCAAAGCTGACAGCTATTATCCGCCTTGCTGACGCCATGGACCGGAGCCACCGGCAGAAAATAAGCCAGATAAAAGTAAAACAGCAGGAGAAGGAGATGATTATCTCCGGAAATGCATTGGAGGATACCCTGCTGGAAGAGTGGACCTTTGAAGTAAAAGCAGAATTTTTTCAGGAAGTTTTTGGCATTAAACCAACACTGAAAATAAAAAGGAAGATGTCTAATGGAGCTTAAACTGCCAAAAGAAAACCCCAAACCCCCGGAAAAATATGAAAGCAGTCATTTTATTAACCGGGAACTAAGCTGGCTGGAGTTTAATCATCGGGTACTGGAAGAAAGCCGGGACAAAAACAACCCGCTTTTTGAGCGCCTCAAATTCCTGGCCATTGTGACCTCCAACCTGGACGAATTTTTTATGGTGCGGGTAGCCTCACTGAAGGATCAGGTTAACGCTGGCTTTGACAGGACGGATCCCTCCGGATTAAGCCCGAAGCGACAGCTAAAGGAGATTTCGATAAGGGTTCATCAAATGGTTAAGGATCAGTACAACACCTTTAACAAAAGCCTGATGCCCCTCCTGAAAAAAGAAGGGTTCTTTTTGTTGCGCCGGGACCAGATTACTTCGGAGCAGCATTCTTTTCTGGAGGACTTTTTCAGAAAAATGATTTATCCGGTACTGACACCCATGGCTGTTGACAAAAGCCGGCCCTTTCCCCTGATTTTAAACCGAAGTCTGAATATAGCACTGCTGGTAAGGGAAAAGCCCAAAGATTTGCCAACCTTTGCCACGGTCCAGGTTCCGTCCATGATTCCGCGGATGATAGAACTCCCTTCCGAAGAAACAGGGCGCAGCTTTATCATGCTGGAAGAAATCATCATGCTGTTTGCCCAACGGCTGTTTTCCGGCCATCAGGTATTATCGGCTTCCCCCTTCCGGATCACCCGCAATGCGGATTTATCCCTGGAAGAGGAAGAGGCGAAGGATTTACTGATTGAAATAGAAAAATCCATTAAGCGCCGCCGATGGGGAGCTGCTATCCGGCTGGAAGTAGACGCTGACATGGATGCTTCCCTGTTGGACTTATTGCAAAGGGCCCTGGAAATACATAAAGGTGAAATATATTCCATAAAAGGCCCTCTGGATCTGAGTTTTCTCATGAAAACCAGCAAACTGGGAGGTTTTGACCATCTGCAGTTTGAGCCGGCAGAGCCAGCCATGCCGGAGCCTTTTATGGGAGAGGAAAGCATATTTTCTGTCATATCAAAGGGAGACCGGCTTTTGCATCATCCTTACGACAGCTTCGAGCCAGTGATCCGGTTTGTTCAGGAGGCTGCGGCGGATCCCAGCGTGTTGGCCATCAAGCAGACCCTTTACCGGGTCAGTGGTGATTCACCTATTATCGCAGCCCTGGCTGAAGCAGCAGAAGCCGGCAAGCAGGTAACGGTCCTGGTGGAAGTGATGGCCCGGTTTGATGAAGAAAATAATATTATCTGGGCAAAGAAGCTGGAGCAGGCTGGATGTCACGTTATTTACGGACTGGTGGGGCTGAAAACCCACTCTAAAATCATATTGGTTGTCCGGAAGGAAGAAGGCAGGATCAAAAGGTACCTGCATCTGGGAACGGGCAACTATAACGATAGTA
This sequence comes from Tindallia sp. MSAO_Bac2, assembly GCA_003838145.1. Classification (GTDB taxonomy): domain Bacteria; phylum Bacillota; class Clostridia; order Peptostreptococcales; family Tindalliaceae; genus Tindallia. The sequence goes on from QYZZ01000088.1 coordinate 31,477, forward strand.
CGGCGAAGCTTTATACGGATATGGGTCTGCTGACCTGCAACGAATATTACGGCACCGAGGCCTCTGCCTTTTTTAACATGTTGACAGGCTATTCTCAGCCGCCGGATCTTTATAAACTGATTGTGGCGCCGCTAAACCTGAGAAAAACCTTTAACCGGTATATCCGACGAGAGGCAGACCATGCCAGACAGGGGAAAAAAGCAGAGATCATCGCACAAATGAATTCACTGGTGGATCCTCAGATTATTACAGAGCTCTATGATGCTTCCCGGGCGGGTGTTCAGATAAAGCTGCTGGTACGCGGCATCTGCTGCCTGCGCCCCGGTATTCCGGGAATCAGTGAAAATATTGAAGTGCGCAGCATCGTGGGAAGATTTCTGGAGCATCCCAGAATCTATTATTTCCATAATGATGGCGAGAAAAATATATATCTGTCCAGTGCCGACTGGATGACCAGGAACCTGGACCGGCGCATTGAGCTGATGTTTGAGGTAGAAGATAAAGGGCTGAAGACCAAAATGGAAGAAATCCTGGAGGTAATCTTCTCCGATACTCAAAAAACCAGAGTGCTGGGAAATGACGGTTTATACAAAAGGATTGACCGCCGTGGTAAAATAAAGCTGAATGCTCAGGAATACTTTTTGGGTCGTTCAAAAGAACAAAGCAAGGCGGCCTGGAAAAGGGAAGAGAGCAGAAAAGTGGGAGAACCCATCACTTCCAGTGATGACGTGAAAAAGCTGTAAATGGCAAGGTTCTTCAATATACACAGCTAAGAAAGGAAATAACCATGGATAAAAAAATTGCCATCATCGATCTGGGCTCCAACTCTATCCGAATGCTGCTGATGAAAGTTTATGCAGACGGCTCTTATAAAATGCTGGATCAGGTTAAGGATATGGTGCGACTCAGTGAAGGCATGGGGGAAGAACGAACCCTGAAGCCCATGCCCATCAAACGGACCATGAACACCCTTAAGCTTTTCCGAAAGCTGATTCAGGTACACAGGACAGACTATGTGATTCCTGTGGCCACAGCCGCTGTTCGTGGTGCTAAAAATCAAAAACAGTTTCTTGAAAAAGTAGAGGCTGAAACCGGCTTTCAGTTTCGGGTTATTTCAGGTGAGGAAGAAGCTTATTACGGATATATGGGAGTTATCAACACACTGCCGGTGGAGCGGGGTATTACTATCGATATCGGCGGTGCCAGTACTGAGATAGGCTGGATCGAAAAAAATCAGCTGAAAGAAGCTGTATCTCTGGACTTTGGAGCCGTAACCCTCACCGAAAAATACATTGGCCGGGAAACCATTTCACCGGAAAAGGTGGCAAAGGTGGAAGCGTGCATAACAAAAGAGCTGGAAAAGCTGGAATGGCTCAAAGCTTTAAAGCACTACCCGGTGATTGGATTGGGAGGTACCATCCGTACTCTGGCTAAAATGGATAAGCATAAAATTGGCTATCCCCTGGAAAGCCTGCATAACTACCAGATGACCTTTGACGAGGTGGAAGAGGCCTACAGCAAGGTGACCAGGGGGACAGTGCCGGAAATTAAAAAACTGCCGGGCATTAACAAAGACCGTGCAGATATCATTGCCGCCGGACTGGCGCCGGTGCATGCGCTTATGAAACGCATGAAAACGGAAAAACTGGTTATTAGTGGTAATGGTCTGAGAGAAGGGGTTTTCTTCGAACAGTACCTTAAGGAAATCGACTACCCAAAACCGGTGCTGGAAGATGTGCTTTTTCATTCGGCAGACAATATTATAAAAAACTTTGGCATGAACGAAAAACACTGCCATCGAGTCAAGAAGCTGGCTCTGGCACTTTTTGATCAGACCAGCGAGCTGCACGGGATGGGAGAAAACGAGCGAAAACTCCTGGCAGTGGCTGCTTTGCTTCATGATCTGGGCATGTGTATCGATTATTATAACCATCATAAGCACGGATTCTATCTGGCACTGAATGTTCGCATCAACGGCCTGAGAAACCGGGAGCGGGTAATGGTGGCATACCTTGTAGGCTCTCATCGGGAAAGCAACTTAAAAGAAGACTGGAAGCAGTTTGATATGTTAATTAAAGAAGCGGATATGGAAAAAGTGGAAAAAATGAGCATTTTCCTGAAAATCGCAGAAAAACTGGACCGGAGTGAATATGGCAGCGTGGAAGATCTGGTGTGCTATATCACGGAAGAAGATGTTCAGGTGATGGTGAAGTCAGAAAACGCACCGGAGCTGGAAGTCACCAGTGCCATGACCTTTAGCAAGGAATTCAAGAAAATGTACCATCGCAAGCTGTTTATTGTTTAAGAACCCTCTCCCCTGGCGGGAGAGGGCAGGGTGAGGGGGATATAGAACTACAACTTATACTCCGTCAGCGTCCCGCAGTAAGAACATTTATACTGAATTTTCCCGTTGGGAACCAGCGTAAATTCAGGCACAGCGCAATCATCCACCCCGGTTATGCACCGGGGATTTTTGCATTCAAAAAGCCCCTTCACCTTCTGAGGAAGTCCGGCCAGCTGTTTTTCGATAATCTCTTCATTTTCAATATAATTTACTGTAATTCCCGGATCAATGAGTCCAAGAATCCGCAGATCCACCGTTAAATCATCCTGGATTTTGATGATATCCTTAGAGCCCCGCTTACGACTCTTAACATGCATCAGGAGTACTGCCTGAGCCTGATGACGATCCAGCCGAAGCTTCTCGAAAATCCTAAGTCCTTTTCCGGCCGGAATATGGTCAATAACAATTCCCTTCTTAATAGCAGTAACCTCTAACATGGCAACTCCACCCCCAATACAGCGCAGATCAGCGCCATTCGAATATATACACCCATTTTAGCCTGATCAAAATACCGGGCTCTCGGATCTTCGTCCACATCGTACTGTATTTCATTTACTCTTGGCAGTGGATGCAGCACCAGCAAGGATTCTTTGGCAGGGGCCAGTTTATCTCTGGAAAGGATAAAGCTGTCCTTCAGCTTAATATATTCTTCCTCATTGAAAAACCGCTCCTTTTGAATTCGCGTCATATACAGAAGATCAATCTCTTCGATACAGTCCTCCAGCTGACTGGTCTCAGTAATTTTAACATCATACTCGTACAAAAGCTCCTCCTTCAGATGAGACGGAATGCGCAATTCCGGCGGTGACACAAGAAAAAACTCCATTCCCGGAAAACGGCTTAAGGTTTTGATTAAAGAATGCACCGTGCGTCCAAAGAGAAGGTCGCCGCAAAAAGCCACTTTAAGATTTTGTATTTCTCCCAAATGCTTTTTAAGGGTCAGCAGATCCGTTAAAGTCTGAGTCGGGTGCTGATGCCCGCCGTCTCCACCGTTAATCACAGGCACTGTTGCATATTCTGCAGCCAGCTTCGGGGCACCCTCCCGGGGATGTCTCATAACCAGGACATCCGCATAATCATCCAGTACCCGGATGGTGTCCGCCAGGCTTTCTCCCTTGGAAGCACTGCTGGTAGCAGCATCAGAAAAACCCAGCACCCGTCCCCCAAGCCTCAGCATAGCTGATTCAAAGCTTAATCGGGTACGGGTGCTGGGTTCATAAAACAAGGTTCCCAGAATTTTTCCGCGGCAGGTTTGATCAAAAACAGCAGGCTTCTCATACATAGCAAGCCCTAAGTCAAGCAATCCATTAAGTTCGTCTAATCTCAAATCACGGGGATCAATCAGATGCCTTCCTTTTAAATCCAAAAAGAATTCCTCCTCTGTATCCCTTTTTCCCGGCAAACAAAAAGCCTTTTCATTCCCTGGGGAACAAAAAGGCAGAAACGTCTCCTGTTTATTGTTGCATGCCTTTCTGGCCTCACGGGACCAGGTTAAAGGGAATATTCACTTGCATTTTTCTTAGAATAACACGACCTGGGGAGATCGTCAAGACCCACCCTGTCATTTATGTCCCACCCTGTCATTTATGGCCTGCCCGGTCGTTTGCTGGTGTCAGGAAAACAATGGGCTGAATATGGTATGATAATAACAATATAGCGTCAAGGTATAGTTATCTGGTAACATATTCAAAAATAATAAGCATATCCTGTTAACGATGAAAGGGGCAGAAAATGAAATCATTCAAAGCATTTCTAAGGAAGAAAAACATTGAATTTTCACTGAAGCGCTATGGTATTGAAGCGCTGGGAGCTATGGCCTTAGGCCTTTTTGCTTCATTAATTGTTGGCTTAATTCTTAACGTGCTGGGAGAACAGCTGGGTTTAGAGGTTTTGGAAGAAATGGGAAGCATGGCCATGAGCATGGCAGGTCCTGCCATTGGTGTGGCTGTTGCCTATGGATTGAAAGCGCCGCCCCTGGTAATGTTTACCTCTGCCGTAACAGGGATGGCTGGTTATCAGATGGGTGGTCCGGCTGGTTGCTTTGTGGCGGCTGTTATCGGAGCTGAATTTGGAAAGCTGGTTTCCGGCGAAACCCGGGTGGATATTGTCGTAACACCAGTCATTACCATGGTGACGGGCGTATTGACCGGTATGTTCATCGGGCCTGTTATCGGTGGGCTGATGGTGCAGCTGGGAGCCCTGATCATGGTTATTACAGAAATCCATCCCCTTCCCATGGGCATGCTGATCGCTGTCATAGTCGGAATGTCATTGACTCTGCCTATTTCCAGTGCAGCCCTGTGTATCATGCTGGATTTAAGTGGAATAGCTGCCGGTGCAGCCACTGTCGGCTGCTGTTGCCAGATGATTGGATTTGCCGTTTCCGGTTATAAAGATAATGGAGTCGGCGGCCTTATTTCCCAGGGACTGGGAACCTCCATGCTTCAGATCCCCAACATTGTTCGCAATCCCCTTATATGGATTCCGCCTACTGTGGCATCTGCCATTATCGGACCTCTTTCCACCACTGTTCTCCGAATGGAAAACGTCCCTACCGGTGCCGGAATGGGTACCAGCGGCCTGGTGGGCCAATTTGGGACCGTTGAGGCCATGGGCATGAGCGGCGAGGTAATAATGAAAATCGGACTTCTTCATTTTCTTCTTCCAGCGGTGGTAACCTATATTATTTACAGATTCATGCGGCAAAAGGGCTGGATTAAGGATGGCGATATGAAGCTGGATCGAGAATAATATAAAACCAAAGGAGATACGGTTAAGTAAGCGATTCTTTTACTGTTTATCAGAGAATAAGATATTGATATTGCGTGTAATGTTTTTATATTGAAAAATGGTTATCATTATTATGGCTGGGTAACATATTAGTGTAAGAGTAGAAATGATATAATTTAGATCAAGCGACATAAAACATGACCCTAGGAACTTGACTTTGCATGGTAGAATTGATATTATAAATGAGCAAATAGATGACAACACTCCCGCTGCCGAAAGGCCAGGCAAGCCCTGATGCGGGAGTTATTTTTTTATCCGGAGGTTTTGACTATGAGAGAATATAATCATTTATCCTTCCTTGATCAGGTGAATCTTTTTGAATTACGTGGAATGACAATCGAAGATAAGGGGAAGGCTGAACAAAAGCTCCGTTTTATTAGCTATTATAAACTTAAAGAACTTGCGTACCCTTTTTATATTAAAAAAGAAGGAGAAATGCAATATACCAATATATCATTCGATACACTGATTAAACGGTATTATCAAGACAAACGTCTTAGAACGTCTATTTTATATTGTTTGGAAAAAATTGAAGTTGCGTTTAAAACTCGTTTTGGCTATCAACTTGGAAATAGGCATGGTGCTTACGGGTACCTTAACTTTTCAAATTGGTGCAATAAAGAAGAGTACTGCAAACACTATATTTCTGAAAAACAGGGTGTTTTTAAAAAAGATCTTAAAGATAAAGCGCATTTATATAAAAATCGCTGTATAGATGATCATTTTAATAAAAACCCTGAACTAAATAAGGATCCTACAAAAATTCCCATTTGGATGTTAGTAGAAGTCATGACCTTTGGTGAGGTTTTGCAACTGTACAAACTGATGTCTAATAAGAACAGGGAAAGTATTTCCAATGAATTTAAATGCACACCAACAGAGCTTGAGTCTTGGCTGAATGGGTTAAAATTTGCCAGAAACAAATGTGCGCACAATGCTAATGTTATTGACTTAAAACTTAAGACCAAAACAAAGCTCAGAAATGAGTGGAAGAAATATATTTACATAGAGACTAAGAATAATCAATCTACCGGGGGACTGTCTGACATTATCATTCCGATGGTACACTTAACCACAATAATAAATGAATCATTTCAATTTAATGAAATACAAAAAGCGATCAATACGATTGTTGATCGGGATGATGAAAGTGCAATTAAATTTGGATTTGCGAATGCACATGCTTCAGTACATGCCATTAGTGATATGGGTGGACACTTTAAGCAAAATTACAACTCAAAACAAACAAAAAATCGTCTTTGATTTAATTTATAAACATTATAACGGCTTGAAATAAAACTAAAGCTACCTGAACTGTTAGCAAAAACACAGGTAGTTTTTTGTATGCAAAAATTAAATTTTAAAAATAGTGAAAAAATAAAGGAAATAATTGGCGGATATAGAATCAGTATATGAGGGGTATAACTATTTGACGTTAGGCCAATTCTGGAAATAGGTGAGATAGATGATGAATAAATACATACAAAATGCAAATAATTACATGGCTCATTACCGCCCTGAAGATTGTACTGTTCAGGATGTTTGGGATCACTTACTTAATGTCGGCGAAAGATCAGAAAAAATAGCATCGAAAATTGGTTTGGCCTCTGCAGGCAAAGTTTGTGGTCTTTTGCATGATTTGGGAAAAGCAACACAGGCATTTGATGCATATATTAGAAAATCTGAAGGGCTGGAAATTTCTTATGAAATGCCAATAATTAACAAAATAGATCACTCAACTGCTGGAAGTCAATGGTTATATCAGAAGCTGGCTGGTAATCAAAAAAATCTATTATCAACTTCAATGCTTCCCCTGATTGTTGCTTCTCATCATTCTGAACTGATTGATTGCCTGAATCCTCGCGGGGAGAGTCCTTTTCTCCAGCGGATGAATAAAAATTACACTGAAACACGACTGGATGAAGTTGTTGAGAATATGCCGGATTGGTTTTTACAGGAGTTGAACACCTATTTTGATGAAGAAAAACTGGAAAAATCTTTACAGAAACTGTTAGAAGCAGCAAAAGAAGAAATTGATTGTCGTCAGGAAAGTTACTTCAAGCTGGGGTTATTAACGCGATTTTTATTTTCTGCAGTCATTGATGCAGACAGAACCGACACCATTAACTTTATGAACCCGAGTTGTGCAATTCAAAGACCTGATGGACACTACACACCTTGGAAAACGCTGATTCAACGTATTGAAAGCAGAATAAGTTCTTTTAAAGTCATCAACAAAATTGATGAGCACCGCCAACAAGTTTCTAACAACTGTCTTGAAAGAGCTGCTATGAATAAGGGGGTATTCCGCTTGTCGGTGCCAACCGGAGGCGGTAAAACGTTGGCAAGTTTAAGGTTTGCACTGCATCATGCCGAAAAACACCAGATGGATCATGTCTTTTATATCATTCCCTATACATCGATTATTGATCAAAACGCCAAAACCATTAGAGACATATTGGAAAAAAAGGGAGAAGAAGGGCGAATAGTTTTAGAACATCACTCCAATCTGCACCCAGATAGTTCAGAAACAGATGAATATCAGTTATTATCTCAAAACTGGGATACTCCGATAGTGATGACAACCATGGTTCAGCTTTTGGAAACTCTCTTTGGATCTGGCACCAGCTCGGTGAGAAGGCTCCATCAACTGGCGAATTCAGTTATTATTTTTGATGAAATCCAGACACTTCCAATACGTTGTGTTCATATGTTCAATGTAGCCATGCGGTTTTTAATCAAAGGATGTGGTGCTTCCGTAGTATTGTGCACAGCTACACAGCCATTATTAGATCAAGTGAAACCTGCATCAAGAGCGCTTCCATCCAACGAAATCAGTGAAATAACCAGTGATGTTAAAAAGCTTTATAAAGAATTCAAGCGGTGCACAGTGGAGCATATCGAATCTGCAGGTGGAATCCAACACGATCAACTTGCAGAAAAAGCGGTGGAAGCGGTTGAAGAGGATCAATCCGTATTGATTATTGTGAACACAAAAAAAGACGCTTCGTTATTATTTGACGAAATAAAATCAATTACATCAGGTATTCCGCTATTTCACTTAAGTACCAGCATGTGTCCTGCGCATCGGATGGAGTCCTTAAAAAATTTGCGCGAACTGTTGGATATGGGAACCCCTGTTATCTGTGTCAGCACACAGTTAATCGAAGCAGGAGTAGATGTCGATTTTCATGTAGTCTTTAGAGCGCTTGCGGGACTGGATTCTATTCAACAAGCGGCAGGGAGATGCAATCGACATGGGAAAAGAAGTACAGGAAAAGTATACTTATTCGAATTAATAAACGAAAACCTGAAACACCTTAAAGACATCCAAAAAGGTAAAGAAATCACCAAAAGAGTACTTGGTGAGTATGAGGACAACCGGGCTTTCTTTGATGATGACATACTTGGAATTGAAGCGATGAACCGATATTACGAGTACTATTTCTTCCAGCGTCAGGAAGAAATGAGTTACCTGTTGAATGGGCAGGAAGATACCCTGAAGAATAGAACCTTGTATGAGTTATTATCGGACAATTTAAGTGCTGCAGCTGCATATCAAAGAAAAAATGAAAAAGAACCAAAGGTTTTTCTTCGGCAGTCTTTCCAGACGGCAGCTAAAGCTTTTCATGCTATCGATCGAAAAACCCAAGGAGTTATCGTGCCCTATGGTGAAGAAGGCGAAAAAATAATCCAGGAGCTATGCGCTTTGAAAGCTTGGGAATACCCGTATGAGTGGATTAAACGAGCGCAACAATATTCAGTGAATTGTTATGTACATGAATTGAACCGACTAAACCAGCAAGGCACTGTTTTCGAAACCCAGAAGGGTTCTGGAATCTATTATCTGGATAGCAGGAATTACTCGGCAGAAAAGGGATTAGTGATAGGTGGCAGTGAAAAAATATTGGAAACATTAGTAACTTAGGCGATAAAAATGAAGGGGGGATAGCGTGAAAAAAACGAACACCGTTGATTTTGTAGTGCATGGTCGCTATGCGTTGTTTTCAGATCCATTAACAAGAATAGGAGGTGAAAAATCTTCTTACCAGGTACCGACTTATCAGGCCTTAAAAGGTATCCTGGAATCCGTTTACTGGAAGCCCACGATCCAATGGGTCATCGATCGGGTAAGAATTGTGAATCCGATTCGGACAGAAAGTAAGAATGTTAAGCCAATAAAGTATGGTGGGGGCAATGAGCTATCAATTTATACTTATTTAAAAGATGTTGAATATCAGGTGCAGGCACACTTTATCTGGAACGAACACCGAGAAGACTTAAAACAGGACAGAAATGAAAACAAACACTATTTTGTTGCGAAGAGAATGATTGAAAGAGGAGGACGCAGGGATATTTTTCTTGGCACCAGAGAATGTCAGGCTTATGTGGAACCGTGTCAGTTTGGTGAAGGGGAAGGCTTTTATGACGAATACGATCAGCTGAGTTTTGGGCTGATGTTTCATGGATTTGATTATCCGAGCGAAACAGGTGAAGAGTTGTTCTCATCCCGATTTTGGACACCGCATATGCAAAATGGAATCATAGACTTTATTGCGCCAGAGGAATGCACTATCCGCAAGAATATTCGTCCCATGTCCATGGAGAAAATTGATGCTTTGTCTTTGGAGGAAGACTTATCTCTTGGGGACTTATGGCAGGGGGATTTTTCATGAGCTGGATACAAAAGTTGTATGATACCTACGAAGTGAACAAAACCTTGGCAGGCCGAATAATGGGCGAAGGTAGTCCTGTGCTGCTTCCAATTTGCCACACGACTCAAAGAGCTCACATTACAGTGGTACTGGACAAAGATGGTAACTATAAAAGAGCAACACTGGTTGATCCTGAAGATAGTCGTACCATCATCCCGTGCACAGAGAAATCAGCGTTTCGAGTGGGTACTAAGCCACCTAACCACCCATTAGCAGACAGTCTGCAATACGTGGCAGGTGATTTTGTTGATTTTGGTGGCAAGGTAACTTCCGGCTTTTCGAAAAAACCACAGGAACCTTATTTTTCATATTGTGAAGAGCTTGGAAAATGGTGTCATTCGGAGTATTCGAACCAAAAAGTGATAAGTGTTTATAAATATGTTCAAAGAGGAACACTAATTCGCGATTTACTAAACGACGGAATGCTGTGTGCTGATGAAAATGGAATGCTATTGGAGACCTGGGCAAAAGATGACAAAGATAATATGCCGGAATTATTGCGTATTATTGGAAATGACCAGCCTCAATCGAAAGCGCTTATTCGGTGGGCGGTGGAAATTCCTGGCGAACTGCAAAGTGAATTATGGAAGGACGAAAGCGTTTATGATTCCTGGATTAACTATTATATTGCTAACCAAACATTAAAAGATATTTGCTATGTAACCGGCGAGTCCAGTAATCTGGCGCAGGGGCATCCCGCTAAAATAAGAAACCAGGGGGATAGCGCCAAACTTATTTCTTCTAATGATACCAGCGGTTATACTTACCGTGGACGTTTTAAAGAAGCGTCTGAAGCTGCGGGTGTCTCCTTTGAGGTTACGCAGAAAGCTCATAACGCTCTTCGTTGGCTGATTGAAAAACAGGGTGTTAGAAGCAGTGACTTGGTGATTCTGACCTGGGCAGTAGAGGGATTAAATCCACCAAATCCGGCTGACGACACGGCATCTTTTATGGCTGGAGGAATAGAAGAAAAATCCAGTTACACAGCAGATGAATTTTCGGAAAGCTTACGGAAAAGCCTCTATGGATATCAAAAACAACTGGAATCATCAAGAAACATAATGATTATGATGATGGATTCAGCTACACCAGGACGACTATCCATCAGACTTTATCGGGAAATGTTACCGGAAAGCTTTGTAAAACGAATCGAAAACTGGCATATAAAAACAGCATGGATTCATCGATATCGTGGAGCCAAGTGGACAGATAGAATTAAGGAGATAGTGCCGGAAGAATATGTTTCTGCTCCGAGTGCCTTCGATATAGCTGAAGCAGTCTATGGCAAAAGAATTGATGATAACTTGAGAAAAAAAGCGCTTGAAAGAATTGTAAGATGCCTGTTGGATGGGCAAAAAATACCGCGAGACATGATGGAAGCTGTCATTCGAAGAGCGTGTAATCCTGTAGGGATCGATACGCATTGGGAATGGATGAAAACACTAACTATTGCCTGTTCGATGTATCGGAATGTTAAAGAAGAGGAGGGGTATGCGTTGGCACTGGAAGAAAAGAGAAGATCGAGAGATTACTTGTATGGGAGATTATTGGCGCTGGCCGACAGTCTGGAAGAGTGGGCACTTCGAGAGGGTGGAGAAAAACGACAAACCAATGCCTTGCGTCTGATGCAACGTTTTTCGGAAAGACCGTTTTCAACTTGGAGGAATATTGAATTATCACTGGCTCCATACAAAGCAAGGCTGGGTGGGAAAGGCAAAGGGCTGACTAATCGAATTTCAGAAGTGATGGAGCTCTTTGACAGCGAAGACTTTGTTTCGGATAAAAAATTAAGCGGAGAGTTTTTGCTCGGATACCATTGTCAGAAACGAGCACTATGGAAAAAGGAAGAGGTTGAGCAGGAACAAACAGAAACAATTGAAGGAGGCGACATGTAATGAAATCCATTGCTAATAAGATTGATTTTGCAGGTGTAGTAGTAGTGAAAAATGCTAATCCTAACGGAGACCCACTGAATGGAAACAGGCCAAGATTGACTTATGAAGGGCTTGGTGAAATATCCGATGTTTGCCTTAAAAGAAAAATAAGAAATAGAATTTTAGAAAAAGGACATGGCATTTTTGTTCAATCGGATGATTACAAAGTAGATGATTACCCAAGCCTTTCCAAGAGAGCAGAAGGAGAACTGAGTAAAGAAGCTACAAAAGATAAAACAACTTTGATTCAGGAATCCTGTGAAAAATGGTTTGATGTAAGGGCTTTTGGCCAGCTCTTTGCTTTTTCCGGTAAAGATAAAGCAAAAGGAGTTTCTGTTGGTATTCGGGGGCCTGTTTCTATCCACTCAGCGTTTAGTGTTACGCCGGTTAATGCATCCAGTCTTCAGATTACGAAATCAGTTAGCAGTGAAGGGGACGGAACCAAGCGTGGCTCTGATACTATGGGAATGAAACATCGGATCGATCACGGTATCTATGTTTTCTATGGGAGTATTAATCCGCAATTAGCAACGAAAACTGGATTTAGCCGGGAAGATGCTGATACTTTAAAAGATGCCCTATTAAATATTTTTGAAAACGATGCATCATCAGCAAGGCCTGAAGGCAGTATGGAATTAAACAAACTGGTATGGTGGGAGCATGATAATCCTTCAGGTCAGTATTCATCAGCTAAAGTTCATCGTTCTTTCAAAGTGACTCTGGCTGAAGGGGTAACGGAACCCAAAGATATTGATGACTACGATATTCAACTGGAAGAGCTGGAAGGGTTAAAAGCGGAAATGATCGATGGAAAGTAGGGCTTTTCATGCTGGAAAATGATTACCTTCAGTTGAGCGGAATTCAGCACTTTTCATTTTGTCCACGTCAATGGGCACTTATACATCTGGAAAACTGCTGGCGAGAAAATGTACTGACCTTCGGTGGGAGAAAGCTGCATGAAAAAGTAGATGATCCGGAGTTTCACGAAAAACGGAAGGATATTTATATTTCGAGAGCTGTACCTATTAGATCAGATATCTTAAAACTATACGGAGTAGCAGACGTCGTTGAATATCATCAATCAGAAGAAGGAATCGAACTTCCTGACCGAGCTGGTTATTGGAGACCATTGGTTGTGGAATATAAATTTGGGCAACAAAAAATATTTCCGTGGGACCGAGTTCAATTGTGTGCCCAGGCTGTATGTTTGGAAGAAACTTATGGGATGAGAATTGAAAGCGGGAATATTTTTTATGGCAGGACTCGCAGGAGAGAAATGGTTCAGCTTGACGAAGCTTTGAGAGAAAGAACGGCGATAACAGCTGAAGCAATGCATCGATGCCACCTCGAGAGGCAAACGCCACCAGCCGAGTATCGGAAAGCTTGTGATAGCTGTAGTTTGTATGAAGATTGTCAGCCAAAACTTTTTAAGCGGCAAAAAGCAACCTGTTATGTGAGAAAAATATTAAAAGAAGATTAAAGAGGGGAGGTCGGAGGTCGGTGAGAAAATTATTAAACACCCTCTACGTTACGTCTACGGAAGCTCATCTTGCGAAAGAAGGTGAAAATGTTCTTGTGCTTGTAGGGGATGAAAAGAGATTTCGAGTACCTGTGCATAACCTGGAAAGTATTGTAACGATGGGATACACAGGTGCTAGCCCTGCTTTGATGAATCTTTGTGCAGAAAAAGGCGTTTCGCTGGCATTTCACACACAAAATGCCAGACTGCTAGCGAGGTTAGAGCCAGCGAATAAAGGAAACGTACTGCTTCGGAAACGTCAATATGAGCTGCATGATGATAATGAATGCTCTGTTAACATTGCTAAATGCGTCATTATAGGAAAATTGACAAACTGCAGAACGGTGCTGAGGAGATTTATCAGAGACTATAGAGTGAATCCTGAAATAGATACAATAGAAAAAGCGGCAGACTATCTTAAGCGACTAATGGAAAAAGCATTCGAATCCAATTCACTGGATGAACTTCGTGGAATTGAAGGAGATGGTGCTAAAACATACTACAGTGTATTTCAAAACTTAGTATTGGATCAAAATAAGGACTTCAGCTTTTATGGTAGAAATAGACGGCCGCCGACAGATAGAGTAAATGCACTGCTTTCTTTTGCTTACAGTCTACTAGCACACGATTGCACGTCGGCTTTGGAAACAGTTGGATTAGATTCACAGGTTGGATTTTTGCATCGACTAAGACCTGGAAGAGCAAGTTTGGCGTTGGATTTAATGGAGGAACTTCGGCCTTATGTAGCGGATAGGCTTGTTCTCTCTTTAATCAACAATAGAATGATTCTCCCAAAAGATTTTACGGTAAAAGAAACAGGAGCTGTACTTCTGAAAGACGAGCCCAGAAAAACAGTCATTGATGCATGGCAAAAGCGTAAACAGCAACAAATCACACATCCATACTTGCAGGAAAAAGTTGAAATCGGATTGTTGCCTTACTGTCAGGCGTTGTTAATGGCAAGGCACATTCGAGGAGATTTGGAATTGTACCCACCATTCAAGATGAGTTAGGTGGTGATGAATAATGATGGTTTTAGTAACATACGATGTTAATACGGAGAATTCCGAAGGAAGAAAAAGATTGAGACAAGTGGCAAAAGTGTGTGTAAATAAAGGGCAAAGAGTTCAGAACTCGGTATTCGAATGTTTATTGGACCCAACGGAGTTTGCAATATTTAAAGATGAACTGGAAAAACTGATAGATCCTGAAAAAGATAGCCTCAGATATTATTTTTTGGGTAAAAACTGGAAAAAGAGAGTTGAACATGTAGGGGCAAAAGAAACATATGATCCTGAAGGTACCATGGTAATTTAGGTTGCGAAGGTGAAGCGAACATGAAAACCCCAGTGTTTTCGCAGATGCTTAAACTTCAACGACATCGGAAGTAAATTAGCAAATAATGAAAAGCGATTAATTGCAATATAGGATACTTCGCATTTTATAACCCTACAAGCATTGAAAATTAGAGATTATCTATAGAAACTGTCGCTCCCCGTGCGGGAGCGTGGATTGAAACACTGCAACAACCCGGCTACCGTCAAGTGTCATGGGTCGCTCCCCGTGCGGGAGCGTGGATTGAAACTAAAATGTGATGCAAGGGGCTGTGGCATGCACCGTCGCTCCCCGTGCGGGAGCGTGGATTGAAACACATCAATATATGACAGTTTGACTCTTTACCAAGTCGCTCCCCGTGCGGGAGCGTGGATTGAAACATTCGTCGGTACACAGAAAGCTCAAAAGGACAACGTCGCTCCCCGTGCGGGAGCGTGGATTGAAACATTCTTTTCCAGCCACTTTTCAGCCTGGTCTGGTGGTCGCTCCCCGTGCGGGAGCGTGGATTGAAACTGATATTTGGTTGATATAAGCCTCCAAGTCTGACTGTCGCTCCCCGTGCGGGAGCGTGGATTGAAACACCGTCACACGATCACCAACATCATAATCCTGTCGTCGCTCCCCGTGCGGGAGCGTGGATTGAAACAGTTTGTTGAAAGCTCATTTGAAGACTCTCCCTCGTCGCTCCCCGTGCGGGAGCGTGGATTGAAACTGGTCATTACATCCGTTTTTTCAACAATCCCTGCCACAAAGTCGCTCCCCGTGCGGGAGCGTGGATTGAAACAGTCGCTTCACCATCAATAAATACGCCAATCCCTGTCGCTCCCCGTGCGGGAGCGTGGATTGAAACAATTCCACAAACCATATCCTGCCACCCGGCATTAGTCGCTCCCCGTGCGGGAGCGTGGATTGAAACTGCTGTGTCCAGATTTTTCAATTCAATTACATAGTCGCTCCCCGTGCGGGAGCGTGGATTGAAA
>QYZZ01000089.1 GCA_003838145.1 Tindallia sp. MSAO_Bac2
TCTCCGCCATTGGTCACGTGGGTTCAAATCCCTCCACCCGGACCAAAAATATAATTATGAGGGCCTTTAGCTCAGATGGTTAGAGCATCCGGCTCATAACCGGCAGGTGCGGGGTTCGAGTCCCTGAAGGCCCACCACATTTTTCTTAACAGAACAATAAAAATATGTTATAATACAAAAGAAAGTCTTTTAGGGGTGTAGTTCAGTCTGGTAGAACGACGGTCTCCAAAACCGTATGCCGTGGGTTCAAATCCTGCCACCCCTGCCAAATATCCAACAAACATCTTCTTGATTTTGACGAGAAGGTGTTTTTTTATACCATTTCCTAAAATATCAATTAAAAAAGCCCATCGCTAAATATCATATAGCGATGAGCTTATATTGTATTTATTTATTGTTTTTACTATCCAAGAAACATTTCCATGTCTTTTTCGACAGTTGAAATACCTGCGATCCCAAACTTATCGACCAGTACGTTAGCAACATTTTCAGATAAGAAGGCCGGCAATGTTGGGCCAAGATGGATATTTTTTACTCCCAAGGATAGAAGTGCCAGCAGGACTATAACGGCCTTTTGCTCGTACCATGCTATATTATAAGCTATTGGAAGTTCGTTTACATCTTCCAGGCCGAAAACTTCTTTTAGCTTCAGAGCGATGACTGCCAGTGAATAGGAGTCGTTGCACTGTCCGGCATCAAGAACTCTCGGAATACCTCCGATATCACCAAGATTCAGCTTGTTGTATCGGTACTTAGCGCAACCAGCAGTTAAAATAACAGTATCTTTAGGAAGTTCTTCAGCAAATTCTGTATAGTACTCTCTTGATTTCATTCTGCCGTCACAACCTGCCATAACAAAAAACTTTTTAATTGCGCCGGATTTAACGGCATCTACTACTTTATCAGCCAATGCCAGCACCTGATTATGAGCAAATCCTCCAACAATTGTACCGGTTTCAATTTCTTTTGGTGCCTCTAATGATTTGGCATGCTCGATAATCTTTGAGAAATCTTTATACCCGTTTTCGTCGGCTATGATATGCTCACAACCTGGGAACCCGGCGGCTCCTGTAGTATAAATCCGATTTTTTACATCCTCAGATTTTGGAGGGACAATGCAGTTTGTTGTAAAAAGAACAGGCCCATTAAAGCTTACAAAATCAGTAGTTTGCTCCCACCATGATCCGCCATAATTTCCAACGAAATGATCATATTTTTTAAACGCAGGGTAATAATGGCCGGGAAGCATTTCACTATGAGTGTATACATCAACCCCTGTGCCTTCAGTTTGCTGAAGCAGCGCCTCGAGGTCAACCAGGTCATGGCCTGAAATTAGAATAGCCGGGTTGTTTTTAACACCAATATTTACTTCTGTTATTTCCGGATTACCGTACTTGGAAGTATTTGCTTCATCAAGCAGTGCCATTACTTTTACTCCATATTCACCGGTTTTTAAAGTTAACCCAACCAGATCATCAGCGTTAAGGCTATCATCCAGAGTTGCAGCCATGGATTCGTAAATAAATTCATAAATTTCATTGTTTTCTTTACCAATATTCAAGGCATGCTCCCCATACGCTGCCATTCCTTTAACACCGTAGGTAATCAACTCTCGAAGTGATCGCACATCTTCGTTCTCGGTTGCAAGAACGCCAACCTCTGGACTATTGGCCTTTCTTTCCATGTCTTCGATTGTTGAAACCTGGAATGTAGCAGCATCATGAAATCCATTCAAATCAGAACCTTTTGCTAAATCATCCCTAAGAGAAACCATTTTTGAAATCTGTTTTTCAAAGGCTTTGTCATCGAAGTTAGCGTTTGTAATAGTCATAAAAATGCTGGTTAGCACCTCGTGGTTTACATTTTTAATCGATTTAACGTCGAGATTCTTTTTTTCTACAATCTGGGAAACACCTTTAACTACGTAAATTAACAGATCCTGAAGATTTGCTACGTTATCTTTCTTACCACATACACCCATTACCTCACAGCCTTTATTTTTAGCTGCTTCCTGGCACTGATAACAAAACATGCTCATTGACCATTCCTCCTTGAAATTATTGTTTATAGTTAAAAAATATTTACAAATGCTTTATGCTTTGGAAAGCACTTCACCCCCTCAAAAGTAAAAAGGTATCAAAATACCTAAATATAGTTAAATTTATATACAGATACAGTCAGGCAATTTATAAACTTAAAACTTAAATTGCCTGATGATCTGTTATTACGTCTTTACGGTTTCCTACAAAATCAGAAAGTCGATTTTCCTGCAAATACTCAAGAAACTGACTATTCATTTTTTCTGGGATGCCCTTGAAAATACATGATGAAAAAGGACATGTTTTACGATGGTTTGGACAACCTTCAATATAAATTGGCCCTTCTATGATTTCGTAAATATCAAGAAACGAAATTTCTTCCGGTGGCAAGGCAAGGGCAAAACCACCACGGGGTCCTCTAACAGAGTGTATGAGACGACCTTTTGCAAGTCGCTGCAAAACCTTGGACAAATGGGCTTCCGAAGCACCGGTGGAAGCAGCAATTTGCTTCACATTTACATAATCATCGTCGGCAGTAGCAATATAAACCATGCTATGCAGTGCCAGTGAGAGCATTTCTGATAAATGAAAAACACCAGCCATGAGTACACCTCCATTCGCGATTTATTTTATCATTAGAGTACCAAATTGTCAACAAAAGCTTGGTTAATAAATGAAAAATTTCATGATTCGTTTATACCCAAAAAAATGGGTATAATACTAAAATAATTAAATGCAAATGACTTGCAAAAAGGAGGGCTAATTATGTTAAAACAAAAATCGATTGTATTACTTATGCTGGTGATTATTCTTATAGTGGCCGTTGGCTGCAGTGACGAAGAACCGGAGGTGAATTCAGAACAAGTAAATGAAGAAACCCTCAACGAATCGATAGGGACTGAAGAAGATATTGAGCCGCTTCACGTAATAACAACTTTTTACCCATACTATGATTTTGTGAAATCTATCGCTGGAGAGCATGTCAAGGTAGATCAGATGGTAGCTGTCGGTGCAGATCCACATAGTTACGAACCATCACCCAGAGACATTATTGAACTTGAAAATGCAGATATATTTATATACAATGGTTTAAGCATGGAACCCTGGATTGATGATGTGTTGGAAATGCTTAATGATACAAATGTCAGGATACTAAAAGCCAGTGACTATGTCAGTATTAGAGAATATCGTCATGACCACGATCTTGATCACGAGCATGACCACGAGCACGACCATGACCACGACCATGACCACGATCATGACCACGAGCACGACCATGACCACGACCATGGCGAATATGACCCTCATATATGGACAGATCCAAAGAATGTTATTGCTATTTCTGAGCAAATTAAAGAAATTCTTGCAGAAAAAGACCCAAATAATAAAGAATATTACTCAGTAAACTACAGAAACTTTGAAAGTGAGTTGCTAAAGCTTCATGAAAACTTCGAGACTATAATGGAAGAAGCCCATAGTAACATCATTTTGGTTTCTCATTCTGCTTTTGGATACCTGGCTGACAGACACGGTATTAATGAAATCGCTGTTACGGGTATTTCGCCTCATGCAGAGCCCAATCCCGGAAGACTTGCCGAATTAACAAATTTAGCCCGTGAATATGAACTGCAGTACATCTTCTTCGAAACGCTGGCCAATCCAAGAACTGCTGAGATACTTGCTGAAGAGGCTGGACTGGAACCTTTGATGTTGCATAATTTAGAAGGACTAACTACGGAACAAAGGGAAGCCGGGGAAAACTATATAAGCTTAATGCGCCAAAATGCTGATACGATTCGCAAGGCACTGGTAGAATAAATATTTATCCTGGAAGCGGGTGAAAACATTGTCAGAGGTAGTAAAACTGGAAAAAGTAACCTTTGGATATGATGAAATTACTTTGTTGAAAGATGTAGATCTGAACATACACAAGGGTCAATTTTGGGGAATCGTAGGGCCTAATGGATCAGCAAAAAGCACCTTGCTGAAACTGATGCTTGGATTGCTAAAACCGCACTCTGGTTCCTGTTCCTTATTGGGTACACCAGTGAAACAATTTCGGCAATGGGACCGCATTGGATACATTCCACAAAATGTTCGGGAATTTAATATGGGGTTCCCGGCAACAGTACAGGAAATGGTTAGTGCCAACCTAATCAGCCAGATGGGGACATTTAAGTGGATGACTTCCAAATACAGGAAAAAGGTTCGGGAATCCCTCCAAATTGTAGGAATGCAGGATTATGCAACTCGGCGCATAGGCCAGCTGTCTGGTGGTCAACAGCAGAGAGTATTTATTGCGAGAACATTGGTTAATTCTCCAAAAGTTATTTTTATGGATGAACCATTAGTAGGTGTAGATGTCGAATCACAGGAAAAATTTTATGATTTAATGGAAAAGTTAAACCAGCAAATGGGTATTACGCTGGTGATGGTATCGCATGACATTGGTGTGGTTAGTGAACGAACCAGCCATATTGCATGCATGGGAAAAGAAAAACTTTTTGTTCATGATGCAAAGACCTTTAAGCCTGAAGAATATCTGGAAAGTGTGTACGGAGAAAAAACCAGGCTGGTACATCACGCTCACTGAGGGGGAGGCTTGTAATGCCTGAAATTTTGCAGTATGGTTTTATGCAACGAGCATTGGTGGCAGGGATTGTAGTAGCGTTAATTTGTCCCTCTATTGGAATATTTTTAACATTGAGAAGGCTTTCGATGATTGGGGACACACTCTCCCACGTAGCATTGGCAGGAGTTGCCGGTGGAATATTATTGAACTTCTATCCAATCTATATGGCTTTACTATTTACTTTGCTGGCCTCCTTTGGAATTGAATTACTAAGAAGAGAGTTCCACCAATATGCAGAAATTTCCCTCGCGGTAGTCTTATCTTCCGGAATTGGCCTGGCTACAATTCTTATAAGCATGGGAGGAGCAGGAGCTCAGGTGTTTAGCTATCTTTTCGGAAGCGTTACTTTGGTTTCATCACAGGACATGCTTAGTATTATTCTTTTGGGATCGGTTATACTTGCAACAATAGCATTTTATTATCGGCAGCTATTTTATATGGCTTTTGATGAGACGGCCGCCCGACTTGCAGGTGTTCCGGTGAAAAGAATCAATTTGATTTTTACAATACTGGTTGCAATTACCATATCCATATCGATGCGCATTGTTGGAATCTTGATGGTTTCGTCATTAATGGTAATCCCGGTAGCCAGCAGTTTGCAGCTTAAGAAAAGCTTTCTGGTAACCTTTATTGCATCTTTGGGTTTTGGATTGCTATCCGTTATAGTTGGGCTGATTATCTCCTTTTATGCGTCGCTGGCACCGGGAGGCACCATTGTAATGACATCTGTTGCCATTTTAGCTGTAGTAGCTGCCGTTAAAAAGCTGCTGACAGGATAGGAGATGCAGCAAATTGTGAAGGGGGCATTTGGTAAATGAATCTGGAAAAATCAGCACTGATATTGATTGACCTTCAAAAGGAAGATGGTTTTTCTATCGATAACATGGAGCAAGTTGTTGAAAACGCAAAAATTTTGATTGATATATGTAGAAGCAGGGGGATTCCCATTGTATATACACGACAGATTAACAGGGATGACTCAAAAGGGCTGTCATTAAGAGAACCATTAGACAATAACAGCAAGCCTGTTTTTTATAGAAGCAACACCGAAGCTGTAGAAATAATTGATAAAGTAAGACCGGAAAAAGAGGACATTGTAATTGATAAATACCGTTGGAGTGGTTTTTATCAGACAAACCTGGATCTGATGTTGAAAGGGATGGGCGTAACAAGTGTTATAATAGGCGGATTTGTTACTGACGGCTGTCTGATGACATCGGTATTTGATGGTTATTTCCGTGATTATGAAATTAACTTGGTTGAAGATATGTGTGGGGCGTCAAATGAAGGTGCCCACATGGCATCAATACTTATCATGTGCAACTGGGTTTATGGAATAAGGGTTTATCAGACCGGAGAATTAATAAAAAAATTACAGGGTGAAGAGCATTATGTCTGGGAATCAAAGGAAGCAGACCAGCTAAAGTTTACAGGCGATAATCTCAGAGAAGTTTTTAACACATATATAAGAGGCAAAGAGCAGGGATAAAACCTTGCTCTTTTTTTGACAAAATTCAAACTTTATAATATAATAATGATAATCATTATCAATAATGGGTATTATTTAAATTAACTAGCTTTAATGTATGGAATCTATATTTTGAGGAGGGAATAAAATGAGAGCACTTTTAGTTGGAGCGGATAAATTGGGAAACATACCTAATGCACTTGAATCTTTTGGAATTGACAACTACACTCATTGGACCGGACGAAAAAAAGGCATGAGGAAGATGGATATACCGGAACAGACGGATGTAATAATTGTTTTTACAGACTTCATCGAACATAACATGACGCAGTTAGTAAAAGAAAAAGCAAAACAAATGAATATACCCTGTGTTTTTTCTAAAAGGGCCAGCAGTGATTTGGTTCATCGGCTTGAAGGATGTAAACATTGCCCTTTTAATCCAGAAAACCAAAAATCTAAAAAAGCTAAAAGAAAGCATTGAAAACAAGTGTCAATATTTTCATTAAAACTTCTGCAAAAGCAGGAGTTTTTTTGATTTTGTCGAACTTATTTATAGAGAATAAACTCAGGGAGGTTTTAAGATGATTCATAGACAGGACACAACAGAAAAAAAAGCAGCGATGGTAACGGCACAAATGATGGCAGCTGCCGCAAGAACAGCTCCCAAAGCAAAGGGAGCTGATAACCTGGAAATTATCATTGTTGAAGGTCCGGAAAAAGATAAACTGGCCGAAGAAATGAGGAAAATTGCAAAAGAAAACAAAGCAGCTTTTTTTGAGAGGGATGCAGGAAACGTAGACCAAGCACATGTAGTGTTTCTGGCAGGTACGAGAATTCAAACAGTGGGAGTTGCTGTTTGTGGTTATTGTGGTTTTAAAGATTGTGCCGAAAATCAACAAAATAACGGCATCTGTACTTTTAACTCAGGTGACCTGGGGCTGGCAGTAGGATCTGCGGCTGCGGTTGCAGCCGATCATCACTGTGACAATCGGGTAATGTTCACGGCGGGTAAAGCAGCCATGCTACTTGAATACTTTAAAACAGATGTGAAAATTGCATATGCTATTCCCTTGTCTGTTAGCGGCAAAAGTCCGTTCTTTGACCGAAAATAGATCGAAAATATAATTTGATACTGAAGGAAATGAAGGATTTAAGTCTTTAAGTTGCTGTGGAGAGGGTATAACAGAAACATTAAGACAGTAACTAAATCATAGCGGCAGCAAAGGGAGGCTAACGTATGGATGAAATTAAGCAGGAGAAAGCCAGACAAGTATTATCAAGGAATGAGCTACAAGTGAGCAACCTTGATCATATAACCCGAAAAATCACCATAATTTACCTGGTCCTTGGATTATTGTGGATTTTATTATCCGATCAGGCGCTGGCAGCCCTTGTTCAGGATCCGGACACCTACCATACGTTGCAGACCTACAAAGGCTGGTTTTATGTATTAATGACAGCTTTAGTCCTTTATGGGTTACTTCACGAACAAATGAAAAAGCTGAAAAACTCCAGGCAGAAATTGCTGACAAGCTATGAAGAACTTGAAAGTGCCTATGAAGAGCTTATTGCCATGGAGGAAGAGCTGGAGCACCAATACGATACTTTGAAAAACAAACAGGAAAAACTGCTTGAAACAGAAGAAAAATATCGCTTGATTGTAGAGGGCAGCAATGAGAATATATGGGATCTTAACATAAAAACCGGAAGGATGATGTTTAGTCGGACCAAAGAGATGCTTGGTTACTCGGATGATGAAATCAGCAGCACCTATGAAGGATGGAAAGCCCTGGTACATCCAGAAGATATTCTGACGGTTCAAAAAGCAGAAGAACAGCATATTAAAGGCAGAGTTCCCTATTATTACTGTGAATTCAGGTTGAAGGACAAGTCCGGTGAATACAGATGGATCCAAAGCAGAGGAAAAGCTGCATGCGATGGTGAAAGTAATGCGCTGCGTATGGCTGGATCTCATCTGGATGTAACCGAACAAAAACGAATGATGATGGAAATGTATGATATGGCATTCTATGATAAATTAACTCAACTGGGTAATCGTTCACTTTTCTATGATCATTTGAAGAAAATTCTCTCATCGCACCACAGAAGAAAAAGACGGTTTGCCTTGCTGATTGTAGATTTGGACGATTTTAAGCGTATTAATGATACTCGCGGCCATATTGTGGGCGATAAAATGCTTCAACAAGTGGCCCAACGCTTAGGAGATGTAACAGAAAGTGGAGAAATGCTGGCCAGATCTGGTGGAGATGAGTTTTTTATTTTAAAGCCAAGAATTAAATCTTTGGAGGAAGTGAAAAATCTGGCAGTAGAAGTTTTGAAAACCTTTGAAACTCCTTTTTCAATTGATGAATCAGAATTCTTTATCAGTGCCAGCATAGGGATCGCTGTATATCCTGAGGATGGCGAAGACCGAGATACACTTATTCAGCATGCGGATGTAGCAATGAATGAAGCGAAGGCCGGTGGTAAAAATAAATATAGACTTTTTGATCATAATATACGTGAACGCGTTGCCAGTTGGATGGAAAAAGAAAGAGGGCTGCGATACGCTATTCTGCGTGAAGAATTTCTAGTTTATTACCAGCCGGTACTGGAAACGGCTACCTCTAAAATTAGTGGTGCAGAAGCTTTAGTTCGATGGAATCATCCGGAAGAAGGCGTTCTCTCACCCTTCCATTTTATTGATATTGCTGAAGAAACCGGACAAATTGTATCAATAGGGCAATGGGTAATGGAATCCGTCCTGAAGCATCATAAGGAATGGCGCAGCCAAAATGACCTACCGTTGATGGTGTCTGTGAATATTTCGCCAGCCCAGTTCAAAAGGCATGACTTAGCTGAATGGATAGAGGACTTGACTCGAAAATATGACATGAAGCCGGAAGAACTGCAGATTGAAATAACAGAAACAGTGGCAATGGAAAATCTTGAACATAGTATTACGGTGCTGGAGAAAATCAGAAAGTTGGGCATCAAGGTAGCTCTCGATGATTTTGGAACAGGATTTTCATCATTGAACTACCTCAGGACACTCCCTCTTGATGTTCTCAAAATTGATAAATCTTTTATCGGCCACCTGGGAAAAGACAGGAAAGAGGCAGCTATAGTTCGCCAGATTATTAATATGGCTCATGAACTGGAATTGTCTGTGACGGCTGAGGGAGTGGAAGAAAAAGAACAGGTGGAAATGCTTCAGCGTTTCGGCTGTGATAACTTACAAGGATACTATTTTTATCGCCCAGTACCGGAAACATCCTTTAGAGAACTTCTATAATTTTAAGAAGCCGATCCCCCTATTAATGTAGGGGATCGGCTTCTTTTAAAGCGTCAGTAATTTTCTCTTGACTCGATCCGGGTCCTTTATGTAGGGGATAACCATAACCCGGAGTTGAGAGTCCAGACTGCTCTCCACCAGATATTCGACATAAAGTGTTCCACCCTGAACCAGCCCGTCAATTAAGTTTTGCTCAATTCTCACCTGGATTAGCTTATTGAAACGATTTTCATCTTCGATGCGCAGAAAGGGAAACCGAAGGGCTTTTTGTATAATGCGCCCATGGTTGAAATCGATAATGGTTGTGGAAGATAACCCAAACAGCAGGGAAAACAGTTTATAAAACAGATACAGAATGGCTGCCAGCAAAGCCAGACTAAGAAAGTAGGAAGCAATTAGAATTCCAAGTTCAATCAGCTCCATATCCGTATCAAGAATCTGAGTAAGGGCAGAAATGTAGCCGACTTCGTACTCTTGCATCAAACTCTGCTGATAACCCCTTAACCGAAAAAAAACGATGAATACAACCAGCAAAAGAGCACTGTACTTAATCAACATGCTTAACATACCCTGAATTGAAGATCTTAAAATCATTTTCTTTTCATCCATATTGGTACCTCCAGTTTTTCAATAATATTTAAAGCTGTCAACTGATGCATTTATTCTTTCTTACTTTGGATGGATGAGGATTCCATCTCTTTAAATACTTTTTTTAATCGCTTTCCCAGCCATAGAATCATGACGGAGAAGGAAAAAAACTCAGAAACGGGGAATGCATACCAGACGGCATAAAGACCCCACATTTCTCCAAAAATATATGCCAAAGGCACTAACAAAATCATCTGGCGCATAAAAGATAGTGCCAGAGCCGGCAATCCTTTACCAATGGCCTGAAATGTGGTGGCGCCAATAATTGAAGGTCCAACCACAAATAATCCGATGGATATGGTTTGCAGCGTGTGGATACCAATTTGCATCATTTCATCACCCGGATTAAAAAGACTCATTAGCTGTGCCGGGAGAAAACGAAACAATAGTGAGCCAATACTGGTGATACACAGCCCGGTTATTAAAGCATAAATGACGGTTCGTTTCATTCTTTCTGCATTTCCAGCCCCATAATTATACCCAATAATAGGAATATACCCCTGAGTCAAACCGAATACCGGCATAATTGCGAAAGATTGCAACCTGAAATACACACCATTAACGGCAATGGCTACTTCCGAATAGGCGCCTACAATTCCATTTAATATGCTGATCATCAGAGAAGTCATGACCTGCATCACCATATTGGGAAGCCCTATTTTATACACTTCACCCAGAATGCGATAATCAAAGCTAAAGCGTTCCATACGAGGTTTGATCTCGTTATCTCCACCGTATAGAATGACAAGGATAAATAAGCAGCTGATAGCTTTGGAAATCACCGTGGCCAAGGCAGCGCCCAATACTTCCAGACGTGGAAAGAAACCAATACCAAATATCATGAAAGGGTCCAGTATGATGTTGGTAATAGCGCCCAGCATCAAAGCCAGCATCGGCACAAAAGTATTACCCTGTCCTCTCATAATATCGCTGGCGATAATAGAAACATAGAGAAAAACGGACCCCAGCAGCAGGACACGGATATATTGTGTTCCATATACCAGTACTTGTGGATCTTCAGTAAAAAAAGAAACCAGTGGACCGGCAAGAAACATTCCGGCAAAACCGGAAAGGATTCCATAAATCAGGCCGGCTGCAATAACATGCTGGGCTACTAAAAAAGCAGCTTTGGGGTCTTCTCTGCCAAGCATTCTGGATATCAGAGAGCTGGTGCCAATTCCGGTTCCGGTAGATAGAGCAATGATAAAAATATGTACCGGAAAAGCTATAGCAAGAGCTGTCAGTCCGCTTTCGCTAACTCTTGCAACGAACAAACTATCCACAACATTATATAATGCCTGAACCGACATTGATACCATTCCGGGAATTGACAATCGAAAAAGTAAAGGCAAAATTGCCTCGGTACCTAAACGTTGACTCTGTGGATGCTTTTTCATAAGTTGCCCTCCTCAGTCTTAATTTCCATTATAGACATGATTTAAACAAAAGAAAAGGATTGTTTTTATTGACAGACATCGATGAAGAGCGTAAAATATACATTACTATTCCGACTGAATTAGTATAGTATAGAAGGAGGGCTTAGAACATGTCTTCGTATTTTGATGTTGTTAGAGAAAAAGACCCGGCAGCCCGTCACTGGCTGGATATTATATTAAATTATCCGGGACTTCATGCCATTTGCTTTCATCGGGTGGCTAATGCTTTATACCGTGCCCGATTTTTACTCCTGGCAAGAATTGTATCTAATCTGGGGCGTTTTCTGACAGGAATAGAAATACACCCAGGTGCTGTTATCGGAAAAAGACTGTTTATTGATCATGGCATGGGAATTGTAATAGGAGAAACAGCAGAAGTTGGCGATGATGTAACCCTGTTTCATGGTGTAACACTGGGTGGCACAGGAAAGGACAAAGGAAAAAGGCATCCGACCGTAGGGAATAATGTGACCATCGGTGCAGGTGCGAAAATACTTGGACCAATTACGCTGGAAGATCATTCAAAAGTTGGTGCAAATGCGGTAGTGGTTAAAAATCTTCCTGAAGGATGTACTGCTGTTGGGATACCAGCAAGAGTTATTCATCCTGAAGATAGAATGAAAAAAGAGGAAAAAGACGGCATTACAAAAGAATGTTAGAGTGTGATATAATTAGGCCGCTGTAAGGATAAAGGATGAAAGGGGATAGCGGCTTGATTAAATCCAATATAAAGTTACCATATGGAAAAAATATGATAGAGCTGGATTTACAGAATCACAACGTAATAGATGTGTTAAAATCCGGGAATGGAAAAGCTGAAAGCGTACGTTTATGTGAAGAGGATATTGTTAAAAAGGCGTTGGAAACGCCCGTCGGTAAACCGCGCCTGCGAGAAATTATAAAACCGGGAGAATCGGCATGTATTGTTATATCCGATATAACACGTGCATGGCAGCGGATGAATATTTTTTTGCCGGAACTGGTAAGAACACTTAATGAAGCGGGAGTATCAGATCAGCAGATAACTTTCGTCTGTGCGGTTGGTTCGCATCGTAAAATAACGGAAGAAGAAGGCAAAGCATTGCTTGGAGAAAAACTTTCTTCACGATTTAAGGTGATCAATCATGACTGCCATGATTCGGAAAACCTGAAATTTTTAGGTACTACAAGTTTTGGGACAAAAGTTCATGTTAATCGCCTGGTGATGGAAAATGATCACATTATCCTTACCGGAGGCATTGTCTTTCATGATTTGGCCGGGTGGGGCGGCGGCAAGAAGTCAATTTTGCCTGGAATTTGTGGCTATGAAACCATCATGGAAAACCATGCACTGTCTTTGGGAGATAATCCCGGAGATGGTATTCATGAATGTGTTCGATGTGGCAGCATAGATGGAAATCGGTTAAATGCCGATATGGAAGAAGCGGCAAAGATGGTTAATCCTTCTTTTATGTTAAACGTAATTGTGAACAGCGAGGGAAAAATCGGAGCAGCAGTAGCGGGAGATTACCTCAAAGCCTTCGAAGAGGGAAAAAGAAAACTTGACGAAACCGACCGTATTCCGATTGATTCTTTGGCGGATATGGTGGTGGTTTCTGTTGGCGGATACCCTAAAGATATTAACCTGTACCAGTCCACAAAAGCCCTTAGCAGTGCAAAAGAAGCTGTAAAGAAAGGCAAAATCATTTTGCTGCTTTGCCAATGCTCTGAAGGAGTCGGCCACCCGGAAGTTAAAAGCTTACTGGAAAACTTTGATACCCACATGGAAAGAGAAATGGAGATGAGGAAAGCCTTTACTGTGTCAAAATTTGCCGGGTTTCTCCTTTCGCAAATTGCAGAGGATTATCAGGTTTACTGCGTAACGGATCTGGAGCCTGAAATATTAGAAAAACTGGGAATTCAGGTTTTTCAAAGAGTAGAAGATGCACTGAAGGCAATTAATAAAAAACACGGCGTAAACCTTGAGACCTATATTATTCCCTCTGGTTCTAACGTTCTTCCTGGTATAAGGGGAGATAAAATTTAATTGCATAAACACATTTTTGGGTGTATAATAATACAATCCGAGAAATGATTTTTGGAAGATAAAGGGGGATAAATATAATGATAAAGACAAAAAAATGAATCTGGTATTGATTATGATGCTGGTGATAACTATGTTGATAACAGCTTGTGGCGGCCAGCAGGAGGCTGCACCGGAACCGGAAGAACCGGTGGAAAACGGTACAACTGAAGAAGCTTCCGGAGAAGAGGCTGAAGAAGCTTTGGGTGCTAAAATTCAGGAAATTCAAGATGAAGGAAAAATAGTTCTTGGTACTGCGGCGGACTACCCGCCCTACGAATTCATTGCAGAAATTGACGGAGAACTCCAGGTAGTCGGTTTTGATATCGATATCGCCAGAGAAATTGCAAATGACCTGGGCGTGGAACTGGAAATACGGGATATGGACTTTGACGGACTTCTGGCGGCCTTGGTTGCTGGCAACATTGACTTTATTGTTGCCGGAATGGTGCCAACTGAAGAAAGAAGAGAAAGTGTTGATTTTTCAATGCCTTACTATGCAGCTGAGCAACGTTTTCTTGTGCGGGCAGAAGATGTTGATGAACTAAACACAATAGACTCCCTGGAAGGAAAACGTATTGGAGCACAAATGTCTACGGTTCAGGAAACCATAGCGGAAGAAATGATTGAAAATCCGGCAGAAAGAAGGTACCTGAGCCGAATCAACGATCTGGTAATGGATCTGAAGAGTGGCCGGATTGATGGCATTGTTCTGGTGGGACCGGTTGCTTCGGCCTATGCTTCAGCAGATCCGGATCTGGAAATGTCCGACATCAGCTTTGGACAGGAAGATGGAGTGGCCATAGCAGTAGCTAAAGGAAATGAAGATCTGGTGGCGGCCATTGATGATACCCTCCAGCGGCTTATTGATAATGATATGATTGATGAATTTATTGCAGAAGCGACGGCTCTTGCTGATGAGCAGCAGGTTCAGTAATTATATTTTGCAGTGACTTTCAGGAAAGGCGGTGCTGTCAGGCAGCCGTCTTTTCTTCCGTTTATTAATATTAAGGGAGGTAGCTTTATGGATTTTAGTTTTATTTTCAGATACCAGTCGCTATATCTGATAGGAATAAGAAACACTCTTTTACTGGCTCTGGCGGCGGTTATCTTTGGCAGTATTATTGGAGTATTTTTGGCCCTGATGCGATTGTCCAGCATAAAACCCCTGAAATTTGCAGCAGCCTCCTACATTGAGTTTGTTCGTGGTACGCCTTTGCTGGTGCAATTATTTATTATTTTTTATGGACTTCCGGTGGTGACTGGTATGCGTTTTCCGGATATTGTGGCTGGAGCGATGGCTTTATCACTCAACAGCGCAGCTTATGTGGCAGAAATAATCCGTGCAGGTATTCAATCAGTGGATAAAGGTCAGATGGAGGCAGCCAGGTCTCTTGGCATGCCTCATGGTATGTCGATGAAACATATCATTATTCCACAGGCGTTTAAAAATATCCTGCCAGCTCTTGGGAATGAGTTTATCGTCATTATTAAAGAATCGGCAATTGTATCAGTAATCGGAATTTATGATATTATGAGAAGTGCTAATATCGTAAGGGGAATTACCTATCGACCTTTTGAACCCCTGATTGTTGCTGCGATCATTTATTTCATCATCACTTTCAGCTTATCTAACTTGATGGGTGTTGTGGAAAGGAGAATGAGAGCCAGTGATTAAAATTAAGAATCTTCATAAAAAATTTGGTGATCTCCACGTTCTGAAAGGAATTGATGATGAAGTCAGGCAGGGCGAAGTGGTTGTCGTTATAGGACCCAGTGGTTCCGGGAAGAGCACTTTTTTAAGGTGCTTAAATTTACTGGAACAGCCGACGGAAGGAGAAATTGTTTTCAACGGTGTATCTATTACTGATCCAAGGAATAATATCAATAAACAGCGTGAAAAAATGGGAATGGTTTTTCAGCAGTTTAATTTATTCCCCCATATGTCAGTCATGGACAACATTATTTTAGCACCCATGGAAGTAAAAGGCATGAAAAAAGAAGAAGCAAAGGATACTGCATACAAGCTTTTGAAACGAATCGGTTTAGCGGATAAAGAAAAAGCCTACCCCAACCAGCTTTCGGGTGGACAAAAACAAAGGATTGCAATTGCAAGAGCTCTGGCAATGTCGCCACAGGTAATGTTGTTTGATGAACCGACATCATCCCTGGATCCGGAAATGGTGGGAGAAGTTCTGGACGTAATTAAAGAGTTGGCATCGGAAGGAATGACCATGGTTGTGGTAACGCATGAAATGGGATTTGCACGTCAGGTTGCTTCAAGAGTATTGTTTATGGACGATGGGTTAATCGTTGAACAGAATACACCACAGGCAATTTTTAATGAACCGAAGCACCCCAGAACTAAAGATTTTCTGGGAAAAGTCTTACGTTCATTTGAATAAACTTGCAATTAAGGCAGGAGGCAATGGAATGAAACATCCCTTTTTGGCAAAAAGCTACTGGAATCAACAACCCACAGACCTGGCCAAAGTCTTTCAGCGGGCTGTTGACACACCAAACTTGATAGATCTTAGTCTGGGAGATCCGGATTTTCATACAGATCCACGCATAGCTGATGCGGCACTGGAGGATGTTAAGGCGGGATGGACACATTACACGGATTCCCTGGGGATACCGGAACTGAGAAAAACGATAGCAGCTGATTATGCCAAAACACATCAGTTGCATTATGATATCAATGAGCTGATGATAACCGTAGGTGCCTGTCATGGAACTTATCTGGCTTTAGAAGCTATTTTGGATCCGGGTGACGAAGTAATAGTTCCCTCCCCCCATTTCACCCCCTACGACGGACAGATCAGACTGGCGGGTGGTGTGCCGGTGTATCTGCCGGTGGAGGAAAAAGATGGCTTTCAGGTGGACCCGGAGAAAATGATACAAAAACTGACCAATCGAACTCGTGCAATACTGGTAAATACCCCTAACAATCCAACCGGTGCGTGTTACAGTCGGGAGCTGCTGGAATCAATTGGTGAAATTGCAGAAAAGAATGATTTAATTCTACTGGCTGATGAGGTTTATGGTGCCTTTACTTATAATCAGCCATATACTCCGTTGGCATCCCTGAAAGGATTGAAAGAAAGAACAATAACACTGGGAAGTTTTTCGAAGGAATACACCATGACTGGATGGCGACTGGGATATGTGGCTGCGATTCCGGAGATTGTACAGTGTATGAGAGATATAAACGAAGGTATCTGCTTCTCGGCGCCGGCAGTTTCACAACGTGCTGCAATGAAAGCAATTGAGTTAAAATCGGAAATACAGCCAAAGCTGAAGGAAATATACAGACAACGGATGATAAAAGCCTATCAGCTGATTAATAACACTCCTTATTTTTCGGTGACCGAGCCTCAGGGAGCATTTTATATGATGGTTAATTGCAAAGAGACAGGTTATTCTTCAGAGCAGGTAATGTTGAAGATACTAGAAAAAGCAGGGGTGCTGATGCTTCCCGGGACAGCTTTTGGTGACGCCGGGGAAGGATATCTTCGTCTTGCCTGCACAGTAACGGAAGAAGTGATGGAAGAGGCTTTTGACCGTATAAAAAAAATATCCTGGAGCTAACTGATAATCTGAAATTAACAGGTGAATATATGGCTGGGACCGCTGAGCGGTATCCGGCTTTTCTTAAACCTGGCTGAAGGGCTGGTGAGGATACATGAAAAAAAGCGAACCAATTATTGTTATTGGAGGCGGGGCATCCGGTATGATGGCAGCTTTGGAAGCTGCCCGTTGCGGAGCAAAGGTCGCGATTTTGGAAAAAGAAAAAAGAATAGGAAAAAAACTTCTGGCGACGGGTAATGGCAGATGTAATTTTAGCAATATCGATCCGGATCTTCGTTATTATCACGGTGAAGACTTAAGGTTAGCTGAATCAGTCCTTAAACAAATATCAGCGGAAGAAGTATTAAGGATTTTTCATCAACTGGGTATAACTCACAAAATTGAAGAAGCAGGGAAGGTTTATCCATATTCTGACCAGGGATCAGCCGTACTGGATGTGCTCAGGTACGAAATAGAGATGCAGAACATAAATATTCTGACAGAAACCAAAGCTGTATCTATCCATAAAAAGAAGGATTACTTCATGATTAAAACGAACAAGGATGAGCTAATAGAAGCCAAAAAAGTTATTTTGGCAACGGGAGGAAAGGCCGGAAGTCAATTTGGAGCTGATGGAAGCGGATACCAACTGGCTCAGAGTCTTGGGCATCGATTAGTCGATCCTTTTCCGGCTATTGTTCAACTTAAGCTGCATGCACCATGGTTAAAAGCTGTAAATGGAGTTAAGTGGCAGGGACAAGTTTGCTACAACCGTAATGGTAAATGTCTTCGAACCGAAAAAGGAGAAATACTATTTACTGAATACGGGATATCCGGACCGCCAGTATTGCAGCTGGGACGTCTGGCGTCAAGACAGCACAAAAATGACACTGTGAAAATAGATCTCTTTCCGACATGGGGGATGGAGCAAATACAAGCTGAAGTTTATACGCGCCTACAAAGCAACCCCCAAAAACCAGCAGACTTTTCGCTGGTAGGACTCTTGCATAAAAAAATGATTCCGGTGTTACTTAAAGAAGCTGGTGTTGATAAAGTCGGAAAACCATCATCCGAAATAACGGAGAAAGAAATTAAAAATCTGATTTACTTGTTAAAAGAATGGGAGATTGGCGTATCTGGAACGCTTTCCTGGCAACATGCTCAAGTAACTGCCGGTGGCATTGATACACGGGAAATCCACTCTTCAGGTCTTGAATCTCAGTTAATATCGGGATTATATCTGACTGGTGAAGTGTTGGATACAGATGGAGATTGCGGCGGTTACAACCTTCACTGGGCATGGTGCACGGGACTCCTTGCCGGAAGACAGGCTGCGTCATTCTTGTAGTTGGAAACGGAGGCATTAGATGATTCGGATTTATGAGCTGAAAATAGCGGCAAATAAAGAGCAAAATCTTGAGAAGAGCATAGCAGAGTACTTAAAAATTAAGCCGCAGGAAATAATTGAATACCGTATATACAAGCGATCTGTTGACGCCAGAAAGAAAGACCGAATTATGCTGGTATATATTGTGGATCTGACAGTAAAGGATGAAAAAAAAGTTCTTCACAACAATAGAAACAAGAAAGTTGAAAAGAAACCTCCGGAAAAAGAATTATCCATTAGTTTTGGGGACAGCAAACTCCCTCATCCGCCTGTAATAATTGGTACTGGGCCTGCCGGCTTGTTTTGTGGCCTGCTTTTGGCTGAAAAAGGTTACCGTCCTATTCTGCTTGAAAGAGGGGAACCGGTAGACAAGCGCATTAAAGATGTACACCAGTTTTGGAAAGATGGAAGCTTAAATACCGAATCAAATGTTCAGTTTGGGGAAGGGGGAGCAGGAACCTTCTCTGATGGCAAACTGACAACCCGGATTAACGACCCCAGGTGCAGGTATATACTGAAGAAAATGAAAGACCATGGTGCTCCAAATGAAATATTATATGACAGCAAACCACATATTGGGACAGATAAGCTAAGAAAAGTAGTGGCAGAAATAAGAGAAGCTATTATCCGCTATGGTGGAGAGATTCGCTACAGAAACAGAGTGGAAAGGCTTCAAATAGAAAACAATCACATCAAGGGAATTGAAATAGAAGGTGAAGAGGCGGTTGAAACTTCGGTGGTTGTAGCATCTATGGGACACAGTGCCAGAGATCTCTTTGAATCTTTTTATGATAGTGGAGTGCCAATGGAATCCAAAGCCTTTTCAATAGGAGCTCGAATTGAACATCCTCAGGAGTTAATTAATGAAATACAATATGGGACAAAATCTGGTATTTCCACGCTTGGTGCTGCAGACTACCGTTTATCGTGGCATCATCCCAATGGTCGTGGTGCTTATACTTTTTGTATGTGCCCGGGAGGTATGGTAGTAGCATCCGCTTCTGAAAAAGACTCAGTAGTCACCAACGGCATGAGTGCATACGGAAGAAATGGAAAAAATGCAAACAGTGCTTTACTGGTTTCTGTTACGCCGGAAGACTTTGATTCAGAAAATCCATTGGCGGGTATTGATTTTCAGCGAAAATGGGAACGAAAAGCCTTTGTGCTGGGCGGCAGAAACTACCGGGCTCCTGCCCAAAGAGTTGAAGACTTTCTCAGTTTAAGAGCATCAAAAGACCTGGGGGAAGTCTATCCAACCTACAGGCCGGGAGTAAACCCTGCAGATTTATCTGTCTGCCTTCCTTCCTACGTATCTGAAGTGCTAAGAGAAGCACTGATGCAATGGAATCGGAAAATGAAAGGCTTTGCCTTAAACGACGCTATTTTAACCGGCGTTGAAACCAGAAGTTCTTCACCGGTACGGATAAAACGAAATGAATTGATGGAAAGCGACGTAAAAGGACTGTACCCGGCAGGTGAAGGGTGTGGTTATGCGGGAGGAATTATGTCTGCAGCTGTTGATGGCGTTAAAATCGCAGAAGCTATCATGGAAAAATATTATCTATAATTTAAAAGTTAACAGGGTAACGATATATTATGCTTTGGATAGGAGAGATGAACGCATGGAAATTATAATGTCAGAAAAGCTAAGGCATTATCTGACCAAAAGAAAAATTACAGACCTGACGGTTGAGCAGGTTGAAATTAAACGCTGCTGACTGGGTCCGAATCTTCCTTCGGTGAAGGAAGGGAAACCGGAAAACCCCGAAAAGTATCTTCTTGTTGAAGCTGATAATACTAAAGTGTATCTTGACAAAGAGATTGAGTTTAAGCGAAAGGTTGCTAAAATGGATCTTAGAAAGTTTTTTCTGACTCATGAAATAACAATTGACGGTGTTGATATCACATATTAATTTAAAAAGACTTCCCCGAAGAGGAGAAGTCTTTTTAGTGAACTTTAGTCTACTTAATTTCAATGCTGTATTTCTCTTTTAACTTATTGACGGTGTCTAAATAAATAGACTGTTGCTTCTGAGCAACTAAATGTTGGTTAAGCTGGTCTTTCACATCTTCCAGGTCGCTGGTGCTGCCTTCTTTTCGATCAACAACTTTTATAATGTGATAGCCAAACTGGGTTTTCACCGGTTCGCTGATTTCTCCCGGATTTAATTCCAAGGCAGCTGCTTCAAATTCCGGCACCATTTTTCCTTTTGAGAAATAACCAAGATCTCCACCCTTTTGTCCTGATGGGCATCCTGAAGATTCTTGGGCTTTTTCTTCGAAGGACGCTCCGTTATCAAGCTCTTCTTTTATTCTCTGAGCTTCTTCTTCTTCGTCAACCAAAATATGGCTTGCCTTTGTTTGTTCTGGTTGTTGAAACTGATCCGGATTTTCGTCATAGAATTTCTGAATTTCTTCTTCTGTCACCTCAGCCTGCTGGAACATTGCATTCATGGCGTATTGTTTCAGAAAATTATCCTTCATTTTCTTTAATGCACGCTGATAGTCCAGATTGGACTCT
Organism: Tindallia sp. MSAO_Bac2; assembly: GCA_003838145.1. Lineage (GTDB taxonomy): Bacteria > Bacillota > Clostridia > Peptostreptococcales > Tindalliaceae > Tindallia. Next base: position 21,059 of record QYZZ01000089.1, read on the forward strand.
AATCCATTTTCTACAGCATCCAGAAAAATCAGTTCCTGGTTCACCAGTTCCTGCAGTAAACGCTGTTTACCTTCTTCTGTCTGAAATTGGTTGGCTTGTTGCGGATTAAGGCTTTGAATTACCAGATCAAGATCTTCCTGAGTAATCTCACGACCTTCCACGATGGCCAGTACTTGTTTCTGATCCATGGGATCGCTCCTTTATTTAAGTTTGTGGCTATGATATCAGAAAATGCTTAAGTTGTCCAATGCATTGAAAGAATTTGATTAAAGACCGAAAAGTCTAACTTATTTCAATGAGTTTAACCGGCAGCCCAAATACTTCCTCAAACAAAGAGGATTTTTGAGAAACGCGGATAGCGACAATGCTAAAGGCAGTTGATTCAATGGATATTTCAAGGCAGTCAGACTTCAATAACAATCTCTTAATGCTCAGAAATGAGTCCCTGGGATAATCAATAGCATCAGCAATTCGCAGTATAGCCGCCAGCTGTTTTACAATTTGCTGATTGCGGATAGATAGCTGGTTCAACTCACGAGCCAGCTTTTTTCGATGCCCTCCTGCAATTAACGCCATCATAAGCCGTTCGGGATGCGGGACAATATCAAAGAAAGGATCGGTGCTGATGATGCTTCTGGTGTGTTGATCATGCTTCTGAGGGCTGATTTCATAGCCAATATCATGTAGGAGTGCACTGTAATAGAGCAGGGATCTGCGTTTCCCACCCATTGAATAAGCAGTGCTTAGCACATCGAAGATTTCAAGGGAATATTCAAGCACTCTGAATTCGTGAGAATTGTTGTTCTCTATAAAAAACCGTTTCTTTAACTGGTCCAGATGATCTTTAGAGATAAATTCATCAATATTTTGCACTTTTATTCACCTCGCAGTACATTTATTATTCGGACAAACAATGATTATGTTCAATATGTCAGAAAAAAGGTAAAGTTCTTGCAGTAATAAACTCATTATAAAGCAACAAAGATCAATAAACAAGGATTTAAACAAGAATTTAAAAAGTTATGAACAGTATATACAGCAAAGCAGAAAGAATGTACAAAAGCAAAACCTGCAATAATCTGAAAATATAAACTTTCCATTTTTCTTTTATCGTACTGGTAAATACCTCTGAAATGCTTTATAATAAATAGGTGACGGCATTATATTCCAACCCATATATAGTTAAAAATAAAACAAAATCAAGAAGGAGGCAATTCAATGGCAAAAATGATGAAAACAATGGATGGAAACACGGCTGCGGCATATGTATCTTATGCCTTTACGGATGTGGCTGCCATCTACCCAATCACCCCTTCCTCCAACATGGCTGAAAGTGTTGATGAGTGGAGCGCTTACGGACAAAAAAATATTTTTGGTCAAACCGTGACGGTTACGGAAATGCAATCAGAAGCAGGTGCAGCTGGTGCTATGCACGGCTCTCTTGCTGCAGGAGCTTTAACTTCAACGTACACCGCATCTCAGGGGCTTTTGCTGATGATCCCGAACATGTATAAAATTGCAGGCGAATTACTGCCTGGTGTTTTTCATGTAAGTGCAAGAGCGGTGGCTGCTCACGCCCTGTCAATTTTTGGTGATCATTCCGATGTTATGGCAGCCAGACAAACTGGATGTGCCATGCTGGCATCCGGAAGTGTTCAGGAAGTAATGGACCTGGGTGGAATTGCCCACTTAGCGGCGATTAAAGGAAGGCTTCCTTTTGTTCACTTCTTTGACGGATTTAGAACCTCTCATGAAGTGCAAAAAATTGAAGCGATTGAGTATGATACTTTTAAAGAATTAGTAGATTGGAACGCTATCAAGGCTTTCCGTGCTGATTCGCTGAACCCGGAACATCCTGAGCTTCGCGGGACGGCTCAGAATCCGGATATTTTCTTCCAGGCCAAAGAAGCGGTTAACCCGTACTACAATGCTTTGCCAGAAATAGTAGTGGACTACATGAATAAAATATCTGAAGTTACCGGACGTGAATATAAGCCTTTTAATTATTATGGTGCTGAAGATGCAGAACATGTCGTGGTTGCTATGGGATCTGTTACGGAAACTCTGGAGGAAACCGTCGACTACTTGGTGGAAAAAGGCGAAAAAGTAGGTGTTATTAAAGTTCACTTATATCGGCCGTTTGTATCAAAATACTTCATGGATGTACTTCCGAAAACAGTTAAAAAAATTGCGGTTCTGGATCGGTGCAAAGAGCCTGGAGCTCCTGGAGAGCCGATGTATCTGGATGTTAAAGATATGTTCTATGGAAAAGCGGATGCTCCGGTTATTGTAGGAGGTCGCTATGGTCTTGGCTCCAAAGATACAACTCCAGCTCAGATGAAAGCAGTTTTTGAAAACTTAAAACAAGCAGAACCCAAGAATGGCTTCACGGTTGGAATTAACGAAGATGTAACAAACACCTCTCTGCCTGTGACTGATACACTGAGTACAGAGCCGAAGGGAACTGTACGTTGCAAATTCTGGGGACTTGGTTCTGATGGAACTGTAGGAGCTAACAAAAACTCTATCAAAATTATTGGTGATCATACTGATATGTATGCACAAGGATATTTCTCCTATGACTCTAAAAAGTCCGGTGGGGTAACGATTTCTCATCTTCGCTTTGGAGAAAAGCCAATTCGTTCAACTTATCTGATCAGTGAAGCGGACTTTATTGCTTGCCACAATCAGGCTTATGTTAATCAGTATGACTTGCTGAAAGGCATCAAAGAGGGAGGAACATTCCTTCTTAACTGCATCTGGAAGAAAGAAGAACTGGAGCAGAAATTGCCGGCAAGCCTGAAAAAGACACTGGCAGAGAAGAATATCAAATTCTATATCATCGATGCAACAGATATAGCAGCGGAAATTGGTCTTGGAAACCGAATCAACATGGTGATGCAATCTGCTTTCTTTAAGCTGGCAGAAGTTATACCGGTTGATGATGCAATTAAATACATGAAGCAGGCTGTTGTAGACACCTATGGTTCTAAAGGTGAAAAAATTGTTCAAATGAATCAGAAAGCAATCGATATGGGTATGGATGCACTGGAAAAAGTAGAAGTACCTGCTGACTGGGCAAATGCTAAAGAAGAATCGGCAAAAGAAGATGATGCACCTGATTTCATTAAAAATATCCTTCGTCCGATGAACGCGCAGGAAGGGGATAATCTGCCAAGCAGTGCTTTTGTAGGTAGAGAAAACGGATCCTTCCCGATGGGAACTTCCGAGTATGAAAAACGTGGTATCGCAGTAAATGTACCGGAATGGATCAAAGAAAACTGTATTCAGTGTAATCAGTGTTCCTTTGTTTGCCCACACGCTGCCATCCGACCATTCTTAGTTGACGAGGAAGAAGCAAAGGCGGCGCCGGAAAACTTTGATACATTGAAGGCTATGGGTAAAGAATTTGAAGGACTTCAGTATCGACTGCAGGTGTCCACACTGGACTGCACCGGCTGCGGTAACTGTGCAGATATCTGCCCGGCCAAGAAAAAAGCACTGGAAATGAAGTCGGTAGAGCCACAGATCGAAGCTCAGAAAGAGAATTGGGATTATGCAATTTCCCTTAAAAACAAGGCGGATCTGACAAACATTGACAATATGAAAGGAAGCCAGTTTGCTCAACCGCTGTTCGAGTTCTCCGGAGCTTGTGCTGGTTGTGGTGAAACGCCTTACGTTAAGTTAATTACACAGTTGTTTGGTGACAGAATGACTATTGCCAATGCAACAGGTTGTAGTTCCATCTATGGTGGTAGTGCACCGTCTGTTCCGTATTGCGTGAACGAAAAAGGCCAGGGTCCTGCCTGGGCAAACTCTCTATTTGAAGATAATGCGGAATTTGGATACGGAATGGTATTAGCGACCACTCAAATCCGTGCTAAGCTGGAAGATCTGATGAAAGAAGGCATGGAAACGGACTTGCCTCAAAATCTGAAAGATGCTTTTAAAGCATGGATTGAAGGAAAAGATGACGCAAAAGCCTCGAAAGCCGCCACATATGAAATGCTACCACTACTTGAAAAATCTGCTGGAAACCCAATTGTGGATGAAATTATCGAGAAAAAAGATTATTTGGTTAAGAAGTCGCACTGGGTATTCGGTGGAGACGGATGGGCATATGATATCGGATATGGTGGACTGGATCATGTTCTGGCAAGTGGAGACGATATTAATGTATTGGTAATGGATACTGAAGTGTACTCCAATACAGGCGGACAGTCTTCAAAAGCTTCTCCTGCTGGTGCTGTAGCTAAATTTGCTACTTCCGGAAAGAAAATCATCAAAAAAGACTTGGGTCGCATGGCTATGACCTACGGCTATGTTTATGTAGCGCAGGTTGGTATGGGCGCTGACAAAAACCAGTTAATGAAAGCCATGAAAGAAGCCGAAGCATATCCGGGACCATCCCTGGTGATTGCATATTCACCATGTATTGCTCATGGAATTGGTGCTGGCATGGGTAAAACTCAGGAACAGACTAAAAAAGCTGTAGAAGCTGGTTACTGGCATCTGTACCGCTACAATCCATTGCTGAAGGAAGAAGGCAAGAATCCTTTCACTCTGGACTCCAAAGAACCAAAGACGCCGTTCCAGGAATTCCTGGATAGTGAAGTCCGTTACGCTTCTCTGAAGAAAACATTCCCTGAAGAAGCGGAACTACTGTTTAAGGCTGCGGAAGTTGATGCTAAAGAACGTTATGAAATATACAAGAAACTGGCAACAGACTAAACCAGGCTTAAACTTAAAACAATAAAAACAGGGTGCAGGCCATTTATTGGCCTGCACCTGTTCTTTTATTTTACATATTTTTCTTCAAGCTTTTCAAGCAAACTGAGATAATACTGCTGTGTTCCCTCATTTTCAGCTTGTTCTTCGAACTGAATAGTTTCGTTATTGATCGTAAGAATCATTTTTTCGTCAAAGTGTCTCCAGGCAAACTGATAGACCATATCGTCCTCTTTGGTGATATGACGATCCAGCAACTGGGTGTAAGCGATGGCATTTCCGATAATATCTAATCTTGCTTCGTCATTCCCAGCCTTAAAATCCTCAATGGCTTCCTCCAGCAATTTTATGTGTAATCGTCCCAGATCGTGTTCCACTAGCATCCCGTGTCGCACCAATTTTTGTGCGGCAGCTCCCAGATGTTCTTCCATACGGTTAAAGAGCAAATCTTCTTCTTTGCCGTGATGGTGTTTATCTGCGTACTGACGAACAAATTCAATCATTTTAGGTACGTCTGAAACGTCTGTGCCTGGATCCTTCATTAACTCATAAGAAAACTTTCGAAGCACTGTCAGCATTCTCCGTATATTAACATGTTCAGCTATCATCAGCTCGATGGCATTCATTTATTTTGCCTCACTTTCTATTTGGTGTATTCCCTGAGAACTGAGAGTATAACCCCAGGCAGGTTTTAGATGATAGACAAAAGATTGAATCCATGACTTCCGAAAATCATAATAATGATTCACATCGCCATTTACAGCATCCCAATACTGTTTGTGAAGGCATGGTTCATAAACCCAGGCTACCTTGTCTTCGCTTTCTTCAACAATCCTTTGAGCCCGGTCGCAAGGCATCCCTTCCAGCAGGTAGTTATGGATGGACTGAACCATTTTTTCCGGAGTTGAAGGAACTTCACTTAAGCTGCTGGCAATTTTTGTAGCATTTTGGCTATAAATGCCAACGATATCTTTCTTTACGCTTGAATCTGATTTTAGAATCTCGGTTACAAAATACGCTATTCTTGTCTCAACCTGAACAATTCGATGTTGAAGCCAGGCGTGAATATTTCCATGGTCAATCTGTGATTCCAACGGTGCATCGGGTGTTGGCGGTTCAAATTTTTGTTTGGCGTCTTCTAAAACTTCAGATGCTATGAGATTTTTCCTTTGAGCAAAATCAAGAATTTCTTTTTCGATTTCTTCAGCTATTTTAATTTTATTGAAAAGCCAATGATGAATAGGCCCAATAAATAAACTCATTAAGCATCCTCCCCGTTTAGTGCTTCCACCAACTTGTCAGCATCCATTCCGTGTACCATGGCTGCTTCCTCGAGGGTTTCAGACTGGGCTGAAGGGCATCCAATACAACCCATTCCAAACTGCATTAAAACAGTAGCTTTTTCCGGGTTTTTGCGTAAAATTTCACCAATAGTCATTGTCTTTGTAATAGTCATATCAACATCTCCTTTTAATTCCTACTAAACTAGTATGGATTAATCAATTATTATTCTACATGAATTTTTACGAAGATGCAACCCCTAAATCAATATTTTGGTAAAAAAATACCTGAATTTGCACAGCGTTGTGTTTTATCAACAGTTATGCTACAATGAAAGCGTTGATAAACAGACAAAAGGGAGGAAGATGATGCATGGCAAGACTTTTTGGAACCGACGGTGTACGGGGTATTGCCGGAGAAGACTTGACGGCGGAACTGGCATTTAAACTGGCTAAGGCTTGTGCGGTGGTGATGCTCAAAGATACTGAAAAGCCCCTGGCAATAATAGGAAAAGATACTAGGAAGTCCTGTGATGCACTGGAAGCGGCGTTGAGTGCCGGATTTTTCAGTATGGGTGTTGATGTTGCATCTGTAGGTATCATTCCAACTCCTGGTGTGGCCTATCTAACGAAAAGTACCCGTGCGTCCTGTGGAGTTATGATTTCTGCTTCCCACAATCCTGCGGCATATAATGGAATTAAGTTCTTCGACGAAAAAGGATATAAACTGGATGATACTCTGGAAGATGAGATTGAAGAAGTCATGAAAGATCCTGTGAAAATGACTTCTAATGTTGAAGCGAAGGAAATGGGTAAATGGCGTCAGCGTGAAGCGGATGTAGACCAATATATCAAACACCTTAAAGACGGCGTATCTTCTGATTTTACCTCCTTCCGAGTAACTCTGGACACAGCAAATGGAGCGGCCTGGCGAATTGCTCCGGAAGTTTTTGCTGCATTGGGTGCAAAGGTTCATATAATAAACAATCAGCCTAATGGAATTAACATCAATGAACAATGTGGTTCCACTCACACGAAATCACTTCAGGAAAAAGTGGTTCAGACAAAGAGTCATTTTGGCTTTGCGTATGATGGTGATGCCGACCGACTTATAGCAGTGGATGATACCGGAGCCATCGTTGACGGTGATAAGATCATGGCTTTGCTGGCATTAAGATTTAAGGAAAAAAACAAACTACCTAAAAATACGCTGGTAACCACTGTGATGAGTAATGTTGGGCTTGAACTGGCACTTAAAGAGCAAGGTTGTCTTTTGGTGCGTACAAAAGTAGGGGACCGATATGTGCTGGAAGAGATGCAAAAAGAAGGCTATGTGCTGGGAGGTGAGCAGTCAGGACATATAATTTATCTTGAACAAAGCACTACCGGCGATGGCTTGCTGACATCTTTAATGTTAACATCACTAATGGCTGAAAAAAAAGAACCACTGTCAAAAATGGCTTCCGTGATGAAAAGCTATCCTCAGGTTCTGGTAAACGCAAAAGTCCAAAATAAGCTTAAAGACCAATATATGGATGATCCCGAGATATGCAGCGAAATTAAGTGTCTGGAAAAAGAAATGGACGGAAAAGGGCGTGTACTAATACGACCATCAGGAACTGAAGCTTTGGTTCGTGTTATGCTGGAGGGCGAAGACCAGGAAAAGCTAAGCCGCTTGGCGAAAAAACTGGCTAAGGTTATTGAAGAGCGCCTTGGGTAGTGTTTATAGTTGGAAGGGGTGATGTCATGCTTAGAATGTAAAAATTGAATAGCAAAACCAAGCGCCTGAACTTGCTTAATATGCGAGTTGACGAGGAACAGGGAGGATCGAGATTTCGGCGGATGCCCTGCGGTGACTTCACCACCGATAAAGAAGCTACAAAACTGGCAAGCGATTGGCAGTACAAAGGGTTTCGGGTGAAAACCTGTGGCAGCAGTCAGAGGTTCATTTTTAATGCAATCAATCAGATATGCCTGAAAGGAGACTATTATATGTGCGGTATTGTTGGATACATTGGAGATGAGCAATCTGCTCCAATATTGATGGAAGGACTACAAAAATTAGAGTATAGAGGTTATGATTCTGCAGGAGTGGCTATTTATTCAGGTAGTGGAATTACTGTAAGGAAATTTAAGGGGAGACTGGCGGTGCTGGAAGAGCATCTGAATAATCATCGTATTACCGGAACCTTGGGAGTTGGACATACACGCTGGGCTACACATGGTGAACCAAACGATATCAACGCTCACCCGCATTCCAGTTCCGGGGGAAGCATTGCTGTTGTTCATAATGGGATAATCGAAAATTATATGAAACTGAAAGAATGGTTAAACAGTCTGGGTACAGAGTTTAAAACTGAAACAGATACAGAAGTTATAGCCCATCTTGTAGAGTATTATTATGAAGGTAACCTGATCGAAGCCGTCCAAAAAGCTATTCACAGAATGGAAGGCGCTTATGCTATTGGCGTGATCTGCAAAGATCACCCGGATACGCTGGTAGCAGTTCGGAAAGACAGTCCGTTAGTGGTAGGCATCGGTCAGGGGGAAAATTTCATTGCTTCTGATATTCCGGCTTTGCTGAAATATACAAGAGATGTATATTTTCTTGAAGATGGTGAAATGGCAGTCCTTACCAAAGACCATATAGATATTTTGGATGAACTGGGAATGCCGGTGGAAAGAAATGTTTTTAAAGTAACCTGGGATCTGGAATCTGCAGAAAAAGGCGGGTATGAACATTTCATGCTTAAAGAAATGCATGAACAGCCCAAGGCGGTTCGTGACACGTTAATGCCACGTTTGGACGACAACAACCGGATTGTTCTTGATGAATTAAGTCTGACACCGGATCAGCTGCAGGCTTTCAACAAAATTGTCATCATTGCCTGTGGCACTGCGTGGCACGCCGGGCTGGTCGGGAAAACAGCTATTGAAAAATTTGCCCGTATACCGGTGGAAGTAGAGATTGCATCGGAGTTTCGGTACAGAGACCCTTTTGTAGATGAAAAAACATTGTTAATTGCAGTTAGTCAATCTGGCGAGACAGCTGATACATTGGCTGCCCTGAGAGAGGCTAAATCAAAAGGCGCTCATATCATGACGGTGACCAATGTGGTAGGAAGCCGTATTTCCAGGGAAGCACAGGATGTTTTTTATACCTGGGCAGGACCGGAAATTGCCGTAGCATCGACAAAAGCCTATATTACTCAGGTGGTGGCACTTTATTTGCTCGGCCTTTCTATGGCGGAACTAAAAGGTTTGATGAAAGCCAGTGATGTGGAGGCCGTAGTTCAGGAACTTAAGGAACTGCCAAACAAAATACAACAAATCCTGGAGCATCAGGAAAAAATACAGGAGCTGGCCAACAAACAAATTCATCAGCAACATGCATTCTATATTGGGCGTGGATTGGATGATTATACCGCCAGAGAAGGATCTTTAAAATTAAAAGAGATATCCTATGTACACTCTGAAGCAATTGCTGCCGGTGAGCTGAAGCATGGAACCATCGCATTGCTGGAACAGGGAACATTGGTTGTTGCAATGGCAACTCAGGAGTATCTGTATGATAAAATGTTATCAAATATGAAAGAAGTGAAAGCCAGAGGTGCTTATGTAGTGGCTGTTACAAAAAAATCTCTTGAAGAGGAAGTGAATCAGTCAGCCGACATCGTTTTAAGCATACCAGATACATTAGATATTCTGACGCCTGTATTATCTGTAGTTCCGCTACAGCTTTTCGCATATTATATGGCAGTCGCAAGGGGTGCGGATGTGGACAAACCAAAAAATTTGGCAAAATCAGTTACGGTAGAATAGTTATTAAACCGGCGGAGAAAATGTTGTCCCCTCCCAAAAAACATCTACACTGACAAAAAAACATCTACACAGTAACAAAAAAGTTTTACACTGGGAAGGCAGGAAACACAGGGAAAACAGGATATAATATAAGGAACAAGGAAAACAACACCGCCCCAGGCACATCCTTTTCAGGATTTCCCTGGGGATTTTTATGACTATGGAAACAGTAATCGCAATTGCCTCTCTGTACTCATAACGGGTATAAATAATATTTAAATTGGAAGACTTGAAATGTATTTGTTTTGTAATCTGATCAATTAATTGAAAAAATTCAGTAGATTGATCAAAAGAAAACATAGAGTTGAATTATGCAATGAAGTTAAATAAGACAGCTGACATAAATTTTTTAGTAGAAATAATGGTTATCCTGATTGCTTGTATGTCTGGAAAACGTGTGAGCAGAAGGTTTAAGAGAAAAAGAAAATGATTGACTAAAAATTAACGAAAATTAAAATTAAAACAAATATTGAAATTTATTCCGTGGAGGTGTATAATATGCAATATTATTAAAAAATTCAAATAAATTCAAAAATAAGGAGGTGGGTTGCGGAATATATTTATTGTAAACAAGAAAAATTTTGATTACTAATAAGCTATTAATAAAGGGGGAAGTTTTATGAAAAAAAATAAGTTGTGGATTATGCTACTGGTGTTTATGATGACCTTTTCGCTGTTAGCTGGGTGTGGTGGAAACGATGCACCTGCTGATGAACCTGAGCCAGAACCAGCAGATGATGCTGAAGAAACGGCAGAAGCACCTGCTGATGAGCCTGAAGAAGACGTGGAAATTGATATTATTGTAGGCTTTGGTGCGGGTGGTTCCAACGATTTGGCAGCCAGATACATGGCGGAGGCCCTTCGTGAACATGGAATTATAGCGAATGTTGTTAATATGCCAGGTGGAATGGGAACAGAGGCAGCATACTACATGACTCAGCAAAGACCTGATGCAAACATGTTCTTCTGGAGCCAGGCAATGACCCTGATTTTTGAGCCAGCCATTGATGACAGAGGATTTACCATTGATGATTTTGTTCCGGTTGGGATGCTGGCAAGCCCCACGTTTAGTTTGGGTTCCAGAGCAGAAGCACCTTGGTCTGACTGGGATGAATTAATCGAATACATTCAGGAGAACCCAGGTGAAGTAAGTGTGGGAGGTCAGGGAGAAGGAAGTATGATGCACTTTTACTTAACTCGAATGCTTCCGCCTGATGAACTTGACTATATTTACACAGCTTTTGCAGGGGGTGCTGATGTATCCTTGAACCTGACAGGTGGACACGTGGATTTAGGACATTTAAGCCTTGCTGCAGCCAGACCATTGCATGAAGAAGGCGATATGACAGTATTGGTAAATACTCAGGTTCTCATGGATAGAGATCCATTGATGCCTGATATACCAAACATTACGGAAGTATCTGATGCACCTGCTGAGCCACACTCTATCTCCCTTTTTGCAATACCGGGAACAGACGAGGCACTTATTGATAGGATCAGTAAGGCCATGGAAGCCGTGGCGCAGGATGAAAAACTTCAGGAAAACTACTTCAACAGCGGTCTTATCGCACATTACTTGAATCCAGAGGAAACTTTGGACTTCTATATGCAAATACAGGAAGAAATGGTTCCTGTTTTCCAGGAGTGGCATCAAACAATAGATTAAAATGTTATAATGTGTAGAGACAGAGAAGAGTTAGTAATAGGCTGCTTGTAAAAGCAGCCTATTATTTTTTGATGAAAAAAGGAACAAATCGATGCTCTGAAAACATTGTAAAATCAATGTTTTTAACAGATTGATTATTTTTTGACGATTTTGACTTGATTAAACATTGAAATATCAGCACATTTGTTGTATAATGACTCCGAGTTTAGAGGCATTCACAATTTAACCATTATATGTAAATGGCTGGGAGGTGAGATGCGAAAGAACTATATCATCTTATGTTGTAGCGAAGCTAGTTATAAAAAAGGGGGAGTTGCACAAAATGACAAAGAAAAAAGTTTTATTGTTAATGCTGGCTATGGTAATGGTTGTTTCTTTACTGGCAGGTTGTGGATCACCGGATGCTGAACCGGAAGAAGAGCCAGAACCAGATACACCCAACGGAGAAGAAGTTGTTGAAGAGCCAGCAGCAGAAGAACTTGAAGAAATTGATATTGATATCGTTGTAGGATTTGGAGCAGGTGGATCCAATGATCTTTCAGCCCGTTATCTGGCTGAGGCAATGCATGCTCATGGCATTAATGCAAACGTAGTAAATATGCCAGGAGGTATGGGTACGGAAGCTGCATATCATGTTTCAACACAAGCTCCAGATTCTCATATGTTCATGTGGGCTCATCCGCTGATTATGTCTTTTGAACCTGCAGCAGGAGACAGGGGTTATACTATCCATGATTTTGATCCGGCAGGTCTTGTTGCCAGTCCAACCTTTGCATTGGCCTCAAAAGCTGATGCGCCATGGGATGATATGGATAGCCTGATTGAGTACATCCAGGAAAACCCTGGTGAAGTTGTACTGGGTGGTCAGGGAGAAGGCAACATGATGCACTTTATTGCAGAACTGATTCTGGATCCGGATGAGCTGGACTACAGCTACGTTGGTTTTGGTGGTGGAGCTGATGTAGCCCTGAACCTGACAGGTGGACATGTTGATTTGGGGCACTTAAGTTTAGCGGCAGCAAGACCACTGCACGAAGACGGTGATTTAACTGTATTGGTTAATACGCAGATCCTTATCGATCGAGATCCATTAATGCCAGACATACCAAATATCGATGAGTTTGGTATTGATGCAAGAGAGCCTCATCCACTGGGTCTCTGGGCACCAACAGGAGCTCCTCAGGAGTTAATTGATCGTGTCAGCAGTGCTGTAGAAGAGATTGCTCAGGATGAAGAATTTATCCAAAACTATCAGGATATTGGTGTAGTTGCTCATTATCTTAACCCTCAAGAGCAGTGGGACTTCTTCATGGAAGTAGAAGATGATATGATTCCACGTTTTGTTGAGTGGTTAGAAGCATTTGACGGCTAATTAACCCATAAAGTATCAGTTTGGAAATTACATTAATTATAAGCGTTAAATTGGTTTGGTTAATGCTGGGATTCAAAAGCACGAAGTGACGGAGCGTGTGATTACAAATACTTGCTCCGGCCAAACCCCTTGTAAACTTATCAGCCAGCAGCGATTCTTATCATGATAAGAATCGCTGTGTAATAAAAGGATAAAGGTAAAAAGGGGGAAATAAGTGTATGAGTAGCAGAAAAATTTTAAGTTTGTTGTTGGTTTTAATGTTGGTAGGAGCTATGGTAACGGGATGTGGGGGAGAAGAACCTGCAGAAGCACCGGAAGAACCTGCTGAAACTGAAGAAACAGCTGAAGCATCAGAAGAGCCGGCGGAAGAGCCGGAAGAAGAAATTGACATCGATATCGTTGTAGGATTTGGAGCAGGCGGTTCAAACGACCTGACAGCCAGATATATGGCCGAGCATATGAGAGAGTTTGGAATTAATGCCAACGTTGTTAATATGCCTGGTGGAATGAGCACTGAGGCCGCCTACTATGTGTCAAACCAGTCTACGGATGCCAACATGTTTTTCTGGGGTCACACAGGTCCACTTCTATTTGAACCTGCAGCAGGAGACAGAGGTTATACCATCGATGATTTTGAGCCTATTGCAACCCTGGCCAGTCCAACCTTTGTTATTGGAAATCGTCAGGGCGCTCCCTGGGAAACACTGGATGAACTGATTGAGTACATTCAGGATAATCCAAATGATGTGACTTTCGGTGGACAGGGAGAAGGTAATGTACGCCACTATATTGTTGAGCAAATATTGCCGCCGGACGAACTGGATTATGTATTCGTTGGTTTGGAAGGTGGAGCAGATGTTGCTTTAAACTTGACTGGTGGACATGTGGATGTTGGTCACTTGAGTTTGGCCGCAGCTGTTCCATTGCATCAAGACGGAGATATGACGGTAATGGTTAATACACAGCCGTTAACTGAAAGAGATGAGCTGATGCCTGAAGTTCCTAATGTTTCAGAATATGGAATAGAAGAAGGACGGGAAAGACATCCAATTGCCCTTTGGGCCGTTAAGGGAACGGATCAGGAACTGAAGGATCGGCTTTCCAATGCAATAAGAGAAATTGCAGAAATGCCAGAGCTTCAGGAAAGCTTCAAGGACATGGGTGTTGTTGCCCATTACTTGGATGCTGACGAAACCTGGGACTTTTACATGGATGTAAATGACACCATGGTGCCAGACTATATTGAATGGGTAGAACAACTTGACTAAACATAATAAATTTTACACAGCAAAGAAATTGAATTGATACAATAAAGGAAGGGCCCTGAGTGTTCAAGCATTAAACTCAGGGCTCTGCCCTAAAAGGAATTATGATAGATTCATAACAAAGATCGAGTCAGGAGTGAGAAAAATGAGTTCGAAGGGACTATTATCACTTAATTCAAAAGTAGGACTGGTGGTTGCTGCCCTTTCACTGGGAGGATATGCTTGGACTTTTACATCATCTTTGAGAACGATGGAGTTATTTGTACCAAGAATTTCATTACTTCTTATGGTGTTGGGAGGCATACTGGTTCCTGTCAGAGAAATTATGAAGCCTGAAACAAAAGTTGAATTTAAATTGACTGGAAAACTGCCCTACGCTATAGCGATTGCTATATTTATGTGGGCATATTCCTGGTCTTTTAGAAATATAGGGCTGGTAACATCTACCTTTGCTTTTTTATTTGTATGGTGGCTTTGGACAGTTTATCGTGATGCAAGGAGAAAGAATGACTTTAGTAAATTTGGTAAAACCGTAGTGAAGATGGCTGCGTTGGCGGTGACAGTTTCCATCGTTATACATGTATTATTTATTGAATTACTGTCCATGTACATGCCTAGAACACCATTGCCTTAAAGGGGGGATAATTAATGGCTATAGATACAGTTGCGTTATCAGGAGCAGTTGCAGATGTTTTTACCATACAAACAATACTTTTTATCATGATGGGAATTGTTGTTGGAATCTCAGTTGGTGCTATACCAGGGCTTGCACATAGTTTGCCAATCGCTTTGGTGTTGCCATTTTCATTTATTCTGCCATTAGCTCAGACAATGGGTCTGTTAATTGGTACATATGTTGGAGGGACTTACGGTGGTTCCATTACAGCCATAGCATTTGGAACACCCGGAACCTCAGGAGCAGCTGCAACCGTTGCGGACGGTTATGGATTAACACAAATGGGAAAAGGGAAAAAAGCATTACAAATGGGTCTTTATGCATCTGTTCTTGGAGGGTTCTTTGGATCCTTCGTATTGATTTTTCTCGTTGTTCCCATTGGAAGAATGGCTCCAAGTTTCGGACCTGGTGAATTGACGGCATTATACATGCTGGCGTTATCTCTGGTGGTTGTCTTTTCGGCTGAGAATCCTGGAAAAGGAATTATGTCTGCTGGAATTGGTTTTTTCTTAGCGATTATAGGAAGAGATATCATCACTGGTGGACTTCGTTTTACTTTTGGAATAAGGCAGATGCAATCTGGATTTCCGTTGGTTCCATTATTGATGGGTTTCTTTGCTTTACCAGTAATTGTGAAAGAGATTCACGAGTTTATTAAAGATCCGGATAAGTCCGGTGATCTGGGAGAAAGCATTCTAGATGAAGCGAAAAAGAAAGAGCCGGGTCTGACAATTAAAGAATTATTTAAATCCGGAAAAGCCATTGGAATTGGATCGGTTTTGGGAACTTTCCTCGGAGCGCTTCCTGGACCGGGAGCAACGCTGGCTTCTTACACTTCTTACTCAGTATACAGTCAGATTTCCAGAGATAAAAACTATGGAAAAGGTTCTTTAGATGGTGTCGCCGCAGCAGAAGCTGCAAACAATGCTACCTGTGGTGCTACTTTCATACCAATGCTGACATTTGGTATACCAGGAAGTTCCATAGCGGCGCTAATGATGGCAGCACTGGTAATGGAAGGTGTTCCGGTGGGTCCCCGCGTTGTTGTGGATCACACTCAGGTTGTATACACGCTCTTTATTTTGATGTTGATGACAAACCCGCTTAACCTGGTATTCGGTTGGTTATTGATCCCTGTATTTACTAAGCTATCCAAAATACCGGCCCAGGTATTGTGGCCGATTATTGCTATATTTTTGGTCATTGGTACTTATGCCTATAGTAATATGCCGTATCATACCATTATTGCAATTGTATCAGGATTTATTGGATACTTCTATAAATGGTATAAGCTTCCGGACGGTCCACTGATTTTGGCCTTTCTGGTAACGCCTCTTTTCGAGGCCAGTTTCCGACAGGCGTTAACCATAGCCAGAGGAAATTACCTGTACTTTGTAAGTAGTCCAATTTCTATAGGGCTGTGGACGGTAACAATTCTATCTATTTTCTTCTTTCTACGCAGAAAGAAGGAGATTATTGAAGACGAAGAATAACAATATAAGAAGTGACTTCTGTGACCATACAGGAGTTACTTTTTTAATTACTTGCAAAAGTCAGGGCAAATTGATATAATGGCAAATGATTATAATGCATCGAAGGTGCCTTCAAGAGAAGGAGAATAGGGAAGACCGGTTAAAGTCCGGCGCGGACCCACCACTGTAAACGGTGACAATTCCCCGAAAAAGCCACTGAGTCATACTTGGGAAGGCGGGGAGGAGGAAGAACCGTAAGCCAGGAGACCTGCCTTAAGATGAGAGCGAATACGTGCTGGGAGTGCGTGTATTTGTATTGATGAAAGCAGACTTTTAAATGGGACAAGTCTCTTGATATATTCAAGAGGCTTTTTTTATTTCCGATAGCTTTCCTCATCTCGTCTATAACTAACTTAAGCCATCGATGTAAAAAAGGAGGAAATTAGATGAGGAAATTTTGGGCAAGTAAGGTTATGTTTTTTATGGTGACTACCCTGGTATTTGCGGGATTGTTTTCCGGCTGCTCCAACCCGGCAGAAATGGGTGGGGAGCAACAACAGTCAGCTGATAGCAGCCCTAAAGTAATCCGACTGGAAGGTGGTGACTATGGACTGCCACAGCCTTATACTACCCACTCAAGAGGGCCGGGGCGCTATAAGGTAAATCTTATTTTTGATAAACTGGTGGAAAAAGACGAAAGCGGTTATATCCCCTGGCTGGCTGAAAGCTGGGAAGTTTCAGAAGACGGAAAAGAGTATTTATTTAAGTTGCGGGAAAATATTCAGTGGCACGACGGAGAAGCTTTTACGGCAGAAGACGTTGCTTTTACACTGGAATATGTGAAAAAATTCATGCCGGTAGTGTCTTCGGCTCAGCTGCTGGACGAAAGTTTTGTTCAGGAAGTGGAAGTTAAAGGTGAGCATGACTTAATAATCAGACTAGGAGAACCCAGCCCGATTTTTATTGAAGAACTCTTCAGTATTAGCATGATTCCAAAGCATATATGGCAGAATGTTGATGAACCGGAGGCGTTTACCGGTCCGGAGTCGTTAGTTGGCACCGGTCCTTATCAGCTAACCCACTATGAACAGGAACATGGATCCTATCGGTTTGAAGCTTATGAATCCTTCTGGGGACCTGATCAAAAAGTTGATGTAATAGAGTTTGTTCCGGTTAGTGACCCGGTGCTGGCTCTTCATAACGGTGATATTCATCTTTCTGATATTCCTATAGATTCTCTGGATCGTTTTTGGGAAGATGAATCTTACGAAGTTGTTGAAAAACCAGGAGTATGGGGTTATCGATTGCGATTTAATATGGAGCGAAAACCTGAGCTTCAAAGACGGGAGCTCAGACAGGCTATGGCATATGCTATCCATCGACAAGACCTGGTGGAAAGAATAGCTCGCGGAGGAGGCATTCCGGGAAGCCCTGGTATTTTACCTCCGGATCATCGATGGTATAACCCTGATGTGAATCAGTACGAATATTCAACAGATGAAGCGATGGAATTATTAGCCAAAACCAGTCTTGAATCAGCCTCTCTTTCCTTTGAATTACTGACGGGAGAGGATCAGGAAGTCAGAATGGGTGAACTGTTACGGGAGCAGTTAGCAGATGTGGGAATAGAAATTAATTTACGTTCCCTGGATAGTCAGTCAAGAGATCAAAGAATAGCCGACGCACAGTATGAAATGGTTTTGGTTGGACATGGTGGCTGGGCAAGAGATGCCGATTATCTGAGAGCGCGTTTTTCTTCCACAGATGGGGACTGGGTGAATAGCATACCTGGATATCATCATCCGCAGCTGAAGAGGATGCTGGAAGAACAAATTACAATGGTAAATGAGGAAGAAAGAAAAAAAACAGTGATGAAGATTCAGGAACTGTTGGCAGAAGATGTACCGGAAATCCCCTTGTTTATGAGAACAGGATACACTGTTTATAATAAAGAAGCTTACTCCGGATGGATGCACGTGTTTGATCATCACAATATGACCCACAACAAACTATCGTACTTAGATTATTAAGGGATGCAGAGTAAGGAGGATACCATGGATAGAACCATAAAAGCCAGTTGTCTTAAGGTTCAGTATCAAACCGGAAATTATGCCGTAGAAGCAGTTCGGGGGGCTTCTTTTACGCTACGGGAAGGTAAAAGTCTTGGAATAGTTGGAGAGTCTGGCAGTGGAAAAACGTCTCTGGCTCTTGCTCTGATGGGTCTGATTGATAAACCGCATAATTCCTCTGGAGAACTGATGCTTTTTGGTGAGTCTTACTTAGGTTTATCTGAGGTAAAGCAAAAACATCATCGCTGGAGTACCATAGCGATGATGTTTCAGAATTCGATGGAAGTCCTAAACCCGGTGATGACTATTGGCGACCAATTGACAGAAAAGTTGAAAGAGAGAAAGACAATCTCTTCTGGTCAGGCCGGGCGGGAAGCTGAAAGACTGCTGCAGTTAACAGGCCTGGAAGGTTGGGAAGCGAAGGCCTTTCCCCATCAGCTTTCCGGTGGAATGCGTCAAAGAGTGCTTCTGGCAATGGCCATTGCCCCTAAGCCACGTTTTCTGATTTTGGATGAACCAACCAGCTCCTTAGATGGTCTCGCCAAGCAGGATATGATTAGAACCATACTGAGCTTACAGAAAAAAATGGACTTTGCTATGCTGGTCATTTCTCATGATGTAAAGCTTATTGGTGGATTGACTCAGGAAGTGATGGTGATGTATGGAGGCCATATTATCGAAAAAGGCTTTACAGATGCCGTAATGGAAAAGCCAATGCATCCATATACCCGCGGCCTGTTTAATGCCTCTGTTGAGCTGTCGCCGCACAAAGATTTATGGGGTATCCCGGGAGAGTACAATGGCAATGAAGTGCATAAAGGATGTGCTTTCTATAATCGCTGTTCACAGCGTATTTCCCTTTGCTGTGAACAGACACCTGAATTAAAGAGCGTTTCCATTGAACGGGAAATCGCGTGTCATCAAAAGGGTTTAATAAATGTGCTTAGAGGTGAAGCCATAACTAAACATTACCAGATCGGTAATCGTTCCATTCCAGCACTCAGGAAAGCATGCATGAACCTGAGACATGGTGAAACCATAGCAATGGTAGGGCCTTCCGGCTCCGGTAAATCTACTTTTGCCAAAATCCTTGCAGGCTTTATTCAGCCGGATGAAGGGCAGGTATTGTTTAATGAAAAAAAGAATGACCTTCAACAACTTGCCTGTTGTGAAGGTGGTGTACAACTGGTGCTGCAGGATCCTTTCAGTGCACTGAGCCATCGAATGACCGTGGAGGAAGTGATAAGCGAACCATTGAAACTCAATGGCATTGGAAATGAACTGAGCAGGTGCAAACGGGTTAAAGAAACACTTAAAGCCCTCCAGTTGGACGACTGTGAAGCATTTTTGAAACGGTATACCTCCAGTCTCAGCGGAGGACAGCGTCAGCGGGTGGCGATAGCCCGGGCGTTAGTGATGAATCCGAAGGTACTGATAGCTGACGAAATTACCTCAATGCTGGATGTATCAACTCAGGCTAATGTGCTGAGATTGCTGAAAGGACTGCAAAACAAAAATGGTTTTGCGCTCCTATTTATTACTCATGACCTGAATCTTGCCAGAAAAGTAGCAGATCAACTGCTTATTCTGGATCGGGGAAGTGTCGCTGAGGAAGGCAGCGCAGGGCGGATTTTGCAAAATTCTGATGAAAGTCAGTGTGCCGACATGCTTAAGGCAGGGTTGGCGGATGGGTAAGAAGCTTGAATACCTTATTACTTTTCTGGTGATTTTAAGCCTGAATTTTGGGCTTCCCAGAATGATGCCCGGGGACCCTTTCCTTTATATCAGCGGAGATGACAATGATATTCCTGTCGAATATTCACGGGAACAAATTGAGTATTATAGAGAATACTATGGCATGGATCAGCCGATTTATAAGCAATATGGTGGCTACATATCAGACTTGGCTCGTGGTGATCTGGGATTTAGTTACACCCATCGAGAAAAGGTAAGTCGTCTTATTATAAACCGTCTTCCCTGGACATTTCTGTTAGTAGCGTCCTCTATGTTGCTAAGTTTATTTCTGGGAATTGGGCTTGGAACATACTCTGCCTGGAAAAGAAACCAATGGAAGGATTCGCTGCTCTACAGCCTGATAATGATATTGTCAGAAATACCCGCTTTTCTGATAGGACTGGCCTTACTGGTCATTTTTGCTGCCGGTTTAGACTGGTTTCCGCTATCCGGCGCTAAAACCCATTTTGCGGTTTATGCCAGCAACTGGCAGCATGGTATGGATATAGCGAAGCATGCTGTGTTGCCCGTCATTACTCTGACAATAGCCAGAACAGGTGGAATCTACCTGATGGTTCGGAACAGTCTCGCTACCGTACTCACCAAGGATTTTATGAGGACGGCCCGCGCAAAAGGCCTGAAGGAACATCGGATCCGTTATGTTCATGCGCTCCGCAATGCGCTGCTGCCTCTGATAACACGCATTGCTATGCAGCTGGGTGGCCTGGTGGGTGGTGCCGTATTGGTTGAAAATGTCTTTTCGTACCCGGGTCTCGGTACTTTAATGACGACGGCTGTTGCTTATCGTGATTATCCGCTTCTTCAGGGAATTTTTTTGGCGATAGGCACAACAGTGGTGTTGGCCAACCTGTGTGCAGACATGCTTTATCAAAAAGCAGATCCGAGAATTGGACAGGGGGTTCAGCGCAAATGAAATCTTTGAAAAAACTGATATTTTTCTGGAAAGCAAGATCTGTTTCAGGGAAAATGGCGATTATTGTACTCGTTTTACTGATTACCACAGCTATTTTTGCCCCAGTGCTTACCAATTTACCACATCAGCGTTCATCGGGACCTGCATTAGAACCACCAGGACGGCCTCATATCATGGGGACGGATCAACTTGGAATTGACATATGGTCAATGATTGCTTATGGAGCAAGAGTCAGTCTGGCTGTAGGTCTTGGGACATCGCTGCTGGCCGGATTTGGAGGCGGAATGGTGGGAATGCTGTCAGGCTGGAAGGGTGGAAGGACTGACAAACTGATTCAGCGTTTAATCGATATTATGCTGGCATTACCGGAACTTCCAGCCATGATTGTGATTGCTGCTTTTTTCGGCTCCAGCCTGAGCAATATTATCATTGTACTGGCTTTGTTTTCCTGGTCAAGACCTGCCAGAATCCTCAGATCTGCAACCTTGTCCTTGAAAGAACAGCCTTATATCAAAATGGCAGCGCATTATGGGGCGGGCACTGGTTATATAATCAGAAAGCATTTAATTCCTGAATTGTTTCCACTGTTAATCATAAACATGATTCGACTTTCCAGCATGGCGATTGTGACGGAAGCCTCTTTGGCCTTCATAGGTTTGGGAGATCCTGCTTCCAGGAGTTGGGGACTGATCATACATCATGCTGTGAATTTTCAGGGCATATTTATGACATCGTTCTGGAAATGGTGGCTTTTGTTCCCCTGGTTATTTCTCACTCTGCTTGTGACTTCTCTGGCCTTATTAGGCAGAGATTTAGAGAGTTTGGCGGATCCAAGAATGCTGAGATAATTTGAAAGGATGACTTTAGAATGTCAGAAGAAAATTTACAATACTGGATTGAACATTTGGAACAGGATTTGGACATGGAAATCTGTGAAGCATTTTGGGATAATAGGGCTAAAGAGTTTAGCCAGCGATCTGAAAAACGTCATGACAAAGCGGAGAGACTAATCGAAAAGCTGCAAAGCAAAGGCGCTGTTACAAAGGACAGCAGAATACTGGATATTGGCTGTGGTCCGGGCACGCATACTGTTCCGCTTGCAAAAAGAAGCAAAGAAGTGTATGCCCTGGATCTGTCAGCCTGTATGCTCCGGGAGCTGGAGCGAAAAGCAAATCGATTAGATATTAAAAATATTAAAATCCTGAAAGAAAACTGGGAAGAAATAAACTTAAAGAATCGAGGGTGGAATCAGCATTTTGATTTGGTGTTTGCTTCCATGTCGCCTGCGATACACAGCTGGGAAACGCTTAAAAAAATGATGGCTGCAAGTCGCGGGTACTGCTATCTGAGCGCCTTTATTTATCGGAAAGACCTAATTGGAGATGAAATACAAAATACAGTCTTTGAGGAAGAAAATCCTGGGCCGGCCAGAGATACAACAAAAAAAAACCATCATAAAATAGAATGTGTTGAAAATATACTGAGATTACATGCTATAGACTATGAAAAAGAAGTTTCGCACCGGGACTGGAAAATGGAAATGACCCTTGAAGAAGCATACATGCATTATGTACAAAAGGCTGGAATAAAGCGTCAGATTAGTAATGATGAAAGACAAAAAATCAGAGAAATCCTTCTTGGAAAACTGGATAAGGAGAAAATCGTTGAATGCACAGAAGCCTCGGTTGGGGAAATTATTTGGAAGAACAGTAAGAGCTGGTAAATTTCCGGCTCTTTTTTTCTGGATATTGAATCCTGAGTCATGTATGCTATAAGGAGGAAAAATAAAGGGAGTGGTTTTGTGCTTTCAGATAAAGCTGAATCAACCTTAGCGCCGGTCACTGAACAGGAAAGGATTCGGGAAATAGATATGCTTCGGGGGTTTGCCCTGTTGGGGGTGCTAGTGGTCAATACACAAATGTTTAACGATACGCTGATGAGTTTTCCAGTAAATCCCTTTAATTACGCTGAAGCGATGAATCGCTGGGTAGCTGTCGTTATTCAGATTTTTGCCACAGGTAAGTTTTATACCATGTTTTCTTTTTTGTTTGGCCTGGGCTTTTATATATTTATGGAAAGAGCTGACAGGAAAGGCTTAAACGCTGCCAGATTATTTAAACGCCGACTTTTGCTTCTGCTGGTTTTTGGAATGGCTCATATGCTATTATTCTGGTATGGAGATATTCTTACTTCATACGCGTTAACCGGATTCTTATTACTGTTATTTCGCAACAAAAGTATTCGCAGCCTTCGAAACTGGGTGATTGGATTGCTTCTATTTTCAACAATTTTTATGGCTGGAATTATGACGCTTCAGGTGATGGCTGAAAATCAGATGTCAGCAGACCAGGAGGTACTAATCAGCAATGCTTCTGCGTTGCAAGAGGTGATCAATATCTATCAGGAAGGCAGCTACTCTCAAATCGTTAGTTTTCGTTTAAGGCATGAGATTCCGATGGTTCTGATCAGTTTCATTTTTTGGATCCCTAAAATTTTAGGTTTGTTTCTTGCTGGATATTGTGCTGGGAAACTTGGTTTTTTTGAGAGGCTGGCCGAAAATAAGAAAACGATTCACCGTATGTTTGTCTGGGGCGGGGCAATTGGTTGGTCAGCGACTGTTTTGTATTTGATTACCAGCAGCAGTCTTATTTATGAGTCGAATTATCTTTTCATTTTTGCCGGTGAAATCGCTAAAGAAGTGGCAACGGTTTCGTTGTGTTTATTTTATATGACAGCATTGTTAAAGCTTCATCAAAACGGCAGGATGGATGTATTTTTGATGAAGTTTGAAAAGGTGGGTCGTCTGGCACTTACTCACTATATTACCCAGTCTGTTTTTTTAACATTGATTTTCTATGGATACGGACTGGGGCTGATGCACCGGATCAACTTGTTACAAGGGTTGCTTATCAGCGTTTTTATCTATGCTGTGCAAATGCTGCTAAGTCCTTTAATAATAAAACAATTTAAAACAGGACCGATGGAGAAACTCTGGCGTAAGGGCACCTATGCTTCACAGATTAAACGGTGAAAAAATATTGGCAGCATTTCAACAAAAAAGAAGGGGTTTACAAAAAATTGTCGAATGATATATTAGAAGATAGCATATGATAAAATTCCGTGATAACAGGAGGGTTCGTTCATTATGAAAAAAGAACAGCTTAGTAAACAGGGTTTTGCGACACAAAGCATCCACGCAGGAGCTTTGAGAAACGAACAGGGAACATTGGCTACTCCTATTTACCAGACAGCAACGTTCCTATTTGATTCAGCCGAACAAGGTGGTAATCGATTTGCAGGAGAAGAAGAGGGATATATTTACTCCAGGATCGGAAATCCGACCAGCACTGTGATTGAAGAAAAAATGGCATTGCTTGAAGGAGGAGAAGCGGCTCTGGCGACTGCCTCGGGAATGGGGGCTATTACCTCGGCAATTTGGACAGCTGTTAAAGCCGGTGATCATATCATAGCTGCCAAAGCATTGTATGGCTGCACCTTTGCCCTGTTGAGCCACGGTTTAAGCAGGTTTAATGTGGAAGTAACCTTTGTTGATATGAAAGACCCGGAAAATGTTCGCAAAGCCATGAAGCCAAACACACGAATTGTATATATGGAGAGCCCGGCTAATCCAACCATGGAAATTGCAGATATTGAAGCCATCAGTAAAATTGCACATGAAAATGAAAACTGTATGGTAATGGTAGATAACACCTTCTGTACTCCTTACCTTCAAAAACCACTGGAATTGGGAGCGGATGTTGTTGTGCATTCTGCTACCAAATACCTGAACGGACATGGAGATGTCATTGCAGGGTTTGTGGTTGGAAGTCAGGAATTTCTTATGGAAGTAAGAACCTTTGGTTTAAAAGATATGACAGGCGCCGCCATCAGTCCCTTCAATTCTTTTCTTATTGAACGTGGTCTGAAAACCCTTAAGCTCAGAATGGATAAGCACTGTGAAAACGCCAGAGAAGTTGCTGAGTTCCTGCGGAATCATCCGGCAGTTAAAGAAGTCTACTACCCTGGATTTGATGATTTTCCTCAGGCTGAGCTGGTAAAAAAGCAAATGACTCAACCAGGTGCAATGATAGCTTTTCTGATTCATGGAGGCCTCGAAAAGGGCAAACAAGTGATGGAGAAGGTTGAATTGTGTGGTCTGGCGGTAAGCCTTGGTGATGCAGAAAGTCTTATCCAACATCCGGCCAGTATGACACACTCTACCTATTCTCCGGAAGAATGCCAGATGGCCGGCATATCACCTGATCTTATACGGTTATCTGTAGGATTGGAAGAAGCAGAAGATATAATGGCGGATCTTGATCAGGCATTGAACAGCATTCTTTAAGTATCCTGTTTATCAATTAATGAAGCGCGGCTGACGATTGTTGAGCCGTGCTTTTTTCTTATGCTATCCATCACTTCGTCAATTTTATAAGAGTTGTTTAGTTTGTTTTCTGGAGAATCAATGTTTAATGAATCGAACATACTCATCTGACGGCCGTCATCAATTGAATCAAAGCCGGTTAAACTGATACCTATCAAACGGACGCCTTTGGCAGCGGGCCAGTGCTTTTTTAAAAGAGCAAATCCCATATCAAAAAGATCTTTAGTATAAAAAGTGGGAGTGGTTGTAGTCTGTCTGGTGATGCTTTTAAAATCGTTAAACTTTATCGTAATCTGAATGGTAGTCCCTTTTTTTCTGTGGTTTCTTGCTCGTATACCTACATCTTCAGCGAGGGATAAAAATATACTCCGGACGGAATCAGCAGCATAAGCATCTGTCTTGAGGGTAGTGGAACGTCCAATAGATTTCATTTCATCTTTTAAGTGAGGAACAACAGGAGAAGAATCAATCCCGTTCGCTTTACGATGAAGATCCATTCCAACACTTCCGAGATGGGTCACCAGAGTTGAAACATCAGCAGCAGCAATTTCTCCTATGGTGGATATTTTCAGAGCTTTTAGCTTCTCCATAGTCTTGTTGCCTACCCCATACATAGCCTGAGCAGGCATAGGCCATAATTTATCAGTTATATTTTTGGGCCAAAGCTCAGTAATGCCCAATGGTTTTTTCATATCTGCAGCCATTTTAGATAAAAACTTATTATCTGAAATACCGATAGAGCACCACAGGTCTAATTCATTTTTCAGGCCAGTCATGATTTTTTCAGCTACCTGAAAAGGGGAACCAAACAGCTTTTCTGTACCTGTGATATCCAACCAGGCTTCGTCAATGCTGTTTTGCTCGATTACTGGTGAAAAGTGATGCAAATAACTCATAACTTCTTTTGATCTCTGGTTATAAAAAGTATGATCCGGGGCGATGGTTACCAGATCAGGACACTTTTTAAAAGCTTCGTGTAGAGTCATGGCAGTTTTCACACCATAATTTCTGGCACTATAATTTGCAGCAAGAACAATACCCGTTCTGTTTTGTGGATCGCCGGCAACAGCAGCAGGAATATTTTTCAGTGCTGAATTACGACTCATTTCACAGCTAATATAAAAGGCATTCATATCTACCAGTAAAACTATTCTTTCCATATTTATCATCCTCGGACAAAATGATAGGCAGCGGTAATACTGTTTCTGTAATTATCCACCAGGGAAAAGGATGTGTCAAGTTTGCTAATAGTGGCATATGTCCTGTATATTAGGACGTAAAAAGAACCCTGAATGGTTTACAAAAAATAAATTTATGATATAATTTTGTTTAAATTAAATTAGCTTGGGTAATCAATAATTTCCCGAAAAGGCAAACTGCTGGAAACAGCAGGACGCAAAGCTATAGGGCCCGTATATAGGCAGCCAGCTACCGAACGAAATTTTTTTTGTGTTTATCCGGCATCAAAAAAGGTTTAAAGGAGTGACAGTGTGAAACTTGCAAAAATACTAGTTCTTGTCATCCTGGTTATAAGCATAAGCAGCACCTCGGCATTCGCATCCAGCAACGGATCCGGGTTTGCCGACGTAGATTTAACAGACTGGCACGTAGGATATGTACTGACATTATCGGACATGGATGTGGTTAGAGGATATAGTGATCGAACCTTCAGACCGGACGGTACAATTAGCAAGGCAGAGTTTATCGTTCTTGCAATGAAAACCAGTCATCGCCATTATGAAACAGCTGAGAATGAGCACTGGGCTATGAATTACATACGCGGTGCCGAAGAAATGGGAGCCGTTGAGCCAGGGGAAGCCAAAACCATGGCATTGGATGAACCCATCAATCGGGCTGAAGCCGCCCGCATATTGGTTAGAACTCAACTCAATGAAGATACTGAAGGGTGCGAATCATTTATTGATCAAATTGATGATTATCACTCCATTCCTGAAGATTATCAGACGTATGTTCTGAAAGCATTTGCCAAAAACTGGATTTCTGGTTACCCGGATGGAACTTTCCGACCTGCAAATGAAGTCACCAGAGCTGAAGCATCAGTTATGCTGACAAAATCCATGGGAGAGCAAGCTCAATCCCGAATGGAACAAATGCTGGAAGAGGCTGAGCGTCTTCTTCAGAAAGAGGTTGAGCAGGCTGATAATCTGCGTGAAAGCATTCTTAAAGAAGCTTTGTCTTTAAAAGGAACACCTTACCGCTTTGGCGGTTCCAGTCCAAACACCGGTTTTGATTGCTCCGGCTATGTTTCATATGTTCTGGCAAAACATGGTATTGTTTTACCGCGATCCAGCTCTGATATGTATCACTCTGTGGAGCATATCTCAAGAGATGAAATGCAGCCCGGAGATTTGGTGTTTTTTACGGCATACCAAGCTGGACCATCCCACGTTGGGTTTTATGCGGGGGAAGGACAGTTTGTTCATGCTCCATCCTCTGGCAGAACCGTCTCCTTTGATCATATCGATAATTCCTCTTACTGGGGTCCCCGTTTTTTAACAGCAGCTCGTGTAAAATAGAACTTCAAATTAATAGATTACAAAAAGAATCTTCGGAGGTAGTTCCGAAGATTCTTTTTGCTAATGAAATTATTCATCTGATGGTGTTGACTTCTTTTTTTTGAATTTACGTCTTGGTTGGATATATTTCTGGTACAATTTCCGAAGGAGCATGAATATCGAGCCAAATACAATTATAAAAGGAATTGCCATAATAGCAAAGGTAATAAGATATTTTAAAGACTCTACAACGGCCAGAATTGAATCCTGCAACGCTTCCTGCAAATCCGACAGAAAGCCTGGTGGGTCGTCCGGATCAGGTGTTATTTCATCGACTTCCCTTATTGTCATATGAATGGTGGAGAACTGGATCAAATTATCCCATTTTTGCAAGGTGCCTGTTAAGCTCTCCACTTGATAACGAATATTGGATAATTCGGATTCGATTCGCATGATGTCGTCAATGCTGTCTGCTTTTTCCAGGAGACTTAACAGACGTTCTTCCTGAACCTGCAAACTATTTAAACGAGCTTCTGTATCAAAATATCGCTCCGTAATATTTTCGCCATGGGTACTTTCTGAGGTGACGTTGCCAAATTCCCTTATCTGGTCAGCAAAACTGTGAAATCGCTGCTCAGGGACCCGAAAAGTGAAAGATGCATATCGCCTCGAATGTCTGGAGGAGTCACCAATTCTTCTTCCTTCAATAGTTGAATTTTCGGTGTAACCACCAATCTCGTTAACGTATTTTGTAACATCTGACACAGTATCCTCAAAGTCCAGGGTCTCCATAGATATTTCGCCGGTATAAATCACTTTATGCTGGCTTTCCGTTGTGCTGCTGAGATCCAGTCCGGAGCCTTCTCCACGTTCTTCTGCCATAGCATCCCGCGACACCTCCATATCCGGTGCTGGTGCACTTTCGGCAGTATCATAGTCTGGTGCCATAGCCGGTTCGGACATCGCTGCATCTTCTCTTGGCGCTCCACATCCTGCAATAATAAGGATAATGACAAGCAGTAAAAGAAACAGGGATAAACAGCTTTTTTTATTCTTGAAATTGTACGGTATCATTTTAACCCCTTCCTTTCGTCATGTTTCAGTTACTGTTAAAGACGAACCCCGACAATAAAAGTTTCATAATTTCTTAAATTGTTATTATTACATGATTGTGGTAAAATCTTTAACATCAGGTATATTGCTAATACCCTAATAATAATACGGCTAATCCGGGTCGTATCGATGATACGGCATTGTTAGCATTGGTAAGAAAGGTGTATTTTTATGCTTAAAAAATTTATTGGCTATTACAGACCACATTTACCGCTGTTTTTTCTTGATTTTGGCTGTGCTTTTATTACAGCCCTTATGGACCTGGTGTTTCCTTTCATGGTGACAATCATTATAGATGACGTCATTCCAGCAGGAAACTTTCATCTGTTTATAACAATCGCAGCTGGGATGTTGATTTTTTTCATTGTTCGAGCACTACTTCAATATATTGTAGACTATTGGGGTCATGTACTGGGAATACGAATGGAATATCACATGCGGAAAGATTTGTTCCAGCATCTCCAGAAACAATCTTTTAATTATTACGACAATACTAAAACAGGTCATGTAATGTCGCGGTTGGTAAATGATCTGAATGAAATTTCAGAGCTGGCACATCACGGTCCAGAGGACTTATTTATTGCAATGGTAACATTAACAGGATCGTTCATTATTATGTTAAATATGAACTGGCAGCTTACGCTTATCACTTTTGCACTTATTCCTATTGTCATGACCTTTACGATATTAAAAAACAAACGAATGCAAATAGCCTTCCGTAATATGAGACGAAAGCTGGCAGACATTAATGCACAGGTGGAGGATAGCATTGCCGGTGCGCGTGTGGTAAAGTCCTTTACCAACGAAAGTCTGGAAGAAGAAAAATTTAAAAAAGGAAACGAAGAATTCCGAAATTCAAAGGAAAAAACGCTTAAGGTTATGGCGGAATTTTTTGCCGGGGTCAATTTCTTTACCAATGCCATAAACTTGGCGGTGATTACTTTTGGCGGGTATTTTGTTTATCAGGGAACCATGAGAACAGGTGAATTGATGGGGTTTTTGCTTTATGTTTCCATGTTTTTACAGCCTATGAGAAAGTTGACAGTGCTGGTTGAAAACTACCAGAAGGGAATGGCCGGATTTCACCGTTTTGTGGAAACGCTGGAACTGGAGCCGGATATACAGGATCAACCAGGTTCTGCTGATATTACGGAGGTGGATGGGAAAATTGATTTTGAGAATGTCACATTCAGCTACAATCAAAAAGATAATGAACAGATAAATGTGCTGAAAAATTTAAGTTTTACGATTATGCCTGGCGAAACCATTGCACTGGTAGGCCCTTCCGGCGCTGGGAAAACCACATTGTGCAATTTAATACCCCGCTTTTATGAACTGGATGACGGAACTATAAAAGTGGACGGTCGTGATATAAAAAGCTATACCCAGAAGTCACTCAGGAGTCATATTGGTACTGTGCAGCAGGATGTATTTCTTTTTTCCGGAAGTGTAAGGGATAATATTGCTTATGCTAATATAAATGCTTCTGAGGAAGAAGTAATATGGGCAGCAAAAATGGCTAATGCCCATGATTTTATTCTCAAGCTAGAGAATGGTTACGACACCTATATTGGAGAGCGTGGCATTAAGCTGTCAGGAGGACAGAAACAGCGGCTTTCGATTGCCCGTATATTTTTGAAAAATCCACCTATCCTGATTCTTGATGAAGCAACATCGGCGCTTGATCATGAAACAGAAAAATTAATTCAACAGTCTCTGGAGAAGCTTTCCATCCAAAGAACCACTCTGGTTATTGCGCATCGTCTGGCAACGATACAAAATGCAGATCGGATTATGGTGCTGACGGATGAAGGAATTGCCGAAGAAGGCAGCCACGATGTGTTAATGAATAAGAACGGTGTCTATGCCCGCTTATACCGGGCACAGTTTGGTAAAACACCTGATGAAGTAGCCTGACTATTCTTTTGCCAGCCGAACCGCTTCGTAAGCCAGCAAATCCAACGGATCAATTACTGGAAGCGGTGAAGGCTGGTTTTTTAACAGCAAGCCTATTTCGGTACAGCCAGCAATGGCGCAACTTATTCCGGACTGCTGATAACGTTGCATTAAACGATATACTCGCTCGATATTATGTTCATCTGTGTAACCGGCTTTTATACCACGAGAGCCGTAAATCAGATCCATCACTTCGTCTTCCTGAATGCTTTCGCCTGGAAAAACAAGGCTTTCTTCAGGTAAATAGTTTGTGTACAGGCCAGATTGAATACTACCGCTGGTGGCTATGACCAATACTTTTACCTGGCGGGAGAAATGTTGATCAATGTTCTGCTTCATCAGTGTAAATGCATTTATCAAGGGTATCTTCAGCCTGGTTTGCACCTCGTCATAAAAGTAATGGGCTGTCATGCAGGGCATAGCTAAGAAATCAGCTCCTGCTCCTTCCAGATTTAATGCTGTTTCCACCATTGCCTTAACAGGACTGACGCCGTTCCGAAGAATGGCATCCGTGCGGTCCGGTATTTTTGCGTTAGAGTCAATGATCACCCTCAAATGATCAGAATCTTTATTTGCAGGAGTGTTTTTGATAATTCTTCCGAATAAATCCCAGGTGGCTTCCGGCCCCATACCTCCGAGGATTCCTACAGTTTTTTCTTTCATTTGGATAGGCTCCTTTCTGTGACTGTGTTAAAAAAAAGCCTGGTATTTAACCAGGCTTTTTTAGAAAAATTAGATATTAAATGATTAACCCAGTTGAGCCTCTTCAGGCACTTCAAGCTCATCTTCAGTTGCTGCAACAACAACGGCTGCAGAAGCATCACCGATTACGTTTACTGAAGTTCTGGCCATATCCAGAATACGGTCAATACCAGCGACGAGAGCTACACCGTCCAACGGAAGACCAATAGAGGTTAACACCAGTGAAAGCATGATCATACCAGCTCCGGGCACACCAGCAGTTCCAATGGATGCTAAAGTGGCTGTTAATATTATCGTACCCATTTGAGCCATCGTTAATTCGATACCGTATACCTGAGCAACAAAGAGAACACTAACACCCTGATATAATGCTGTACCATCCATATTGATGGTAGCACCAAGAGGCAGCACAAAACTCGATACTTTCTGGGAAATACCCAGATTTTCGCGTGCACATTTGATGGTTACCGGAAGGGTTCCGGCACTGCTGGTGGTACTGAAAGCTGTAATGGCTGCTGGCGCCACTCCTTTAAAGAATTTGACAGGACTGATTTTACCCATAACCGAAACAGCTGTGCTGTAAACAATCGTAGCGTGAAGGATACACCCCAGATAGACAGCTCCAATAACGGTAGCTAAAGGAAGAAGTACGGATAAACCGTGATTGACAACAACTGGTGTGATCAGACCAAATACTCCAATGGGAGCAAAGGCCATTACGTATGAAGTAACTTTATACATGATTTCGGCCAGACCGTCAAAGAAATCGATGAATACTTTTCCTTTTTCTTTTGGAATTGAGTTAAAAGCAACTCCGAGGAAAAGGGCAAAAACAATAATTTGAAGCATATTACCATCTGCCATGGCACTGATAGCGTTTCGTGGAATAATATTGAGCAGTGTTTCTGTAAGAGCAGGTGCTTCTGAAGCTGCTACATCAGCATCAACCGGTATGGAGAGTCCTACTCCCGGTTTGAATAAAGAGCCTAAAACAAGGCCGATGGTAATGGCGAAAGCAGTTGTAACCAGATAATAAGCAAGTGTTTTTCCGCCCATGCGGCCGAGGGTCTTGGGATCACCAACACTGGCAGCGCCAACAATGAGGGATGAAAATACCAGTGGAACAATGATCATCATGATCATGTTAAGGAACAGGCGTCCCAAGGGTGCGATGAAGGTGTTTACAAAATCCGGAGCACCCTGCAAAACCAGACCGGCTACCAAACCGGCCACCAGACCAAGCAAGATTTTGGTGGTAAGCGTCATTTTGCTTTTCAATATAATTCCTCCTTTTCCATGCACTTTAAAATATATAACGACAACATCATTATATAATTCAAGTGACAGAAACAGACAAAAAGGGACATAAAAAGACACAGAATCGAGAGAATTAATTGAATTTTTTCAAATTATCTTTCTGCAAAATCTCCTGCTAATATCTGTATCCCTTCCACAAACTTTCGGACGCTTACTTTACCACTATAACTACCTTTCCCGTTAATATAATCCATTTCTCGTCGGACTTCACTGAATTCGAATAGTAAGGTGGAGTATCGCACAAAAATATCATCATGATAATCTTCCAGGCCGCGGTGGGCTAAATTATTCAGGGCATTTTTAATGGAGCGGCGTATGCGTTGTTCTATGGTACCCGGATTAATCAGCAAGCCATTTTGTTGATAATATTCCTGTACGAGTTTATACGCATCGGTCATCTTAATGTTTCCGGTATTTGCTCCAGACAACTCTTTGTTTATCAGCAGAAAGATTAATTCTATTAAATCCTGACAACCAGCCTCACCGGAAACGCCCATATTAGCCAGGATTTTCCGGACATTGGATTTAACACTATCAGCGGCGGGGATATCCATGGAATATGTATCTGAACCCCGAACCATTTTAACGGCACTTTCAAATGAATGAAGCATTTTGGTTAAGCTGTGTTTTTCCATGACATTTTTGATTACTGATACAACCTCCACAACGTTGATAGGTTTGTTAATAAAAAACTCAATTCCTTTTTCGTATGCAATAGAAATCATGTCGCGGGAATCAACCTGAGAAATCATAATAAATGAATATTTGCAATCTGAATGGTTTAGAGAAGAAACGACACCAATTCCATCTACTTGTGGCATCAGAAGATCAACCAGCACAATATCTGGCTGAAGAGCAGGGATTTCATCGATAGCCATTTTGCCGTTACTGGAGCTGCCTATAACAGTTCCCAAATCGTGTTTTTCAATAATGCTTTCCAGTATACGTTGAATGCTCAGGTCATCATCGGCGATATAAAAACGTGTCTTCATTAAGAAGCCTCCTCCCATAGTCTGCTTACTGGCATCTGCAACGAAAATCTGGTCCATCTGGACTCTTGGATTGAATCGACCTGTATAGAGCCTGAAAAGTGGTTTTCAACTATTTCTTTTACATGAGAAAGTCCGATACCGGTAGACATTTTTCCGGTGACTTCATCGTATTTTGTAGAATAGCCCGGTAAAAACAGCAGTTCTAAATCCTTCGGATCAATGCCTTTTCCGTTGTCCATAACCTGAAAATGGTAGTATTCTTTATCCATAAAAGCTTTTACAACGATGGAACCTTCCTGTTGAATGGCCTCCAATGAATTAATGATTAGATTGTTTAATATGGAAATCAAAGGGTAATATTCGGAAGTCATAATATTATTGCGGCACTGAAAAGAAAAACGGACATCCAACTTTCTGCTATTGGCAAGTGTAATATAGTTCTCTTTAAGCAAGTCGAACAATTCTCTTATACTCATCATTGAATAGTCTTCCTCTTTTGCCAATGCATTTTCCATGCCTTCCACCACTCTGACATAATCTTTTTTGATTTCGTGAATGTTTTTTGCAACGCTTAGGGCTTGTTCTTTAAAAGGTCCGGGCGCCAGTTGGCGATAAAGTCCATAGCTTTCCTTCATGGCTTCTTCGATATCAGCAATAGATTTTCGAATAAAAAACAGCTCTGATTTAAGTCCGGAAAGAAACAACAGGGTTTCCCGGTATTTTTTTTCCTTTACACTTCGGTCATATCGCTCAATATAGTAAAGGGTAGTATTGTAAAGGAAATACGTAAGTACTGTTCGAATCATTCCCATCAGAATAATCTGCAGAATCGCATCTCCTATTTCAGTCCGATCTAAAAGCTGGCGCAATGAGAGCTCCATAATATTTGAAAAACTGTCAACAAACCATAAAGAGAACATAAAGAGCATCGGGCTCTGCAATTTTTTGCGAATCTGGAGGAACTCAAATAATGTACCGTAAGAAAAGTAGTAAAAAGCAACCGGTAGATATCCCAGAAACAGGTTAGTAAATCCAACGGAAGAAAGACTCATATAATCCACCAGAGCCCGAAATAGTGGAATGGTAAAAGCTACCGTTCCGCACACCAGCATAACCGGTAGCTTCTGAAAATGAATCAACGTAACAGTAAGAGCTGCTACCGCCATGGACAATCGAAACATACCAGGCAAAGGACTCAAATAGATTTGGCCGGAAAAGGTGATGATCATTGTTACCAATAAAAGGTTTTCGATGTTCTTTCGATTCCACTCCATAATGAGGCACCCTCTCCTTTTTCTTAATTATATCTTTTTTCAGACTGTAAAACGAGGATTCTATCTAAAATTTATAAAAATAAGCGTGAATTATGACATAAAGTAAGAGTTCTTGGTTTTAGATTGATAGAGTTGAGGAATGAAAGGGTATTAAATCACGGAAAAGCATAAAATCAGGTGCGAAGAAAGAGTAATCTGGCAAAAACAAAAAGAGTTTGAAAGGGAGGGATCTTATCGTGCGTAATGTAGGGATATTAATTTTTGAAAAAGTGGAAGTCCTGGATTTTGCCGGGCCATATGAAGTTTTTTCGGTTACTTCAGAGCTCAACAATGATGACTTGTTCAAGGTGTTTACTATTGGAGAAAAGTCAGGTGTCGTAGAGACGGTCAATGGACTCAGGGTGATTGCTGACTACTCTGTCGAAGATCACCCGTCGGTGGATATTCTGATAATTCCCGGAGGTGAAGGGACTCGATATCAGGCAGGAAATAAGAAAGTGATGGATTGGATTAAAAAGCTTCAGCCTGAAACTGAGATTACCATGTCTGTATGCACCGGATCTGTTTTGCTTGGAAAACTTGGTCTGCTTGATGGATTGGAGTCCGTTACTCATCATCAGGTTCTGGATCTGCTTAGAAAGAGCGCGCCGGGAACGTTGGTTAACCCGGAAAAGCGAATGATTGACCATGGCTATATCGCAACCTGTGGAGGCATTTCTGCCGGGATTGACCTGAGCTTACATATGGTGGAAAGACTTTGTGGTGTTGAAATAAGAGAAAAGACGCAGTCATATATGGAGTATGGTGACTGGAAATAGTACTGGGATAAAACTTAAGGAAAGGGTGGTATGAATGAAAAGATCAGAGCGAATTATGCAGCTTATGAAATTATATATGAAGGAAAAAACCCATACAGGAACTTCAATGGAAAAAGGTAATGAAACTTTTTTTGCTAATTGGTTTCAGGATGTTCCTTATTTTGTAAAACATCCGGATTATTGTGGATTGTACCCGATTGCAGGAGATCACCTGAATAGAAGAGTGCCTTGGGCTTTGTTAAAAGGGAAAGGGAAAAAGACAATAGTACTGGTACATCACAGTGATGTAGTGGATGCGGACGATTATGGGAAATATTCGGAAACTGCCTACGACCCGGAAAAAATAACTTCTGTCTTCAAGGATGGCAGCATTCAGATGAATGACACAGTTCGGGAAGACCTGGAAAGTGGTAAGTGGATCTTTGGAAGAGGAACGGCGGATATGAAGGGTGGAGCTGCTATTCATATGGCTTTGATGGAGGAGTACAGTCGGCAGGAAGATTTTCAGGGTAATTTGTTGCTTATAGCAGTTCCTGACGAGGAAAACTTATCAGCCGGCATGCGTGGTGCCATCCCACTCATAAAACAACTGAAAGAATTACACGATTTGGACTATATTTTAATGCTGGATGTAGAACCTCATTCCAGACCGGATGAAAACACTGCATTAATTCAGGAGGGATCCGTAGGTAAATTAATGCCAGTAATATATGTACGCGGCAAACTTAGTCATGTCGGGCAGGTTTACCAGGGATTCAATCCGGTAAATCTTCTTTCGGCGATCATCAGAAGAACAGAAGTGAATCCGGAATTTATTGAAACTGCAGGAAATGCAGCAACACCCCCACCAACATGGCTTTATGCGAAAGATCAAAAAAATGTGTACGATGTTTCGCTGCCGATAGCTGCAGCTGGCTATATGAACTTATTGACCCTGGATCGCTCACCGGCTGAAATATTTAATCAGCTGAAAGAAATCTCTGAAAACGCCTTTGAAGAAGTCATTAATGATATTGAAAAAAGCTATTTGTACTATTCGAAAGTCAGTCTTGATAAAACAGCTTTACCTGAATGGAAACCTAAGGTACGACTCTTCGGAGAGTTATATCAGGAAGCGCTTGATGATTCCGGATCTGCATTTATTCAGGAAATGGAATCTGTAATGGATGAAGTAAAAAATAATATTGCCAATAATGAGATGACGTTAATTGACGGTGCTTACCGGATGATTGAAACAACACTCAGTCATGTCAAGGACTTGTCCCCGGTAGTGGTGATTGCACTGGCGCCACCATACTACCCTAATGTTAACAATAGTATGATGCCGGAAGCAGCTAAGCCTGTAAATGATGCTATCGATGATCTGCAAAAATATTCTCTTTCAGAGTGGGGCCTGACCTTTGAGGTGGAAAACTACTTTACGGGTATTTGCGACCTGAGTTATGCAATGTTTCAGGCAGAATCAGAGAACATCAGGTACATTGAAGAAAATATGTTGCTTTGGAAGCATGTTTACGACATACCCCTGGAAGCAATAAAAGAACTCTCGATGCCGGTGATGAACCTGGGACCGTGGGGAAAAGATTTTCATAAATATACGGAGAGGGTATACTTACAAGACTTACTGGAGCGAACACCTATTTTGACGGACCGATTAATAAAAAAAATGTTGGGAGAATAAATATGCTTACTATTGGTTGCCATTTATCAATTACGAAAGGGTTTTATAAAGCAGGATTGGATGCAGTAAGTATTGGGGCCAATACATTCCAGTTCTTCACCCGAAACCCGCGGGGCGGAAAAGCAAAAGAAATCAACGCGGAAGATATCAATAAACTGACTCAATTAATGGAGGAGAATGACTTTGGCCCTCTGTTTGCACATGCCTCCTACACCATGAACCTCTGTTCAGACAAAAAAGCCACCCGAGAATTCTCGAAAATGATCTTTCAGGATGATTTAAAACGTCTGCCCCTTCTGCCCGAAAGCCTTTACGTCTTCCACCCTGGTTCGCATGTGGGTCAGGGAAGCGAAAGAGGCATAGAGTTGATTATTGAAGCAATGAATGAGTCCATTAAAGATGATACAGAAGCAACGATTTTACTGGAGGGGATGTCCGGAAAGGGCACTGAAATCGGAGGTAGTTTGGAGGAATTAAAACAGATTATTGATGGAGTGAAAAACAATAAGAAAATTGGAATCTGCTTAGACAGCTGCCATCTTTATTCAGCAGGGTATGACCTGGTAAATGATTTAGATGGTGTTTTGGAAGAAGTAGATCATATAATTGGTCTGGACCGATTGAAGGCTTTCCATCTGAACGACAGCAAAGTAGAATATAGGTCTCGGAAAGATCGCCATGAAGTAATTGGTGAAGGCACTTTAGGACAGGAGGCTATAATTCAAATTATCAACCACCCAAAACTGAAGGATATTCCTTTTAATCTGGAAACACCAAATGAACTGGAAGGATATCATCAGGAAATAGCCTTTTTGAGAAATAACTTCACAAATAAATAAAGCATATAATTAACTCAACTTTCGCAGACTTAAAACAAAATCAAAACCTGTATTTCTAAAGTGTTGTATCTCTTAAAAATGCTCCATTGACTTTCTCTTAAAACAATAATAGACACCCCGACTTCTGGTATAA
>QYZZ01000090.1 GCA_003838145.1 Tindallia sp. MSAO_Bac2
AAACATCATCTGCAATCCTAAAAGCCTCCACTATAGGAGTTCTTTTTTCTACCACCTGCAAAAGCCTGTCATTAGGAATTATGATTAAAGTGTCTACCTTATCTTTAAGAATTTCTATACCTTCATCTGCCTGGGTAAAACGCTTCTTTCCTTCAAAGGAAAAAGGCTTGGTAACAACTCCTACAGTTAAAGACCCCAGTTCCTTTGCAACTTCAGCTATAATGGGAGCAGCCCCCGTGCCTGTGCCTCCACCCATACCGGCGGTAACAAAAACCATGTCAGCACCTTTCAGGATTTGCTGTATTTCTTCCCTGCTTTCTTCAGCAGCCTGCCTGCCGATTTCCGGATTTGCCCCCGCGCCCAATCCTTTGGTCAACTTTTCCCCAATCTGCACCTTAACATTGGCTTTGGCTAAATATAAAGCCTGGGCATCAGTATTAACGGCTATAAAGTCTACTCCCCTCAACTCTGCTTCAATCATGCGGTTTACGGCATTACTGCCGCCACCGCCGATGCCAATAACTTTTATTTGAGCATATTGTTCCATTTCGTTATCAAATTCAATCATCATTAAGCCCCCTTCCCCAAAGTCATATTAATCAAATATCTCAAAAAACCAGTTTTTTATTCGCGTAAAAAACTGGGGCATTGCCAGTTTAGTTTCCTTTTTACTGGTGGGCAACATGTGGGATTGTAATACATAATGTATTATCCCTACTCCGGTAGAATAAACAGGACTTTTAACTCCTATATATTCTGGTTGAGCTACCTGGACCGAAGATTCTAAAACCTCTTCGGTTAATTCAGCCACCCCCTTCATCATCGAAACTCCGCCGGTTAATACTACTCCCGCCGGCAGAGCCTTTAAATAACCCATTTTTTCGAGTTCTTCCCTGGCCAGATAAATAATTTCTTGCACCCGTGGCTCAATTATACTGGCTATTATATCTTCCGTAACGGTATTCTTTTCCTTTCCTCCCACATTTTTTATCTCAATTTCTTCTTCTGATTCAACCATTGATGTTAAGGCTTTTCCATGGTCTATTTTTATAGCTTCGGCCTGTTCAATAGTAGTTCTCAAGCCTACCGCTATATCATTGGTTATATATTCGCCACCTACAGGCAAAACAGACAGGTCCTTTAATCCCCCCTGTTGAAAAACCGAAATTTCCGTAGTGCCTCCTCCAATATCAATTAAAGCTACTCCCAGTTCTTTCTGATCATCAGTGAGGGAAACTTCCCCATTAGCCAGTGCATTTAATACAACCCCGTCAATTTCCAGCTCAGCCCGATTAACACAGCGCATCAAGTTTCTAATGGAGGTAATGGCACCAGTAATAATCATGGCATCAACTTCCAGGCGCACCCCTACCATTCCTACCGGATCCCTTATTCCATCATATCCGTCAACAATAAACTGCCGGGGAATTATATCAATTATTTCTCTATCTGGAGGCATGGCTATAACCCTTGAAGCCTGGATAACCCTTTCCACGTCCTCATAAGTAATTTCCTTGTCCTCACCAGCTACGGCCACGACTCCCTTATTGTTAATCAAGGTTATATGGGTACCTACAACCCCTAAAAAAACAGAATTTATTTCCATGTTAACCATACGTTCTGCTTCTTCTACTGCTTCCGTTATACTTTGCACCGTTTTATCCAGGTCTACTATTACCCCTTTTCGTAATCCTTTGGAGGGACTGGTTCCCACACCAATTACATTTATGGTACGGTCCTGGTTTATTTCTCCAACAATAACTCGAACATTAGAGGTCCCAATATCCATACTTGTTACCAGATCTCTTTTAGCCAATCCTACGAACCTCCCTTAAGCCTGCAAGCAACCATATATTAATTTAGTTCAACATTTTTTAAAAATTCCCTTTTTTTGCCCAGTATAATTTTTACCACATATTAAAATATTGTAAATTATGGATTTGAGGGAAAATGAGATACTCGCAGATCTATGTAACCAGGCTCTTCCCCTTTCTGCCGCTTAATTTCCATAATAACCCGGGGGACTTCCTCCAGCTTTTCCCTGTAATTCTCTGTCCCCAGCCATATTTCCGTACCATCGATGGTATAAACTATTAAATTAAGGGGATCTTCTACTTTAAAATCAGAAAAAAAGGACAGTTCCTGGGAAGACATGGTTGATATGGTTTCTAAAATCTCTTCCAGGTAAATAATATCTCCTTCATCAACTTTTTGACCAATAAAAG
Source organism: Tindallia sp. MSAO_Bac2 (assembly GCA_003838145.1). Classification (GTDB taxonomy): domain Bacteria; phylum Bacillota; class Clostridia; order Peptostreptococcales; family Tindalliaceae; genus Tindallia. The sequence continues at coordinate 2,226 of QYZZ01000090.1, forward strand.
GTTCATCTATCACTATTCCCGTAATAAGAGGTAAATCCTCTCCCATCCCATCAACAGCCCCCAATATTGTCCCGTCCTTTGAAACTTCCAGGTATCTTTCCCGGTAAGGAATTAGAACAAGGGGCTCTTTTTCTTTTACATCTATAGCCAGGGCCTGAGGAAAAACATAGCTCACCTGGGCCGACTTTATCAAGGGCATTCTCTCCAGGCGTTTTTTCAAAATCCTGTTATTAACCTGCCAGAGGGTTGTCCCCTGCTCAATATCAGCTACCCGGAGGATTTCTTCAAATGATACTCTCTCATTACCACTGATCTCTACCCTTTGCAGTTTAAAAAGGGGA
>QYZZ01000091.1 GCA_003838145.1 Tindallia sp. MSAO_Bac2
ATATCCTGTTTCATCCCAGGGATTCCTCATCCAATAGCAGTAATCTATGGCAACAGGGGCAGCAGCAAATCAACAACTTTAAAGTTAATAAGAAAACTAATTGATCCAGCTAACCAAGATTTAATGATGCTGCCCGACGATAGAGAGGATTTGGATCTAACTCTTTCTCGAAATCATGCCCCTTGCTTTGACAATATTACCCAACTTAAAGCCTGGCAATCGGACATGCTTTGCACAGCCTCTACTGGAGGAGGAGCCAGCAGAAGGAAAAGGTTTACTGATAGTGATGAAATTATCAGAAGTTATCAATGCTGCCCCCTCCTTAACGGGATTAACCTGGTATCTGATAGGGATGACTTCTTAGACAGAAGTATACTGTTTCGGCTGAAGAGGATAGAGCCAGAAAAGAGAAAGGAGGAAAGCCTTATATTAAAAGAATTTGAAGAAGATTATCCAAAAATACTAGGATGGATTTTTGAAACACTCTCAAAGGCAAAGCATGAATACACGCAGGTTGAGTTGGGAGAACTACCTAGAATGGCAGATTTTTGCAGGTGGGGGGTTGCTATAGCAAGAGCGATGGGAGAAGATGGAGACCAATTCCTAAAAATATATAAGGATAATATTAAAATTGCTACGGAAGAGGCAATTAATTCAAATCCCCTTGGAGTTGCCCTGATAAAATTCATTAATAAGTGTCCCCAGCTGGAATGGGAAGGCACAATGACACAGCTTAAAAAAGAACTGGATGAAATTTCGGATATCGATCGCTCAAGCAACTGGCCAAAAGCCCCTAATGTACTAAAAAGGAATATTAACAGCCTTATAAGCACATTAGCTGAGCTAGGAGTTGAGATTCAGGAAAAGCACGGTAAGGAAAGGATAACTATAATAAAAGCGTCGAAGGAAATCCCCCTTGATTAGGGGCTTAAAAGGGTTTTCGATGGTTTCGACGATATTTTCAGGAAAAAGGATTATGATATATAAGGAGGAGAAAAATGGAAGCTAAAACAATTAAAAGTTTACATGAATTACCAGTAACTATAACCGTTGGTGAAGTAGCAGAAGTATTAGGAATATCAAGGACGGGAGCCTATGAAGTAGTTAAGAGTGAAGGGTTTCCCTGTCTTAAAGTAGGCAGAAGACTTCTTATCCCAAGGGATCAGTTCATTAACTGGATAGAAAGGAAAAGTATAAATAATAGCAACGGAAAGGAGTAAAAAAATGTCAATTTCAGCTCACCTGAATGAACACTATGATGCAGATGCAATACCTGGTAAAAAAATAGAATGTGTGTTTTGTGGCAAAGGTACCTTGCAAATTAATAGGGAAGATACACTGGCTAAATGTTTTCATCCCGCCTGTGAAAGATTTATTAATTTGAACCAAATAAAGGAAAGCTACACGGGTAGTAGCCACGAATTGCTGGATCAAATATGTGTAGACTTCCATAGGGCTCTGTTGGAACAACAGGGCCCTCAAGCCCAGAGTGTCTATAACTACCTAACAGAAGAAAGAGGGATTCATGAAACCGTCATTAAGGATTCCATGATAGGTGTCGTTCCCGATAAGTATGATGTCCAGGAATCTATAAAAGAGCTTATAAAAGGCCTGGAGGAAAAGAAAAATAGGGCAAATGAAAAGGATAAAAATATCATTGATGATGAAATCTCAAAAATTGCCAATGCTGGGGATAAGCTTCAGGAAATAATAGATTATAAGAAGGGCTGGC
>QYZZ01000092.1 GCA_003838145.1 Tindallia sp. MSAO_Bac2
AATAACCATTTCAAACTGGAATTTAAAGAAAGATGGCTTCTTTATATAGCGTTCTTTCATGTAAATCAGCCCTTCGATATTATCCGGACAGGGAGCAGCGCAAGCTATATGGGTATACACGAACATTAACCCTGCAAAAAAAGAAACCGGATTCCAAAAGACAGCTCAATGGAACCAGGATGGGGTATGAGATAATCGACAATAATATCCCCCGCACTATCTGCTCCGGTATAAACCACTTGTGGACATGCCTGCTCTCTTTTTCATCAGCCATATCCTTTTGATAATCCATCAAGCGGCTTTTGCCATCATAAATATCCTTACTGATCCGCAAAGGGAGCATCCCGGCAATCATATAGGAGAGCACATGAATCAAGGCAAACCATAAGCTGAAAACCAGGTATTGCATCTGACTTCTCCTTTTTTAAATATAATCGGTGTTTATTCTGACAGCATAAGTTTACATACCTCAAATGCCAACTTTTTTATGCGTGCTACTATGGGATATCCATTTTTAAGTAATGCCAGAATCATAGTAATAAGAAATGATAAACAAACAGGCTCATACCCAGAATGTAGCCGGAATTACAGGCAATGGCTCCAAATATGGAGCCGCTTTTAACCCTGGCAAAAATAAATAGTATTGATACAAGGAACATCATTATAAACCAGATTGCCAGGGGAATTAATATGCTGAAGAAACCAGGGCCGAAAAGAAAAATATCGTGGTGGGGAAGATGAATATCTGCAAATAAAAAACTACCCAAAAAACTGGCCAGTTTATAACTGGAAAAACTTTCAGCCAAAACCTCTTGAATCATACTCTGAAAAAGAGTTCTTCTCCGATGGGGCTGAATAGCATTGAAAATAAGGTGACGACAGCAAGTATTTAGGGTTTTTGGGGCTTATTGGATTATTGGGGATACCCACTGGTAATTATGGTTTCTTTGGCGCCTTTGCCTTTTTTGCCTGGGGGGAGATCCGAAACGATGAGATGTTCAAGATAAATGTTGCTAAGGCGGGACTTAACGCTTTTGTAGTTTCCTTTGTAGGTTTAACACTTGCCATCGCAGCTTTGTCCATTTTGCAGACACTAGCAGCAGCTGCCCTGTTTATTGGGGGTATCTTTTTTGTCCAGCTTATGACTTTTATAATATCCTTCTATGTGTATGAAAAAAGAGGTGACCTTTAAAATGGAGGTTATGATAAAGTCCCGCATAAAAGAGCTAAGAGCAAGGTATGACTTAACCCAGGAACAGCTTGCAAAGAAGGTAGATGTTCGTAGAGAGACTATAGGTCATATTGAAAAGAACAGGTATAATCTTTCTCTAATACTTGCCTATAAGATTTCCAGGGCTCTAAATAGCACCATAGAAGAAGTGTTTACTTTTGAAGAGGTAAGCTAGAAACCATGAGATAATATTAGGGGGGTTTTCGGAGTGAATAGTAGAAGTATATGGTGGAAAATTATATTAAGATTAGTTATATGCTATTAGTTGGTGCAGCTGGCACCTGCAGTTGTGGTAATAGCATCCGGGGTATTCTTTGGTCCCATTACTACCCCGGATGCTGCAGCCCTTTCCCAGGGGCAGCTCCTTTTTATTTCCTGGGGATCTCTAGTTATTGTAGCTGCTATTGTAATTTTGCTGGCTTGTTTAATAGACAAAAGGCCAATTGCTGAACTGGGTATGACCCTTCCGACAAAACCAGTATCAACAGTATTTCTTGGAATAGGAATTGGTGCCATTGCTCCTGTTTTGATGTTTATTATACTTTGGTCGGTTGGAGGGTATAAGATTACCGGGGTCAACCCTGAAATATCCTTTCTTTCTCTTAATGTATTCTTTCTGGTAATTGTACCCGCGGCACTTAACGAAGAAATTGTATTTAGGGGTTACACAATAGCTAATCTAAAAGAGGGGTTGGGCTTGGTGCCTCTTATAACAGTTAGTGCCATAATCTTCACTCTTTTTCATACAACACCCATACTGACAACAATGTCTCCTGTTGCTTTTATAAGCTATTTCCTGGGAGGTTTACTCCTTGCCATAGCATTTGTATACAACTTAAACCTCTGGCTTCCCACGTGGATCCATATTAGAAATAACTATATTTACAGTCTCCTTTTCACACCGTCTGTGGGTGTTTTTGAAGGCACGATGGTGGTTGGGAAGGCAACAAGGGATATTATTGACGCTGCATGTGTGCTTACAGCAGTTATTATGATG
>QYZZ01000093.1 GCA_003838145.1 Tindallia sp. MSAO_Bac2
CGCCGTTGAAGAGCTGCGGGAAAGGGTTAAAGAGGAAAGAGAAAGAAGTCCCGAGGAAGTAAAGGGGTACTTGAAGGATATTTTAGCCCAGAAGCTGGAAGATGAAGTAGCACCTTTAAACTTTGCGGCAACACCTCCTACCGTAGTTTTAGTCATGGGGGTTAATGGAGTAGGGAAAACCACCAGTATTGCTAAACTTGCTTACCTCTTAAAACAGGAAGGTAAAAGGGTTTTACTGGCAGCAGGAGATACTTTCCGGGCAGCAGCCATAGAACAGCTGGAAATCTGGTCTGAAAGAGCAGGGGTAGAATTTATTAAACATCAAAAAGACTCAGATCCTGCGGCGGTTATTTATGATGCCCTTTCTGCGGCTAAGGCCCGAGGGATAGATGTGGTTATCTGTGATACCGCCGGAAGACTTCACACCAAGGTAAACCTTATGGAAGAATTAAAGAAGATATATCGGGTTTCAGGGAAAGCCGTTGCCGATGCTCCTCATGAGGTTTTACTTGTTTTGGATGCAACTACCGGACAGAATGCTTTGAATCAGGCCAGGCTTTTTGGAGAAGTATCAAAGATTAGTGGAATTATCTTAACCAAGCTGGATGGCACGGCTAAAGGTGGTATAGTAATTGCAATTAAGGAGGCGCTAGATATACCCATAAAATATATTGGGGTAGGAGAGTCCCTGGAAGATCTTCATGAATTTAATCCCCGAGAATTTGTAGAGGCTCTTTTCGATTAATAAAAATAATAAAAAGCAGTCCTCGAGGACTGCTTTTTAACTTGACAGGAGATAAAAATTTGGTTAAGATAAGCCTTGTAAAGGAAAAACACTTAACGCATTAAGGGTGTTGGCTTTGCTGGAAAAGACTAATAGAGTTAATATATTATATGATTTTTACGGGTCTCTTTTAACTAAAAGACAGCAGCAGATTATTGAGCTTTACTATCAACATAATTTGTCTCTGGGAGAGATTGCCGAGGAATACGAAATAAGTCGTCAGGCTGTTTATGATTTAATGAATAGAGCCGTAAAGACCCTGGAAAGGTTTGAGGAAAAACTCCAGTTATATAAAAAGTACCAGGTTCAAAGGGATAAGTATCACAAGTTGTATTCCTACCTGGATAGTAATGAGCAAATTGAGAAAGAGAAAATAAAAAATATTTTAACGGAACTGTGGGAATTGTGAATATTTTAGGAGGTTTTTTTTATGTTTTTTGAAAACCTGTCTACTAAATTGCAGGATACTTTTAAAAAGCTTAAAGGAAGAGGAAAGCTTACAGAAAAGGATGTTGAAGTAGCCTTGAGGGAAGTTCGCCTTGCTTTACTGGAGGCGGATGTTAATTTTAAAGTGGTTAAAAACTTAATTTCTAATATTAAAGAGCGGTGTATAGGGCAGGAAGTTTTAAACAGCTTAACTCCCGGACAGCAGGTGATTAAGATTGTCAACGAGGAATTAACTTCGCTTATGGGTGAAACCCAGAGTAAGTTAAACCTTAAGTCCTCCGGACAGACCGTCATAATGATGGTGGGGCTCCAGGGTTCAGGGAAAACAACTACCGCAGCTAAACTGGCCAATTACTTGCGCCGGGAAAACCACCGTCCCATGCTGGTAGCCGCGGATGTTTATCGACCTGCAGCTGTTAACCAGATTGAGATGCTGGGAGAGCAGCTGAATATGCCTGTATTTACCATGGACTCAAAGGATCCCGTTGAGATCGTAGAGAAGTCTATTGAAGAAGCTTCTTCAAATAACTATAATGTGCTGCTCCTTGATACTGCTGGAAGGCTTCATATTAATGAAGAGCTTATGGATGAATTACAAAGGATAAAAAATGCCGTTCAACCCCAGGAAATATTACTGGTTGTGGATGCCATGACGGGACAGGATGCGGTTAATGTTGCAGAAAGCTTCCACCAGCAGCTTGGATTAACAGGAGTAGTGTTAACCAAGCTGGATGGAGACACCAGGGGAGGAGCGGCCCTATCTGTAAGATCAGTAACAGGATGTCCCATTAAGTTCGTCGGCCTGGGAGAAAAGCTTGAGGCCCTGGAACCTTTTCACCCGGAAAGAATGGCCTCCCGGATCCTGGGGATGGGTGATGTTCTTTCCTTAATCGAAAAAGCCCAAACTACCTTTGACCAGGATAAGGCAAAGGACTGGGAAGAAAAGCTCAAAACCCAGCAGTTTACCTTTGATGATTTTCTGGAGCAGCTGCAGCAGGTTAAGAGTATGGGTCCCCTGGACCAGCTGATGGATATGATACCTGGAACCGGGGGTTTAAACAAAAAGCTAAAGAACATGGCCGTAGATGAAAAACAACTGGTATACGTAGAGGCAATCATCAAGTCCATGACAAAGGAAGAAAGGACTTATCCAGAGATCATTAACAGCAGCCGCCGTAAGAGAATAGCCAGGGGAAGTGGAACCAGGGTACAGGATGTAAACAAGCTGTTAAAACAGTTCGATCAAATGAAAAAAATGATGAAGCAATTAAACAAAATGGAAAAAGGTAAGAAAAAGGGTAAAGGGATGTTTCCCTTTATGCCTTAATCATTAGTTAGAAATAAATATGGAGGTGATTTAAATGGCAGTTAAAATACGTTTAAAGAGAATGGGAGCTAAAAAAAGTCCATTTTACCGGATAGTTGTAGCTGATTCCCGTTCTCCAAGGGACGGCCGGTTTATTGAAGAAATAGGTTATTATAACCCTGCTTCGGAGCCAGTTACCTTAAAGATTGATGAAGAAAAAGCTCTTCAATGGCTCCATAATGGTGCCCAACCTTCTGATACCGTTCGAGCTCTTTTTAACAAAGCCGGTATTAAAAAATAGTTAGGGGTCAATTTGCTTTTTTCTTCCTTTAAATAATAGCACAGGAGGGAATAGTGACGATGAAAGATCTTTTAGAGTTTATAGCAAAGTCCCTGGTAGATAATCCCGAGGAGGTTGATGTTAACCAGGTAGAAGGGGAACGTTCACTAATTTTGGAATTAAGGGTGTCTCCCGATGATATGGGAAAGGTAATTGGCAAACAGGGCAGAATTGCTAAGGCCATTAGAACCGTGGTTAATGCTGCAGCCATAAAAGAAAATAAGCGGGTTATTGTGGAGATTATTCAGTAAGCATGGAAAGAGATCTGGCAGCAGTAGGTAAAATAATAGGCGTAAAAGGCTTAAAAGGTGAAGTAAAAGTTCAGCCTTTATCAGATAATTTTCACCGGCATAAAAATTTGAAGAGAGTTAAGATAATATCAGGGGAAAAAGAATTAGACACAGAGGTTGAAAAAAGCACTACGGTTAAGGGCTTTTGGATATTAAAATTTAAAGATGTCAATTCTCGCGAGGAAGCCGACAAATTAAGGGGATATTACATTATGATTCCCAAAGCCGAGCGGGAAGAACTTCCGGTAGACCATTATTATATGGATGATATTATAGGCTCATCAGTTTTTGAAGAAGATGGAGATAAGCTGGGAAAAGTTATTAACATAATTGAAACAGGAAGCAATGATGTTTATGTGGTCAAATCAGAAAGCCCTGATTTACCGGGGGAGATTTTAATTCCTGCTTTGAAGGATATAATTAAAGAAGTAGACCTGGAAGAAAAAAAGATAGTAGTTAATTTACCCGATGGGTTGCTGGATTAGGGTGAGGTAATAGTGCGTATAGATATTATAACCCTTTTTCCCGAGATGTTTACAGGCCCCTTTGATTTTAGCATTATCAAAAGGGCCAGGGAAGAAGAAAAAGTAAATATAAACCTGGTAAACTTGAGAGATTACAGCCAGGACAAACACAGGCAGGTTGATGATTATCCTTACGGAGGCGGCAAGGGCATGGTCATTAAACCGGAACCAGTATTTCGGGCAGTAGAATCCCTCGTAAAAATAAGGCACAAAACCAGGATATTACTTCTTTGTCCCCAGGGGCATCTTTTTGACCAGGAAAAGGCTAAAGAGTTAGCAGAAGAGGAACACCTGGTAATGATTTGCGGCCATTATGAGGGAATAGACGAAAGAATTCGGGAAAACCTGGTGGATGAAGATATTTCAATAGGAGACTATGTTTTAACGGGAGGAGAAATTCCGGCTATGGTGGTTACAGATGCTGTGGTTCGCCTGGTGCCCGGGGTTCTTTCCAGCTCCGAAAGTGTCCAGGAAGAGTCATTTTATGAAGGATTATTAGAATATCCCCAGTATACCCGTCCGGAAGAATTCCGGGGACTTAAAGTGCCGGGGGTGCTCCTTTCAGGCGATCATGGTAGGATAAAGCGGTGGCGTCGAAAGCAGGCTCTGGCCAGGACCCGGGAAAAAAGGCCTGAACTCTTTCAAAAGATTCCCCTGGGGGAGGAAGATAAAAAGATATTACAAGAACAGGCCCTTGATGAGTGACCAGCTAACTCGTAGTTGTTTTAACTATTAAAGTATGCTATAATTAGTGGGCAAAAAAGGAATATATTTGAAATGCATGTTTTATATATAAACATTAAAAGGTGATTTAGCAGAAGGAGGTTAAAAGCTAATATGGATATTATTAGAGAGATTGAAAATGAACAGATAAGAAAAGACCACCCTAATTTTTTCCCTGGAGATACCGTCAGAGTTCATGTTAAGGTAGTAGAAGGAAGCAGGGAAAGAATTCAGACCTTTGAAGGAATTGTTATTAAGAGAAGGGGTAGTGGGGCCAGAGAAACCTTTACCGTTCGTCGTGTTTCTTATGGTGTGGGAACGGAAAGGACTTTTCCCGTTCATTCTCCCAAAATTGAAAAACTTGAGGTTGTAAAGCGAGGTAAAGTACGGCGGGCCAAACTATACTACTTAAGAAAGCTTAAAGGTAAAGCGGCTCGAATCAAGGAACGTCGTCGTTAAAAAGGACTGAACCCAGTCCTTTTTTCTAAAGGTATCCTGGAGGCAGCATCATGGAAAACAAAAACAGTGAGTTATGGGAATGGATAAAATCCATATTTTTTGCTGTTATTATTGCTCTTCTAATTCGAAGTTTTGTAGTAGAGATATTTGTAGTGGAAGGGCTTTCCATGCAGCCAACCCTTGAGCATCATGAGAGGCTTTTAGTTAACAAGTTTGTTTATCATCTTAGAGAACCGGCTCAAGGGGATGTGGTGGTATTTAGCTATTCCCCGGAAAGGGATTTTATTAAAAGGGTTATTGCTACGGGTGGAGATACGGTTGAGATTAACCGGCAGGGAGTTTACGTTAATGGAGAATTATTAGAAGAAGGATATGTTATAAATAATAACATGTCTGATTTCGGCCCAGCCACTGTACCTGAAGACCATATTTTTGTACTGGGAGATAACCGGGATAACAGCATGGACAGCAGGGAGTCCAGTGTTGGTTTTATTTCTTATGAGAGAGTTAAAGGTCAAGCCTTGTTAGTATTTTGGCCTTTAGACCAGTTTAGCCTGGTGAATAGTTACAGTTAAGAAAGGATAACTTTGGATGGATACTAGATGGTACCCGGGCCACATGAAAAAAACAAGGGAAATATTAAGAGAAAATATTCGCCTGGTAAGTGTTGTTATAGAATTGCTTGATGCCAGAATACCTTTTAGCAGCCAAAATCCTGATCTCAATAATATAATTGGCAGTAAAAGCAGAATTATTGTTTTAAATAAAAGTGACCTGGCCGATGACACTAAAACAAGCCGCTGGCTTGCTTTTTTTAAGGAAAAGGGTTTTCAGGCTGTGCCTGTAAATTCCTTAAAAGGCCATGGCATAAAAAAGCTTAAAACATTATTGGCTGAACTTAAAAGGAACAGTTCAAAGGGTAAGAAGCCTGTAAGGGCAATGGTTATAGGAATACCGAATGTAGGAAAATCCTCCTTTATTAATTCTTTAGTGGGTAAGAGGGCAGCCAAAACAGGGGGAAAACCTGGAGTCACCCGGGGAAAACAATGGATTAAAATTTCTCCCGGAATAGAACTTTTAGATACTCCCGGAATATTATGGCCTCATATGGAGGATGACGATATAGTTTTTCGCCTGGCTGTTACGGGAGCGGTTAAATTTGAACAGCTGGA
>QYZZ01000094.1 GCA_003838145.1 Tindallia sp. MSAO_Bac2
CGAATGATTATTATTGTCTAACTGCATTGTTTTTGCCACCTTTACTTTTTTACTACTGAATATAGTATATCACTCTTTTAGGGCAAAAACAACCGATTCATCTCCCACCTACGCTCTCACTATGTGAGCAAAGAAGGCTAAGAGGTGGGAGACTTCTCGGTTTTTAGGTTAAAGAGAGTTGGCATGTATGTTGTAATGAAGTATGTTATTCGTAAGTATACCATACTGAATTCTGATCATTAGGAGGACAAAATGAACTGCGAAAAAATAATCCAATCTTTAAAACATAACAGATATAAGGTCTCCTGCTTCGAAACCGCCACAGCTGCCGCCGATTACATTGTCCGGAGTGTCAAAAATACAACCGTTGGCTTCGGCGATTCCCTAACGCTGGAAAAAATGAACCTTGCTCAGCGCCTGTCAGAGCATAATACCGTTTTGGATCCGGCAGGTCACGTCGATTTGGATTTCTATGAAGTCGCCGTGAAAACACTGACAACCGATGTGTATATAACATCAGTAAACGCCGCCGCCGAAACCGGAGAGCTGGTAAACATAGACGGAGCAGGAAACCGGGTTGCCGGATCCTTATACGGACATAAAAAAGTATATTTTGTTTTTAGCACCAACAAGATCGAGCCCACCCTGGACAAAGCCATATTGCGGGCCCGAAATATCGCTGCACCACAAAATGCTAAACGCCTGAATTACAAAACTCCCTGCGCCGTTAAAGGTGATCGCTGTTATGATTGCTCCAGCCCCAACAGAATATGCAATACCCTTAATATTTATCTGAAAAATATGGAAGACGGCGCCGGAGAAGTAATCATTGTTAATGAAGATTTAGGATTGTAGAAAATACTGTTTATAATGCCTTTTCTTTGTTGATGCGAAAGGATTTGTTATCGATGGCTCTCTGAACTGCCAGTATTCCATCCAGATGATCATACTCATGCTGTATCAGCTCTGCAAGATCACCGGAAAGTTCCATTTTACAGTCCTTCCATTCCAGGTCTTTGTAGTAAATTGTGCACTCTTTGTAGCGGTTCAAGCGCACCTCCAATCCCGGAAAACTCATACAGTCATCCCAGAGGGAGAACTCTTCACTGTCATTAAATTCCAAGCGCGGGTTAATAAAGGCTGTTACCCGATCATCAATATTCATATATATAATTCGATACGGCTCATCAATTTGAGGCGCTGCAATAGCTCTTCCAAAACCAACTCTTTTTCTGAAGGCCGTCATGGTATCGTGCAAATCATTCACTATTTGCTTTGCTTTATTCAGTTCATCTCTGCCAATTTTGGCGCATACTCTATACAATCTTTCATCACCCAGCAGCAAAATTTCTCTTTCCGCCATTCTAACGCTCCTTTACTGAATTATTATCTATTGAATATCAAGTATGACTTTCCCGATTTCTTCCACATTTTCAACAATATAGGTTGCACCTGCTCCTTCCAGTTCCTGCCGGTCACCATATCCGAACAGAACACCGACTGAATCGATGCCATTCTTTTTCGCTCCAATGATGTCATGCTCCCGGTCCCCGATCATCAGCACTTTTGAAAGATCGCTCACAGGACAGTTTTCCAGTGCATACTGTATGACTTCGTCCTTATTTACTCTGGTTCCGTCAAAATTGCTGCCGGCAACAAAGGTGAAATAATGGGCAATATCAAAGTGTTCCAGTATTTGCTTAGAAAAAACTTCCGGCTTGGAGGTGGCCACCAGCAGTCTTCTGTTGCTTTCTTTCAGTTGCCGTAGCAAATCTTCTATACCTTCATAAACCACATTTTCAAACATACCTTTTTCCCGATAATATTCCCGGTAGTATTCTACAGCTTTCCTGGCTTCTTCTTTGGAAAAATCATAATACTTTTCGAAAGAGTCCCATAAGGGCGGACCAATAAACTTGTTTAACTTTTCTCTGTCCTTTACCTCAATTCCGTATTTTTTCAGGGCATAAATAACTGAGTTTTTAATTCCAGGACCGGAGTCCGTCAAGGTTCCATCCATGTCAAACAGAATCGTTTCATATCTCATTTCTGTGGCTCCCCTTTACTTTCTATGGTTTAATCCGTCGTACTGAATACCACATCCCTCAGAGACGGCCACACATCATCGGTGGCAAAGCTTCGCTGCCAGCCGGCAATACCCGCCAGACCCAGTTCGTGAACCAGACCTGCCCGAAGCGAAAGAGTTTCTGCGTTTTCGATCCAGATCTTCACCAGGTCTTCTTCATCAATAAAAGCTGCGTAATAGAGCATTGATTCTTCGTCCCAGATAGGTGAGAGCTCATTATTTTCGATGAAGTTGGCCTGGGCCTGCATTCCAATAGCCGTAGAACGGTTAACCATGCTGTTGGCCCGCTCGGTAGAGGGCCTTTCCCGCCAGACACGGGTGTAAAAAGGCAGTCCCAGTACCAGTCTTTCAGGATCCACCACCTTCGTCAGTTCCACCATGCCCCGTTCCACCCAGGGGTAGGAAGCCACCGGACCGCTGATGGGACTGGCTGCCCAGTGTTCGTCATAGGTCATGATCACCAGGTAATCCACAATCCTTCCCAGGTAAGCATGGTCATAACATTTTGACCAGTTATCGCTTCCACCCATGATGGTCACGTCCATGGACAAAATCAAATCATGCTGCCGCATGGAATATGCCAGCTCGTTGATGAAATGGGTCAGCCGATCCTTGTCCTCCATATAGATGTGTTCGAAATCCACGTTGATACCCTCATATCCATGAGTCAGCGCTTCACTGATGATTCGGTCGATAAAACGCTCCCGAGCTTCTGCGCTTTTAAGAAACTCGTGGGTCCGGTCAATATCAAATTCATTGGAAACCAGAGCCCATATCTGGTACCCGTTGTCCCTGGCCCAGCGAATGTAATCGTTGGACGCCATGGATGAGATGTTTCCCGCATCATCCGTCAAGGCGTACCAGGTAGGAGACACCACATTAACCCCAGGCATATCCGGCAAGGTTTCCACATTCGGATTCCGGCTGTATACAGCCTCCCAAACCAGCATCAAAGGCTCGTCCATGGGCGGTTTCCACTCAGGAAGCCTGGCCTGTTGTACTGTTTCCAAAGAAGCCAGACGGCTCTCTGTTTCCCGGATTACTCCGACGGTGCCATTCTCTGTGACTACAGTGATAGACTCATCTCCGTTTGCATAGGCCAAAGCCGGTCCGCCAGGGGACCGTTCCAGAATCTTGGTGGGTTCCCGGATAGCCCCCCACTGCATGTAAGTTTCCAGGGACAATGTTTTGTCCCGGTAGGCGTTCATTTGCTCCAGGTCTTCAAATATCAGCTGACCGGACTCCAGATTCAGGGATTGGTAAGGAAGGTATTCGTTTGAAAAAATCACGTGACCGCTAGTGGCTTCTTCCTGCAGTCGAATTCCCAGGGTGTCAAAAATGTCCAGGTCCATAAGATCCTCATAGGGTAGAAAAGTGCTTTCTCCCAGATGGACCGGTCGAATCCGAACCTCTTGCAGTGTGCCGTCAACAGAAACCTCTCCTTCATCAGAGATGGTAATAAAATGATCCGGCCCCACCAGGTTGGTCTGCCCAATAGCAGCATCGTAATGGTGAGTATACAGGGAGTCTCTCAGCCAGAAGGTATTAAAGTGGGTCTTTCCGGTTTCCGCATTAATAGTCAGCAGCTCTTCTGTATGAGGCTCAACCCAAAGGCCTTCTTCCCCCAGATACACAACTTGGGGTGGAACTTCATAGGTTTCATAGGAACCCATCAGCGGCAACTGCCGAGCCCATCTTCGGACTCGCAGGTTCAGTTCTATATTGAAGCTTAATACCGTCGTTACTACCAGAATCAAGGCCAAAAAGACGATCAAAATGGTACTCACTGGTTTTTTCATGGCTAATCCCTTTCATCTCTATGACATTTATCTTACAAACTATCGCTTTCTGAGTTTCAAATTCCCTGGATTTCAAGTTTTTTTATTTTCAAATTTGCAGGTTTTTCAACTTCTTGAATCACACTTTGATTCTATTGATTCTATGATCCAGCCGTAGTAGCAAAAAGAGGCTTTGCTGTAAATAACTACCCTTTTACCAAAACAATATGCATTGATTCAATTCGAATTACTCATCCTTGCTACTCTATTTTTCGCAGCAAGATAAAACCAACCGGCAGCTTTCCGGTTGGCTGGAGATTAAAACTTGAATTGACAAGCATAGCTCAGTACCTTGCACAAAATCAGGACATCTGAAACTTTGATATTGATCTGTTCATAGATTTTACCATCTGTTCCAAGCTGTTACCCGCTTGAGCAATTTCTTCAATAGCTGCTGTTTGTTCCTCAACAGAGGCAGAAGCTTCTTCAGTGCCAGATGCATTTTGCTGTGAAATGGCAGACAGGTTTTGGATAACTGATAGTATTTGATCTTTTTGCTGATCCATTTTCGAACCAGAGGTTGTTAACTCTTCCACCATCCCTGCCATTTCGTCCAGCGCTTTTGAAATATCCTGAAAGCGTGTGCGAACACCCTCCACAGAGTCCACCTGCTCCATGTTAAGCTTAGACGTATTTTCAACGGACTTCACCGCTTGGTCTACCCTTTCAGTCAGTTCTTCAATAACCGCTTCTATTTCTCCCGTAAACTGATTGGACTGCTCTGCCAGTTTTCGAATTTCTTCAGCAACCACAGCAAAACCACGGCCTGCTTCACCAGCTCTTGCGGCTTCTATGGCTGCATTTAATGCCAGTAGGTTAGTTTGATCCGAAATATTGTTGATCATTTGGCTGGCAAGCCTGATTTTCTCTGCACTTTCATGAGTGGAAGCGATTACCTGCTTTGCTTCCAGTGCAATGGTTTTGTTTTGATTAGCTTTATCCACCAACGTTTCTATGTCTTCCAAACCATCACTTTGAACATTCATTAAATTTTCGATGTTGCCGTTCATATGATTTAGATATTTCCGGTTATTCTCAATTCTATCTCCTAAATTCGAAATGCTGTGCACGCTTTGTTCCGTTTCTCCGGCCTGATCCGAAGCCCCTTTTGCAATTTCTTCAATTGTTTTTGCCACCTCTTTGGAAGCTGTAGAGGTTTGATCTGTTGCCCTACGAATTCCAATGGAGGTTTCTGTAACATCCTCAGAGGTTGTTGAAATTTCCTCCAATGCCTCTGCCATTGTTCCCACTAAATGGTTGATGTCTTTTGAAAGAATTCCAATTTCATCATTTGAACGAACCGGCACCCTCTGGGACAAGTCCAGATTGTTGGCTGCCTGATTTAAAATGTTTCCGGCATTTTTTAGTGGCCTCAAGACAATATACTGCAATAGTATCAGCATCAGGCCTGATACCACAAAAAGATTAATTCCTGTCGTAACCAACATAGCAACATTGCCTGTTAACAGATTTCCGGCAAAAACATCTGCCTGTTCAACGGCCTGGTTAAGTATAGCCGTTATCGTCGGACTAATCAGGAGCGCAATAATAACCCCCGCTAAAAATTTTGCACGAATACCGATCCTGATTTTTCGTTTCTCCATTTTCTGTGTTTCTTGTTGTTCGTGATGTTTTTCGTTAATTGTATTATTTTGTTCTATGGTCATTATTGATCCCCCCTGTTGTTAGTGTATTAAAAGCATTACTGCGTTAAGCATTTTTCGAGGCGACGAAAGGATTATTATACTTGTATACCTTATGTATATGCGCAATTATCTGAAAATTTAGGAGCTTTGTCAAATCATCAGCTTATCATCCGCTAGATCTTCTACGGTAACATAAGGACTTTAAAGCTTGCGAATTAAAAAAAATCACCCTCATGTTCAGTTCTATTAACTTAATGCTATTATCAGTTCTCTAAGCTATTCCATTTTTTATCCGATCTACTAAAAATTATATCCCTAAGCACACGCTAGCTCAAGTCACTTAAGAGAAACAGTACTCTCGAACTATTATTCAACCGCAAATCAACCTTTCGGTTGATCCCTTTCTTATTATCTTCCTTTACAATGAACAAGAAATAACCTGAAGGAGCTGAAAATATGAGTCAATTACTATGCGTCAAAGACTTGAAGAAAAAGTTTGCTGAGAGAAATGTCATTCAGGGAATAAACTTTTCCCTGGAGAAAGGTGAGACACTATGCTTTCTGGGGCCTAATGGTGCTGGCAAAAGCACCACCATCAACATTTTAACCGGCGCTTTAAAGCATGATGCCGGATCTATTCATTACCGTGGTGAATTCTTTGAAAAAAATATACGCAGCTACAAACAAGCCCTGGGAGTGGTTCCTCAGAATATCGCTCTTTACGAAGATCTGACAGCGGCTCAAAACATTCGATTTTTCGCTTCCCTGTATGGGATTAAGGGCAAATCGCTTGCCAGATGTACCGATAAGGCCCTCTTCTTCGCGGGGCTTCAGGAGCGTTCCGGAGACAAAGTGCGCAATTTTTCCGGAGGCATGAAAAGAAGGCTGAACATTGCCTGCGCCATCGCTCACCAGCCAGAAATTCTGATTATGGATGAGCCTACCGTCGGTGTGGACCCACAATCCCGCAACCATATTCTCGAAGGCGTTAAAAAAATGCGGTCGGAAGGCATGACGGTACTGTATACCACTCATTACATGGAGGAAGTGGAAGAAATTGCCACACGGATTATCATAATGGATCAGGGACAGATCATTGCCGAAGGAACAGCAGAGTCGCTGAAAAATCAGCTGAATCAGGACAGGGAGTATATCATCGAAGTAGATAAGCCGGAAAAAGTGAACACGGATATATTTTACAGGGTAGAGGGTGTTCGTCACGTGGAAATGTCTCAGGAGAAACTTCTCATCACCTCCCTTTTGGGAGTGGAAAACCTGGATCGCTTGATTGCCTGTCTGATGAATAACGGAATCCGCATCCATCATATCGCCGTCCAGAGCAACAATCTGGAAACTGTATTTCTAAACCTGACTGGCCGCCGGCTCAGAGATTAGATGGGAGGAAATGCAATGAGTCGTTATATCAGCCTGGTAAAGCAAGACACGCTTCATTTGTTTTTGAACCCCATGTGGATCTTCTTCAGTTGTCTCTATCCTTTCTTATTGACTGTCATTCTGGGCATGCTAAACAGCGGGGGATATAGCGGTGGGGTGAGTGCCTATGATTATTATGGGCTCACCATGATTTTGTACGCGGCGCTTAACACGTCCATGACAGCCGCCAATAGCTTTATGGAAGAACGGATTAAGGCGGGGAATATGAGGATTCTTTATGCTCCGGTATCCACCAGCGCTATTTATTTATCCAAAGTTTTCGCCGCTTTTTTCTTTTCCTTCTTCTGGCTGCTGGTAACCATGTTTCTGATGATTTTGGTGCTTGATGTGAATTTTGGCAACTATCAGCAAGGCATTCATCAACTGATTCATGTGCTTTTATTGCTGGCAGGCCTCCAATTGTTTTCATCGATTTCAGGAGTGATGATGTGCTGTCTGTTTCGGCAGGAAAGCCTGGCGAATCAGGTTCTCAGCATTGTTATTACCGCTTTCACGTTGCTGGGCGGAGGGTTTTTCCGACTGAGCGGTTTTGGGGCAACCATCATGTCCATAGGTCAGCTTTCACCTTATCACTGGATCTTGGCAGCTCTGTACCGAATCATTTACCATCAGGATCTGACCGGGGTTTTCTTTATTCATGTGACGATATTCTTTTCATCACTATTCTGCCTTAGCCTTTGCAGGAAATGGTTCCGAAAGGAGGATTATGTCTAATGACCTTTATCATTCATCAGTTACACCGTATCCAACATCGAAAAATGTATTTCATTCTTTCCGTGACAATGACGATTCTCGCCATCGTGGCTTCTCTCTATTTGGGCACTCATCAAAGTAACTCTTCAGTTACAGCGTTAACAGAAATAGGGGAGACTTCTTCTGTTTCCTGGCAATTGGAAACCTTCGCTCACCAACCGCAGTCCCCGGCTGTTTCTGAAGCGAAAGACCGGGGAATCGCAGCAAGCGTTCTTGGTTCACTGACAATGTTTCTGCTGATGCAATCAGTCCTTTACCTGTTTGGACTGGCAGAGGACCGGGAGCTTCATTACCTGGAACGAATTGCCACCACCCCCGCCTCCTTTTTTCACTATTTGTTTTCACATTACCTTGTCGCATTTCTTTTCATCATGGTTCCGGCCCTCTCCACGCTTACGCTACTGAGGATCCTTCCCGGCATTAACATCGGCCTGAGCCTGGTTCAATATGCTGTTTTGCTGACACTTATTATCACCTTCGGAATTTCCTTTTCCATGCTGATACACACCCTGGTGAAGGGAGAAGATACTGCCAATATGATCGGCTCTTCCCTGGTGATCCTGACCACCCTGCTATCCGGCAGTTTTGGTGCGGTTCAAAGCAGTCATCCCTTTCTTCAGCAACTGGGTGGCTTTCTTCCTCAAAAATCCTTTGTGGACCTGGCCATCGGCATCGAAGAAGGCGCTACTCTATTGATGATGCGGGATGAAGTGATGGGTATTACACTCCTTACTATTGTTTTCTTTGCCTTTGCCGCTTTTCAGCTCAAAAAGACCTATACCTTTCGAAGGGATTAAAATATAATGGAAGGGACTATAGAAAAAAGTAGGTGCCTCAATGAACAAGTATCCTCCATTGCTCTCCACAAGACTTAAAATTCCAAAACCCCGTCCCAATTATCTGATCCGGGACTCTCTTTTTGCGCGACTGGATAGCCTGAAAGATTTTCGGGTTGTATTGATTAAAGGCGGAGCCGGCTCCGGCAAAACCACACTGATCACCACATACGCGCAGGAAAGAAACCTCAAACGTCTGAAGTGGGTCAGTCTGGATAAAGGCTGCAACCATCCGCTCCTGTTCTGGAACTATGTGGCAGCGGCTTTGGGAGAGTTTTCAGGTTCTCATCAGGATGACCTATTGGCGCTTTTTCGGTCAAATTTTGACAAAAACCAACTTAAAGATTTGCTGATTCAAACCATTAACCTGCTGGACCAGGATCAGGACATATACCTTGTGCTGGACGACTTTCATCACCTTCAGGATGCTTTTCTCCTGGAAACCTTTGAATTTTTCCTGCAATCTATGCCGGAGAATCTTCGATTAATCCTTCTTACCCGGCAGGAACCAGCTATTTATTTGGGTGCCTTGCACATGCAAGGTACACTGATGACCATCGATCATGATGATCTGAAACTGGATCAGGAAAGTGCCTACCGTTTTCTGACAGAAACTCTTCAGCTGCCACCAGATCATCCTCCACTAACCGAAATGATTCAGCTGGCCCAGGGCTGGATTGGCGGGCTGCAATTGATGGGATTACAGCCAAAGGCTTTTCCTTCCAATGTGGATAACCGGGTTATAGCGGATTATTTTACCAAAGAATTGCTGGCTACACTGGAAGCAGAGGAAACAGAATTCCTCGTTGCTACTTCTACTTTGCCTGACATAAGTAAAGCAATGGCAGAAGGCCTCTTCCCCCATATCTCATTTGAAGGGTTGATTCAAAACCTGCAGCACAAAAACATCCCCTTCACCTGCCTGGAGGAGAAAGAAGGTGTTTATGGATGCCATCCTTTGCTGAAAGAGCATTTGATGGCGTTATTCAAACAATGGCCTTCAGCAAAACAGTCCCATTTGCACCAAAGAGCGGCCACCCTTTACCGAGATCAGTTTCAGTATCATTTATGCCTGGAACAACTTCTCCTTGCCGGTCTCTACCACCAGGCAATGGAGTTGATTATGTCTACCCGGGAAGACCTAACCCTGTTTGCCTATGCAGAAAGAATCCCGGTTTCCGAGATCACCGAAAACCCGGATTTTCTGTACCAAAGCTTTTTTTATCACTATATCAACCACGAATTTCAACGCTGTACAAGCCTGTACTTGCCGCTGGAGAAGCGAATGCAGCAGGATCCGGTTTATTTTCCCATGCAGATGAGCCGCGGCTTTATTGAAGCCGATCATGATCTGAATGCCCTTCCGGTACTGCCGATGGATCAGCTGGAAGCTTTGCCGCTTTTACCCCTTACTAAATCTTATCTTCTGCTTCGGGATGCGGCCCTCCTGCACACGCGAAAGGAGTTTAAAGAAGCGCTGGCTTATGTCCGGCAAGCCTTGAAGCATTCTCCAAAGAACAACTCTACACATCTATTTTTTGCTTATGGCATTCAGTCCCAGATTTTAGAGGACCTGGGCGAGCTAAACCAATGTCACCGGCTTTATCAGGATATGCATCGTATGCTGTCCGTTCTCCCTTCTGCCGCCATGCATCATACAAGCTATCACATTGGTAAGGCCGGCCTTTATCTTAAGCAGATGAAGTGCGAGGATGCTTTGTATTGCCTGGAGGAGGCGAAAAATCACCTTCTTGAGCCTTTTTCCAACGCTTCCCTGGGGTATTACTATACCCTTGCAGAGTATCATTTTCTTTCAGGAAATGTTCAGGATGGATTAAGCCTGGTTCAGGAGCTGGAAAAGCACCCCACTTTTAAAAAACTTCTGCCCATGAGCTCATTGCTTCAATATGTCTTTCCTGTAGAACAATACACCGGCCCATTGGTTTCTTCCTTTATGTATCATTACGAAAATGCTGGCGAGGAGGAGCGAAGCCTTGACAGCCATTTGGTCTGCGCTGATGTACTCATTCACCGGGGCGACGATGCACAGGCATTAAAAATCATCAACGAAGTGCTCCCAAAAGCCCGCAAAGGAAAAATGAAGCTAAAGCTGATTCAGGCATCGCTGATGAAAATTCGTGTTCTTTTAAAGGGATTAAAGGAAAAAGATTGTCAGCGGGAGGTGCAAAATCTTTTTAGGGAAGCAATCTATTACAGTTATGAAGATGAGATCCGACAACCTTTTTATTGGGAAAAGGAGGTTCTTCACCATCTTATACAGCAATTCGAAGGCTTTCTTACAAAGGATCTAACCACTGATGAAGACCGTTATTTCCAGACACTGCTCCTGGAATTTGGCGCAAAGGAAAAACCTCTGCTCAGCCAACGGGAGCAAGAGGTTTTACAGGAAATGTCCACCGGCGCTTCCAACAAAGAAATTGCTGAACGCCTGTATATTTCTACCGCCACTGTAAAAACACATTTAATCAATTTATACGGAAAACTGCATGTCAATAACCGTGTGGCTGCCATCGAAGCGGCTAAAAAACGTGGGATGTTGAAACCTTAAGCAATGGAGATTAAACCTTTAATAGCCTCAGGTAATTTTGCTCTATTGAAAAAGTATATGCAATAAGTTTCTTATCTGGTGGATGGCAATCCACAAAATCCCAGGAAAAACCAACAACAAAATGATCCAGCTTCGTCTTCTCCGTATTTTTTCCTGGTCTGCCTCCGCCTGAATCAGTTCCTGATCCGCCGCCGCCTCTTCCGGTGTTACTTCAGTTTCCTGGACTTGGATTAGTTTCCGGGCTTGTTCCAGAGATTCTGCCGGTACGTAAAGCTCTACTCCTTCCGTCGACATGCCCATATATATTTTCATATATTGCCCAGCACCCCGTTGCTTCCGGAGAACAGGAATATTTTCTGTTGCCAGCATTGATTCAATCATACCTGCTTCTATATCGTTGGCTGCTACTGTCAGCAGTTCTTCTTTTTCCACCATAAACCGTCTCCTTCCTAAACCATCAGGCTTCATTATTTCATCAGCACTTCCATATCCTAATCAGTCCTTTGCTTTTTCCCCTTTATTGTACCTTCAATGACACAAAAGGTAAATAAGCTGATAGAGAAGAAGATTTGAGTCAATGACTATACATCAAAATTCCCCTAAATAAAATAGTATCCAGGGAATACACTTTTCCCTGGATACTGGATAAATAAGAAATACGATGCTTTAATTTGAAGTTTCAAAAATAGTTACTTCCCGTGTTTCCGGATTCCACTCTACCTCAAATCCCAGTGCTTCGCTAATAAAACGAACCGGCACTACTGTTCTGCCGTTAACAATTTCCGGAGCAACAGCTGGATTGCTGTCCACCGCTACAGGTTGACCATTAAGCGTAGCTTGATTTTGACCTATTATCATTTCAATGGAGCTCGTATGTTCTTCTGTTTCCCGTAGATAGGTAACGGTACGTGTTTCAGGAATCCAACCGATTTCAGCTCCCAGTTCTTCACCAATAAATCGGAAAGGTACCAGGGTTCTTCCTTCTTTGATGAAAGGTGCTGTATCCAATTCTTTCAATTGATCTCCTGAACGGGCCATAGCCTGATCAATAGTCAGCACCAGCTTATCCCCAACCAATACGTCATGGATCGTCTCTTCTTCCTCTTCTATATCCAGATCTTCCTCTGTAACAGTATCTGATTCAATAGTATCCGGCACTGCATCTCCGTCATCATCAGTGTCCAGGTAGTCACCGCTCAGGAAAAAAACATCCTCTCGGTTCGGGTCAGCTTCCAGGTTCATCATGACCCGTTCAAAGTTGGCACCCCAGCACCAAAGGCTTCCGTTATCCGCTGCCTGATCCCTGTTTTCTGTTGATCCTTCTCCCCAGCAGTATACTTCGCTCCAGTAATGGGCGGAGTGTTGCAGGACATCCACGAAAATCCATGCCAAAATGATATCTGTCGGTTGTCCCATGGATTTTTGCTGTTCATAGGTGATTTTGATGCGATCAAAGTCTAAGGAACCACCGTCGCCACCACCTAAATCCACGGAATTTTTCCGGCGATTGGAACGGGTGCTGTTATAGTTTTTGGCTTTTTCTATGACATCGTCCAGAAGATCCGAGTCCGTTTCTCGCAAGGAAGCATTTATAAAGAAGGAAACTGCTTCATCCAGCATTTGTTGAGGATGATCCGCATCTCCGTCCAGGATTCTCAGAGTCTGTTCCAGATTGGAAAAGAATCGTTCAGATACAACGACTCCATATTCGCCGTCTCCATCATGACCTTCTTCAGAGGCCGTTGGGTTCGGGTTAAAGGGACCTGTTGTCCCCTCACGAATGCGACGGAGTATTTCTTCCAGGCTTGACGACCTGCCTCTCAGATAGCTTTGAATTTCTCTCTCGTCAAAAGGAATTCTGTTTTGAATCAGGTATTCCAGTAAAGCGGCATCCATTTCTTCCGGTGCGCCCTGTTCATAGTAAAAGTTCAGTCCCAGATTATGATGGAGCCCCACACTTTCAGCTACCGCGTCTGAGGGATCCCAGCCACCGACGGCAATGCCCTTCTCTCTACCTTCTTCAATTGAACCGGCAATACCGCCCACTACAGCGCCTCCCAAAGACTCTGTCTGGACAAATCCGTCCAGTGCCCCAACGGCATCGGCAACTACGATGTCTTTAAACCGTTCCCACCAAGGCGGTTTTGCTGATGCTTCCTGCGGCAAGACTACGGTCAGCACCAGCAGCAGGGATACAACTATGGCAATCATTCGCTTATTCATCACTATTCTCCCCTCTCGCAACTCCAGTTAAAGTTCGCACTAAGAGAATCCGGATAGCAGTCGCAATATTTCGAAAATGATTCTCAATATCAAAATACCCGGTGATGAATGATATAAACATATATACCTAGCTTTTGGGCTGGATTTTTGGTTTTGATGAGAGGTCTTTGGGCTTCAGTCCGTTTTTCCTGGCCTGCACTCTCCAGTTATGCTGAGCAGCAAAACGATAGGCAATACGGGGAAAGTTGGGGCTGATATAAATCGGAGATTCTGTTTTTTGATGGATGACTGATTCTGAGAATGCTTGCAGCGCTTTTCCCAGGTTTCGGTTTGGTCCTTTTCCCAGAGGAACTTTTTCCAAAGAAGAAAGCATTCCCCCAGCACCTACTCCCAGACCCTGCCCCATCACACAGCTCGCTTTCTTACACCAATGAGATATCATATCGATGGCCAGCCGGTTTTGATGCCCTTCGTAAAAGCCAGCGTTCACCATTACATATACATAAGGCTTTTTTTGCCCTGTCTGTGTGCGTAAATGCTCCTCCATTTTTTGCAGGCAGGCGAGAAAATGAGCGGGTATGCCATCCACATAAAGGGGAAAGGAGAAGATCATCCTCTCCCAATTTTCCATTTGCATCAACTGCTCCGAGGTTATTTCTTTTTCGTTGAGATTCCATTCCTCAAAGATCACGCTGCCGTCAGCCTTCATTAGCAGGCTCTTCAATTCCTCCAGCAAAAGACCGGAGGCGCTGTTTATCTTTTTGGGGCTTCCATTGATGAGTCCGATCTTCATAGAATTCTTCCTTTCATCTCATCCGGTTGTTGATAGAAAAACACCTGTTTTTTTTCGGTATTAAGGTTAAGACCATTGGCTTGAACCAGGTCTGTTGCCGTTTTCTTTTCTTCCGGCGTCAGGTCTTCTCCATAGAAATGGGCTGTCATGTTTAGTTGTTGAGGATATCGGCTCTTATGATGCATTTCTCCTTTTCGGATGGTAAAGTCCGGGTGGATATAGCCAATACTGCGGTCCAGCACGTTTTTCACAAAAGGACTGTAACCTCCGTAGGTGCAACGGGAAATCAGAATCACTTCGTTGCAGGCAGCTATACGGGGAGCCAAGTCCGAATACTCATCTTTCAGAACACAGTACGCCGGTGTTTTCACCCAACAACCAAAGCAGCCGATACAGCGCTGGATGGGAGTGTTATTAGAAGTAATCATTATATCCTTCCGCTTTTCCAACAGTTGAAGCAGGTACTCCTCTTCCAGATCATGAATCAGCATTTTCATTTTCCCCAGCCCTTTCCTCTTTTTTCTCATTTTCTCCTATCAACAACTTGATTATTGAACTGCTGAAATGAGGACTAATGAATTTCTATTCCGCCCAGCGCCACACGACTGTGAATCCGGATAATCGGAGCATCCGGATTATCGGAAATTTGTTCCACCTTCTGAGTCGCATAAATTCCTCCAGTTTCGTCTTTAAGCATTTCCAATCCACCCAAAAACACCGTACCCTGACAGTATGCCGTAACATCTTCCGGCAGTGTAATTTCGATTCCACCCATAATAGCATTGCAGAAAAGGTGATACTCTCTTTTGGGTTCCAGGTTGGCCCTGTTCAGGTCCAGTTCAACGCCTCCCATTATTGCCCAGTAGGTTCCATCTTCGAAGTACCAGCTGCCTTTGGTTTTTTCTATTCCACTTAAAATGGCCATATTATTGCTTCCAAACATTCTTGGTCCTTTAATAAAGCTGATTCCTACCAAGATCAACACAACCGGCCAGAAGAAAGTCCAAAAAATGGAAAGATCTACTTCGAACCAACCCTGCCGATTTCCCAGAATAATGGTTCCCAGTGCGATTAATAAAATACCGCTGACCAATCCGCCGGTTCCTTTTTTTTCCATAAGAAACGAAACTCCCCAATAAATCAGCAATAAGGGCCAAAAATTTCTGAAAAGCCATCCTACGGATATGTCTGTATAGCCAAGATTATTGGCCAACAATACACCTCCCAGTGCAATAAAGGCACCACCTAAAAGCCATTGTCTTTTATCATTCATCATATCACCGCTTTCATTTGTATTTTTAGCTATATTCTATATACTCTACGGAACAACTAGCGAAAAGTTTGATTAACCAGAAAGAAAGAACAGGAGAGTTTCCCTGTTCTTTGCATATCATCTGTATCAGGCTTTAGCCTGCTTCAATATTTATATGGTGTTTTCCACGGACAATTAACATGTCACAGTCTGCATGATTAAGAACTTTGGTTGAAACACTGCCTAGCATAACACGTTTAAAGTCGCTAAGGCCTCTGCTTCCCATAACGATCAGGTCAGCTTTCATCTTATCCGCCATTTTAAGAATTTCCTCTGCCGGATCACCATATTCAATATGAGTTTCCACCTTACCAGATACATTTTCAAATGCCTCTCTGGCTTTTTCAGTAATCTCCTTTGCCCGCTTTTCGAATTCATTATCTATTGTTATATGCAAATTGCTTCCCGGATGGTACAGAGTGGGTCGAATGCTTTTGACTACCGTGATGATGGCAATGTCGCTTTCATTTTTTTCAGCTACTTTCACCGCTTCTTCGATTACTTTTTGAGATGTTTCTGACCCGTCAAGGGCCACTAAAATTTTTTTCATGGGATAACCTCCTCACTCTCCACAATACAGAAGCATCACCATGACTTTCCTAAATTACTGCCATTTAATATATACCCTATTTGAGGCTTAACTCATCAGCTGAAGTTAAAATAAGTATAGTCAGGCAAGTAATAAAAAAACTAAAACGTTTGAATGAATCCTTTAGGGAAGCATCTCCTTATCCTAGAATTCCCACTCAATAGTATTGTTGGTTCCTATACTGTTTGTCACATCCATATCTTCTAAGAACCATCGCCTGTCATCCGGCTGATAGGTTAAGACATATAATCGATCGCTTGGTTCCATGCGCATCTGAGGCGAAGGATCATCTACAGGGTGAACGACCCAAATCGGTCGATGTTTCCAATCTGCAATCCTGTGTTCGCCCCGTTAACGTAAAGTTCTGCCTCCTCAAAGTTGGACCGAAGAGTGCCGAACGGCTGTTTTCAGCCTCATTCCTTTATCATCTTATGTATTTTTGCCAATAGCAATTCCTTTTTATTCGAATAGAAGGAAGGAGTTAATTTAACCCTTGTTTTGGTTTTGCGCGAAAGGATAATAGCACTTTCCGGACAATGATGTATGCATCGAAAGCAGTGCTCACAATGAGTAGGATCAAAAATAGGTGCTGCATTACCAGGCTTCCAACAATCACGAAAACAGCCTTTGATACACTGTTGACAATGAATACAGTCTTCCGCCGCTACCTGCAGCTTATGTTTCACTCTTTTTCCAAAATACTGATTCGGGTAGTTTAACAGGGAATAAAGCTTAAATCTGGGCATTGATTCGTTTACTTTTCCACCCTCCAGGCAATGCTTAATTTCCAGCAAATCATCGACTAATCTGCTGGCCGTTTTTTTTCCAAATACCAGCAAAGGCGATATTTTGGGCAGTAGCAGCGCTGCGTCTGTAGCTGGCCCCCGATAACCAGCGGTACCGCAAAGGAGATAGTTTTTCTTCTTTAATTGCTTTCCAATAATTCGTAGAGAGTTGGCAGGATAAAGTCCGTAGGTGGTGAATAGAAATAGCTTTTGGGGCGTATTCATGGGTGGCATTTCTTCAGCAAACTCCTTCATAGATGCCGGCGGCTCACTATGATACGTTGGGAATCCCAAAATGATTAAATCATACTCTTGTATGTTTTGGAAAGCGCCTTTATCAGAGATAGGCGTGAGATGAATCTGGTGGTCAGTGCACAGATTTTCCAGTAAACAGCAGTATATTTCAGCAATGGTTTTGGTACTGCCTGCACCAGAATGATAGACTATTAACAGAGATTTATTCATTAAAATGACAACCTTTCAAATTGAAAGATTCTTCCATACCAAATCTAACCTCATCAACATCATTAGCATTCATAATGCGACCACATACTAATTATTTTAACAGTTTTCTTATCTTCAACGACTTCATACACAAGCCGATGTTGAATATTTATTCTACGTGAATAAGCCCCCTGTAAATCACCAAGGAGCTTTTCGTATGGTGGTGGCGACTGATATGGGTTTTCGCGCAGTATATCAATCAGTGCTTTTACTTTATTGTCAAGTTTGCTTGATTTCAGCTTAGGGATGTCTTTCAGAGCTTTTTTGTAATATACGATGGAATACATTACCATTCAACCTCATCTTCCGGAATGCACTCCTCCAGAGGAGATTGTAAACCTTCCATAATCTGTTGACGCATGGTCGGAATAGAGCACAGGTACAGCGTTTCCATCAACCCTTTATAGTCATCCTCACTTATGATAACAGCATTTCCGTCCTTCGTAACAATATTTACAGGCTCATTGTACTTTATCGTTTGTTCCAATATGCTGAACAGGTTTTTTCTGAAATTTGTTGCATTTGTATTAATCACGATGAACACCTCCATTTTCATCTTGCGGCTTATATGTACATTATAATGTACATATAAGCATTTGTCAAGATTCCTGCTTTCCAGTTAAAGCATTAATTCTGATACCATGGACGCCCCAGTTTTTTGCATAATCGCATAATAGAATCCTTACCGGTGATGACAGCGATGGGAAGACCTCCAGGGGGTTGCAGCCACTGGCCGCTGAGCATCATATTGTCCAATCCTTTGATTCGACCGGTATGCGTCATGGATTTCCCGGATAAGGTTGGCCAAAAACCCATGAAGGCACCCTGGTAGGCATTGCAATAACGCTGGTAGGTTTGAGGCGTCGCTACGTCCAGCAACGTCAGCTTCCCAGCCATATAGGGGAATCGGGCTTCCATAGCCTGAATCACCAGCTTACCAATTCGATCTTTCTCCTGCCGGTATGCTTCCGGATCCTTCACCAGCTCTTGCAATTCTTCCAGATCCGGCTGAAACTGATTAATGGCGAAAGTGATCACCGTGTGGCCCCGGGGTGCAAAATCAGGCTCATATGCGTAATGAGTCATCTGAAGATGTTCCGTTGGTTTTCCATTTTGATGAATTGGCAGCTTGTCTACCGGAAATTTAAGAGTTCTGGGAAGGTTATTTATGGTATCGGCATAGCCAACACCCACATAAATATTGGAAGCCAGCGGGTACTTCCCCGGATCATTAAATCGTTTCTGAAACTCCCGGTCCGGATAATTTCCGCCAAGCAATTTTTCGTAAACAACATGAGCGTCACAGGCGGCAATGTAATAGTCTGCCTGAAAAGACTTTCCATCCTGACAAATCAACCTTTTAACTGTCTTTCCTTCAATTTCCACATCCATTACTTCGCAGGAGGTCTCCACTTTGCCACCCAAAGATCGATATTTTTCTTCCATACGAAGGCTTAAGGCTTTCGAACCGCCCACGGGAATGGAGGACTGTCCACCAGTGAAGGTTCCCAGAGGAAAGAGGATGGATGAAGCGCTGTAGTCACCTTCCGGCATGAAAGAAGCGATCACTCCTCTCAGCGCCGGGTTTTTAAATTTCTCTGCCAGATCCCCAATACTGATTTTGTCGTATTTCTGCATAAGTTTTCCCACGTCTTTCATGGATAGAAAGAATTTGATTTTTTCCATCAGGCTCATCAAATCCATGGGTTTGCCGGCAGGCATGGTAAAATCATGAAGTTGACGAATATCCAGGCATAATTCTTCGATGGCTTCCTTATCTTCCGGTGCCAGTTCCAGCCAGCTAGCTTTCATCCGGTCAAGATCCCGGTAAAAGTGAACAGTCTCGCCCTCCATTTCTACCGCCATAAAGCTTTCCGGATCGTAAATATCCACTCCATCCAGAGCACCAACCTCGTCCCACAACTGGCGCATGGGTGTTCCTTCCTTGGTTCCCACCAGCCAGTGAATACAACCGTCAATATGATACCCCTGCCGGTTCCATCCGGTGCATTCGCCACCCAGGGTATGATGCTTCTCTAAAATCACACTGTCAAATCCATTCTTCTGGGCAAAAATACCTGCGCTTAATCCAGCAATCCCGCCGCCAATAATGACTACTTTATTCATTTTCTTTCCCCTCTCGTTTCGCTTTCTGAGCCAAATACAGATCTTCTCCCACTTCCATCAGTAATTCTTCAAAGGCTTCCTCTTCCATCCATGAGGGCACTTGACCATTAGCCACCATCGTCGTAAGCCCCATCTGAAAAACCCTCATTTTAAGCAATAGCTGCCGTCGCTCTTCATCACTCCAACCCTTTAGCAGTTCATCCTCAGCCATGGCTTCAATCATGGATTGCTCCAGGGTTTCATAAGAAGCCAGATATGGATTTGGTTGAATGGCCAATTCCCGATAAAGCACCGGATACTCCCGGGCAAAGGCCAGACTGGCTTTACCAATGTTTTCAAAGATACTGCTTCCCTGCTGTTTTTTCAGAAATTCATCAGCAAGAGCAAAAACCCGATGAACAACCGCTTCAATCAAGTCGTCAATGGTTTCGAAGTTAACATAGATCGGCGCAACAGACGATTTCAATCTTTTCGCCACACTGCGGGCCGTAATGGCTTTAAGCCCTTCTTCTTCTGCAATTTCAAAGGCGGCATTCACGATGGCTTCTTTGTCAAATTTGGTTTTGGGAGGCATTTTGTCACTCCTTCCTTTTAAATTACACTCGTTACATTACTTAAGTTATATAATAGATTAAAAGAATTGCTCTGTCAAGTGTTTTGGAAAATTATTTCATCTATCATTGATTCCTTTTTATTTCCGACAGATAATGAGATATAATGAATCTATATTAACATGCTATTTACAGGATCGTAAAAACAGGCAACATAGAAGCAAAGGAGGGTATAACATGACCAAAATCAATAATTCACAAGTGGTCTATGCCATGGATGCTGCCAATGAAGCGGTAATGAAAGTACCAAGCGGCAGCGAGGTGATTTTCGAAACCTGTGACTGCTTTCAAAACCAGATTACCAGCGAATCCCAATCTGTGGACAGCGTGAACTGGGAGCAAATCAACCCGGCCACCGGACCTCTCTATGTGGAAGGAGCTGCACCCGGAGATGTATTGAAAGTGGAAATCATTGATATCACCATCGCTGACCAGGGAGTGATGGCTGCCATTCCTGGCGCCGGGCTTCTGGGTGACCAGGTCACAGCATCCCAGATAAAAGTGATGCCCATTGAGAATGGTATGGCCCGATTCAACGACAAACTGTCTCTTCCGGTAACCCCCACTATCGGCGTGATTGGTGTTGCACCCAAATCCGGTGCCATTCCCTGCGGTGCTCCCGGTTCTCACGGCGGAAACATGGATAACAATAAAACTAAAACCGGAAGTATTCTGTACCTGCCTGTCCGGGCGGAAGGTGCCCTGCTGTCCATGGGAGATCTTCATGCCCTGATCGGTGATGGTGAAATTATGGTCACCGGACTGGAAGTTGCCGGCTCTGTAACGGTTCGCGTCAGCGTCCTGAAGGATCGAAAGCAACAAAACCCCATGCTGGAAAATGACACACATCTTTACACTGTAGCCTCTGACGAGGACCTGTTGAAGGCTGTCAGGGCAGCCACAGAAAACATGCACCAGTGGGTCATGGCAGAAACTGGTCTTTCTTTCAACGAGGCAGGAATGCTCCTCAGCGCCGCCGGAAGTACGGAAATATGCCAGGTAGTGGACCCTCTGCTGACAGCCAGATTCGGACTGTCCAAAGACATCCTGAAAGCGCTTCAATAGTTAACAACTTATGCTGATAGATAAAAGAACTTCTTCGTGGATTTGTGAAGAAGTTCTTTTATTGGATCGGACGTATTCCGAACGTATTACTGAAATTCTTCCTTCTTTGTTTGTAAAGGTACGGGGCATGGTCTGATACACAAAAACCGGACGAAGATTTTTCGTCCGGTTTTTGTGTATCATAAGTTTTGCTGCATGTCTATCTCGGGTAAGGTTTGTTGTGGTTTTGTTTAACTTTCAACTTCTCTGCCGTTGCTGTTTTCCGGCGTCCAGTTAGAGACTTGATCCTGAATCGTGGCAATGGAAGCGCGTTGTATTTTCACAGTAGCAACAACAATGTTATCTCCTCTGATAAAGCTTTCCATGTCCGGATGCTGGCCCAGGTGGGCTTCTCGATATATGCCGTCCTGGTGTCTTTCTTCTATTTGAGCTTTCCCGTAAACGGTACAACTAACCGGCGGATAGCCCTGTCCGGAAAAATCCGTGAATAGCAACGCAACCTTTGGGTTATGCCGCATGTAGGAAACTTTTGTGGTGTCGCCTCGACTCGTCAGAATGATCAACTCTTTTTCCGGCAGGTACGTGAAATTCATTAGGCTTACATGAGGACGATCCTGATAACTGGTTGACAGGAAACAAAGCTTTTCTTTTTTTAGTAACGAAAGTAAATTTTCCGGAATTGCCATAAACTATCTCTCCTTCACGCAAGAAGCTCATTTATTAATATTAAGATGCCTCCGCGACATTTTCTGTTGGTTCTCCCATAGTTTATCACTCTATCAAGGTATGGGATAGCCTGTAAAATCTTTTTTCATTTGTGAGTGCCGTCACAGTCAGCTCTCTTTTTCTTCTGTATACTGAAGCCATATAGAATAATAAAAATATGTAACAGATAAAAGGAGTGGATCACATGAAGCCTTGGAGGCTCTTTAAAAGTGGTGAATGGCAAAAAAAGGTGGATGTCAGGGATTTTATTCAGCAGAACTATGAACCTTATGATGGAAATGAAGATTTCTTAGCAGGTGTTTCTCCCAAGAGCAAGAAACTGTGGGATCAGGCGGATGCATTGATTCAAAAGGAGATCGAAGCCGGGGTGCTGGATGTGGATACGGAGCATTTTTCCGGGATAGATCATTTTGAACCGGGTTATATGGATCAGGAAAACGAGGTAATCGTCGGTTTTCAGAGCGATGCGCCCCTTAAGCGTATTGTGAATCCTTATGGCGGTTACAGAATGGTGCAGGACTCCCTGGATGCTTATGGGTATGAGATGAACCCGGAGCTGGCGGAAGTTTTTCAGCAGGTACGCAAAACCCATAACCAGGGGGTTTTTGATGCCTATACCACAGAAATGAAGGAAGCCCGTTCTGCCGGTCTGTTAACCGGACTGCCGGATGCTTATGGTCGTGGTCGAATAATTGGAGACTATCGGCGTATTCCTCTGTATGGGGTGGATTTTCTTATTGCTGAAAAAGAAAGAGATCAAAAGGAACTTCTGGCAGGAGCGGCTACAGAAAACCGAATTCGGTTGCGTGAAGAAGTGAGCGAGCAAATCCGGGCTCTAAAAGCCATTAAAAATATGGCTTCCAAATACGGAGTGGACTTGTCAGAACCGGCAGTCACCGCTCAGGAAGCAGTGCAATTCTTCTATTTCGCTTATCTGGCAGGAGTAAAGGAAAACAACGGCGCCGCCATGTCTCTGGGGCGAAACACGGCCTTTCTGGATATTTATATCCAGCGGGATCTGCAGGAAGGTCGGATAACGGAAATGGAAGCTCAGGAGCTGATTGATCAGCTGGTCATTAAGCTTCGTATGGTGCGTCATCTTCGGACACCGGATTACAACGCCTTATTTGCCGGCGATCCTACCTGGGTAACAGAATCTATCGGAGGAATTGGCTTGGACGGCCGTCATCATGTCACCAGGACGGCTTACCGGTTCTTGCATACCTTAGCCAATTTAGGACCGGCGCCGGAACCAAATATGACCATCCTGTGGGACGAAAAACTGCCGCCTGCCTTTAAGCGTTATTGCGTGAAACAGTCGGAAGCTACCGGCGCTTTGCAGTATGAAAACGACGAATTGATGCGCCCCCTTTATGGCGATGATTACGGTATTGCCTGCTGCGTATCCGCCATGGCCATTGGTAAGCAGATGCAGTACTTCGGCGCCAGAACCAATCTGGCAAAAGCCTTGCTGTACGCTATTAACGGAGGCATGGATGAGCTGAAATACCGAAAAGACGGAACTCCCTATCAACTGGTGGAAGGCATTGAGCCGCCGAAGGGCGAAGTGCTGGATTACGATCAGGTGATGAATAACTTTAAAAAGGTCATGGATTATCTGGCACGTCTGTATGCGGATACCATGAGCACCATTCATTATATGCATGATAAATATGCTTATGAAGCCGGATTAATGTCGCTGCATGACACCTTTGTGCATCGGTTTATGGCTTTTGGGGCTGCAGGTATTTCCATTGTAGCCGACTCCCTCAGTGCTATTAAATACGCCCAGGTGAAACCTGTTCGAAACCGGTTTGGAATCGCCGAGGATTTTACGATTGAAGGGGATTTTCCTGCCTACGGTAACGACGATGACCGGGTGGATCAGATTGCCGTGGAAGTCATCGAATATTTCAGCCAGGCCTTAAAATCAAATCCTATTTACCGGGATTCCGAGCATACCCTGTCCATTCTCACCATCACTTCCAACGTGGTATATGGTAAGAAAACCGGCAGCACGCCGGATGGCCGAAAAAAAGGGGAGGCTTTCGCCCCCGGTGCCAATCCCATGCACGGACGGGATAAGATGGGTGCCCTGGCTTCACTGAATACGGTGGCGAAACTTAAATATCGCGAGGTTTGCCAGGATGGTATTTCCAACACCTTCTCTATCACACCGGAAACCCTTGGAAAAGAATCGGAGATCCGCTACCAGAACCTGGCCGGCATTTTGGACGGTTATTTTTCTCAGGGAGCTTTCCACCTGAATATCAACGTTCTTTCCAGAGAAATGTTGTTGGATGCGATGAAGCACCCACAGAAGTATCCAAACCTGACCATTCGGGTTTCCGGATATGCGGTTCACTTTAACCGATTAACAGAGGAACAAAAACAGGAAGTGATTCAACGAACCTTCCATGAGGCGGTGTAGGTTATGAAACTGGGAAAAATTCATTCTGTCGAAACCTTAGGACTTTCAGACGGGCCAGGCATCCGGACGGTTTTTTTCCTGCAGGGCTGCCCTCTCCAGTGCAAATACTGCCACAACCCGGACTCTCAGTCCGGTTGTGGCGGTAATGCCATATCCGCTGATGAGGTGCTTCGCATCGCCAGGCGCTACCAGCCTTATTACCAGAAAACCGGTGGTGGTGTTACGTTTTCCGGCGGAGAGCCGCTTATGCAGAGCGAATTTCTTTTAGAAGCGTTGACTTTACTTAAACAAGAAGGTTTTCATACGGCTATCGACACTTGCGGCTTCGGTCCTGAAAGCTGGATGGACTCCATTTTAGAAGTAACAGACTGCCTTTTGATGGATATCAAAGCTACGGATGAAGCAACTCATTTAGAGCTGACAGCCAGGCCCATGAGTGGTCGGGATGCTTTCTGGAAACGTCTGGCCAACTATCAGGGTACTGTCTGGCTGCGCCATGTCCTGGTGCCGGAATTTACGGATCATCAGGAGAATCTGGAAAAACTCTATCAATTGGCTTGCCAAATTCCATCAGTTGAAAAAATACAGCTGCTGCCTTATCATAAGAAGGGAATCGAGAAGTATAAAAGGATGAGCCTTGGGGATCCGCTGGCCGGCATACCGGAGATGAACCCCAAACAGGCGGAGGTGTGGGAAACCTCCCTTATGCAGCGCCTGAGAGCCTTCCGTGAGAAAGAGAGGTTGTTACTGTGCCAAAAAAGCCAGAGTGTCGATGCGAAATATGCAAGGGCTCCACTTGCCTGAACCAGATTCCACTCCTTTCCAGCCTTACGGATGAGGAGGCGGAAAAGATTTCTGCCGGAGTTTCCTTTAAAACCTTCCAAAAAGGAGAGATTCTCTTTCGTGCCGGTGATACAGCCAACCAGCTCTACATTGTCTGCAGCGGAAAGGTGAAGTTGGTGAGCCATACACCGGAAGGCCGGGAGCAGATACTCTATATTTTAAAAGGCGGGGATTTTTTTGGTGCCTTTAATCTGCTGAAGGAAAACCAGTTTGATGCTACCGCTGAAGCGTTGACTAACAGCCAGGTAAGTATGTTGTCAAAGTCTGAGTTCGACCGAATCATTCTCTCACACCCGGAAATCACCCTGAAAGTCTTTGAAAAAGCCTACGAACGAATCCGAAAGCTGGAAACCCTCATTGAGCGCTTATCCACTTCCAGCCTGGATGCCCGGGTTGCCGGACTCCTGCTAAACATGGTGCCGGACTTTGGCAGCCATACCTCCGAAGGCATTTTGCTGAAGCTGACCATGAGCCGGGAGGACATGGGCAGTTATTCCGGTATTGCCCGGGAAACCATGAGCCGAAAACTTCATCTCTTTGATGAGCTGGGATATATCCATTTAAAAAGCGCCCGCCAGATCCTGATTAAAGACCTGGAGGCGCTTCGTGCTATCCTGAATGAAGGATAAGTAATTCTGTTTATTCATATACACGGACAGGTATGGGAGGCGTTTCATAATAAAGATCATCCTCTCCCAGCAATTCCAGGGTAATCCAGGTTTCTCCCACTTCCTCTCCCTTCAGGTAGAAGTGGTCTCCGTGACACTCAAAGCTGAGTACTTCGCAGCCTTCCATCAAACGGGCATTGACAGAATACCGGTTTCCGTCTACAGTCATCTCCTTACCTTGAGGGTCTTCTATGTACGTTCCCAGAGTAACCCGCTCCCCTTCTTTAATCCATGGAATTCCACCATGCCAGTGGTCATGACAAACATAGGCAGCCATTTCATTTTCCTGAAGGTTTATAATTTCAAACACGGAAGCACTTTCAGCAGGTGCTTCAGCAGCTTCACCAGCATTCTCAGTAACAGTTTCTTCATCGACACTGCTTATTTCCGGATCTTCCAGTTCTGCTGCGCCTCCGCAGCCACTTAGCAGCAACACGGCTATGATCATGACCAGGAAAGCTATTTTATCAGGCTTCATCTTCATCTTCATCTTCTCCTCTTTTATTCTTAGACTTTCTTTCATTAAAACGTTTTTTCATTAATTAACTCTGTATATTTTACCACTTTGTTTAATTAATAAAACATAATATTTCATAAAGCGAAATAAGCTTTGCCGTCAGTTCAGAGCGAGGTTTACGAAAATTATCGACTCTGCCATTAATTCTCTCCCTCTCTGAATTCTTTTATTCTTCTGTAAAGGGTGCTTACCGAACCAAGGCCAAGAAGTGCAGCTGCCTCTTTAGCCGTTATTTCGCCTTTGTTCATTTTTCCCATGACTTCCTCCAACTTTGGTTTGGAGACTTTTATTTTCTTTCTGCCTTTGTAAACCTTATTTTTCCTGGCTTCTTCAATTCCTTTTTTTTGTTTGTCTTTTCGCTTTAAGTATTCGCTCTTAAACAGGTGGTGCACTATTCTAAAAATAGCTTCTCTGTTTTCTGCGTTGATGGTCATATCATCGGCTTCCAGGTTAGCACCTGTGGTGATAATGGTGAGCAAAACCTTCAGCTTTTCAAAATATGTTTTGCAGAAATCATCAATGGTCCTGATGCGAATGACATCGCCAAAAACGATCTCATCCAGATTGTTTTTGGCAGCAGGTGCTTTATGCCTTTTGACAATCAGCCGATCCCCGGTATACACTTTATCTGTTCGGATCAACCATTCCAGCTTATCCAGATACTCCATACCGACTTCATCAAGAAGGTCCCATAGATCTTCCCGATTCTCCTGCGGGGTTCTTTCATAGATAAAGGTAGGGGTTTTGTTTTCACGTGTATACATTTCTTTTTGCAGATCAAGATTTAATCCGGGAATGCCCTGAAAAAACGAAGGGTCACAAAGCTTGATAATGTTGTAATGCGGTTTAAAGGTATACACAAAGGATTCGTCTTCATAAGTTATTTGCTCAATGGAACAAACAGCGTATTCCAAATTCATATGGTCAACCGCATATATCATTCCTTGTACCACATGTCTTTTCACTTAGTCACCATCCTTTCCCATGAATCCCTGATTATTCTGTCATATCGGTGTTGAATGATATGCTGGTAGAATCTTTTTTGCGTTTCATTAATAAGTGGGGCCTCATTAATAATGTTAAAGATGCCGGATAAATCAAACCGCTGATAAATATAAACCAATGCTTCGTTACACTCCGGATATTGTAAACTACTGATCACTTCATAGTAGGAACTCTTCTTTCCATTCAACAAAATTTGAGAAGTCGGAAATGTATAGATCCTCCTGTTTGTTTCCACTTCACTGTTTATAATAGCTTCCATTTCTGTTTCGTCTGTCAGATTAGGAAAAAGGCAAGAGCCATTATCAAAAACCGGCGCTAATCGATACTCATTATTTTCTTTAATGAAGCCCCAATTACCACCATGCCTGTCAAAGTTGCCCAGCAGTGCATCCACCACATATAATTTCCAGAACATCCCGATGGTTTCATTTACATCTTTCAGCTTATTATTTGCTCTCAGAATATCTGTGATATCCTCATAAGAATAAGTGAAGTTTTCCCGATCTTCATCAATGCTGCTTTCCCCTATATCATTGAAAGCAACAAACTGTTGGTTTCCCGTGACAAAATCCTTGATGGCGACGACATCCTGACCGTCGTAGGTTCCCAAATAGGCTTCCTGTACATCGATACCCAGCTGTGCAAATATTTTGGATCCCAAGTATTCCGAAAGATGGTTATTACGTATTCCAAAGGGAGTTTTCTTTCTGAACTTAATAATAAAGTCTTCATGATCGATGGTAATGCCTATTTTTCTTTCTGCTCCGCTATAAAGTTTGTTGTTTTTATTAAAATGGCTGTAATCCATAGCTCCCTCCGTGTCAATGGGGTATATTTTTGTTTTTAATACAGTCAGTATAACGAGTTTGATCATGCGTGTCAAGATGGTAACAAAGACGCTTCGCGTCTATTGTAATTGAGAATTGATGATTGATAATGGATAGTTAAGTTCAAATGCCCATGGGGCACTCGTACCCATGGGGCACTCGTACCCAAGGGGCACTCGTCCTATTTCCTATACCTTAAAAAACCACGCTCCATTAGGAATAATGGAGCGTGGTTTTTTCGCTATTATCTATACTTCAGCAGCCTTGCGTTTATTTGTCCGGTGTTGAAAAAAAGCAGCAATCAGAATGAAAATGGCCAGAACTCCAGCAACGGTGGGAATTCTTGGGAGTTGTTTCCGCGTTTCTTCTCCAATTACGTATTCCGCCCGATGACCAAAGTTATCCTTTGCCACCAGTCTAACAGCATCTTTTGCAGCGTAACTGAAATATCCTTGCCGGTCCACGTTGCCACGCTCTATTTCCTTGTCTGCTTCATCATATACAATGACTTCAGCATGGCGATTTGGAGTGCCATCGTCAAAGATAACCTGTACTTT
The DNA here is from genome assembly GCA_003838145.1 of Tindallia sp. MSAO_Bac2. Taxonomy (GTDB): domain Bacteria; phylum Bacillota; class Clostridia; order Peptostreptococcales; family Tindalliaceae; genus Tindallia. The sequence goes on from QYZZ01000094.1 coordinate 28,767, forward strand.
TCCCTCTTCCACAGCTTCAATAAACATGGCATGAGCATATGCCGAAAGGCTTGAAAAAAAAGTGATGATAATCAGTGCAATGCTTACTGCCATAACGCTATTGTTTTTCATTCTTTATCACCCCTTTCCCTTTCCTACTGGCTGAGCAGCATCTCCGGTTTGGCTTTTTCGACTAACTGAATTGCTGAACCGGTTACCAGTGCCTCTATGGCAACCAGAGGAATGTGTCCGGCGATCAGGATGTTAATGACGGACAAAAATCCCTCTCCAAATCGTGGGTCTGTCAGGAAAAGCAATACCACCAACAACCCTACTGTGATGGCGACGGATAAGCCGCCTAACAGAGCGCCCCTGAAAAATACGGCGCGGCCCGGCATTCCATGATACAGTCTATAGGAAATGAGCGCCGGAATGGAAAGCATCACTGTATTGGCACCAAGGGTGGTTAACCCTCCGTGTTGAAAAAGCACTGCCTGTAGCAATAGACCGACAAAAATGGCCAGGGGCGCCCTTCTTCCCAGCATGACCCCCAGCAAACCGGAAAATAAGGGATGGATCGTCGATGGCCCCACAGGTATGCTGATGAGGGACACCGCAAAAAAGGCACCGGCCATCAGACTGGTTTTGGGTATTTCTTCTTCTTTCATTCCCTTTACGGAATAGGCTAATGTTGCTGCCGTAAGGGCTGTGGTTCCAGCCGCGACTGGCGTGCTTAAAACGCCATCGGAAATGTGCATGTTATGTTCCTCCTAACACGTGCATCCACTATTCTTTACTGTATTTTTCACTGTACTTTTACTTCAATGGCCGGTGTCTCGTACTCCACTTCCCCATCGTGGATAAACTGGAATACTACCTGAGTGGTGCCTTCCTGCTCACCTCTAATATGAACATGGTCGCCATGCAGATCAAAGCTTGCAATGCCTTCTTTAGCACCTTCGGCCAAGGCAACACCCAGTGCATGATGATCTCCATCCAGCACTTCTTCCCCGCCGTCTTCTTCAATGTATGCTCCCAGAGACATACTTTCTCCCGCAACGACTTCCGGAAGACTTCCATGCCAGTGATCCCCATGTACATAAGCTACAACTTCATCTTCGCTCCGATAAATAATCTCAAAAGCTGTGATTTCTTCCTGAGCGTCCTCTTCCTGTGGCTCTGCCGCTCCTGAACACCCGGCCAGCAGCAAAACTCCTGTCAAAAGCAAAACTCCCAACATCTTTTTCCACTCTCTCAACTTCATCATAAATCCTCCTCATTATTATTTTTCTATATCAAGCCTTATTATTTGATGCTGGCTTAATAGCTTGGTACCCTCGATAATTGCCTGGGCCTCTTCTACGGTACGGGGTTTTTCCTCATGGTTTTTGAAAAGCTTTGCCAGAGCAGGCATTGGTAACGATGCCTCCCGGAGCAGTGCTTCATCTCGAAGCAGGTCATATTCTCCACAGGCCAGTACCTTTCCGCTTTTCATCATAATCACTTCATCTGCCCACCCATAGGCCATATCCACGTCATGAGTGCTGTACACCAGAGTAGCTCCCTCATCTACCAGCTGATCCAGGATATTTCTGAAGTGGACTGCCGCCTCCGGATCCAGGCCGGAAAAGGGTTCATCAAAAGCCAGCACCTGAGGTTTCATGGCCAATAGCCCTGCGATGGCAGCTCGTTTCTTTTGACCCAGGCTCAGGCAGTAGGGTGGCCGTTGAGCCAGTTCAGCCATATCAACTCTGTCAAGGGCTTCCTTTACTCTTTGATTCACCGTAGCCGGATCCAGCTTTAGGTTTCGAGGCCCAAAGGCAATATCATTAAAGATCGTGGTGGAAAACAGCTGATCATCCGGATTGTCGAAAAGCAATCCCACCTTTTTCCTCACTTCCTGCATATGTTTTTTATCCACCGTCAATCCCTGGATTTTCACTTCCCCCTGCTGAGCTGGGATAATACCGTTCAGATGATAGATCAGCGTCGTTTTCCCACTGCCATTTATTCCTAAAATTGCGGTTTTTGCGCCTGCTTTGATTTGAAGGTTAACTTCCTTAAAAGCCGGCGTTGTATCCGGATATACATAACTTAATCCAATGGTTTCGATTGCAGTCATCATAGCACCCCCTGCTCCAGCATAATAAGCATTATTATAAAAACGATTGGAATTCCTGCTCTGGTACAGTCTGTCCCTGTTATCTTTCTCGGTTTTCCAATCGGCATTTCCCCTTGAAAGCTGCGGGATACCATGGCCCGGTAAACGGTTTCGGAGCGGTTGATGGATTTAATAAAGAGTCCGCCAAAGAGCTCACCATAAATACCCAGAGAATATCGACTTAGGTGTGCATTTAACAGTCTGGATTTCAGGGCCTTCATGATTGTCTGCATATCCCGGATAAACAGAAATCCATATCGATAGGCCAGGTAAATGGTGGTGGTGATTATTGTCGGCATTTTAAGGTGTTCCAAAGCCTCCAGCATTTCTTCAATGGGCTGGTTGAAAAAAACAAACAGGGTGAAGGTCATCGCTGTCAGGGCTTTCAGTACAATCAGGGCAGCAAACTCCACCCGGTCCGGAGACGGTGGTGTGCCTGCTCCAAATATCAGCGGCAGGCTCATCAGTCCCAGGAAAGGGATCAAAACCGACAGTTTTTTTATCAGCTGAATCAGAGACAGTCCAGACCAAAAGGCATGCAGGATGGCAAAGACTAAAGCTGTAAGCAGTAACCTCACATCCCCCAGGCTAATGACACCAAAAACATAAATCAATCCGGATATCAATTTAGTCCGAGGATTCCAGGTGTTTTTGTTTTTGATGACTTCTTCTTCAAAATGTTGTGGTGCATGGTGGTGAGCGCTCATTCCAGAACTCCTTTAAGACAAATTTTTTTTCAAAAAAATTTCCGGTCTTCAAATAGAAGTACCGGAATTTCAGACGCAAACATGACACACCCACAGCCGAAAACGGAGTAAGTGTTTGCACAATGACCAGCCCTTTCACTCGAAGGGTAACGCATTAGCACTCAGGCAGGTCTCCTGGCTTGCATTCAACGCCTCCCTCACCTTCCCGGCTAATTACCAGTGGTTTTTGAGGTTGGCTCCTGCTTACAGTGACGGGATCGCACCGGACTTTCACCGGTTTCCCTATTCTCCCTTACGGGCACCTGAATGGTTCTATGAAATTTTTCTTGTTACTTGAATTACTACTTGGCTTACTGAAAATTATTACACTTTATTAATTTTTTGTCAAGGGATATAAAATTCGAAAGATTTAACAGATGTATTTGAAATAGCAACTGGCTTCCCAACAAAAACCTCTATGAGCCCCAACAAAACCCCATGGTAAAACTTTTTAAAACCTGTAGAATCATAGATGGTAATACACCACCAACAAATTCCCGGAAATAATGATAAATCCGAAATGAGGTGAATCCGACGAATCCCCTACTGTTTGGTGCCAACTTAATTAAAAAAGGAGTGTTTGAAATGAAAATAACCAACATGAAAACAACATTACTATCCACCGCAGCCATTTTAGCTTTGGCTATTATGATGATGACAACCAGTCTGGGTGCATCCATCGGTGAAACTGTTAATCTTAACTTAACCAGCCAGGCTCATGGTCAGGAATCCGTTCCTAATGAAACACAGCGGACTCCCGTATCTTCTTTTGACGCAGCAGAGCTGATTTATCTGGAAGCCGTTTCTTTACATCCTATTGTTTTGGATGATCATGTAACTTACGAAGAAAAAATGGCTTTCTTTGAAGCCGAAGCAGAAAAAGCCGGCTATATCGGCTTTCGTTTTGCTGACCTTCAGGGAAATGCCGTTGCCCTGGATCAGCAAGGTGCAGAGCTGGATGTTTCCGACCGCCAGTACTTTCAAAATGCATTAGCCGGCGAGCCTAACGTTTCCGATGTACTGGTAAGCAAAGAAACAGGAGAGTCAATTGTTGTTTATGCAACTCCTGTGTATCTTAATGATAGTTTAGCAGGCGTTCTCTTCGCCTCCAGAACAGCTAATTAGTTAAATTGAAAACGTCTGAGACAATTGATAATGTCTCAGACGTTTTTTTGTTTTTCTGCTTATTGCCAGTTGCCGCCTCTTTGTCCTCCAAATCCGCCTCTCGGACCTCCAGAACCTCTCATGCCGCCGCTAAAGCCTCTCATGAAACCGCCCATAAGCCCACCTTCTCTATGGCAAAGTCCATAACCGGATGCAGACCCTGGGCCAACACCAAGTTCCCGCTCAAGATGGAATTCTTTCATTTCTTCCCAGTGCTCTTGTCGCCACTCAGCCTCCTCTTCCGAGATCAGACCTTCATCCACAGCTTCTTCAAGCCTTTCCTGTCTCCATTGCAGCATATCGTTGTACCACTGAGGCACTTCTACTGTTTCTGCAAAACTGACCATTCCAAAGGCCAATACTAAAACCATTGTAATTCCTAATGCTAATCTTTTTTTCATATCTGACTCCTCCTGTACAACTGAATTTTATCATATTCAAATCGTAACATAGGAATGTGTCGATTATGTGACAAAGGCAAATTAATATACAATTATTTTTCAATCACTTCGATGGAAAAACGATCCCGATAAGTAACCACATATTCACTGGGCGTAATACCAGTGTACTTTTTAAATGTTTTCCGGAAATGCCCGTAATCCGTGTATCTCAGATACTCCATCACGTCGTACACACTTAACCGGGAATCCAGCAGTAGTAACCGGGCAGCATACATTTTTGTACGCATCATATATCTGGTTAAGTCGGTATCGCTCTCTGTGATAAAGGTTTTACTTAAGTAGCTGCGGTTCACATACAAATGATCCGCAATATCCTGAACGGTTTCAACATCAAACTGTTCATCCAGATACAGATCGACTGCCTGCCTCACCAAAGGATGACGGCAGTGCGGCAGAAAAATATCCCGATAAGCCTGCTGAATGAACAGAAGGGTAGCTATAAAACGCTCCTGGGAATAATCCGCTTCACAAATCCACTCTGCGGCACCCTGGGCCAAATCCTCCAGGTGAAACCGGATAGGTTTAAGAGGCAGAAAACGAATAAGTCTTTCGATGGCATTCGCATAATCATTTATCTGATAATCAGAACCATCCTTTTCAATGTCAAGAAGAGACCAGTACTGCAGGAAAAGTTTTTCTGTCCTGGGGTATACCGCCGTCATTTCTTCAGTAATCCTTCTGGCCAGCAATGCCAGGTTGCGCTCACTCTGAAGAAAGTGCTCTTCCAGCCGATAGCGGAAAGACTTCAACTCATCCTCCGGCATCGTCTTGATAATATAGTCAAAACACCCTTCCAGAAAAGCGGTTCGGACCTGATAAAAGGAGCCTTCTACTCCTGAAACGATAAGCACCGTGTGGTCGGATATTCCTTTTCGCAGCAATGGTTCCATGGAAAAATAGTGGCTTTCTCCGACAATTACCAGATCATAATTTGCCTCAATATGCTTAAAAAACCCCTGATCACCCTGATCGTTAGGCAGTTCAATCCGACTCACCTTAAAGACAGCGTCTTCATGGCGAGCGAATAACTCCTCCAACCAGTCATCGTATGTATTTCCAATAATTCCACATTGAATGACCATGCTATTTCCTTTCCTGATTCCATTAATTTCAAAATATTGCTTAAACTGTATTATACCCTTCTTACCCTTTTCGATGCAAATCTCACTGTGCCTCGCTGCACAGTCTATCCCCCTCACCCTAACCCTCTCCCGCCAGGGGAGAGGGGACTATCACCTGCTCTTCCACCTGCTTTTCTGTTCACCTATCACTTTTTCACTTGTAACCTGTTTCTTATCTGCTCTTCCCCCTGCTATTTTGTTTTTAATTATCAAAAACCGGGTATAACTATTCTGACTGTAATTTTTGAGTACTATCGTGAGCGTTGCGATTCGTTATTGGACCGATTGAGAAGGAGGATTACTAAATGAGCGAAGAAAAAAGATGTCCTGTAACCGGCATGACTAATCCCACCGTTACCAGTGGAGGCACCAGCAATCGTGACTGGTGGCCAAATCAGCTGAACCTTAAAATGCTTCATCAGAACCCGCCTGCGAGAAATCCCATGGGTGAAGATTTTAACTATGCGGAAGAATTTCAAAAGCTGGACCTTCAGGCGATTAAAGAAGATTTGTACAAACTGATGACGGATTCCAAAGACTGGTGGCCGGCAGATTATGGTCACTACGGTGGTCTGTTTATCCGTATGGCCTGGCACAGTGCCGGTACATACCGGATGGGTGACGGCCGTGGCGGCGGTGGCTCCGGATCCCAGCGTTTTGCACCTCTAAACAGCTGGCCGGATAACATCAATTTGGATAAGGCAAGAAGACTGCTTTGGCCTATTAAGAAAAAATATGGAAAAAAGATTTCCTGGGCGGATTTAATGATCCTGGCCGGTAACTGTGCCCTGGAATCCATGGGCTTTAAAACCTTCGGCTTTGCCGGCGGCAGAGAAGACATCTGGGAACCGGAAGAAGATATTTACTGGGGTGCTGAAAGCGAGTGGCTTGGCGACAAGCGTTACGAAGGCGAGAGGGAAGATCTGGAAAACCCGCTGGCCGCCGTTCAAATGGGGTTAATTTACGTTAATCCGGAAGGACCCAATGGCGAACCAAATATCCTTGAATCAGCCAGAGATGTTCGAGAGACTTTTGCCCGCATGGCCATGGATGATGAAGAAACCGTGGCACTGGTGGCCGGAGGCCATACCTTCGGTAAATGCCATGGCGCTGCTGACCCGGAGCATGTTGGACCTGAACCGGAAGCAGCTCCTCTGGAAGAAATGGGACTTGGCTGGAAGAGCAGTTACGGCTCCGGAAAAGGTGACGATACCATTTCCAGTGGAATTGAAGGCGCCTGGACACCAACGCCGGCAAAATGGGATAACAGTTATCTGGATATACTATTTAAATACGACTGGAATCTGGAAAAAAGCCCGGCCGGTGCCTATCAGTGGGTGCCAGTAGATCCGGATGAAGAGCACATGGCTCCACAAGCCCATGATCCGTCCAAAAAAGTAAAAACCATCATGACCACCGCAGACCTGACCTTACGATACGATCCAGCTTACAAAAAAATAGCCAAACGCTTCCAGGAAAACCCGGAAGAGTTTGCAGATGCCTTTGCCCGCGCCTGGTTTAAGCTGACTCATCGAGATATGGGACCTGTCAGCCGTTACCTTGGGCCGGAAGTGCCAAAAGAAGACCTTATCTGGCAGGATCCGGTACCTGCCGTAGATCATGAACTGATCGACGAAAAAGACATTGCTGCTCTGAAGCAAAAAGTGCTGGATTCAGGACTGTCTGTCTATGAAATGGTTTATACTGCCTGGTCTGCCGCCTCCACTTTCCGTGGTTCTGATTATCGGGGCGGCGCCAATGGAGCCCGCATTCGGATGGAGCCGCAAAAAAGCTGGATGGCCAACCAACCAGAACAGCTGGAAAAAGTGCTGGACACCCTGAAAAAAGTTCAGGATGACTTTAACAGCGCACAGACCGGCAACAAAAAAGTATCCCTGGCGGATCTGATCGTCCTGGCCGGGGCAGCTGGAGTTGAAAAAGCGGCTAAAGATGCCGGTCATGATATTACCGTAGACTTTGCACCTGGACGAACTGATGCCACGGAAGAACAGACGGACGCAGAAAGTTTCTGCGTGTTGGAACCGCTGGCGGACGGATTCCGCAACTTTACAAAGAAAAAGTATTCCGTGCGTCCGGAAGAAATGCTGATAGACAAAGCACAGCTACTGGGCTTAACTGCTCCGGAAATGACAGTGCTGGTGGGCGGCATGCGGGCCATGAACATCAATTACAACCAATCTCCCCATGGTGTCTTTACGGATCAACCCGGAAAGCTGACCAATGATTTCTTTGTCAACCTGATGGACATGGATACAGCCTGGAAACCAAGCAGCGATGAGGAAGGAATTTATGAAGGAAAAGACCTGAAAACCGGCGAAGTAAAATGGACCGGCACCCGGGTGGACCTGGTTTTCGGCTCCAACTCAGAGCTTCGTGCCATTTCCGAGGTTTATGCCAGTGAAGATGCCAAAGAAAAATTTGTAGAAGACTTTGTAGCCGCCTGGAATAAAGTGATGAACGCAGATCGATTTGATTTAAACTAACTAATTGAACAAACAGAAAGCGGCCTCCCTTCAGACTGAGGGGAGGCCGCTTTTAGCTTGCAATATCATTGATTTTCAGTTGCTTCAGTTTCTTCAATTTCCGGACAGTTGGCCCGTAGGGCGTACTGCCAGGCTGTGCCGGTTTCCGGACCGATGACAGTTACAGTGAAACTTTGGGATTCATTTTTTGTGAATATGCCTGTCACACTACCGGAGCCAGTCCCTGACACTCCGCCGGGATAAAGCTCCGGCTTATCTGCTGCCCTACTGGAGTCTCCACGCCAACCGGAATTATACACCTCAACGCCTTCGTATTCAACGATAAAACGGTCCGGGATGTTATAAGCATCAAACCGCATTTCGAAGCTGGTGCCAACAGGAAGACTGCTGATGTCATAAGTGGTTCTGGTTGTTCCAGCACCGCCGCTGCCGGATTCGTACCATTCGTTGCACCGTTCCATAATATCTTCCCGTTCTTCATGTTCATCCGGTTCTTCATCTGTAATCACATTAACCGTCATTTGATCCGTTCCAAGAAATTCTCCATCTTCAGACCATAAATCGACTTCCAGAATAAAGGATGTGTTGTCCGTAATGTCTCTGTAAGTAACGGTTCCTCCGGAAATTCTTCCCTCTCCCGGAGACTGGCTCCAGGTGCGTCCGTCGCCAAAACTCCAATGGTAGGTGTACTGTCCGGGGTGACTTGCAATGGCGGAAAAAGAATGTTCCACATAATCTTCATCTTCTCCCAGGTAATGGAATCGTACCGGGTCACCATGGATAGCAACAGATACTGTCACTTCCTCATCAAAGCTGATGTGTACGATGGTGCTTCCCGAAACCAGAACTTCTCCTTCTGAATTCATTATTCTAACCCCCAGTGACACTTCGGATGGATCGTTCAGGTGGTCATAGCTCACATTGATGGCAGAACCTGCCGTTCTACTGCTTTCTCCAAAACTCCATTCGTAAACATATTCACCTGCTGGACTTACAGAAGCCGAATATGTGTAAAGCCCTTCCGGATCGTTGATGCGTCGTTGACCTTCTATAGCAACCCGGTAAACCGGATCTGTCGTAAGAGGTGTTATCAGATCAGAGCCAGGATCTCCATGTCCTCTTTCAATTCTTATCTGCCTGTCTATTAATTCATTATTATAATCATAGATATTTCGTATCCTAATGGCATCCCCGGCATTATCAGCTACGATGGTATACCTTGGGTCATACACCGGATATGGAATGTAATTCCCTCTGAGATCAAATGTCTGCGTTCTTGTAATGTTTGCATCATCAATAAATAAGCTTTCTGCAAGATCTCTGTTGATCTCATGATTCGTGGCGTGGGATCTGTATATATACTGGCCATATCCTTTATCCGACATCATATTGCTCCATTCATCGGCAGGCATTCCAATCCATTTGCTATTATCAAAATCCCCATAAACATCGTAACGTTCCGGAGGACGTGTCGAAAGAGCGCCAGGGATCGAAATCCTGGCAAGTTCCCTTCTGTTATGGTCTTCCCTTTCCTTGGCATGAATCCATACGTCATAGGTCCTGTATATATTATCATCTCCCAGCACCGATATGGTGCCGTGGTCCTTATTAACGTCGAGAATATTCAACCCTCTTACCCCTGTTGATTGAGCTTCTATCTGGCCCATCCGACGATCATCGATTCCAGCTTCAAGAAATAAGGTTGTCAGGTTCAGGTATTGCTGCGAACAATTCGTCATTCTGTCTGTGGTTCCGGTTATCCGTCTGGAAACTGAATCACCCAGTGTGCTGTCCAGGGGCGCATTGTCTCTTTGAAGATGTTCCATATACTTTCGGGTCATAAAAGCCGCTTTGTCCTGAGGTGAAGCATCCCTGATCTCCGGGTTTTCATTCAGCCACTGCTGCGCCATTTGTTTTAGTTTTGCATCATTTCCTTCATAATATTCCTTATCACTGGCCATTACCGGAATCGTCAACATGACAATAAACAGTCCCGTGATAAAAATTTTAAAACCGTAACTGAATAAATAAATGCGCTGATCCTTTGTCATCCAAGGCACCTCCCCGTATGGTTATCAGGCTGATTCCCATTCCTTCCATAGAATTCTCCAAAGAGCAGTGAGGAAACACTATAAAGATAAAAGGCAGAAAAAATACCCAACACGATGCCAACGTATGGGAAAAGAGCAATTATCAGACCCATCGTCAGCCACAGGCCGGCAAAAGTAAGCAGCAGGGATATATATTGATTTTGATTTTTTCTGATCAGCTGCACCATGGAACGGGCACGTACCGATGATTCTATGGATCCGGTGGCAGCAAAGTTGGCCAATGCCATTGGCACTATACACCAGGTAATAAACAAGGCAATAAGTCCAAATAACAGCAGCCATCCTCTAAGATACCCTAATAGCCCCAGCCAGGTTTCCGTCGGGGCAGGTGGCGCAAAAAACAATACCAGTAAAAAATAAATCAACGGTAAAGCGTAGTATATTACTCGCAGCAGAAAAAATTTAGTTCCGGTCACAAAAAGCTCCTTCCATTCTGACCAGGCTGGCAGTTGAAAAGATCTGCTCTGACCACTTTTCAACAGTTTGCAACGATACCCGTTGGCCAGAAATCCAATAATAGGTATAACAGCCAGAATACTTCCCAATAACCATCTGAAAAGGGCTGATCCGGAAAAGGGAGCTGAAAAGGCTTTTGAATATGAAACTTTTCCGTCTTCCACCGGCATTGCTGGTGATAATGCCGCCACCTGTTCTCCCTGCTGATTCAACAGCCTGCTTCCATCAAAAAAATAACTGTGATCCAGAATCTGAATATAAGAAGCCGAGGGAAGGATTGTCGGCGCTGTTATTTCCTGACCGTTTAGGAAAGTGCCGCCACCACTGCTAAGATTGGTCAGATAATAAGTGCCCGAGTGAACATCAATACGGGCGTGTTCTCTGGAGACCTTAGGATCATTAATGATCAGATCGTTGGAAGGGTTGCGTCCAATGCTAATGCTCCCAGTCACCTTCGGTGCAGCCGCAGCAGAAACCACCGGGGACTGCACCGCCGGACCCAAGGCCATGATGTTTTCACCAATTTGAAGCCGGTCTTCCATCCTGATTTGCTTCACTTCCTTAATGGACTGCCCGTTCAGCAAAGTACCGTTACTGCTGCCCAGATCTTCCACCCAGATATTTCCACTGGCGTCGGTAGTGAGTCTGGCATGCTGACGAGAGGCTTCATCATCCGAAAGTACCATCTGACACCTGGTACTGTCTCTTCCAATCAGGACGGCATTCCCGGTTATCGGTATGTTTTTGCCCTTATCAGGCCCTTCCAGAATTATTATTTGATAGACCATGCAATCATCTCCTTTAAACTGCAGCGTCTTAATTACGCGCTAATTACGCGTGTTAAAAGATCGATATCATCCAAACTTTTCCTAGTATTTTTTTGGTGTCTTTTCATTTTACCTTTTATTCTCTATTTTCACCCCACCCAAAAGGAATAGTTTTTAAAAATAAACCTACCCTTTTTGGGTAGGTTTACTGTTTTATGGATTTACAATAAAAAATACATCTCCATATCCTCTGCAACAAACACCGTCAGAATATTCCGCATCATTCTATTGACTTGCCGTGAATCAAAGAGTATGCTTGACTTAACAAGCCTTACAACCGATGGGAGGTCCGTCATGAAAGCAATTTTAACCGCCGAAAACCTCTGCAAAACCTACCTGATGGGAGAAGTCACTGTTGAAGCGCTGAAGGATGCCAACTTTCAGCTTTTTCAGGGTGAGCTGGTGGTGGTGCTGGGCCCCAGCGGCTCCGGAAAAAGTACGCTGCTGAACATTATAGGCGGTATGGACCGGGCCAGTAGCGGAACCCTTTTCTTTAATGGTGCTGCCCTTCATGATGCTGACCCTAAGAAACTGACCTTTTATCGCAGAAATGACGTGGGCTTTGTTTTTCAGTTCTACAACTTAATGCCTAATCTGACTGCCTTCGAAAACATTAATCTGGCAGCCCAAATTTCCAGGGATCCGCTTTCAATTATGGAGTTGCTGGGCGAAGTAGGGTTGACGAATCGGGCAGAACACTTCCCTTCCCAGCTTTCCGGCGGGGAACAGCAGCGAATTGCGCTGGCCCGGGCCCTGGTGAAAAATCCTACCATGCTACTTTGTGATGAGCCTACCGGTGCTCTGGATTACAAAACCAGTGTGCAGATTCTGAAGATCCTGAAGGACTTCTGTGTGAAGTATCAGAAAACCGTTGTGCTGATTACTCATAATACAGCTATTGCCACTATAGCTGACCGGATTTTTCATTTAAAAGACGGCATGATCGAGAATATTGAAACCAACCGGGATCCGATGCCGCCAGAGAAGGTGACCTGGTAATGTTATGGAAAAAAATGTTTCGGGATATGACGGAAAGCAAGGGAGCCTACATTGCCTGCATGGTTATCATCACCATGGGATTATTGTTGTTCACTGCTTTAAGCCTGGCAGTGGAGAACCTGAAGTCTTCCCGTGTCGATTTTTATACGAACCAGAATTTTGCTGACGGTTTTGCCAGCCTCCGTTCCATGCCTACCAACGAAATCCGGCGGCTGGAGGGAATCGAAGGTATTTCTCAGATCCAGGGTCGGCTGGTGCGAGACGTACAGCTGCTGACAGAGGCAGATGAAGACAATATCTATCTTCGCCTGGTTTCCTACGATACCAGCCATATCAATCCCATTAACGATCTGCATTTGGAGCAGGGAACGCGCCTGGAGCCTGGCGGCTCCAACATATGGATTGACAACAAGTTTTTCGAAGCCAATGATTTGAGCCTGGAAGACCAGCTTCCCGTCATTGCCGGCGGACGCATTCACCAGATGGAAATCGTAGGGGTTGGACGAAGCCCTGAGTTTATCTATGCCACCAGAACCATTGCTGATCTGTATCCGACACCGGAAACCTTTGGCATTGCCTTTGTTCCTTTAGATGTAATGAAAAACATGTTTCCCGGCGAAAGTGCCTTCAATGATCTGGTATTCACCCTTCATGCCGGGTATGAATTTGAAGACGTGGAAGATGTGTTGGAAAGCCGGCTCAGACGTTACGGTCTTGTGAACCTGATGGGCAGGGAAGACCAGATGAGCCCTATGTACCTGGACATGGAAATCGTCGGCGTGGAGGGAATGTCCACCGGAATGCCGATCCTCTTTCTTTCCATTGCCGCCATGATTCTCTACATCGTTTTAAAGCGACTGGTGGAACAGCAACGGGGACAGATAGGCATTATGAAAGCCATCGGTTACACGGAAAAGGAAATCATGCTGCATTACATGGGTTATGCCATGATTCTGGGATTTTCCGGCGGCTTGCTGGGCGGTCTGCTGGGCAATGCACTCTCCTTCCCCTTTATGATGATTTTCGAAGAATTCTTTAACATGCCGAATTTACAGGGTCGTTTTTCCCTGTTGTACACAGTGCTGGCAGTACTGTTATCCTTGTCTTTTGCGGCGGTGGCCGGATTTCAGGGCTGCAAAAAAGTACTGACCCTGGAGCCGGCGGAAGCCATGCGGCCTCCGGCGCCCATCCCGGGAGTGAAGGTAGTTCTGGAGCGAATTCGCTTTTTCTGGAACATGCTGACGGTCCAGGGAATGATGGCTGTCCGCAACATGTCCCGCAACAAGGGGCGAAGTGTCTTCGTTTTTATAGGTATTATGTTTTGTTTTGCCATCGTCTCTCTCACCTGGTCCATGAACGATCTGTTTCAGATTCTACTCTTCGATCAGTTTGAGAAAGTGGAAGTTTACGATGTCAAAATAACCATGAACAATCCTTCGGAACAGAACGCCGTCCTCCGGGAGGTGCTTCGTTCTCCCGGTGTCCGGGCAGCGGATCCGATGGCTGAAGTTCCGATAAAACTGCGCCATGGCTGGCATACAGAAGATATACAACTGATTGCCGTTCCAGAAGATGCCCAGTATTATCATATTATGGACCAGGATAACCGGCGCATCCTACCTCCGGAGCAGGGTATTCTTCTGTCGGAACGACTGGCCATGTTGCTGAATGCACGGGTGGGAACCGTCCTTTACCTGGAGAACTTGTTGGTGGATACTTCGGAAGATGATAAAAAAGTGGAAGTGGCAGGCATTATCCCCCAATACCTGGGAATGAATGCCTATATGGAGCTGGGCGCTTTACAGCGGCTGTTGGAAATACCCGGATTAACCACTTCCCTTTTGGTTGGCACAGAGCCGGGAGGTGCCCGGTTGCTTCAGGAGGACTATCGCCAAAGTGACCGGATTGCCGATATTGATGAGCAGCAGACGCGAATTGATCAATTGCGTGAAATGATGGATCTTTATGGAAGCATGATCTATATCTATGCTTTTATGGGCATTGTTATAGGCTTTTCCATCATATACAGTTCTTCCATCATTGCTCTTTCGGAGCGCAGCCGGGAACTGGCTTCCATGATGGTGTTGGGCATGACTCCGGCGGAGGTGCTGGAAGTCATCACCTTTGAGCAGTGGTTCATCGGCTTCTGGGGTATGATAGCCGGTATTCCTCTGGCCCGGATTCTACTCACCGGCCTGTCAGAATCCATGAGCACCGATATGTTTGTCATACCAACAGATATTTCAGTTCAGTCGTATCTTATGGGTTTTTTTATTACCAGCCTTTCCATATGGATAGCACAAAGGGCTTCTTCCAGGAAAATCCGATCGCTCAGCCTGGTGGAAGTGCTTAAATCCAGCGAGTAACCAACAGAAAGTGGGGGGAATCTATTGAAAACCAAATGGAAAATCATCATTTCCGTACTGGTAGCGGTTGGCGTTACAGGATTTGGGGTTTACAGCTTTTTCCGGCCTTTAGCCGCAGACACAGAGACCCTTGAAAAGCGTTCCCTTACCATTTCTTTTACGGAAGAAGGGAGAGTGGTTCCGCTGGAGGAATATGAGGTTTACAGCCTGACCGGCGGAGAAATTACGCAGCTTCATGTAGAAGAAGGTGATGAGGTACAGGCCGGAGACCTTTTGGCCCATCTGGATGTCAGTGATCTGGACCATCAGCTGCGGCAGTTGCAGGCCCAGCTGGTCAGTCTGCAGGGAGAGCAGGCCGGTGTCCATCAGGAGCCTTATGAGGCTAGCATTACCAGCCAGGAGCTTCAAATTCAAATGGCAGAACAGCAGCTGGAAACCATTCAAACCCAGTATGGCCGTATGGAAGCTTTATATCAGGCTGGCGCCATTGCTTCCACCGAACTGGAGAATGCCCGGGACATGCTGGAAAGCGCAGAAACAAATCTGCAGCTGCAGCAGGAAGCCCTGAACCTTATTTTTGAAAGCCATCAGCCCATCGCCGGCACCGACGAAATGTATCGCGGCCAAGCGGACGCTCTTCGTGCACAGATGGATCTTTTGCAGTCACAAAAAGAAAAAGGACGCATTTATTCGCCTCTTTCCGGTACTATTGCCGAATTGAATTTCAAAGCCGGTCAGCCGGCCAGTCCTTCCCTGCCGCTGATGAACATTTTTTCTGCCAGCGAATATGAAATAAAGGTAGATATTCTCTCCGAAGATGTTTTGCATGTGGAGGAAGCAATGCCGGTGGAGATCATTCAAAGCCGACAGGGGCAGGATTTCATCGCCAGTGGAATGGTTACCCGCATTGCCCCCACAGCAGTTGAAACCGTCTCGCCGCTGGGACTGGAAGAACAGCGGGTCACCATCACGGTGGAACCGGAAGGCACAGAAGACCTTCTCTTTTTCCCGGGCATTCGTGTGGATGTTCGCTTTGAGACCGACCGGTTTGATGATGTCATAGCCCTCCGGAAAACTTTGGTTTTCCCCTATGAAGACGGCGACGCTGTCTGGGTGGTGGAGGATGGGCGTGCCCAAGTCCGGCCCGTCACCACCGGCGCGGAAACCGACCGGGAAATCATTATCGAAAGCGGCCTTCGGGAAGGCGATGTGGTAATTCTGAACCCACAACTGGATGGACTGAATGAAGGAAAACGAATAGCTCCTTAGGTGCCACAGAAGGTTTGGTAAGGTGTGTCCATTTTCGGTGGCAGCTGGGCATATTTTTCCTGATCCGACGTGTAGGCATATGGGTCTGCCAGAGCCTTTAGCAGCTCTTCCATGACGCGATAGTCCTGCTGTTTTACCGCCGCCCGCAAAGTTTCTTCCACCCGGTGGTTCCGTGGAATGATGGACGGATTGGATTTTTTCATCAACCCGGCGATTTCTTCTGCGGGTTTCTTTTGGTCTGCAATTCTCTTTTTCCAGCCTTGAAGCCATTTTTCAAATTCCGGATTCTTTGTTTCTTCTCTCTCTTGTTTTTCCTGGAAGTTCTTAGCTGTTTCCATACTTCTCAGCGTTAATTCCCGGAAAGTGTTGGTAAAGTCCATCTCCTTCTTTTCCATTACGTGGAGCAAATCCTCAATCAGCTTCACGTCAGCAGCTGCTTCCTCCATGATTCCCAGTTTTTTCCGAAACCCGTCCAGCCAATAGCTGCGAAACAAAGAAGAATACTCAGCAAGTACCTCCTGTGCCTTTCCTATGGCCTTTTTTTCTTCCTGATGGATTAATGGCAACAGCGTTTCCGCAAATCTGGACAGATTCCACCCAGCGATACTTGGTTGGTTTCCATAGGCATAACGGCCGTAATAGTCGATGGCGCTGAACACAGTGGAGGGATGATAAGTATCCATAAAAGCGCAGGGACCGTAGTCAATGGTTTCCCCGCTTATAGCCATGTTATCTGTATTCATAACGCCATGAACGAACCCGGATAGCTGCCACTTGGCGATTAATTCCGCCTGCTTTTTAACTGCCTCCCGCAACAGTGAAAGATATCGGTTTCCACCCGGATCTTCATCATGAAAGTGTCGGTCCCAGGCATAGTCTGCCAGTTTCTTTAAGCTTTCCAGGTCATCCCACTTCGCAGCATACTGGAAAGTACCTACCCTCAGATGACTGGAAGCCACCCGGGTCAGAATCGCTCCAGTTAACCGTTTTTCCCGAAAAACCGGCTCTCCCGTCGTCACAACCGCCAGACTTCTTGAGGTGGGAATACCAAGACTGTGCATGGCTTCACTGATGATATATTCCCGAAGCATAGGCCCCAGGGCAGCCCGACCGTCTCCCTGTCTTGAATAAGGTGTTTGACCTGATCCTTTCAGCTGAATATCCATCCTTTTTCCCTCCGGCGTTAACTGCTCACCCAGAAGAACCGCCCGGCCGTCGCCCAGCATGGTAAAATGCCCGAATTGATGTCCGGCATAAGCCTGGGCAATGGCTTCTGCGCCTTCCGGAATCCGATTGCCAGCCAGCACTGCAATTCCTTCCTCGCTTTCCAAGGCTTCTGGTTTAATTCCAAGAACCTCTGCCAGTGGCTTATTCAAAACAACCAGCTTCGGAGAAGAAACCGGTTGGGGATTCATTCTGGTATACAAGGTTTCCGGAAGTTTAGCATAGGTGTTTTCCAGCTTCCACCCCGTATTTTCGCCCTGATATAATGGTTTCGTCATTCATTTCACCTTAACTTTCTCTTATTCGCTTTTTCCTTAATGAAGAAGGAGACGGAGTTTGTTATCCGTCTCCAATGGTTGTCTACTGTAATTGATCAACTTTCGCGGCAAAAACGAAATCACTTTCGCTTAATCCGTCAATTTTATGCGTTAACAGCTTTATCTTAACCTTACCCCACCCCAGATTAATATCCGGATGATGGCCTTCTTTTTCTGCCAGTTCACCAACTACGTTTGTAAAGTCCAGGGCTTCCTGAAAGTTTTTAAACTTAAATTTTCTCTCCAGGTGATGCTCATCAATCAGCTCCCATTCATTGCTGATCTGATCCATATAGGATTTCAGTTCATCCCCTTCCAACGGCGGCGTTCCAATACTGCACGGAATGCATTTCTTATCTGCAAGTTCACTCATCAAAATGCTCCTTTCCATCATTACAATTTCTTTTTTTCCTCATAATTTTTGTATACCCTTTATCCATGGTTAATAAGAGCCTGCTCCATGTTTTTCAACAGCCTCCATCAAGCGATAGGGCATGTCACCCGGTTCCGGGTATCTCCACGAGACACCATCAAAGGTTAAAAATCAGGTTTCCTGCGGACTGCCGTCGGATTCAAAGGCATAAGCATCGGAAATTTTGTATCGCCCATTCTCCGGATTCAAGTGCCAAAGCTGCCTTTCATAAGCAACGGTACCAAGATTTTCCTTATATTCAATGCGAACAAAAACATCAATAATATTATTTCCTTCATCGTCACTCCAAATTTCGATTGACTCCGGTTCGTAGAAGTAACTCCGCCAACCGTCAGTATCCACGTAAATATATTCGACCTGATTTTCCACTGCACTGGGTTCATTAGACGCCTCCTCAGCCGGTGCACAAGCCGTTATCATCAGTATAAACAGAAAGAGAAGGCTTAAGCCCATTGATATTTTGTTCCTGATCAGCATGTTCATCGCCTCATTTATCAATTGATTATCATTATTGATACCCAGTAATCTTTATTTTATCCGAAAGCCAACCGCTTTTTATCATTTCTTTTTTGATCTGTAGCAGCAATTTCACTCTGCATTCCTAAATTTCAATCTGCATTCCTAAATTTCAATCTGAAGTAATCATATATTATAAACTTTATTGACTTTCAGCTGTGGAGTGACTATACTTAATTCCGAATCGTAGAAATTGAATGGAGGATTTAAACATGCAAAGCATTCCCTTGTTTATCATACTGCTGACAGCTTTTATCTTCGGCAGTCTCAGTAACTTTAAAAAAAGAAGACAGTGTGCTTATCAGAGTATATTAACCAGAAGCCGTTTAACTGCCGTCGGGCTCTCCGCCCTGTTATTTATGGGCATCACCTATACTACCGGCCATTTCTGGACCAATTATCTGCTGGTGCTGGCCGCCAGTGTATATATCCTGTCCGGCTTAATGGCAGCCGGTATTCATAAGGATGGTATTCTTCAGTTTACAGGCGTAACGCTATTGGGAAAGGTCGAAAAGTGGGAAAACCTGGAGGATATCCGGATAGAAAAGAACAATCTTA
>QYZZ01000095.1 GCA_003838145.1 Tindallia sp. MSAO_Bac2
GGCAGGTCTTGGTGGATTTCTTTCATAAACTGACATCCTTTCTTTTTACTAAAAAACCGCCCATTAAAAAAAGGCGGCCGGTTACGCTACTCACTCCCTCTTAGTCTGTAAGCGTCCAGATAAAACCAAGAGATCACAGTATCCGTCAAAATATAAGGTGCTTTTTAATGCCTGTTTTTTTCTTTTCAAATGTTTTGTTACTTCATTTGTTCGTTTATGTTACCTATCTGGGGACGATAGATATTAGTACTATTGTATCATTTCTTCCATTGTCAGGCTATTGCTAAGTTAAAAATTTTTCCACTTCCAAGTTTTTCATTCTATTGTGCATTTTTTGCTATTTACATGAACCGCTAATTGCTCATCGAGAGCAGAAAATCATAAATCACAACACTTTCGCCTCAAATATTTTCTACAAGCTCCTTCTCCGAATCCTCATCGATGAACACGACATCTACTTTTTTTAGTGTGTTAATTTCCTCCATTGCTTCTCTAAGTAATGCCTGGTCCACAAGCGAAATGTCTTTTCCGAAAATTGCAATATCATAATCACTGGTTTTCAAATGGTCATCTCGTGCCCGGGATCCAAACAGAACCACTTTTTCTATTTCAAATTTTGCTGCTATTTCTTTTATCATGCTCAAAACATAATCTTGCATAGTTATCTCTGCTTTCTTTTTTGTATTCCTTCTTACCCTTTATTGCAAATGTTCTGCTTCGAAGGCGAAACCTTACTACTAACAATAGCATAATTCAGCTTTATGTGATGCCCATATCCGTTGATTTTATTTGTTTTCTTCAATACCAGAAAAACCATAGCAAAATAATCGCTATGGTTTTTCTGTATATTTGATTATTAAAATTTAGCAAACATCCCCTTCACCGGCAACGTATCCGGCTTTAGCCAGAATTTCCACTGACCGGGAGACTTTGCTTTCTGCCACCATGACAACGGGGCCAGTGCATCCCATACCGCTTTCGGCATAGATTCCTTCTTTCCAGAGAACCTGGACGGCGTCGTCGATGTCCATTACTTCGATGCCGGAAATATTTCCGGTTACAATTTCTTTGGGAGGCGCTTTTACTTCTTCCGTCTCCTTGTCCTTTTTGGATTCTTTGGCAAATCCTGCCAGGATGTCATCCAGTCCAGCTATTTTGGCTTTTGCCAGTTCTGCTTCCATTACTTGCTGAACATTCCCCTTAACCAGTCCGGCAGCATACTGCAGGGCATTGGCCACTACCGGGGTTCCGGAGGCTCTGGAAAGAATCAGCACAATCCGCTGCTGGCCTTCGCCAATGCCCGGACCATAACCGGCTCCCAGAGCTTCGTAGCTTCCACCGGTGGTGTAGGCTGAAAACACCTTCATCATAATGTTTCCTGTCAGGCTGTCCGTTACCATGACATCGGCAGATCCGGTCAGCAGATCATTTCCCCTCATCACGCTGCCGCCGTCGGAGCGGACGGATTCAGAAAAGTTAATGTCATAGCCGTTGGTCTGCAGTGTTCTGAGAGCTCTTTCCACTTGTCGGGCGCTGTCCAAGTTGAGAATTCCTACCGTTGGCTTCTCGATGCCCATGGCTTTGGCGGTAATGATGCCATACAAAGCATTTTTAAGCATGGCCGCGGCACGCTGGGTATCGGCGGTGCCAGTGGTGGTGGCGATGAACATCTCACGGCCAAAACCGGGTGTCACGACTTTTCCTACCGTGGCAACACCGATGGGGAAGTTGTAATGCATGGTGACGCAGGCCTGAATTTTTTCTTCCTCCAGCATTTGTTCCATCACTCTGTGCATTTCTGCTTCTTCGTTTACTTCCACGGTTTCCAGGGCCGTTTCCACCTTTGGCCCAATCAGGACCACTTCCAGGTCTGTTGTGCGACGCACTGCTTCTTCGGCGCCTTTTACCAGGTGGCTTGGTTCCAGTTCACTGCCCAGAGTGGTGAGTCCCACCTTTACTTTCGGGCCCACATCTCCCCGCTCCATGGATTCTGTAAAGGAAAGAAGGGCCCGGCCGATTTCCTGCTTTATTGCCGTACGATCCGTCATCCTTACCCCTCCTATTCCTTCATTAATTGATTGGCTACGTCTTTCATGGCTTCCAGAATCATTTCTTTAATTTCTTCTTTGGAAACACCTGCCCCGGCTGCTTCTACCTTCCCGGAATTTCTCTCCAGAATCACGGACACACCGTCGAAGAGGTTGGTCATTCTTCCCAGGAATAGACTGCCTTTACCAACGATCATAGCTTTGTTCAGTTCTCCTGAGGTAAGATCTTGCTGAGCGAAGCCGAGATACGGAACGCCGGATGGGATATGACCCTGGGTAGGTGCCCAGCCTGGCATACCGTGCTTTATTACAAAATCAGGTAGTTCTTTACGATCCATTTCACCGCGTTTAACACCTAAAGCACCAATCATTTTGTAGTTGGCTTCCGGCACATCGCCAGCCCCGGCAGGTTTTGTCACATCCGGATTTTGCATTTCAACAGAGTATTTGTCAATATCTGTTATTTTTAATCCACCTTTTTCTAAAGGAGCAGTAATCAGGCTGGTGATCACTGCCTGAGGGGAAGAACCCGTACCAACGGTATGACGTCCAATAAGGTCGGTTCTGATGATTGGGTTTATGCCGTCATTGGCAGTGACCAGAAATGCAAAGGCTCCCAAAACATCTTCCAGCAGAGGCATTCCTTTTTTAACATGATCTTTGCCGTTCATGCCCAGTTTGGCTGTTGCTCCACCGGCAACGACAACTACATTTTCGTACACGCCGGCTTTTACCAGAGCTGCCGCCTCGATGAGGGCATGGGTGGGCGCGGCACAGAAGCCTCTGACATCCGATCCGGTGGCGTTTATGGCACCGACGGATTCGGCTATGGCTTTGGCAAAGTTTCCGCCACCACGCTGGTTCATATCGCCGCAGGCTTCCTCAGAGCATTCGATTACATAGTCAATGGATTTTACATCGATATTGTTTTTGTCGATAAGATGCTTCATGGCCAGCATGCCGGATGCCTTCGACACCAGGTTCTCATAGATAATGTGGGCCGTCAGGCTTAAGTCCAGATCGTGAGCTCTTTTCACGCAGCCTACCAGCTCTCCGTCCTGATAAATTGGATCCGCATGATATTTATCAAGATAATTTTGGATATCACTCAATGCATCGCCATGACCCATTTTTGCAGTGTCGTCAGCAAAAAGCGGGTGGGCTTCCAGTTTTGTTTTTACTTTCTGCCAGAAATTTTCTTCCAGGCTTACCAAATCAAAAACATCGGCTATTTTCATCAGACCATAGAACTCGTCCTGTGGCATAATTTCACCAAAGGGGCCTGTCCGGTCTGCTTCCTTCACTGCATTCTCGTACCAGGGTTTCGTCACTTCCCGCAGTTTTTCCGGGTGAAGTCCTCCGATATAGGTCTGATTTGGGGCATAGCCTACTGCCTCTTCAAAAGACCTTGTATTTTCTTTTAATGTTTTTATATATTCTGAATCCGGCTGAGATGCTCGTTCCAGACTTTGGGTCGTTCCATGCCAGTGCATGATGTCCGGTGCGTGCACCAACGCAAAGCCGTTTCCTTTAATAACTGGAAAACTCAATAATAACACCTCCGTAATTGTGGTTAGGGGTTCATAAACAAAGGATAGGGGTTAGGGATTAGGAAAATAAATATTTACCATCATTGTTATTAGCCGGGATTCAGATTAAGGGTGATGAATTGTCATCACCCTTAATCTACTTTCAGCTTTTAACTTTTGTATTAACTTATTCTTTTGCTTTCATCGTTTGCTTGTATCTTTTAACTTATAACTCTTAACTCTTAACTCTTAACTTTTAACTCTTAACTTTTAACTCTTAACTTTTAACTCTTAATACCCGTTCCGGGCACAGGTACCCGTTCCGGGCACAGGCTTTCTACTTTCTACTTTCTACTTTCTGCTTTCCAGCTTAGTATTTTCCGTATTGTTCGCGGATGCTGCTCATCTCATTGATGATTTCATCAACGTCCAGCACCATTTCCATCATGCCGATCTGTTCGTCGTAAACTTCTTCGTTGACAGCCTCTTTGAATTCAGGTTCAACTACGTGGTAAACTTTGAGTCCTAACTGGACTCCTGCCAAAGGACCTGCAAAAGTGGGATCCCCATTGGTAACGGTTTCGGCGGCCAGTCCGGCAGATTCTGCCTCTGCTCCACCAAGAAGAATTAAAATATTCTCCGCTCCGTGTTTTTCAGTAAGGGTCTTCACTCGATTCTGGTTTTCCAGGTCCATTGCGCCAGCAGCCGTTCAGACGAAGCATTCTGTTGATGAAAATACTACTTCTGCACCGGTACCCTGCAGGCATTCTTCGATTGCTGGTGCCGGAATACCATCCCGGTCGCCAATGACAATGACTTTTTTGCCATCCATGATACTCATGCAAACCATCCTTTCTTATATTTTATATTTATTATTGTAATCTGACTGGCTATTTATGCCACTCTTCAGATAACGCCTGTGTATTGCTCCAAATTCTATTTTTTACTTTTTCTTATACATTCTCTGTTATCATTTTTTCAATGTTGGCTTTTGTGGCATCGTCCTTGGTTACCTCTGCTACTTTTTCGCCATCTTTGTACAGAATGATGGTGGGCAGTCCCAGCACTTTCTGAGAGATTGCCAGCCGACGGGCTCCGGTAATATTCAGTTTGGTAAACTTAACTTTGTCGCCGTAGGCTTCGGCCAGAGCTTCGATATCAGGTAGCAAGGCTTTGCATGGTTCGCATCCGTCACTCCAATAATCTACCATAACAAATCCTTCTGCTTCCAGCACTTCTTCCTGAAACGTATTCTTATCCAGATCCAGCATATAAATACCTCCTTCTCACATTTCTTATTCTATAACTGTCTGGGTTTCGATATCCATCTTAAGGGCGTTCATGGATTTCTCCACCAAACGTCTTCTCAGCATTTTCTCTTCCTTGGCATCCAGGGCAGGATTACCGAAGGGATGAGGGATAGCTACCGCTGGTATGATTCGGTTAGCCCCTACTGTCATGGAGATGGGAACCACCGTGCAAACATGCACCACCGGAAGACCAAAGCGTTCTATTTCTTTTACCATCGTTGCACCGCAACGAGTACAGGTGCCTCATGTTGAAGTTAGCAAGACAGCGTCTACCCCTGCTTCTTTCATTTCTTTGCCAATGGCCATGCCAAAGGCTTTTGAATTTCCTACGGAAGTTCCGTTGCCAACAGTGCTGTAAAAGTATTCGTAGATGCTTCCGATAATACCTTCCCGCTCCATATCTCTCAGTACATCCAGTGGTAACACTCTGTCCGGGTCTTCATTGGCGTATACCGGATCATAGCCACCGTGGGCAGTTTCATACATATCCGCTGTCAGGTCATCTACTCCTTCGATAGAGTACTTTCCAAATTTAGAAGCACTGGAGGATTCCACCCGGTCCGGGTTTTGCTTTGGCACAATACCGCCGGAAGTCACCATAGCAATTTTCAGATGGCTGAGATCCGTAAGAGCTTCCGCCGGCGGAACTCTGTCGAACTCCGGCATGGCATATTCGGTTTCGTAAGGCTTTTGCTGCAGCTTGGCAATCAGCATATTAACGGCTCGCCGGGAACCGCGCTCTTCCATAAAAGTGTTCTTCCGAATACCTCTTGGGATGTATCCTTCTTCCTCAGGCAGTCCTATTTCTTCTCCGGCAAGCAGTTTCTTTGCCAGGGCAGTCATAGCTGGCACCGCTTTACGCATTGAAGCTGCTGAGTTTCCGGTTTCGATAATGTAAATTCCTTTTTTGAAAAGATCGGCTCCCGGGTTTTCCGGATACATGCCGGTCAGTACCGGCACTTTCAGCTCTTCCTGAACAAGCCAGGCTACTGTCGCACAGGCAACACCATAACGGCCGGCATTAAAAGCAGGGCCTGCCAGAAACATATCCGGCTCGTATGGTTTGATCATTTCAAGAATTTTTTGCTTGGAGGTTTCCGGGTTTTCATTGAAATAGGAGTCGCCGCATACTATGGTGGCAACTATTTCCGCTTCATCTCCAAAAGCGGAGTTAAAAGCCATCCCGGGCCCCACAACGCCTTCTCTCAGCTCCGGTGGAATATCTGCTTTTTCTTCACCGCCAATGCCAGCAAAGAACTGATTCACATAATGAACGATTCGCTTTTTGGCCATCGATACCATCCTTTCTCTCTTACCCTAAATCACTATAAATAACGGGCTGAATGTATGTTTTACTCTAATACCATATTCATCATAAAGGTCTTTATCAGCACGTTGATCCAGTTGGTTCGTCTCCTGCCAAGACATCTGGCAAACCTCCACAGGAGAAGTATTTACCTTTAATTTTACCGGAGTGCTGCCTATCTATTGAACCATTTTTGTTACCTATGTTCTGACCCATACAGTATTTGACCTTAATTATCAATTATCCACTGTCAATTATCAATGGAACAAGTGTGCCGGGCGCATTTGTTCCTGTGGCACATTTGTTCCTGTGGCACATTTGTTCCTAGTAGGCGACTGCTGACAGGTGACCGAATCCGGTTTCGTTGGTAGCACCGGTAATGGCCTGCAGTTCCACTTCGATAGAACCGTCTTCCCGAAGACTTCCGGCAAAACCACCGGCAATGGAGTCCACGTAAGCCGTGGTTCCGATGAGTCGGTTCATATCAGGAAGAATGATGGTTTCGTTGGCGTTTCCGTTGGTAACCACTGCGTTGGCTTTAGGATCTGCATCCGCCAGGGATTGGGATGCTCCGTCCCTTCCTGCGTATTCATCGGTGACAATAACGGTTTTGATCCCTTTTTCCTCGATTTTCCGACAGTTCATGATCAGGTCTGTATCCGGGTTTCCAAAACCTTCCTGAGTTACAATGACACCGTCCAGCCCCATGAATTCGCAAAGTTTTGCTGTCCAGTTGGAGGATCTTTCCTTATCTGCCAGGGTTACATTTTCATTGGTTATGATGACACCCAGAAAATTCAGGGTTTTCCCGTGTTCCTCGTATAAGTCTTCAATTACCGGATTGTTCAGGTGAATATAGGTGGGATTTTTATCACAGGCTGAAACACAGTTTCCGCTGACGATGGCTCCATCCATTATTTCCGTTGGATACATTACCGTTGGTACCAGTTTCTTGGCGTCCACACCATACACATAGGTGTCGTGCAGCAGTCCCTGGGTTTGAAGCATGTAAACGTATCCTACTCTTGGCAGATCCGGATACAGTTCGGCGGCTTCCCGCGGCGCCATGGTTTCGTATACTTTGATTTCGTCCGGCTCCACGTTTTTTATTGCCTGACCAAGGAATGCAGCTGCCTTTAATCCCAGAGTTCTTAATGCAGCCTCGTGGTCATGAGGTTTTACACCCGGCTTTGGCTCTGCAGTGATGACGATATTATGGGTTTTGGAAAAAGGTGTGTAATCAGCTCCGGGGCCGGACATATCAATGATGCCCTCCTGGAATCCTACCACTTTTCCGGCTGTTACCACTGCTACGTTTTTCATGGCATGGGTTCTTCCATTTCCTACTGTATGAACTTTTCCCAGCATGCCCGGAAAAATCTCCCCATGTCCTTTTACCTTTACCCGGGGTTCAATCACATCTTTCACCGGTGTGATACGTACGGACTCTCCCGGGTGGGCCAGGTCTACCCGGATTTTCCACAGGTGTTCGTCACCACCGATGGCCTCCAGCAGTTCTCTGTGGTCAACCACCAGAACATGCCCGTCCACATGGGTTTTTCCGCCAAACTGAACGTCTTCAATGAATACTTTGCCTAGTTCCAGCTTCATTTGTTTCGCTCCTTTCTTTTCCCTTACTCTCATGATAATTTATAAACTTTACAGTGATTCTTCACTTTTGCACATTACTGGTTTTATTAAATCCAAATCAATTAACTGAAGATCTGGAAGGTCATCTTCCCGATAAGTACGCAGGGAATGAAGTTTTCCATCCTTGCCCTTAAAGGAATTCAACAGTGCAAAAACCTGTTCCAATGTTTCCAGGGACTGCATGTGCAGCGCTTCTGCCTTATCTGATATAACCACGGTGCGGTAGGGCGTTTCATAGGGTTTGATGCTCCCGGCCAGAGGGTGGGATATAATGTGGTGTCCAAGGTGAACCTTATTTCGGACTTCCAGCAGGACGTCTTCATAGCTTCCTTCCACCCAAAGCAGATTATTATGATTTTTTTCCAGGTGGTTTTTTACCATTGG
The DNA here is from genome assembly GCA_003838145.1 of Tindallia sp. MSAO_Bac2. Lineage (GTDB taxonomy): Bacteria > Bacillota > Clostridia > Peptostreptococcales > Tindalliaceae > Tindallia. The sequence continues at coordinate 8,228 of QYZZ01000095.1, forward strand.
ATTGTTTGTTATTACCATTTGGATCACCCCTCAAAGAATTGATAATTGAGAATTGAGAATTGAGAATTAAGTTCAACTACCCGTAGGGCAAAAGATCTCACAATCAAAGGATAAAACATAAAAAAGAGCAAACAAGATATAAACCTTGTTTGCTCTGTATTTGGACCTGAGAGTTTCTCCCTGACGACGGTTAACATCGGCAGGACTTGCTCCTTCGGTGCTTTCGCTTTCCAGAGTTCTGTCCACATGCGGTCTTTTTGCCTGAGAAATTCACTAACGCTTTTCGGCGGTAGCTTTTACCTTCGGCGGCCCAAACGGACTCTCTCCCACATACTTCATCCAGCCTTCATATTAAATTGTTTAATTCTTAACATATTGATATCGATCTTCATGATGATTGTATAATGTTTTTCTATAAAAAGCAATACTTTTTTTGATAAAATTATAACAAGATTTTCCCAGATACTCCTCAGAAAATTCGATGAGGAGACCAAAAATCCGGAGTTATATCCGGAACAGGAATAGTTATTAACAATAAAGAAAACCGCTGCTACGGGTTCGGCTCTTAAGCCAATCCCACAGCAGCGGTGTTTTTAGAAAATCATCTTCATTTCTTCTTGATTTACATCAAAAACTGTATCAGTATCTGGATTCCGTTCAAAATAGAAAAATTCAGGGAGTTGATTATTTGCATCGGAAAATCCTGCATTGTAATTAAAATCTTTCTCCCGCTGCAATGTTTCCCCAGCAATGGCATACAAATCTTCAAGTTTACACTCTTCCCCAAAGACTGCCGTCGCTAAATCGGATAGCCACTCAAGTTTCTTATTTATACCAGCTCCTAAGAAAAAACATGTGCCCGTTATGTCATATATGGCATTGGTTATCTGAGCATTACGTGATGCTTCCACCTGCCCCTCTGCTCTGGTATGCTCAACAGGAGCCCGAAGCGTTTGACCGGCAGTGTGATCAGCTCCCATGGTGGAGGTAGCATAAGTTACTCCCAAACCTTTAATGGCTCTTGGATCATAGGCTGGTATAATTTGAGATTTGCAGGTAGGGATGCGCCTTACCCCCAGCACTTCTCCAGTTCTTCGACCTCCTGAAGCAATAATTTTCCCCAGCCAGGTTTGTTCATAGACTTCGTCCAGCAGTTCCAGTGCGCCTTTCCCATCACCAAAATCAATCACTCCTGCCTCCATAGCAATAGCGATCGCACCACCTGTGTCAATGGTATCCAGGCCTAAATCGTTACATTTTTTATTCAGATGTGCAATAGTATCCAGATCACTTATACCACAGTTAGAACCCATTAAGCCAATAGTCTCATATTCCAGTGGTGCCACAATTTCTTCACCATCTTTATCGGGATATACATTGGAACACCTGATGATACAACCAGGCATACATGAGTGAGAAGGGTTGCCTGCGCCTCCCCGTTCAAGAATTCTCTCATACATTGCCTCACCGCTTATTGATTCTGCTTCGTCAAAGCTTCCCTTTGAAAAATTTTGCGTCGGAAGAGCTCCCATACTGTTAATTAACTTAACAAGTCCAGAGGTTCCAAGTTTAGTAAATGTTTTTGCTACCTGTTCATTGCTAGTTATTTCTTTCGTTATCTCTTTCTGAATTTCAGTAAAACTTTCTACATCTTTGATGCTAAGACTTTCAGCTCCTTGATCATCGATAATCACTGCTTTCAGCCCTTTACTTCCCATAAGGGCACCCAGTCCACCTCTTCCAGCAAATCTTGATGGACGCCCCTGAAGATCTGTCACAGCGATTCCCGATGACAAGGATAGATTTCCGCCAGCAGATCCAATAAGTGCCATACCTACTTTTTCACCGTATTTCTTTCTGAGTTCACATGCAAGTTCTTGGGTATCGATCCCCCAGTATTTATTTGCAGGTATCAGCTCTGTTTTTTCTTTAGAAATGTACAAAAGGAAGTTTTCTCCTTCAGGTGGAACGTCTTCTATCACAATGCAGCGAATACCCAGCTTACCCATTTTAAAAGCTAGTGTTCCGCCAGCATTGCTTTCTTTAATAGTTCCTGTCAAAGGGCTTTTGCCGCCAATCGAAAGTCTGTTGGCAGAGGATACTGTTGAACCAGCAAATAAACCCGTTGCAAATACCAGTTTATTGTTCTTTCCTAATACATCACATGTTGGTTCAACTTCCTCTGAAATGATTTTACTGGTTAAGGCACGACCAGCAATCCATTTTTGCTTTTCTTCGATTTCTTTCTCCGAAACATTCCCACCCTTCATATTGACCCTCAATATTCTATTCAATTAGCCTCACTCCTTTGCACCTATAAAACAAATTTAACCTGAATTATTATTCTTTTCTGGAAATATCAAAGATATCCATCGCCGACAGAGCTAATGCTTGTGCACCCAGCACTAACACTTCTTGATTAAATTCCATATTAACCATATGCAGTCCCGGATTAACATCAGCACCAATTCCAAGCATAACAGACTGAAGACCTTCTATTCTTTCAGCATATAGATGAAAATCCTCCGCTCCAGTTGTTTTTATTGGGCTTGCTACGCCTTCATTTCCCACCAATTCTGTAATTGCCTGCCTCACCAAGTCTTGAATCTCTTTATAATTTCGGGCTGCTGGTGTTCTTTCAGACCAGTCAAAGTTTGCTGTAGCACCAAAAGATTCAGCTGTCTGTTCTAATGTTTGCATCAATTTTTCTTCCATATTTTCTAGATGTTCATTACTCTCAGATCGAAGATCAAATTCAATCTCAGCTCTGGAAGGAACCACATTTCCAGCTTTGTTATCACTACTTATTTTGGTTGCTTTTGCAGAATGACAAAACCTGGGGTCGAAGTGAATCATCCCGGCTCTTACCACGCTCATGGATGCTACTTCCGCAGCATTAACCCCTAGATCCATTCTGCTAGCATGAGACTCCTTTCCTCCGAACAAAACACGGACTGAGCTTTTCGCACTATGCATAACCGAAGGTGAAATTTGTCCATAAACCAGCTCGTATTCTGGTCTTAAATGAATACCAAGCAAGTAGTCTAAATCTGATAATTCACCAGAATTTATCATCTCTCTCGCACCATCTAAGGTTTCTTCCGCTGGCTGAAAAATAATTTTTAGTTTGCCTCTTTTAACTAAGTTAAGGACACTCATGCTTTCAGCTGCACCTAGAACCATTGCGCAGTTGGCATCATGACCACAGGTGTGTTGCATTTTATTGCCATCAGGGAAGCTATGTTCTAGAGCGTCCATATCCGCTCTTATTCCCACTACAGGACCTTTTATACCTGTATCATAAGTACCTGTAAGTCCAGTTCCCCCTATCCCTCTGACAGTTAAAAACCCCATTTCCTCCAGCTTATCCCCAAGGTATTTCGATGTGCGATGCTCCTCAAATGCTTTTTCTGGCATAGAATGAAGAGTTCGCCATATATTTTCAATATTCTGTTTATTATTTTTCAAGTATTTCTGCAGAACCTGTTTCAATTTATCCTCCTCTCTTTCCAACCTTGTGTGTTATTCGTCCTCATAATCCTCCGCATTAAAATACCATTTCCAGAGAATGAACCCCATAAGTGCAAGTCCAAGAACCGTACCCCATACATATATTGAAATCATTGGATTTATAATCAATTACTCCACCACCTTTACATTTGTTTTTTTACAAAAAACTGGTCCAGATGTTGATCGGATATGGTCTGCTTTGTAAATTGTGAAAACAATATTATAGTTACGATACTAGTCAAATAAGCAATTCCTCCTGCGTGTGGCACACTGGTAATTCCAGTAAATAAATAGGTATATAGAAACACGCTAACACCTATTATCAAAGAAGCAATCGCCGCTCCAGGGGTTGCTTTCGGGCTAAAGGAGCCATAAACTACCATTCCGATAACGCCTGATACAGTTCCCATTATTCCAAAGAGTACCAAATCACCCAAGTATGCAGGCTGCTCCCATGCAGCGATCAGCGCGAGAACTCCTATCAGTACAGTTGTGACTCTGGCAATTTTTGTGCAAAAACGATCTACCTCTTCCTCTGTTTTCAAATTTTTGCCCATTATACCCCTAGGCACCAGAACTCGTTTGAAAATATCATTTGAAATCGCCGTTGATATTACCACGAACAGACCATCTGTTGTCGATAGTGAAGCAGCCAGAATGACAACTCCGACAAATGCGGCAAGAAGCGGATGCATTGCCCAACTCACATATTCAGGCAAAGCCGTGTCTGGATGCGCAATTACTTCCGGAATTAACGCTCTTGCATAGAAACCTCCCCATACAACAAGCAAAAAACAGAAAGTTGCTACAACATAAGTCACCAACAGTTTTCCCATATCGCGTTTTTTCTCTAGAGCCATTATTTTATTTATAATCTGAGGTTGTCCAACAGCCCAAAAGTCTGCGAATAGCATGAACACAATAGCAGCTACTGAATAATACATTGATGATTCAGGATTGATCACCCTGGTAAGGTTAGCATCTTGTTGTTGAAGATTAGTTGCAATTTCATTCTGAACACCAAGTATTGAACCATCCATAATGAAATAAATGGAAAAGAAGACCAGCAAACCGCAAACTGCCATCAAAACTGCCTGCACAGCATCTGTGTAGATGTCCGAGAAAGTGCCGCCCATGGTCACATAGAGCAAGACCACTACCGCAACAGCGACTACGCCTGTTCGGTATGGAATACCAAGCATTACTTCAAAGACCCATGCTCCAGCAGAAATCTGCGCCGCAATATATGCAATATTAAACAAAACCAGGATGGCCACCATTACCCTTAGCACATCACTATCAAACCTGCTACCACACCAATCCGGCAGGGAAACTGCTTTTACTTTACCGGTAATATCCCTTACTTTTTTAGCAACAATTACGGCCCCCAATGGACATAGAATACCAAGAGCAAAAATCCTCCATAAATTACTGTAACCCATATCGTAAGACCAGCCTACATAACCCATAAAGGTTGCGGCACTAAAGAATGTAGCCGCTAACGCCAAACCTAATGAGTAAGGTCCCAGCGAGAATCCTCCGATTACATAATCATCAAAGGTTTTGGTTTTCTTATAACCAACATATCCAAGTACAAGTAACATTGCAACGAATAAAGCTATTCCAATCCACAAATATGTCTGAACCATCATTTATCCCCTTTCTATCTGCTTACATAAGTGTCTAAAGTGCATTCAACAAAATATTTTGTATATCTTTTTTTGTTGCCTCTCTTCTGTTTCTTAAATAGTTTCCATCCTTCAGGGCGATAATTGCTGTCTCTTCAAAAATATCCGAGCTGATCCCTACATCTTTTAATCGAGTCGGGATCTCTAATAGTTGACAAAGCTCCCTCACCTTTTCACATGTCATCTTAGCACCTTCAACATCACTTATTCCATTCATATCAACTCCCATAACTTCTCCAACCTGTCTGTATCTGTCAGATACCGCCGGAAGATTGAATTCCATCACATAGGGCAACAAGATTGCGTTCAGAACGCCATGTGCAACATCTGTAATGCCCCCTATCGCATGAGATATTGCATGTACAAGTCCCAGACCAGTATTTCCAAAAGCCATCCCAGCCATTGTTGATCCTATTGCAACTTTAGTAGTGGATTCATAATCATCCTGCCTCATGGCTGCTGAAGGGGCATTCATAGTTATTAGGGATATTGCATGAAGATTCAATCCATCTGTTATCGGTTGTGCAATTTTTGACGTATAAGATTCAATAGCATGGGTAAGTGCATCCACCGCTGTTGCCGCTCCTATTGCAGCAGGAAGTTTAACCATCATTTCTGGATCAATGAATGCATGGGTAGGTTGGATCTGCGGTGTTACAATTACCATTTTCGTTTTTGTCTTTTCATTGGTAACCAGTGTCGCTTTGTTCGCCTCACTCCCAGTTCCATAAGTGGTTGGAACAGCAATAATTGGAAGTGCATCACAGTCCAGCTTGTCTCTTCCTTCATATCGTTCTATTTCTCCACCGCCAGCATGGATCACCGCAATAGCTTTAGCTGTATCGATGGAACTCCCACCTCCTACAGCAAGCAGTAGATTGAGATCATGTTTATGAAGAAAGTCTCTCCCTTCCTCAACCGTCTTTATTTTAGGATTTGGAACCACTTCATCAAATACTTGGTAGCTGATGTCGTTTTCATCCAATTGCTCCGTTATTTTTTTTGCAATTCCCGCATTCACAATCCCCTTATCTGTACAAATCATTACAGAGGGTTTGCTGCTTAAGCTTTTTATCACGGCTCCCATTTCTTCAATACTGTTACGACCCTGAATCACTTCAGTCCCCATCGCAAAACGTGCATTCATTAGCATCACTCCTCATAGTAGTCGTTTATAGCTGATTACTTTTCAGAACTAACCGAGTTCTAGAACTCACCCCCTTTTTTTGCCTATGCCTCTGTCCCACCTTTTGCCCCCCTCAGCAAGACAAAATTTTTTACTTAATTCTTATATTTGCAATTTGCATGCCACTTTCATCATAAAAATTGTATTAACAAATTTATTTAGTTTGTATGAACCCTGACCCTTCTCATTTCAGCTTCTTGGAAAATGATTATTGTTTTTCAATATTCAATTTTTTTATTTAATTCGGATTTATTGTTGAATTCTGTCCATACAGTTTGTATAATGAACTAATTAGTTCATTATACAAACTGTATGGACACGAAAGGAAGTGTTCTCATGTCAAAGCTCGCAATTATTCTAGGAGGGGAGCTGCCTCAGCACCTCCAACAAAACAGTGATCTAATTGTCTTTGAAAACAAAACAATGATAGAAGCCGTATCCATTGCCAGGGATTTGGAAAGCAGACAAGCAGCTTCCGCTTTTATTTGTACCGCGGGCGTTGCACACGAGTTGGAAAATATCGTCTCTATGCCAATTATAAAATCAGATCCTACGTATTTCGATCTATTGGAAACTCTTGTTTTTGCAGAAAACCAAAGCAATATGAAATCTACTAAAATCGCCCTGGTACTTCATCAGTCCAGGAGTACGGATATTGACCCGAATAGACTACAAGCATTTTTAAATAATAAACTTTGTCTTTTTACTTATAGCTGTCACGAAGACATCCCCAACATTTTGTCTAGCATCGCCGCCCAAGACATCAAACTGCTCGTTGCAGGGCCAACTGCTTTTCGGATCGGAACCGAAATGGGGATACGTTCATTCATGCTTAATATCGGAGAAGAATCCTTGTCTGGCGCTATTAATAAAGCACATGACATTCTGGAAGTGATCTCTATCGAAAGAGAGAATAACATATTGTTACAAAATCTTTTTAACCTATTCCACGATGGAATCGTGGCAACTGATAATCGCGGCATTATTCTTGAATGCAACCAAATGTTTAGTGATTTTTTTAATCAGAAACGACATAACTTATTAGGGAAACCTATAGAGGATGTAACTAAGGATTCTTCCTGGTTTCAGGTTTATAAGAACGGAGCAGCACAAAATGATCGCTTAATTAATGAAGGGAAATATAAATTATTTTCATCACGACAGCCAATTATTGTAGATAATGAAATAAAAGGCGTCATAGGTACGTTTCGTGATACCAATCAAATCGAAAAACTGGAGCATCGTTATCGAAAACACCAGGCTAAAGGTCTGGTAGCAAGAATGACTTTTAATGATGTAATTGGAGAAAGCAGCGTAATTAATAAAACAGTTGAAAGAGCAAAGGCTTTTTCGGCTACGGATTCTCCGGTATTAATCGAGGGCGAGACAGGAACTGGCAAGGAACTTTTCGCACAAAGTATTCATAATCAGAGTTCCAGAAACGAGGGGCCCTTCGTCGCTTTAAATTGCGCTGCTCTCCCGGAAAATTTACTAGAGAGTGAGTTGATGGGATATGAAGAAGGCGCTTTTACAGGTGCAAAAAAAGGTGGCAAAGCAGGGTTGTTTGAGCTCGCTCATCGTGGAACTATTTTTTTAGATGAAATAAATCAAATGCCTATTAACCTGCAGGCAAGACTACTTAGAGTGCTTCAAGAAAAGCAAATATTAAGACTTGGCGGCGAAAGAATTGTTCCAATCGATGCCCGAATAATTGTCGCCACAAATGAGAACCTCAAAAAACTTATTGAACAAGGCAAGTTCAGAGAAGATTTATATTATCGTCTCAACGTTCTAACCCTAAACACCCCAAGCCTCAAAAACAGACATGAAGATATTCGTAAATTAATTGAATACTATTTCCAAGTTTACTCAAGTAAACACGGGCATGTCAAAACTTTTAGTGATAAAATTATGGAAAGGTTAGTTAATTATAACTGGCCTGGAAATGTCAGAGAGTTAAGCAATTTTGTGGAACAGTACGTTATTCTTGGTAAGCATCTGCCCGATGATCACGACCAATACGTTTCAGAATACTTAGAAACTCAAAATCGCATTTCTGCAGAAGACAAAATAACAACAGAAGAAAACGCTATATATGTTGAAATCGGAACACTATTCGAAATGGAAACGCAACTTATCGAAGAAGTCTTAAAAATAATGAACGGCAACAAAGTTCAAACGGCACGTTTTTTAGATATCAGCCGTACTACATTGTGGAAAATAAGAAATAGAAAAATTTAGACGAAAAACCGCTGCAACAGGTTCGGCTCTTAAGCCAATCCCACAGCAGCGGTGTTTTTAATTCTAAATTCGTCACTCTTTACTTTTAACTATTAACTGAACTTCTAACTTTTAACTGAATTTCCAGCACTTAATTCATAATTCATAATTCATAATTCATAATTCATAATTCTTAATTCTTAATTGAATTTATGAGCTGTGCACCCCGCTTCGACAAAGCTTCACAGCCGGTACCCGAACAGTTAGCTCAGACCAGGCTGGCCCGCAGCACACGAAAGGGATCACTTACCGCTGCTTCCTTCCGGACCTGACGGGGTTCATGAGCTTCCGTTGAGCGGGACCCGGTCGTCATTACCACTTATCCGAGTCTGCACCACAAAGACATTGCCTCTACGGGGAATTCAACCCTGCTATAGCGGTTTGCAGGTTACAGGGCACCGCTACCTCCCCGTCTAGCACAGCAACTCTTATGACAAATTAAAAATGGCGGAGAGAGCGGGACTCGAACCCGCGGGGCCGTTAAGCCTTACGCGCTTTCCAGGCGCGCTCCTTAGCCACTCGGTCACCTCTCCGCGTCACTTGAACTATGCAGCCTCTTTAATAGCCGCACCCTATATTATAAAGAAGGTTTCATCATTTGGCAAGGCCTTTTTTTCGGAGAGCTGTAAAAAAGGTTTTCATGATTCCGGCACATTCTTCCTGCATAACACCGGTTACTATTTCTGCCCGGTGGTTAAATCTTTCGTGCTGAAGCAGGTTAATCACAGATCCGCAGGCGCCGGCTTTAGGATCCATAGCCCCTATCACTACCCGATCAATGCGGCTTTGCAGGATAGCTCCGGCGCACATGGGACAGGGTTCAATAGTTACATAAAGGGTTGTATCTGTCAGTCTCCAGCCCCCTGCATTTCGGCAAGCTTCCCGGATCGCCAGTAATTCAGCATGTCCGGTAGCATCCTTTGCAGCCTCTCGTTTATTATAAGCCTTAGCAATTATTTCTCCTCTTCGGACGACTACCGCACCTATCGGCACCTCCCCTTCAGCAGCTGCTTTTTCGGCCTCTTCCAGCGCTATTTTCATATAGTATTCATCCGTCATCGAAAAACTCCTTTATTTTCATTTTCTGCTGTTTTAAAGAAAATGAATCAAATATCCTGTTTATTCCCTTTGCGTTTGAAACGTTGATATATATGGGGTGCAATAGCCATGGCAATCAGAATGCCATAGACCACCAGAGTTTCCGGCGACAGGTAATTGTCCAGATTTTCCCCCAGGTATGTATAAAGGACTCCCTTTGGCAGCATCCCCAGAATCGTTCCCGTCATAAATTTTTTATACTGAACCCGGGTCAGTCCTCCCGCAACCGTTATGGAGTCAAAGGGCATCCCCGGCGTGACCCGGATGGAGAAAATTTTAGGAACCAAGTCTTTTTCTGTCACCCGGTAAAGCATTTCGATGTATTTTTTATCCACCATGCGTCGAAACATTCGATGAAACCGGCTGGAAAAGAAATAAATCGCCGTTGTTGAGCCCGCCATGCCCAAAAGAGCCCAGAAACTACCTTCCAGCGTGCCAAATGCCAACCCTCCCGTGACAAAGAAAAAGGAGACCGGGATCACTAAAAGCGGACGGATAAATCCCAGTGCAAGAAAAACAAACCGGCTCCAGACACCATAGGCCAGAATAAAGTCCTGTATTTCTTCCACATCAAAGTCAAGAATCAAGGTTCTTTGGCTTTCCGTCATGGTCATAAACAAAATCATCATACCAATAACGGCTGCAATCAGCAAATATTTTTTTATTTTCATACCGGACAGCTCCCTTGTATTATCTTTATTCACCTGTATACGGGTAACTAAACAACTATCCGCATCCTCCCCCGCATCTGAAGCTTTAATGTTTTTCAATATATTTAAGGATGCATCTGTAAGTAAGTCATGGTAAAATGAAATAGTTGATGGCTTTACAAACTGAAAATTCTCTCTGGAGGGACTCGTATACATGAAAAAAGGTTGTTTAGTTGTTGTAGCATTATTCTTTGTTCTGCTGGCCGGCGCTGCCGTAGGCGCTTTTATGCTGGCCCCTACTTTTCTAACTGAAACACTGCATACAGAAACTGTCACCCTAAACGTGGAAGAAGGCGACAGCCTGCATAGGGTTTCAGAAAAATTGAGTGAGAAGGGCGTTGTTCGAAGTGCCATGTGGTTTCGCCGGGAAGGTCAGACCGCCGGTGTTGACCGAAACATTCGTCCCGGAGAATACCAGATTGAACCGGGAAGCAGCTTTGACGACATATTCGAGTTGATTCAAACCGGTACGCAACGGGCTCAGATTCGCATAACCTTTCCGGAAGGATACACCCTTTACCAAATGGGTGGAAGACTGGAAGAAAATGGTTTAACCACCCGGGAAGCTTTTCTGGATGCAACGAATGCTCACTTTGAAAATCAGGATTTTGAGTTTGATGCAGACCAGTTATTTTTCCCGATGGAAGGCTATCTGTTTCCTGATACCTATTTTTTTGAGGAAGACTATACGGCAGAACAAGTTGTTTCCGTCATGGCAAGACAAATGGAAAAAGTGCTGGCTGATTACAGTGATTTGGCCGCTGAAAAAGACATGACCCTTCATGAGCTGCTGACCATAGCCTCACTGGTTGAAAAAGAAGCCTTTGGCGATCATGAACGGGATACCATAGCCGGCGTAATCTTTAATCGCCTGGAGATCGACATGTTGCTGCAGTTCTGTTCTTCTGTTCTTTACGGACTGGACGATGGAAAAGAGCTGGCTAATCGATTGCTGTACCGGGATCTGGAAGAAATGCATGCTTTTAATACTTATCAGTTTAAAGGTTTGCCGCCTGGTCCCATTGCCAATCCGGGAAGAGCTTCCATTGAGGCTGCCTTAAACCCGGAAAGCCACGACTATCTGTATTTTGTCGTTGGAAACGGCGGCCATAATTTCAGCCGGGATTATCAGGACCACACACAAAACGTGGAAGCTTATCGAAGTCAGAGAACTTTAGAACAATAATGTATAGACGATGCACGTCTTTTAGTGATTAGGTATTAGGAATTCGGGGTTAGACTGCGTTCTTCAGTGTTTATGTATCCATTGAGGAGAAAACAATTTCAAGACCTCTATAATGATTCTGGAAAATATTTAATTTAAACGAAACTTTTGGTATTCTGCCTCGTAGTGAGGTATGTAATAGATAGCACATAGTTACACAAAATTAAAAAGGGGTGTTAGAAGCATGAAGAAAACTGTACTAATCCTGTCGCTGGTGGCAATGATGCTGGTAAGCATGATTCCCGTGTCAGCTGAAACAACTCCAGGACAGGACTACTGGAACGAAATGAAGGCAATTTACGAAGAGTGGGAAGCCATGGAAAGTGAGTCCACCATCGAACTGCAGCTTAGTATTCCGGATGTTATTGAGCAGACATTTAACATCAGCGTAACCGCTGAGTCCGACATGGAAACTTTTTCCAGCTACATGGTCATCGAAGTGGAAACAGATGATCCGGAAATGGTTATTCCAACCATTGAATTGTACACCGAAGGTGCTGACTTTTATCTCAATCGTGAGTTTGTAATGTTCCTGGCTGAGATGGCTGAAATGGAAGAAATGCTTGCTTTTGAGGAAGATTTTGTGATGCTTCAGGACAACCAGACAGACTTTCAACTGGATTCAGGTTTCCTGGTCCAAATCCTTGAATACTTAGAAGGTATGGACCTGGAGTTTGAACTGGATATGACTTTTGAAGATGGTACCTATCATCTGTCCATGGGATCAGACGAAATGATTGACCTATTGGATGCCTATCTGGTTTATGTCATGACCAACATGGATCAGATGGCAATGATGATGGGCTTGCCGGAGGAAGAGCTGGATCTGACAGAAGAAGAACTGGCCGAGATGATGGAAATGTATGAAATGTTTGTAGCTCCCATGCTGGAGCAAGTAAGAGTTTACATTGCCGGCAGCACATATGAGCAAAGCACGGTATTTGAAGAGGGTTTTTATGAAGAAGTTGCCACACTTAACCTGACAACACCATTCGGCGATGTATACATGCTGATGGAAAGCAGTGCAACTAAATTAGACGAAGTCGAAATCGAGCTGCCAACTTCTGTAAAAATCATTACAGAGGAAGATCTGACTAACTGGATGCTAAGCGGAATGACAGCTGAACAGGAAGCAAGATCGCTTGTAGCTGTTATTGATGTGGATGCAGATCTAGCCGTGCAAATGGGTGAATACGATGTCTTTGAACATGAAACTACTATCGAAATTTCTGCAGAAGGCCGTTCCTACATGCCAACCAGTTTAGCTGTTGAAATGTTTGGACTTGACATGGAACCCGCGGATGAAATGATGGCTATACGCTCATTGGAGAACTATGGATATATAGTTGAATGGGATGCTCATACCAGAACTATTTATGTTCTTGAAGATCAGGCACTCTAAACACAATCTCTAAAGATGTTGACCGCAAAGAACGCAAAGGGACGGAAAAAAGAGCAACCCTATAAACCTATAGGAGTTGCTCTTTTTTTATTCCCCCTCACCCTAACCCTCTCCCTCCAGGGGAGAGGGGATCTTCTTTAAACCGCGTAAACCGTAAACCGCGGGGACAGTGAACAGACCCATGTCAAGTAGACAGGTAATTAAATTAAAGTTTATGCAGTTAGTGCTTGGCTTCGATACTCCATTGGAGCTAAGCACTTTAACCTTTTTTGAAA
>QYZZ01000096.1 GCA_003838145.1 Tindallia sp. MSAO_Bac2
ATATTAAACTGAGCCATGATTCATCCTCCTCGGTTTGGTATTTGCTTGTCACTTATATTTTAACCGAGGAAATGAGTTTGTGGCTCATTTTCTTTTTACACCATTATACGGACTTAATCGTTCACTTGTCATATTGTCATTTCACTAAATAGATATTGATTTCTAACGTTTATTTTGGTAATATTATAATGTTAATGCAGATATGAGGAGGTGAATTGATTGGCCAATATTAAATCAGCTATGAAAAGAGTGCGTGTAATCAGAAAGAAAACCGCACGCAATAAGATGGTTAAGTCCCAGCTTAAAACTGCTATTAAGCGCTTTGAAGAAGCTATTAACAACGAACAGTTTGACTTAGCAAAAGAAAAGCTCCAGTTAGTGGATAAAAAACTTAAGCAGGCAGCTTCCAAAAATGTTATTCACAAAAACAAAGCATCCAGAAAGCTTTCCCGCTTAACAAAAAAGCTTCAGAGAACTGTATCTTAGACCGAGCTTATCAGAAACAAATATTTACTCAGAAAGACTGATGAGGGAATGATTAATTTCCACAGCATCAGTCTTTTTTAGTAATACGCAAGAAAATTTCATTAAATTTCTCTTTAAATCCTCTTTCTCAGTCAACTGCATATTTCAACGATTATCATTTCCATACTGACAACCGCATCCATTTTTCCACTCTTTAACTTTCTATCCAGTTGGGTAAAGTAATTCAGCAGTTCAATCAACTTGTTTTCTTCAAAATTTTTACTATATTTAAGACTCTTCTTAACTGCAAAAGGATGTTGTTTTAATTTTGTTGCTATTTTTGATGCTGTATAACCATTTTGTTCCATCTCCTTAACCCGAATCATCGTTTTAAACTGATTCCGCAGAAAAGCAATAATTTTCATAGCCGGTTCACCGTCGGCCAATAATTTTCGAAATCTGACCTGAGTTTCATTAGCTTTTTTTTTGCTTAGACTGTCAATTAATTCAAACACATCATTCTGGAAAGTGTATATTGAACTTTCCCGCACAACATCATCGGTTATCTCCTGCTTTGTGCCAATGAAAGCAGCCAGTTTCTCAATTTCACCACTGATGTCATACAAGGACTGAGATGGATTGCGACTCAGGTAGTCGAAGTTCCTAATTAGTTCAATTAAAGCACCGGCCGAGATGCTTTTGCCTCTTTTTGCACATTCGGCCTGAATCCACTTTTTCAGTTCCACTTCCTTTAAGCGCTGAAAATCAACGACACAACAGGTTTTTTTAAGCATTTTCGTAATACTTTTTCTACCATCAGGTTTCGTTTCACAATAAATGGCTAAGCATGTGTTGTCTGGCGGAAATTTCAGGTATTTTTTTAGCTTTTCTTCTTCCCTGCTTTCCAGCCCTCCACCTTTAGGCTCCAAAAACCAGGGGTTTTTGAGAATCACCAGCTTCTTTTCACACATTACAGGCAGCGTTTCACAGCTTTCCAGCAAAGTATCGATCGAAAAATCTTTGCCTTCAAACCTGGTCAGATTAAAGTCTTCCATTCCACCAGGAGCCAGCCGCTCTTGTAGTCGCTGAATAAATCGTTTCATCAGCAATGTTTCTTCGCCAGTAATTAAATAAACCGGCTCAATTTCAGCAACTGGCACCTTGTCAATTTTATCGTATTCCAGCATTTTTATGCCCCTTTTACAGAGTTTTATTTACTTTAAATCCAAGTACATTTTGAATGTGCTCCAGAGCAACCCGGTGAGCCTCTTCATTGAAACTGGCAACCATCTTCTCATCAACGATAGCCTGGAATCCTTTGTTATAAGCATCAATCGCTGTGTGCAGCACGCATATATCAGTACAAACGCCCGCCAGCTCCAGCACTTCTATTTTTTCCTGCCTCAGAATCAACTCCAGTGGTGTACCACAAAAAGCTGAATATCTCCTTTTGTCCATCCAATGAATCTGATCATAATGTTTATTTTCCATTTGTGAAACCAAAGGATGAATGCTTCCATACAGATTTCTGCCGGATGACCCTTTTAAATTGTGAGGAGGAAAAAGTTTGTGCTCCGGGTGGTTCAGGTCTTTTTCTTCATGCAAATCATTAATGATAAAGAGATAATCTCCGCTGTTTAATGTTGTTTCAATTTTTTCTGCTATAGCATTTTCAATCCTCTGTCCCGGATCTCCCACCGGCAACTTTCCATCATCCGCAACAAAGTCAACGGTGTAGTCTATCAAAAGTAGTGCCCTGCGTTGCTTTTTACTGTTATTACAATCCACTTAAATCGCCTCCTGACTTGTCATTAAACTTCACCCTTATTAATTCTTTTATGCTTTCAATTTTTAAAACAGTCCCCAGAACTACCAACACGAACAGATAATATAGTAAAACCATCGTCAAGGACATTTTTTCAATACGAATTGCAGCATAAGGCTTTTCAGCAAGAAATGTCATTGCTCGTATCATATATATAAGCATTCCATTTACTGTGTGCATCAGAAAGTCCGCTAAAAATGGTATCCAATTCAGGAGCCAGGCTCCAAGGGTTGCTGTCATTAAGAGACCCAGTACCGGAACGATCAAAAGATTAGATACAGGAGAAATAATAGATAATTCATTGAAATGATACGCCACAACTGGCCACGTCCCCATTTGTACTAATATGGATATTGTTAACAAGTTCCAGGCCTTATTATTATACTTAAGCTTTAGTGTGTTCTTGCATAGTGACAATCCCCATATAATCGAGGCAGTTGCCAGGAAACTTAGCTGAAAGGAAACTGTTTTCAGCGTATAGGGATTGATTGCAATAAAAATCATGGCTGCAATCATCAAAGCATTTCTGGAGTCATAGTGCCTTTTCAGAAAAAAAGATAATATCAGTAACGTTATCATTGTTCCGGCTCTTAAAATAGAGACTGGCAAACCAGCAATCAAAGCATAAAACCAGACGATTGCCAGTGTAAACCATTTACCTTTTCTGATTCCGACTCCGGCAATTTTGGTTAACTCATGAGCAGCCATTGCGATGATTCCTGTATGAAGCCCTGATACTGCAATAATATGCGCGGTTCCAGTCCTTGAAAATATCCTTCTAAGATCATCGGATAAATATCCTTGGTTTCCCAGCATAATGCTTTTTAAAACAGTGCTTTCCGGCGGATCCAGATGCTGTCCAATAAAACGCTGCATAGATACTTTTGTTTTGCTGGCAGCATTCGCAGGATTCAATCGACTCCCTGAAGTAAACTGAATATGTTGAGGGTCTGTATTTAAAATTGCACTCATCCCCTGGTTTTGAAGATACTTGTAATAAGTGTTAGAGGTGTTTTTTAGTAAATTTTCCTGAAGAACAAAATCATGGATCTCAATTTTTTCTCCCAAGTTAATTAAGTCCATCGAACCATCAGGTTCATATATGTTCAGCAAAACCTGTCCTCTTGTCAGTTTTGTTATCCCTCCGTATTCAAGTCTAACCCCTGTTATTTCCGCTCTATAACTGACCCTTGGATGTTTGGATCTATATACTTCCAGGATTCTTGCATCAAGGAATGCGATTTCTTCCAGTTCTAATATGTCATTATCAAGATAGTGTATGAACGTTTCTTTGTGTTTCTGACTCACCCCAGCATAAATGCCAACAAGAAGAAAAACTACAACCAGTAAAGCCATATTTCGCCAGACCGGCCGCACAATCAGCATCCCTGTCATTACGCTGATTGCAGTTATTGTCAGTATAAATGTTCTTTCGCCTGACAGCAGCCCGAAGGCAACACCTGTAATAAAAATAGTTGCTATTACAATCATGGGTCTTTTCATAATATGTTTCTCCTTCGGTGTCCTTTTAACCCATTTTTAAATGTCAGTGGATTAATGTCTTTTTCCATTTCTCCTTTTCAGTAAAACAGCACTGGCCAAAACAGTCAGAGGAACTGTAAGCACAAGTCCGATACTGCCGGATAATGCTCTGACTATTTCAGTTGCGATTATATCCAAATTAATAATATCGATGATCGAAGCTTCATAAGCCATGAAAAGAAGCAATAAAGGCAACGCAGCACCAGTGTATGCCAATATCAGCGTGTTTGACATAGTTCCCATTATATCCTGCCCCACATTCATTCCCGATTTCATTAATTCACCAATCGCTATATCCGGATGAACACGCCGTATTTCCTCCATCGATGATGCGACAGAAATACCCACATCCATGACAGCTCCTAAAGAACCCATAATTATTCCAGCAAAAAGGAGATCCCGGAAATCGAAGTTGACAGCCTGCGGAATATACATTAACATGGTAGCTTCCTCACTTGAAAGACCTGTTAACTTCACTTGAGTTCCTGCCCAGAACATAAATAATCCAGCCGCCAGCAGACCCCCGAAAATACCTATGATCGCCGAAAAACTCTTACTGTTAATTCCATTAATAATTAGTATGGTTGCTATTGTAATGACGAAGGAACTGATTATTGTCAAAAGAATCGGAGAGTAACCTCTCAACATTCCCGGCAACATCACCTGTACAATCATAAAAAAGGTAAACCCAAGAGTTAGCAGCGTTTTTAATCCCTTGAGTCTTCCAACCAATACGAGCAGGACAACAAACACCAACAGCAGCATAAAAATTGAACGATCTCGCACATATTCTGTAATGTGCAATTCATATGCTCCATCATTTGTCATTTCTTTTAATAGCAGAACCCTATCGCCAGGTTCAACGATAATATCATACACCGGATGGTCACTTAGATGATTTTCAACCAACTCCACATTTCCTTCCAGTGACCCACTGTATATTTCCAACGTTACCATTTGAACAGAAAAGTGATCTTCCGTCCCGCCGTCTTCAACGTCCAGCACTATTCCTCGCATTGTTTCCATTTCGTCATCAGCTTGATTCCCGATTATATCCTGCGCTGACACAAAACTATGAAACAACAGAAAAACACTGATGAATATGATTGTAATGGTTTTTCGCATCCGACTTATCCCTCACTTACTTGTCAAAAGTTAATTTTTGAGTTTTATTTTCCAGACTTCTAAGCTGATGTAAAGCTTCATGCACTGGTTGAAAATAAGGAATCATCCTTCGCGCTTTATATAAATGCCATTTTGCTTTTTCTCTTATTTCCAGAGCCATGTAAATCAATCCCAGCTGATAATGAATGTATCCATTATCAGATCCTTTTTCTTCAACTATTTTAGCATACTTTAGTGCTTCTTCCGGTTCATCCAAATGATGAAAACATATCTGTGATACGTTCATTAACGTATAATGATCTTCAGGGAATGTTTTCAATACTTTCAAATAGTATTGTTTTGCTTTTTTATACTGGTTCGTCTCGTAAAAACAGGCAGCCATTCCAAAATATATATCAGCTCGAATATCTTCCTGTATTTCTTCAATATCACCATAAAGCGCTTTCCGATAACATTTTATAGCCGTCTGTAAATCTTCTGTTTCATAAAACAAATCTGCCAGCAGCTTCCAGTAAAAGGAATTATTAATGTCTTTTTCCAGTATTTTTTTTAATGTGGCAACTGCTAAGTGATAGTTGCCTTCATTACTAAGAGCCATAATATAATTATGCATCAGGTATTGATCATTCGGGTGTTTTTTTAAAGAACTTCTCAGAACCCTGACTGCTTTTTCCGACATACCATTCAATAAATAAAGATTACTGATATTCAGCGCAGGGAACGAAGAGTCCGGCATTACTTTTCTTTGTAATCGGAGACATCGTTCAGCACGGTCAAAATCCCCTTCCTGATCTAATCGAAATGCAAGATCTTCTAAAATTGTGTAACGATTATACTTTTTCAGAAATCCCGACTTAGTCTGCAGTAATAATATAAGCCCATAGTAAGCATTGTTCAATTGATTCTCACTCATTAGCATTTTGATTTCTTTGAAAAAAATCCGATACGATTCTGGGTGTTGATTCCCATTTTTAAAGCGATATTTTTTTTGCCACTCACTTTCAAGCTCTTTGAAGGACAGTGCCGTTTTGGGGTAAAACACATTATCATTAATTCGTTCAATTCCTATAATGTTATGCAAATACAATAACGTTTGCTTCCCATAGTCATTACTGTCAGACTCAATTTTTACCCAATAGCCCGGAATGCCTCTATAAGTATTTTTGCATTTTAATGAGAGAATGCCTTTGATCCGGCTTTCATGACTTCTGTCATTATTATACTCTGCCCAAACACGGCGGATATCATGATTTTGGTTAATTTTAAGCAGCTTTTTTACTGTTTCTTCGCGTTCCCTGCTATTTGAAGAAAATATATAATATGGCATTCTGTTCTCCTTCCTTATCTTATCAACCATACTATCCTGCTCTTTTCACCTGATGAGCTGTGGTGTAAAAGGATTCCGTCTCCTTTTGCAAAATGGCTAATTTTAAATTTTTCCGATGGTAGTCCCGTGATTTTTTGAGTAGTAATCAAATTTGTTCGCATCATTTTAATGCTACCTTCCTGATCCGATAAATAATATATTTGGTCATCGAGAATGAAAAAGATTGGATTTTCTTCAGCTAAGGTTTTTCGGGCAGTCGATCCCGAAACCGCATCCTGAACAAACAATTCAACATGATCATCTCTGTCACTGCGAATCAACAGGAATTTTTCACCGTGAAAATATATGTCTGAATTCAAACGGTTCTTCCTTCCCCATTGCTGAAGCTTGAGGGTTCTTTCCACCTGTTGATTCAAATGGAGAATATGCAACTCAGTATTTTCTCCGTCTTTTTTGCTAATGTAGAGTGCATGGTTCCCATCTGCTGCAATATATGGTCCCTCAAGAATTTCTTTTTCATCATGCGGCTTACCAATAAGATTAATCTGTCTTTTTTCCCGAAAAAACACACCTATTTGTTGCGTTTCAGACAAACGGAATAAAATAATTCTGTCGTCCAT
This sequence comes from Tindallia sp. MSAO_Bac2, assembly GCA_003838145.1. GTDB lineage: Bacteria > Bacillota > Clostridia > Peptostreptococcales > Tindalliaceae > Tindallia. Next base: position 6,905 of record QYZZ01000096.1, read on the forward strand.
TCCCCAGCTTGGATTTGAACCGGGGATATTACTCACAAGTTCCCGGCCCGAGTCAGCTCCATGAATACTGAATATGGCAGAACCGCTTTCATAGTCTTGCGCTTCAACTAGAATGTATCCTCCATCAGGTGATATATGGACTTTTTCTGCCAAATTATCAGCATCTTTTATTTCCATCTGTGTTTTTTTTCTTCTATTAACATTGTAACTTATCAATTCTTCGCTGTGGTAAATAATTACGAATCTGTTTCGCTGTTCGTTCATCAAAAGTTCTGGTATCTCTTTTTTACTGTCAACCACTATTTCTCTCGATTCAAAAGATTTCCCGGAGTGATGAGTAAGATAGTACTCCTTGTTTATATTTTGTGAAAGTATGAGAATTCCTTCTGACGCTGCTATAAGCTTAACGATTTCATGCTTTTGTTCATTATGAAACTGTTGAATATGATCCAATGATATTTGTGTCAAATCACCATCATTCATATCAAACCCGTATGCCTTCATTTCATTTTTATCAATAATCAATAGGTCATGCAATTCAGACACGGCTTCAATCTCCCATTGATGATTGGGCCATCTTATTTCCCAGCCAAACTCCAGCGGCTTCACAAAAGGAGCAATTTCTTCAGGCAAGAACCAGGGATCTTCCCATGGCATTGTCACTTCAATTGTTGCTTTCTCTTTTATTTCTTCGCCGCCACAGGCAGTTATGAAAAATATTAATACGGTTATCCATATAGTTATGATAAAATAATTTCGTTGCTTCATGAAGTTTCACTCTTTCTTAATTATCATTTTCCACAATCTCATCAAGACAGGAGTTGCACATTATGATCAAGCACCAGAGTAAGCTAATTTTCATCCTGTTAGTCCCACTTCTTTTATTTGGTTGTTTTTCATCTGTAGATTCTTCCCATTTAAGCGTCCATATGATCGACGTTGGTCAGGGAGACAGTTTTTTAATCCAAACACCAGAAGGTGTAACCATGTTAATAGACGGAGGAAGCCCTCTGTATAGCGACCGGGTGGTTTCTTATTTAAAAAGACAGCGTGTAAGCCAAATAGATTATCTTGTTGCTACCCACCCTCACGCAGACCATATAGGCGGTCTGATAGCCGTAATGGAAACTTTTTCTGTTAACCAGGTTATTTTGCCGACAGTAACCCATGATAGTCGATTGTACACCTCTTTTATGAAGGCTATCAAAAAAAGCGATGCAGAAACGTTTCGCGTTAGACAAACTTCTCGTCATTCAATCGATAAAGATATTGCTTTTAAGATACTTCATACCGGGGTTGATTACGGCTCCAATCTTAATAATTGGTCCGTTGTTATCAGATTGGATTATGAGGAAATGTCCTTTTTGTTTACAGGAGATCTGGAAGCACCTGCTGAAAAGGACCTTTTAAACCTTTTTCCAGTTAGCCAACTTTCCGCTGAAGTATTGAAGGTTGGTCATCATGGCAGCAGCACTTCAACCACTGAGCCTTTCTTAAGTGCAGTCAGTCCTCAGGTGGCATTAATATCATCCGGAGAAAACAATGCTTATGGTCATCCATCAGATGATGTTATTTCAAGGCTGGAAGATAAAAACATATGGATTTACCGAACAGACCTCCAGGGTAACATAGTCATTTATAGCGACGGACAAAAAGTGTGGTCACATCAGGCACCTTTCAATTTAGGTCCAGTTTCTTCGTCGGGAATTACGACGACGCACTACTGCTTCTTTGTTAATCAGAGCTGCTTGTTCATCACTTACACCGTACCATTTCAAAAACAGGCAGTCTAAGTGGTTCCAGTTCTTTTCACGCTCTTCCTCATCGATATCATCTTCCTGCATCATAGCTTTTACCAGGGCAACCACTTCCGCTTCCATACAATTGCTCTTCGGAACGGGAACCGGCAAAGATTTTAATGGTGTGGCATAGAGTTCCAGATCGTTGCCTTTTGTTTTGCCGTAGTAGGAAAGCCATGTTAAGCAAAGTGATGAATTGAGCCATCCCAGCAAGTAGTATTCCGAAAACCAAGCATCCGGTTTTAATTGAATATAATACACGTCCGCACTAGCATACCAGCTGCATGGCGCCAATGCAAACACATTGTATGCAGCTCTCTGAGGGACAACAATTTTTGAATTGTCAAATAATGTTTCTCTTCTGGGCCAGTGCAGAGAGTACCAGTTTCTAATGTTTTTCTGTACTTCCCTTCTTTTTTCAAGAATTGAACGATACCGATAAAGGTGTTTATGAAGTGAAGGGTAACATTCTATGTCCGGTACATTTTTATCAGTAATGTATAGAATAAACTGATCGTCTCTGTTACGCACACGAAATGGCACAATGTCACTATTCTTATGAAAAAATTTCAGAAGCTTTTTTTCTGTCGGAGATAATTTCAGTTTCTCCACCTCATTTTGAGAAAGAACGAATATTCCGTCGCCCGGCTCCCAGTTTTTTTCCATTTTTGCGTGTTTTTCTGTCACCTTATCTGCTCCACTTACCAGCCCCTGATTGATTTCGCAAAAATCTTTCAGGCGATAAAGGGTTTTGTTTGTGATGTTTTCCAATACATTTTTCTCTATTATTGAATATTTTAACAGCAATTGACCTCTCTCATCAAACAAATTATTAGCACTATCATGTTGAATCAAATTACCTCCAGGTATTTCAGCTTTCAAACCTTTTTTATTTAAAGCGTTAAACAGTTCGTTGACTGTACCCTTATAATGTTCTAAATACAGAATTTTAACAGGCGAAGTATTAGAAACATCTTTTTTGCTTAGACTATAGATCAGATTATGCTGACCTTTAGCGCGCTCAAATACTTTTATGTCCCCAAGCTGAATAATCCACCTGAACTGCAGATGATTTTTCATATGTTCTCTTAACTGATTTGCACCATCTGCTGTAGCAAAGTAAGAAGTAGTTACATAGCACAAACAACCATTTTTTTTCAATAGTTCAGCACCACGATAAATAAAAAAATAAAAATAATCCATACTGCGCTCATAATATTTTTTTCCAAACTCTGTATTTTTTATTTCTTTAAAAATGCTGCGATTTCCTTTTTCACCAATATACGGAGGGTTTCCTATAACAAGGTCATACTTACTTCCGGCTTCCGACTTCCACAACAAACCATCTTCGCAGTATAGCTGTACTTTTGCAGACCAACGTATAGCCGGTGGTAACTCCAGACGAATAAGTATTTCTGCCAGCACTACAGCTTCTGCCTGACTATCAATTCCCGTTAACTGGTTTTCCAGAATATGATATGCCAGTGCTTCAGCACTGGTCTGCAAACCCAGTTCCATGCACAATTCCTGTTGCATTTTTAAAAGCTGTCCGTAGCTTTCTCTGAGAAATGTACCTCCTCCACAGGAAATATCTATAATGCTGATCTTTTTTAAAAATTCAAGACGGTCAGCAGCACTTGTTCCCGTTTTTGCTTCCACTAAAAGATCCTCCAGGGATTGACACACCATAAAACCAGCAATATCCCTGCCAGTATAGAAAGAGCCTGTTTGCTCCTTATAGCTGCCTTTCAATATTTCCTGATAAATGTTTTCCAATTCGAAGGCTGGCGGGATATTTGCACCTTTAATTTCTGATATTTCTTCATCATCAACGACTTTGTCCAATTTATCAAACATTAATTTCAAGCGCTGACAGTTACTCTGAGCCATACATGACAAAAAACCCGAAGATTCATTTAAGTCGCTGGGCGTACTAGTTAAACGCGCCAGCAACCACAAAAATACGTGATGTGGTTCTACATTATTCTCCTGACTGGTGCCATCAACTATTCGCCTGCAACACTTCTCCCAGTACTTAAGTTCCATACTATCCTTCTCCTTAAAAATAAGTCCTGATTGCCGATTTATTGAACAAAATCGCTTGCGCGATAGCTTTTAAACCTAAAGTCAAAACCCCTTCAAAAATACTTTAATTTATAATAGCAGCACGAGCACATATAAGGTATTGTTGAGTTACCGACAAA
>QYZZ01000097.1 GCA_003838145.1 Tindallia sp. MSAO_Bac2
CGAAACAGGGCTCGAACCTGTGACCCCCTGCTTGTAAGGCAGGTGCTCTCCCAGCTGAGCTATCCGCCCTGGCACTTCTATAGTATACACAATGGAAATAAAAAAGTCAATGATTTAAAAGCACTGTTAACCTTGACGGTAATCAAAATTATAACAGATTAACAAAGAAAAAACAAGGGGACTCATCCTTATAAGATAAGGCTAAATCAAGGTTTTTTCTTCGGTAGAAGTATAATATATCAGGCTTTTAAGATCAATGGTTAAATCCGTATTATGAACATGGACAGTATCTGGAACATTAAGTTTGGTGGGAGCAAAATTTAAAATTGCTGTTATACCTTCATTCACCAGTTGATCTACCACCGATTGGGCTTCTCGGGCTGGAACGGTTAAAATTGCAACCCTTACGTTATATTTCTCAATAACTTCCGGGATCTTATCCAGCTTCTCTATAACCAGGTCCTCAATTTCTTTACCTATTTCTTCCGGGTTAACATCAAACATTCCTACCACCCGAATATAGGGGTTTTTAGTTATATTGTAACGTCCAAAGGCTTTTCCCAGGTCTCCAGCACCTACCACAATCACGTTGGTTTCTTTATCCAGCCCTATGATTTTTAAAAGCTTTTCCCTCAGATAAACAGTATTATAACCTGTTCCCCGGGTACCAAAAGCACCAAAAAAAGCCAGGTCTTTTCTGATTTGTTCTGCCGTAAATCCTGTCTGGCTGCTTAAAGTTCTGGAAGAAATAATTTCAACATCCTTCTTAATTAAATTATCCAGTATCCTCAAGTAAACAGGAAGGCGCCTGATTATTGAGGAAGGGGCATTGCGCCGTGGCATTAAATGTGCCTCCTTCGTGTTATTCTAAAATACAATACCCAAGCAATTTAAAAATTTGACAAATTAATAGTACCTCTTAATTATAAAGGATGCAATAGACTCCAGGCGACTTTTAACAGGACTGTCTGTAAACACCTGCAGATTTCTTACAGCAGCGTGGGCATACTCCTCCGCCAGACCATAAGCTTTTTCAAAAGCTCCAGTATTAACAATTTCCTTGACAACTTCAGAAATTAAATCTTCATCAATATTTCTATTCCTGATTCTTTCTTTAAAATAGTCTTTTTTAGCAGAACTTAGAAGCATGTAAATAAAGGGTAAAGTTACGGTACCGTGCCTTAAATCATTTCCTACAGGTTTGCCTGTCTTGGCTTCCTCTCCCAGGTAATCTAATAAATCGTCAGTTATCTGGAAAGCCATACCCAGGTTGTATCCGTAATCTTTTAAGGCTTTTATTTCATCTTCCCTGAACCCGGCAACTACTCCGCCGCATTGACAGCTTCCTGAAATAAATAAGGCTGTCTTTTTCTCAACCCTGTTTAAATAGGTCTTCTCTGATATGTCAGGAATAAATATTTCATCCAGCTGCTGAATTTCACCTTCAGACATCTTTTCTATTACATTGGACATAACATTTATAGTCTTAATGTTTCCAACACTGGTAAGAATGGCAAAAGCTTTAGCAAATAAATAATCGCCCATTAAAACAGACACCTGGTTACCCCATTTATAGTTAACGGAAGGCTGACCCCGTCGAGTATCAGAATTATCAACCACATCATCATGAACAAGAGTAGCAGAATGAATAAGCTCTATTGCTACCGCAACAGGCACATGCCCTTCTATTTCTTCTTCTTTTATTTTTGCACATAAAAAGAATAATGCTGGCCTAAGTCTCTTACCAGCAGAACTTAATAAATGGGAAGATATATCTGCTACCAGTTTCTCTCTAGAGTCTAAAACTTCTTTCAGACCTGCTTCCAGTTCCTCTAATTCTCTTTTTATTCCTGTAAATAGTATATTAGTCTCCACTCAATCACCACCCTAGTCTCAACAGTTTCCTGCTCCATATAAAAACAGAGTCATAGCTTTAGGATGGACTAGAGCATTATAAAAATCTTTTATCTCCAGTTCACGGGCCTGTAAAGACCTACAAATAATTATATTATTAAGCTAGCTGCTTTTCTTTAAGTAGCGGTGCCGTATTAACAAAGTGCTTATTAATTCCCAGTTCCTTGGGAGATAAACCAAAGCTTAATCCAATTAATTCTGAAATCTCAAATACAGGCATATTGAATTTTACGTTATATTCTTTTTCCATGGCTGGCTGCCTCAATTCCAGGTTAAGCTGGCACATGGGACAGGCAGTTACCAGGCAGTCAGCTCCAATGGCCTGAGCATAAGAAAAAATATCGTTGCCCAGCTTTAAAATTACTTCCGTTTTCGAAATAGCCAAACCGCCGCCACAGCATTCTGTTTTATAGGGCCAAACCAGGGGTGTTGCCCCAATGGTTTCCACTATTTCATCCATGGTTGTAGGATTCTCAGGATTATCAAACCTGGTTAATTCCGGGGGTTTTACCAGGAGACAACCATAATAGCAGGCTACCTTTAAACCGCTCAGCTTTTTTTGTACCTGAGCAGCAATCTTATCTAAGCCTACCAGATCATGAAAGAACTCAACCATATTATAGACCCTGTTGGAAGCTTTGTAATTTCTTCCAATGATTTCGTTAATCTTTTTTAATTCTTCAGGATCATTTTTGCAGGTTTCAATCGCCGCACACATCCTGTTATAACAGGCAGCACAGGGAGCAACCACATCCATCCCCGCCTCTTCTGCGATGGCCAGGTTGCGAGCATTAAGGGCATTGGGAAGAACCAGATCCGACTGGTGAGCAGGAGAAGCCCCACAGCAGTTCCAGTCAGGAAGTTCCCAAAGCTCAACCCCCAACTTTTTAGCAACAGCCTTATTTGATAAGTGATATTCAATCCCCGTAGATTCCAGGGAACAACCGGGATAGTATCCTATTTTCATTATTTTCCTCCTTTCATTTCCTGAACCTTCTTAAAGATACGGCTTACCTCTCCCCTGCCCTTAATCAGGTGGGGGAAGGGGCTTATCTTACCAAGCTTCATCATATGGGGCGCCACATCCATGCCGGACATAAAGTTGCCTGAACGGGTGTTATAAAGCATGGTAAGGCCAGCTTCGTATAACCTTCCCGTATACTGTACCGTTTTAAGGAAAGAATCATTAAATACATCTACACTCTTTTCAGCAGGAGGAAATCCCTTCTCTTTGGAAACTATCCGCAGAGTATCATTCAAATGGGGAACATCAATTTTTCTAGGGCACCGGGAAAGACAGTTTCCACACCCTATGCATAACCAGATCATACGTGATTTTAACACATCTTCTACCAAACCGTTTTGAAGCATTCTAACAATTTGGCGGGGGCTGTAATCAGCAAGATAAGCAACGGGACAACCAGCGGCACAGGTTCCGCATTGATAACATTTCTTTACATCTACATGGCTTTTTTCAGCTATTTCCTGGTTCAGGGGCTGGGATGACTTTAAAGCTGAATTCAAAGCTACCTGCTCCATAAAACTCCTCCTTTATAAAAATAAATTTTGCTAAATTATTAAACTTTTAAATAATGCCCTGATTTACCCTTGATATTTAATATTGAAGTACATAAAAGATGGGCTCTATTCTAAACATATTAGGGAAAGGCAGAGCACATGTAATCCCTCTTTATTCAGGCAGGGCTAAACCTTTATTATTATTAGTTCGACATTATTTTAACTTTCCCTCTTTAAAGAATTATTTTTTTTGAAATTTATTAAGACTACTCATTATCTTTTAATCTCTTGAACCATTTTTTGAGTCTTTTTATACACATTTTCAGGGTCAACTTCTTTTAAAGCAACACCCGTTCTTAAAGCAGCTTCAGCTACTGAAGCTGCTACGGCGGGAGCAATCCGGGGATCAAAAACCTGGGGAATAATAAATTCCGGGCTTAATTCTTCTTCTCCAATTAAATCAGCAATAGCTTTTGCTGCCCCAACCTTCATATCATCATTAATATCACTGGCCCTTACCTCCATGGCACCTCGCAAAACTCCAGGAAAAGCCAATACATTATTAACCTGGTTGGGAAAGTCAGATCTCCCGGTAGCTACAACCTCCGCCCCCCCTTCCC
>QYZZ01000098.1 GCA_003838145.1 Tindallia sp. MSAO_Bac2
AGGGAGCTTCAGGGGATATTCACTATATGAATCTCGCACTCAACGTGGAATTTAACGAATTTTCTGCCCTAATTACTGGCGACGCTGAAAAAGAATCGGAAAATGCCATGATTGATAATGCCTCTGAGTATCTTCCCAGTGATATTTTAAAAGTTGGCCACCACGGTTCAAGAACCAGCACCAGCCAGGAGTTTTTAGAAGTAGTTTCTCCCAGCACCGCTGTGATCCAGGTAGGCGAAGACAATCGTTATGGTCATCCTCATGAGGAAGTCTTAAATAGATTGGCTATGGCAGGTGTAGACATATACAGGACAGATATTTCCGGAACGATTGTAATCACAAGCGATGGTATTGATTACAAAGTAGATACCGATCCTTATTTCCATGAGCCGGTAGATCCTGACCCTGATCCCGAACCTGCGCTAACTAGAGTCAATATCAATACAGCAAGTATCGAAAACCTGCAGGAGATTGTTCACATTGGAGAAGCCAGGGCCCAGGAGATTATAGAGATTCGTCCTTTTACTTCATTGGACCAGCTGACTCAAGTATCCGGGATTGGTCCAGCAAGGTTACAGGATATAAAGGATGAAGGGATAGCATATGTTGAGTAATGCTAATCATGGAGGGTTATCATTCTCTTATTATTAGTGTTAAAATATGTCTTTGTATGAGCTATCAAAACAGATAATACTTTAAAGAATCAAGCAAAAAGGCTAAAACAGCTTAGTAGCACCATGGAAATTAGAAGAACCCATCCTCATGATGATACACTGGTAGCCTGACTTTAATTTGAAAAATGTCAGTGCTTTTAAACGGGATTAAGGTGGAAAATAGCAAGAAAGGAATTTTTAATTTATAGCCCCTATAAAGGGGCTGGTTTTTTATGTTGGCAAAGGAAAAATAATAATATTAAGCACGAACCATTTTCCTTTGTACTAGTCAATCAGGCATAACATAGGGGGATAATCTTTTGTTTAAACAGTTAACCATGGTTGGTTGCAGTCACATTGAAAAAACATTAAAAATATTATATCCAATATTGACAAATCCAATATAGAATGTTATCCTTAAAATCAATAAATTTTAAAGGAGTCTTTTAATGCCTATCAAACGTTTTATAGAGTGGTATCCAAGGTATCGTGATGTTTTTAAGGAAGAAGTATTTGAAGAAGTTTACAATTTTCTTTCCCG
>QYZZ01000099.1 GCA_003838145.1 Tindallia sp. MSAO_Bac2
ATGGTTGCTTTATCAGTGTCTCTGAAGTATCTACTTTTACGAATGCTAATTCTTAGCCGTCCATTGAACACATAGTCATATTTGCGAATCTGGGGCTCACTGGCCCACCTGTTGTGCCGTTTGGCATCCTCATAAACAATTAATGCCTGTGCTTCCTGCCTGGTGATTTCATGCTTAAACTCATCTTGAGCCTCAGCAATTTCAAGGTGAACATGTTCATTTCTAATCTGGAGAGAAAGATCATCATTAACAGTACCGCCCAAACTTTCAACCTGACGATAAAGAGCGTCAAGTATGCGGTACACGCGAGGTAGAGCTTCTTTTGAAATCACACCAGCCAGAAACGGAGGACGATTGGAATAGTAATAGTTGCTGAAGCCTTTTTTTGTACCTTCAGGCCTCATGTTATTTTTGTTCCATTCATTGACCACAGACCTATAAGCAGCTATTTTTTTATGAAGTTTTGCATTATCATCCGGCATCTTGATTTGCTGTGCAGCAAGCAGTACCTTAACCCTCTCGCTTTCTGGTAAAAACGCGAGCGGCTTTGAAGACGTTTTAGCTGCTTTTACTCCCTCAAAGGTTCTTGTCCCAATTATCTCCGTAGCCCCATTTGCTGCAGGGAGCGGAGTCTTTTTTAGCTTTTGTCCGGCACGAAGCTTCGCCCAGTAGCCACGGGGAGGAACGGGCACATTGAGTGATTTACAAATTTTATGTATCGCCACATCAGATACGCCATATTGAACAGCAACTTCAACAACCGGTTTTGCCCACACCTCTTCATACAATTTTTCTCGATTATAAGTGTTGCGCTCACCAGTCACTTCTCGATAAGTAAGTTGATTGTCTTGGGGTATTTCTCCTACTTCGGCTACCGGCTGTTCTTCCGATATTTCGGTTTGCTCCAAAGTTTTAACTACAGAATCTGATTGTTGAGTACCTGCTATAACTTCAGGAGCGGCAGTTGAAACAGCAGCACGCTTGGAGCGTTTTGGCGTAGAGTTGGCAGGCAGTGTGACTTCAACAATTGATGACTCTGTTAACGGAGTTTTTGTCACCGGTTTACCAAAGTTCAATTTGGTCCAATAACCGGAAGGGGGGATTGGGATATCCGCTTCTTTACAAAGCTTAAGCAATGCTGCGTAGGGTACATTATATTTCTTTGCCACACCGGACACTGATATTTCCCATATCTCATTATACAACTGCTCTCTGGTTAACTTTTCAGATTGCTCTTTTGTCAATCTGACTCCTCCTTTCCGTTATTTTTCTGGTAACGGGAATTATCCTGAGCTTCAATGTCTTCCTGGATAAAATCTGCATCATCGGAAAGCGAAAACGCGTATTCGAATAACTTTATACTCCTTACCCCGCGCTTTCGCTTAATATAAAAAGCAGGTCCTTTTTCATTTCTTCAAACTGCGAAATAATATTGTCGAGGTTCTTCTCAATGTTCTGAACCTGAACATTAGTGATCTTCCCATGCTTATAAGCAATAAGCCGCTCATCAATAATATGATAGCTCCAACTGTCGGTATATCGATCTTTATTGTGGATGGCAAATCCAATCGGCAACAGGTCATTTCTCATTCCGATACTTACCGCCATGGGTGCTATTCCCAGATAGTCCGCCGCTATTTTGCATGTGATTTTCGGGAAGCTCCTTATATCTTCATCTGTGTATTTGCCCACGTGTCTCACCTCCCCCTTTGCAATTTTTAAAATCAAAACGCATCCAGCCATTTCTTCGATTTGTCCGCATTTAAAGATTATTTTGGTATAACCATTATATCATTTGGCAAACGGTGAAAAATTGTTGTTGAAACCCGATACTGCCAAGATGGCAACCTTTAGATTAAAATAAAAAAACCCCGCAAGGCAGGCTCTTTAGCCATTCCTGCGGGTATCTTAGTTTTTTTATATCTTCCAACCCAACTCTAAACCGTCTTTAAAAATAAAGGTTATTTCATGCTCTGAGTGAACCACCACTGCTTCCACCGTGGCAATCCAGAGATCCTCATCAAATTCATCTATCAACATATCCATCCGTTTTAGCTCCCTAATAAAAACCCCTATACTCTCACGCTTGGCATTGCGCTCCAGCCTCTTATCGTCGATTTTCTTCAAGCCGTTTTTTGCCGCTTCATAGCGCTCTACCAAGGATGTATAGCGCTTTTGGTATTCCTGTTGATCCAAGGTAGAGTGGGCGTTTTCTTCCACGCACTTGTGAAGCAACTCAGCTACAACCTCACATTCACTTTGCAGTTTCGCGTTCTCCTTATCAAGCTCTGAAGTATCGGTTAAGGCATCAATAATCTCCTTATATCCCTCGATGATTTCATCTTTATTATCAAGCAAGCTGTTAAAGGCTTCTAAGAATGCCTGCTTGATCGCATCTTCATAAAGGTGCGGCGTCTGGCACTTCTTCTTGTTTTTAAACTTATGGTTGCACTGCCAAATCGTCCGTCGGTATTTGCTGGTGGAGTGCCACACCTTGCTGCCGTAAAAGCCCCCACACTCACCACAGATAATCTTACCTGAAAAGCAACTGCTCCCCGTCTTGTATCCCTTGACATTTTTACGTTTCTTAAATTCATGCTGGACTAGGTCGAACACTTCCGGGCTGACGATTGCCGGATGGCTGTTTCCCACATAATACTGGGGAATTTCCCCTTCATTGAGTTTCTTTTTCTTGGTTAGAAAGTCTACTGTAAAGGTCTTTTGCAGCACCGCCTCACCCTTGTACTTTTCGTTAGTAAGGATACTTTCCACCGTGCTGGGCTGCCACTTCTTCTTTCCCGATGGAGTAGGAATTTGGTTATCTGTTAAATGCTTTGCGATACCTGAAGGAGTCTTGCCTTCAAGGAAGAGCCTGTATATTAACCGCACCGTTCTCGCTTCTGATTCAATAATTCTCGGCAGGCCGTCCTCGCCTTTTTCATAGCCGAGGAATTGTCCGTATGGCAGGCTGACCTTGCCGTCGGCAAAGCGTTTTCTTTGGCCCCAGGTAACATTTTCCGAAATGCTTCGGCTTTCCTCCTGGGCCAGGCTGGACATGATCGTAATCAGCAATTCACCTTTGCTGTCCATGGTATAGATATTTTCTTTCTCGAAATAGACCTCCACGCCCTTATCTTTAAGCTGACGGACGGTGGTGAGTGTGTCAACAGTATTTCGAGCAAACCGGGACACAGACTTGGTAATGATAAGATCAATTTTACCGCCCAAGGCATCGGCTATCATTCTGTTAAAACCTTCACGTTTTTTTGTGCTGGTCGCAGAAATTCCTTCATCGGTGTATACTTCAATAAAAGTCCAAGTAGGATTTGACTGAATATGCCTTGTATAATAGCTAACCTGAGCCTCATAACTTGAAAGTTGCTCATCATTATCTGTGGAAACCCTCGCATAAGCCGCAACTCGCTTCTTAATTACTGCTCCAGCGGTTAAAGGAGCAAAACGTCCTGCCGTTGCCGGTATAACGGTTACTGCTCTTGCTGCTGCACACACGAGGCGTTCCTCCTTTCCAGGTATTTTAGCTGGCGTTCCCTTGCCTGCTGGCGAGCTTCCTCGCTCCAGCTTTCCCTGCGCGATTTGTTCTGCCATTGTTTTTGGATAAAGCGGCCGTCATAGAAAACAAAAATCAGCAGGTTATGATCAGGGGCTTTTATTTCCTGAATATGCTGTTCAAAGGTCACTTTATCATACTCCGCAAGCCCTAAAACCTCTGCAGCTAATGAAAGCAGGATAGCCTCAGGGATTTGCTTGG
>QYZZ01000100.1 GCA_003838145.1 Tindallia sp. MSAO_Bac2
GGAGCAGGAAGCAGCTATCTATTGTGAATGATGGAGTGAAGAGCCCGTTGCGTTAGTAGCGCACGGCGGGTTCTGTGAGGGGTTGGAACCGTGAGGTTCCGCCTACTCGACCCCTGGTTTACTGGTTTATTATTTTAGTTTCTCGATGACGGCATCCCTGATTTCCCTTAACATCGGTGCAAGACCTTCAGGTCGGCTGCCACCGCCCTGAGCACTGGCGGCATTTCCGCCGCCCTTTCCTTCAATGTGATGAATGCTTTCTTTTAACATTTCATTCATGGAAACAGAAGGTAAATTTGTGTTGTTTAGCAACACAAACCGGGGCGAAGGATTCGTAACTCCCAGCAGAGCAATACAGTGAGGCGCCTGGCGAAATGAATTTGCAAGGAACGTGAGACTTTTGTATTCCATAGCATCATCACACATCATCACGATCGGAACGCCACCGATAACCGGAGCCTCAGCAAGTAAATGATCCCGTTTAAGGGCACTCCATTGCTGGTACATATCCTTATTCTCTTTTGCCAGCTGTTTATTGTCCTGCAACAATCCTTTCACGGCTTCACTCAACTCCGGCCAACCCACTGATAAACTGGCGGCAGCCTGCTGAGACTGCAGGTGAAGATGCTGATAAGCAGCCAATGCCCGCTTGCCGCATAAAAATGTCAAACGACAACCGCCTTTATACGCTTCGGATTTAAGGATTTTAATCAAGCCAACCGCGCCTGTTGCTTTAGGATGGGTGCCGCTGCAGGCACAAAGGTCATGATCAGGAATAGTAACCAATCGGATTTCATTGGTTTGGCAACCCTCATCGCTGGCCAGTGAGGAGAGCACCTCCAGATTATCAAACACAATAGTATTGGCTATTTCTTCCACTCTATCCAGCTCACTTTGAGTAAAGGGCCCTTTATCAAGGTCTATGGTTACGTTTTGTTCTCCAAGATGAAAACCGACGGTACGAGCGTCTAATGAATCATCAAAGACAGCTGAAAGAATGTGTTGGCCCAGGTGCTGCTGCATGTGATCAAACCTGCGTGGCCAATCAAGAACCCCCGTCACCTGATCACCGGCACGAAGCCCTTCGCCGGAGGTTGTAACAACATGCCAGATAGAAGCATCCTCCAAATAGACATAGGTTACCCTGTGGCCGGAAAGAATGCCCTGATCTGAAGGCTGTCCACCACCCTCCGGGTAAAACCCTGTTTGGTCAAGAAGCAGCTCCATACTTCCAGCCCTTTTGGATGGTCTCACTTTTTCAATGCATGCCTGAAACTCTTTTTGATATGGGTTTTCCCAGTATAGTTTTTTGGTCAATGTACTACCCTCCTGATTCTATGATTGTTCATCCAGCAAATTGCCTTTCGCCATGGTTTCCTAGATGAAATTTTTTCTGTATAACTGAATTATAAGGGAGGATGCAGAGCTTGCGCTTCCCGGATGAAAGAGGCCTATAATCCGAAAATCCGGGAGACATCCTTTTCCGGAAGCTGACGATGGCTTTTCTTTCCAGCGTTTTTCAACATACTTTCCAATTTTTGCTCCATGGATTTTCGGACCAGGGCCTTTCCTTCCAGCCCTCTCAGTTCAAAGAAAAGCTGAGGATTGGAGTCCAGCCTGGCTCCCACCCCGTACAACGTTGCTGCCACATGCTTGCACATGCTGGCCCAGTCCGGGCAGCTGCATTGAAAATGAATCTCTCCGGGAGAGGGAAACAAGCCGTACCTGTGGTCTGTAAAGAGCCCTGCCAGCTCTTCAGGAAAAGAGCCTTCCACCAACTGCTGCAGGGAATCCACCCGGTGATTGCACCGTGCCGTTACCTCTTCCCAATTCTTTTTGGACAAAGGATCAATACCAATCTTCACTTCGTAAGGTTTCGCACGACTCCCCTGCACCAGTGCCGTTACCTGCCCCGGTTGAAGCTTCAGGTCAATGACGGAACCACTGCGTACGTAGCTTTTACCTCTTCCGATCCGGTTTCTGTAATCGGAATAGCTTTCCAGATTCTTGTTCCATGCCTTTCCCCACCACGATTTTGCCAAGGCCCTGCCTTCAATAATAATGGGTTCAATGTCAGGATTTTTCTTTTTCATCTTTTGGATGCTGGCACTGGCCTTTTGTTTCCTTACCGTTGCTGATTCAGCGGACGAGTAGCTGCCATATCGATTATATCCGTCAAAACTCATCATTCATCACTCCCCAACGTAAACAGATTGACCAGTTCCTGGTTCGAGTATTCCGTAATCCATTTTTCGTCACCGCTTTCCAGCAAGTCCCCTGATAGCTGTTTTTTGTCTTCAAGCATGGCATCGATTTTCTCTTCAATGGTGCCTTTCGTCACAAATCGATGCACCATCACATTTTTTTGCTGCCCAATGCGAAAGGCTCTGTCTGTTGCCTGATTTTCAACGGCAGGGTTCCACCACCTGTCAAAATGAATCACATGGTTGGCACCGGTGAGGTTCAATCCGACGCCGCCAGCTTTTAGTGACATGACCAAATACGGAATATAGGCCTCTCCATTAAATTGTTCCACCATTTCGCTGCGACGTTTTACCGGCGTCCCTCCATGCAGGACGAGGCCCTCCCGGGAAAATATTTCTGCCAAATAGGCTGAAAGTGGTTCCGTCATTTCCTTAAACTGGGTAAATACCAGCACCCGCTCTCTTTTTTCGCAGATGGTTTCGCAAATATCTTTCAATTGCTGAAACTTTCCGCTGTGATCGGGTTTAAAGATCTCTTTGCCCAGGTATTGATCAGGATGATTGCAGATCTGCTTGAACTTCATGATACTGGACAGCACCAACCCTTTCCGTTCGATTCCTTCAACTTCTGACAGTTTTTTGGAGATCTGCTGCACCAGTTGCTGGTATAACATCACTTGTTGCTTTGACAGGGTGGTATAGGCGTTCATTTCCATTTTG
The DNA here is from genome assembly GCA_003838145.1 of Tindallia sp. MSAO_Bac2. Lineage (GTDB taxonomy): Bacteria > Bacillota > Clostridia > Peptostreptococcales > Tindalliaceae > Tindallia. Next base: position 2,925 of record QYZZ01000100.1, read on the forward strand.
TCCGGCAGGTCAGCAATGATCCGTTTATCTGTTTTCAGGCGCCTCAGCATAAAAGGCTGAATGATTCTCCGAAGCCGGGCATAGCCTGTGGTTTCCTGGGAAAGCTTTTTGGTAAAGGATTTAAATTCTTTTGTCGTACCCAACAATCCCTGATTCAGAAAGTCAAAAAGCGACCATAAATCACCCAGCTTGTTTTCAATGGGAGTGCCTGTCAAGGCGATCCGGTTTTTTGATGGAATGGCTTTGACAGCTTTTGTCTGTTTCGTGCCTGGATTCTTAATGGCCTGGGCTTCATCAATAATCAGGTAATCCCATTGTCGTTCACGTAATGCTTCCAGTCGGGATGTCATGCCATAGGTCGTGATGTAGAGAAAGGCATCTTCTTCGATTTGAACAGAACCGGGCTTGGCAGCGCTGCTTGTATGGAGAATTCGCCAGGGCATTTCCGGGGCAAATCTTTCGATTTCTTTCTGCCAGTTGCCAATCAGCGATGCCGGTACAATCAGCAAGGCAGATCCCCCCTGGCTGATTCTGCGTTGTTCCAGGAAGGCAATCATCTGAACGGTTTTTCCCAGGCCCATGTCGTCCGCCAGGCAGGCGCCAAGTCCCAGGGAGGCCATCTGGTTAAGCCAGTGATAGCCCTGCTCCTGATATTCGCGCAGGACAGCACAAAAGGAGGATGGCACTTTTTTCCGGGGGATGCTCTCTGGATGAGTAAGATGCTCTCGTATGGATCGGAGCCACTGCCCATTGCTGACGGAGAGATCAATTTCATCCACCGATACATCCGGCAGCTGGTTTGGATGCAGTTCCATCCGCAGAGCCTCCATAAGGGTTAACCCTGTTTCGGGAGCAAGTATTTTTACTTTCTCAAAAGCTTCAAGAGCCGCTTCCAGTTTCTTTCGATCGACTTCCACCCACTTGCCCTTGTATCGCAACAGTCTTTCTGTCGATTCTAACAGGTCTCTCACTTCTTTTTCCGTGATAGTTTCATCCCCGAGCATCAATGTCGGAGTGAAATCGATCAGCGCTTCCAGCCCTATGCGGGAAGGTTTTTTCTCTCCCAGATTGATGGAGACCCGTAGCGAATTGCTCTTTTTACGCCACCAGTCCGGGACACGACACATGATTCCGGCTTCCTCGTAAAGCGGAATCTCTTGCAGCATTGTATAAGCTTCGTCTGCCGTCAGTTTTAGTGGAGAAAACAGTTCGCCGCTTTCCAGCAGTTCCGATATAAAAGGGCTTTGCTCCGCTGCCTTAATCACCGTGGAAATCAGGGATAGAAGCTTTTTTTCGTCTTCGTCAAATTCTTTCAGAGCATTTTTCAAAGGGGTGTGCAAGGCTTTTTTGCTTTTCACTGGCTTGGTAGAGTAGGTAGCTATAAAAGCAAAAGGTTTTTCTCCTGACTGATTCTCTACCAGATGAAAGAAAATCCGTCCCACTACATTAATGTTCGAACTATATTCAGCAAAGTACCGGGCCACCGTTCCGTCGTACTCTTTGATTTCGGCTGTGAATACGGCTAACAGCCTCTTCCAGAGCCAGGAAATCCAATGATAATCCACATACTCCATGCCAATCACAAAGGGAACTTCATTTTTCAGGCGCTCCACCTGCTCCTGAAGCAAGACAACCTGAACTTCTTCCCGGCTTATCTCAATGTCTGGCTGATGACTCAGCGACTTGATCAGGGTTTCGGCAATGTGATGAAGGTAGGTCAGGGAAGGGGAAAACCAGGATTCTTTTTTTAAAAAACCCAGCCGATACAGCGCCTGATACCGGTCTTTCCCAAAAGCCTCTATCCATTGCTGCAAAGGTTCTTCCATCTGGACGGAGATTTCCTCTATCAGAAATCCTTCCGGCAGGTAAACGGCATTGATGGTTGGCGGGGTTTTTGTTGACATGTCAGTTACCTCTCTTTCACAGAAATGCAAACATTTCTCATTGCAGCAATCCAGCAGATCACCGCACCTCCGATCCAAAAGACAGAAGATGAAAGTATGTATAGAGTATACCAAAAATGGAGAAGCAATAGGAACTCAATATAGAAGTCGGATGAAGGTTTCTGTAAACCTTCTCTTGTCCTCAAAACATGACTGTCCCCTTGGTTTATGACCTCTGGTTTAAGAGAAAACTCAGCGCCTCTAGAAATTGTTGTTTCAAAACTACGAAACGTATGATAATATATATATTGTAGTATAGAAACTGCAAAAACGATCATGAGAATAAACAAGCGGATGGGAGGCGGTTAAATGATCCGTCGGGATAAGACGTTGAATAATTTGATCAATTTTAAGGATAAAAAAGTGATAAAAGTGATTACAGGTATTAGACGCTGTGGGAAGTCAACACTTTTGAATCAGTACAGAGACTATTTACTTACCAGCGGGATCGAAGAAAAACAGGTTGTGTCCTTCAACTTTGAATCAGTCCGCTGGGAGCACCTGAATACCTATCGGGAACTTTATGACTACGTTCAGCAACAACGGCTAGAAAGAGAGCTTGAGTCCCCTGAAAAGATCGTCTATTTACTGCTGGATGAAATACAACAAGTGGATCAATGGGAAAAAGCTCTGGCAAGCTTTCAAGTGGATTTTCCCTGCGATATCGTTGTAACCGGTTCCAATGCATATCTGCTTTCCTCAGAATTGGCTACACGAATCGCTGGAAGATATGTAGAGATCCATCTTTTGCCACTTTCTTTTGAGGAATATGTGAGTGGAGCCGAAAACCAACAAGATATGTTCGATCAATACTTACGATATGGTGGTTTCCCTGGTCTCCTGGAGCTCGACGGACCGTCGGCTCTGAAACGTCAGTATTTGGAGGGGATTTACCACACCGTGGTGATCAAGGATATTTTGGCGCGTACAAAAGTCAGTAATGCAGAAATGCTGGAAAGAATTCTTCGCTATCTGGCCATGCATGCTGGCAGCTTGATTTCTGCCAATAAAGTGGCAGACTATTTGACAAGCAATGGAGAAAAAACCTATGCCAGCACAGTAACAGAATACCTTCGTGCCTTTGAAAATGCCTATATTGTTTACAAAGCAGAGAGGTATGATTTGCGTGGAAAACGAATGCTGCGATCTCCGAACAAATATTATTTGGCAGATACTGGTCTGAGAAGACTGTTCTTTAATGCTGCTGGTGAAGACACTGGCAGAATGTTGGAAAATATCGTTTTTCTTGAACTTAAACGTCGTGGCTATGACGTGATGACCGGCGTTGACCACCCGGGCGAAATTGACTTTGTGGCTGTTCGTGGACAAGAAAGGCACTATTTCCAAGTGTCTCTGTCTATCACAGATGAAAATGTACGGGAAAGAGAGCTAGGGGTGCTGCAACGACTCAGTGACAGCTACCCCAAAACGTTACTCACCATGGACTATCGGCCAGAAGAAAATGTGGAAGGAATTCGCATTCAGCGTATCACAGACTTTCTTCTGCACTCCAAATAAGTAAACTCCAATTATTTTCTTGCATGAATCGCATCCCCCTTCACACCATTAATCCCTCCGGAAGCAGGATAAATCATTAGTCCATTATCAAAACAAGCCTTAACCACTCTTTCCGTCACTTTCAGCTTCCTCAATTTAATTCCTTTTTCTTCAGCACCGGTCACCAGATCATCTCTTAAAATGATGTCGATGACCTTGCAGGCCACAAAAGAAGATAA
>QYZZ01000101.1 GCA_003838145.1 Tindallia sp. MSAO_Bac2
GAAATGGGAATCTTGACGGTTTTAATTATGAGGAATATCTGACTGGTGCTGTACCAGGTGATGCAGATATCACAGAACCAACTCTGACTGCTACAGGTGACGTCTCGGCAGTTCAGGTTGCCACAAATAATGGCCAATGGATTGGCGTATTCCCACCGGATGGCACTCTTGGTACTCCTGGAGGTCCTGGCGGTGGTGGCGCCACACCCGCCACTGCCACACAAGTTCAAACGGCTACAGGTGGTGCGACAGCCACCTTCGCTGCTGCTGCGGAAGGCAACCTGCTGGTCGCAGTTGTAGGTATGCGTCAAGAAACTGCGGGCGTTCCCACGATGGCAGGGGGTTGGTCACTGGCTGGCAGCGCTGGAGGCTTTGCTTCTGACAATCAAACCGGCACCCGGCATCGTGTGGCCATTTTCTACAAAGTGGCAGACGGAGGCGAAACCTCAACGGGCACTGTCACCTGGACAGGTGGCGGTAGCACAGGTGCAACAAGGGTTTACGAGTTTACTGGTGCAGCCAACTGGGGTTCCCCAAGTACTGTGAATACGAATTCAGCTTTTTCAGAAAGAGGCAGCATTCCTTTCACAGGAACCGTAGGTGAAAACAGACTGGGCATCCTTGCCGTTGGATCACGTGAAGCAATGGGCAGCCCTACCGCTGCGGGCTTTACAATGCAGAATCATGTAGCTGGTGATGTCGGAGTGGCCACTGGAAGAGTTCAGCAAGCTTCGGCCTTGACCGTTCCAACCTATACAATTACTGGTACTAATTACATGTCCGGTCTGATTGTTCAGTTTCAACCAACAAATCAGTAGCTCGTAATACAATTTTGCGTTATGACAGTTGATGAACAACAGGATGATCTACCACCCGCGGCACGGCAGGTCATCCTGAAATAATCATATGCAGGACAGATCTCAGCAAATTTAATAAGTAAAAACTATTGTAAGATAAGAAATGATTCATATTCGCTAATGTGATCATTTCACAAAGGGGGTATTTTAAATGATACAGTTTTTTACCCGCCGAATCCAACGTAAGAGTGGTTTTACCCTGGTGGAAATGATCATTGTCATGGCCATTATGGGAATTCTATTAACAATAACCATTCCACGACTGGGCATGTACAGAAGAGATGCAGACGAAACCGTTGCCATTGCAGAAGCAGCAGCTGTCTATACCGCTTTGTCTACTTATTTGGCAAGGCATGGTGCTGATGAATACCGAAATAGTTATTTGCAAGACAGAAATGCCATAGTCACTCCGTACCTGACGAAGCAGCCAAACTGGAGTGGGGGGGCATTGGCATCAGGTGAATATGTTTTAGAGGATGTAAGCATCTCTGATAGCTTCGGAAACGTAATCGCTGTGTATCCGGGAGATGACGCAGGCAGTCCGGGTGGAGGAGTCAGTTTTTCTTCTGCTGCAGAGGCTCTTGCATCTATCAATACTAATACATTCTCCCAGTCAAATGATACATCATTGCATTCCGGTCATGACGGACGAACCGGCAATAATAGTCCTGACATTACAATGCCCGCATCCTCCGGCGGTTACACTTTTGAGTTTCTACAAGGCAGTTTGCCAGAGTGGGACACCGCTTGGGAAGCATCTGACGGTCCACCTCATCCATCCTGGGGGGTAATGTACTACAAAAGTCCTAACAATCTTAAATTAACTACAGCATCTGCAAGCACTTCAACCGGCAGTTTTCAAGTTAGGGCATCAAGTGGTTCGGACTCCGGTACCATTACCGTTAACTGGTCACAGTCACCAATGGTTGGCACTGAAGTTCCTGCAGTGGTGTTTACAACACAATGATAATGCGCATGAAAATCAAGTTTTTTCTATTACAGATGCAGGGAGGCGTCTTGTATGAAAAATACCTCAGTCTTCAAATACAATTTAATTAATACAAGAGGCCTGACGCTGGTTGAAATGATTATCGGCATCACCATTATTGCGATGATAGCCCTGTATTTCAGTCCCCGATTTATCCAGGCTACTCATACAATGGAACACTCCCGGCGCAACACGACTGCTGCTACATTGGCTAACCGGGAGTTGGAAAATTTACGCAGCATGAAATTTGATGAGCTGGTAACGTTTTACGAGGATATTGAGGGCGGAGGAAGCAGCCGTGAAATAGAAGAGGAAGTAGAAGTAAACAACCAAAGGTATCAGATCAACACTCTGTTTATTCCACATGATTCCGTAAATGACGCGAGTGTTACAGCAGGATTTACCATCAGAGTTTTTGTTGAAACTGATTCAATGATCCAAAATGAATCTGCAGAGTATAGTGTACAGTCATTTTTTGCCAGATGAAAATAAGATTCGTTTTTTAATTGTATAACAGCAAGGTTGAAATGAGGGTGTTCCCATTGAGAACTTTTTTCTTCAGAAGAATAAAAAATAATCAGAGCGGCATGACATTAGTTGAAGTGATCATTTCGATTGCTATTTTTGCTATGATCATGGTGGCTTCGGGACAGTTTATATCCTTCACATTAGCCAGCTGGAACAAAACACAGTCCGATTCCTTCACCCTTGCCAGAACCAGCAATTTTATGCAATCTATGGAAAAGGAAGTGCGCCAGGCAATCAGGCCGTCTCCCTCACAAAGAGGCATTCAGGTCTTTGATCTCTTCAACTCTGAAGAATCCCTCGAATCCGGCAGCAGAGTCGACATCTATACGGGATTTTATAAAAATGTGGAAGGAAATGATGGCCTGAACATCACATATATCGTTTATGATGACAGCTTATGGAAAATATATGGTGATCCACCCACTCAGCCTGGGGATCTAGATGGTTTGAGACCTGTCATTCACCGCATAACCCGTATTGAAGATGAAACAGGCAACGATATCGACTTTTTTACACTGGATTCTGACAGTCAACAATTGATAATACGGTTTGATGTATTGAATGCTGGAGGTCAGGAAGAGAGCCTGTTTGAAGTAAACACAAGCCTGACTGTCCGAAGCCAGGGGGTCATTTAGATGAATGCGAAATACATTAAAAATGAAAATGGATTTGCACTTCCTCTGGTGTTGCTGATTTTTATCATTACCTTTATTCTGGCCACTTCCATTTTGATTTTTTCACATAGTCGAACCCGTCAGGAAGTGGATTTCGGAAAAGACTTGCAGGCCATTCATTTTGCAGAAGCAGGGTTGCATTACTTTCTTGAGTATCTGAATAATTATGATTCCGATAATCCCCTGGATCAGATCCAACAGATTCGCGGTTTTGATGGAATGACTGGTGATGGAGATATCCGAGGTATTATTGTTGATGCTGATAATGAAGATGAGAATGTTGGACATTATATTTTGCGACTGGAAGAAAATGGAAACAGGTATACCGTCACTTCAACCGCCTGGCCGGGAAATGAAGTGCCAGAGGGTCCAAGTCCCAGCATTCGGACGATTAAAGCAACTGTCAGCAAAAAAGGGTTTACTGATTTTCTTTATTTCTTTAATGAGCCGTATACTCTGACGGATGTTGGCAACGGCAATACAATAATCGACGGACCTTACCATTCGAACCGCACTTTGGATATTGTCGGTGCTCCCATATTTAACAGCCCAGTCACTTATGCAGAAGGGGAGTTTGTCATTGAAAACAGTGAAGCGGATTTCACTGAATCCGGGCCTCCAAGACGAGTGGAAAAAATCAGTTTTCCTTCCTTGAGTGTATTGGAAGAATTGAGATCTGTCGCTTTCAGTGATACTTTCTATGATGATTTAATTAGTTTAGAGGATATACCTTTTGTTTTTACTGATGATACCCGATTGTTTTTCTGGGGCTCTTATGTGGACATAAGCCAGAAGGGCGAGGTGAACGAATCAGAAAATGGCGATGATAATGGATCTGATAACGGTGATGATAATGGAACGGAAAACGGTGATGATAATGGTGATAATGATAATGATGATGAGAATGATACTGGTTCCGGCTGGTTAATCTGGGAGATGAAAAATCTGCCTGATCAAGGAGTCATCTATGTTGATGGAGATGCATACATTTCCGGTCAAACAGACAAAGGAGTTACCATAGTAGCAACTGGGAACATTTACATCGTTCCGGTAAACCCTATCGATGTTGATCCTCCTTTAGATGAAAAAGATTTGATCAGCTGGATCGGGAGCGCAGATATAGATAATAAAGAAATGATGGGACTGATTGCCGGCGGTGGAATTCGTATTATGACTGAATGGCATGATGGAGAGACCATAATCATGCCTCCGGATGGAATGGAGATTCAGGCAGTTATTTTCAGCTTTACTCAGGGATTTCGTAATGATGGTGTTTTAACCTTTGAAGGTTCTATTATTCAAAAACAAAATGAACTGAAAATGGTTGATGGGCAGGGTTTTACGAATAAATACAGCCATAGCTCGGCAGATACCATTCCACCTCCATTTTTTATAGAGCCTGCTAATGCCAGTTATGAAATCATTAGATGGAAAGAAATAGATTTTCATCTGGGATTTTAGTTACCAAGATGGTTCGTTAATGAGCATGCAATATTTATACAAAGGGGAGTGATGAAATTGAAACGTGCCCGGGAAATTAATCTGATAGGGAAAGAGGTAGTTTCCATTGATATTGGCCAACACACCACTAAAATCGTGACTGGAATCAGAGAAAAGGATTTTATTGGTCTGACCCATGCGATTTCTTTCCCCACGCCTTCTGACTCTTATGAAAGAGGGCGCATTAAAAATATGTCTGAACTGAAAAGTGTCATTGAAAAAATATTGCAGGAATTGAATATTAAAACCCGTCTGGCATTATGTTCGGTGGAAAGCGGAGAAATGGTAACCCGGGAAGTAATGGTTCCCTCAGGCAGTAATGATGATATATTGAAAATGATTAACTATGAAATACAGCAGTATATGCCTGTTACTCTATCTGAATATATGGTCCTTCCTAAAATTTTAAAGCAAGTGAATGATAACGGTGTCTCAAAAGTCCACGCACTGGTAACTGCTGTTCCTAATGAAGTGGTATACAGTTTTTATGATCTTTTTAAATTCTTGAATTTAAAACCAGTTGTTTTTGATACTCAATCAAATGCAATTGATAAGCTTATGTCTTCTGATACAGGTTTCAACAATGATCCGAATCATGCTGATATGTCTTATGCGGTGCTTGAAATAGGCTATAGCCATAGCAATGTTTCCATTTTTAAAGATGGTAAATATTTATTCAGCCGTTTAATTAATCAAGGAGCTCAATCCATCGACCAAAACCTGGTACGCTTTCTGAACATTTCCATCGAAGAAGCTCAGCGATATAAACATTCGATTTCTGATTTAAACCAGCATATTGATGATCCGGGTAAAACATTTGATCTGGAATCAGAGGAAGCGATGGAAATGAAAGTACTGAGTGTCACTCGGAAAACCGTTGATGATTGGCTGGGTAGTGTGGAAAAAATCATGCAGTATTACATTACTCAAAATGTTAATAACCGAATTGATCATGTTTATTTGTATGGTGGTATAACTGGAATGAACGGGTTTGACCAGTACGTTCAGAACGCTTACTCGATGCCAGCTTATATGATTAACAATCTCACAAATGTTTCGTGCGAATCGTTTGTCGGAGGCGACGATTTATCGTTGTACGTAAATGCGCTCGGAACAATGATACGCAGATAGAAAGGAGGGTTCGAATGCGGGATTATAACTATTTTTCTCTTGTCAAACGAAGAAAAAAAAATCAGGAATTATCAATAAATACATCTGGCAAAAACTATTTGGCCCTGCTTCTGCTGGTTGCAGTCATAGCTTCAATCGCCTGGCCTTTCTTTAATCAAATTCGTCTGATGACGATTAATAGTCGAATTAATTCCACTCACCAATCATTGGTAAATGATCCCCAATACTCTCTATTCCAGGATTTGCAGCAGAAACAGATGGATATATCAAATGGGCACTATCAGTTGTCTTCTTTGCAGGAAGTAGCACAAGCTATTCGTGAAAAAGAAGTAATCACTGAAAGACTGCTTGATGAAATTACCGAACTGCTTCCAGCCGATACTCACTTAACCAGTCTTGAACTGACGAATCAAACTGTCAGCATGACTGGTGTTGCCAGAAGCCGAGCAGCAGTAGCTGAGTTGTTGCTGAATTTACGGCACTCAGACCGATTCAGCCAGCCTTACATCCCTTCACTGAATGAAAGTAATCAATTATATCAGTTTAACCTCAGTTTTGATATCAGAGGGGGTGGCTCTTGATGAGCATCAGTAAAAGAGACAAGGTATTATTGTTAGTATTTGTTTTCATTCTTCTCTTTTATGGTTCCTACAGAGTGATTGTTGTAGATCAACTGGCAATAATTAATCAAAGAAAGGCGGAATTAACGAATATTCGCAATCAAAAAGATCTTATGAATGAACTTGTAAACAATAAAGAACAGATCGATGTGGATTTGCGTGCAATAAATGCTGAGGTCAGCAAACTTAAAAGATCTCACTTTTCGTTGATACAGGAGCAGGAAGAAATTATTCTCCTGATGAACGAATTTATGGCAAATCCAGATTTGAGGCCGAATATTGCATTTACACAACCCAGCAATGAAACTATTTCTAATTCAGAGATATCCAGTATGTACATTACATTAAATTACGAATCAACTTACACAGATCTGTTAAACCTTCTTCGCACTTTTTGGCAATTCGACCGGAAAATATTGATCAACCAGCTATCAGTTTCAGCAGCGTCTGAAAATCATTTAAGTGGTAGTTTCGAGCTGGCCATATATGACTTGTCACCTATAACGGGAGACAGGGATCGACTATTCATGTGGTTCGAAAATATAGAAAATTTTAAAACCAATCCTTATGCTTTTGCAAACCCTCAACTGCCTGATCATGAACGATATGCGTTTATTGACCCGGAAACAGCCTTGCAGATCGAAAAACCTTATAAGCCTTTTCAGGATGTTTCCGGACACTGGGCCGAAAGTGCTATTCATAATTTAGGGGAAAGAAGAGTATTTCTTCCCACTGGAAGTTTGAATTTCGAACCGGATGAATACGTTACACGTGGTTTATTTATAATATGGATGGATCGGTTTTTCCAATGGCCTGTTCCTGATGAACCAGTAGATTTAACGGGTTTTGATGACCATGATACATTGGGTCGATACGAGGGTTCAGTATCCAGAGCCGTTTTTAGCGGTTATCAGAGCGGTCTTATTGTTGGTCACGAAGACAATACTCTTCGGCCCCTCGACCCCATCACATATGAAGAAACAGAACTGGCTATGCGCAGAATTTTGGATAATGAAGACTTTACATGGAATGAATATGCGGAAATAATATTGGATCTGACTGATTATTCCTCACCAGGCATCGAAGATATAACCTTGCCTATGACTCGTGCAGAGGCCGCCTACTTCCTCTATTTAATAGCGGAAGAGAATAACAGATAAACCAATTCTTCCTTTAGGATGAGAAAAAGAAGGAGGACTGAGCCACAGGAGTCAATCAGAATTTGGTTGGCTCTTTTTTAATACCGAATAAATGGAATGCAGAAATCATATAATGATTATTGTCTTGAGATGAACATGGGAATCAGATTATCTGATTAAGAACTGCGCAACTGGATACAACAAGTAGAAAATCTTGTAACCTGATAAGAATGTAGAAGCGAAGATGATGCTGTATAATAAGATATAAAAATTTTTCTGATTTTTTATGTTGAAAGCTCTTAAATAGTGGTATAATACCTAAAAGGAGTCGGAACGACAACAATAGAATTTAACAGCAGGATAAGATCTACAGCTGCAGATGGACGCTTAAGCTGTGGTGATCCAGTGGCGTAACCGGCTAATTTTTAGGCGGTTATTTATTGTTATTCTATTTGAATGGAGGTGCAAGATGAAACGGATTATTAATAACCAGCAAGGGTCTGCGCTGGCCTTTACCCTAATTGTAATATTAGTTTTGGCCATATTGGGAGCGTCTATCCTAACCACCGCTGTGGCGGACACTCGAAATGTCATTTATCAGGAAAATAGTATGAAGTCATATTACCTTGCTCGATCAGGCGCACTAACACTTGCGGAAACAATAACTACTGACTCTTCTATCGATGTAACTGAATTGATTGATAAAACAGCAGATACCATTAGCATTGCGGATGGAGAAGTATCTGTCCACGTTAGTGACAACGATGATGACCTCATTATATCTTCCGTAGGCTCATTTCAAAATGCTTCACAACAAGTTGATGTTATATTAAGAGAGGAAGCAAGCCAAGCCTTTGATTACACTATTTTTGCCAATGGCTCAATAAACGTTCATAATAATATAACGATTCATGGTCAAGTAGCTACAAATGCTCAGTACGTCAATGATAATAATCCATATAGTGCTGGAAATGGAACATATCCCAAGCCGGATGAAGTAAAATTTGACGCAAAAATTCCGATGCCTGTTATTGAAATACCGACTTCATATGATGCAGAATACGATGACATGGTTATGAGCGATTCTGTCAGCTCAGGCGGGGACAAACATGTTCTATTTAGAAATGGTTTTTATCTGGATAATCATGAAGAGTTTATGGTAACTGGCGACGGAACTTATCATATGTATATTGAAAACGGGATTTCTTTGGATAATCACAGTTTTATTCGATCTGATTCTGATGTTAATATATTTATATATGTTATTGATGACTCGACTGTATTAATTGATGGAGCTTATGTTGAAGCGATGCTAATTGCGCCTGATTCACACGTTCGTTTTCATAAATCTGGGGCTAACAAGTTTAATGGCAGGAGTTTTCACGGTACAATTATTGCCGACAGTGTTGAAATTCATGGTAATAAATCTGATTTTGATCCTGACTCTGATTCGGATCCAGATGATGCCAGCGTTGAGAAAGAGTATCGTATTCATGAAATAAGATAGAAGTGGGTGGTTTTATGAAATTTATATTCAAACATTCAAAAAAAACTACAGGCCTTACACTAATCGAACTGATTATCTCAATGGCAATTCTGGGAATAGTTATGGTTTCTTTTTTAACAGTTTTTACATCAGGGTTTGTAGCTATTATGAGGTCGGGGCACCGGGCTGATGCTGCTTATGATTCACAAAGAATTATGACCGAAAATATTATTAATCATGATGGTATTGAAACTTCTAATCATAATATCGAATATAATTTTGAGGGGTTAAGAATAAATGTAGATGTTGATATTTTGAAGTCTACAATGTCTGTTGATAGTAACGAATCAGAGATGAAGAGTTTTCAACCTTCTCCATAATTTTAGGGAGGACTGGTCTAATGCTAAATAGAATGATTAATAATAGAAAAGGAGTTACTTTAGTTGAATTACTGATTACTTTGGGGATTTTAACTATTGTGATGAGTATCAGTTTTAACTTTTTCACTTTCGGGAATACTGTTTTTTCCCGCGGTGAAGAAAAATCAAAAGCTCATCAGGATACAAGCATAGCCGCTTACGCCATTTCCAATGCTGTCCGGAATGCTGTCGATATTTCAACAAGTGCAGAGGCTGGATTTACACCACTTAATATAACGTCAAGATTTCCGCGCATTAGCTCTGTAGATTATGAAATTGTGGAACAGAACGGTGCACATTCATTAGTATTTACTTTAAATCATGAAGAAGGTTATTCAATAGAATCAAAAGTTTTGCTGAACAATATTAGTGATGCTTCCGGATCAGGTAGTGAAGTATGGTACCTTAGTCCAGAAGAAAATCTTGATCGACCAAGCATAACCATAGGCTCCTGGTCAGGATCAATTATTGGAGGAGTCGGTGGATCTATCCAATATTCTGTAACGACACGAAATATTGATCAAAATGAGAGTTTGGACCTTTCGTTTATCAGCGATAATGATGGCTTGTCCCTTTCTTCCCCTAGCATATCGGCAGATGGATCAACAACGATTACCGTAAATGGAACACATGATGCAACTAATGGGCTGAAATCTTTCCTGGTTGCTTATGATGGTGCGGTGAGCCGTACTGTAACTTTTGTAGTTGGCGAGAATAAACCATATATTGTTTTGAATACGCCTGTAACAGTAAATCAAGGGGAATCATTTAACTACTTGGATGGTGTAACTGGTTATGATGCACATGGAGATGAGGTTTCTGGTGTGACTTACACAGGTATAGTAGATACAAGTACAGCGGGAACATACACAGTAACATACAACTTAACAGTCGGCAGCGTTGATGCTGATCCTGTAGATAGAGTAATACATGTATTAGGCACTGAACCTATTGTAAACGCGGGTACTAATATTAATAATGCTTCAAATAATAGCAAACTAGTATTGGATATTCAAGGCTTCAGTGGTGGTATAGAAAACATAAATATTAAGCATGATAACAATTTATTTACTGGTTATGAGTATGATTACGAAGGTAATTATACTATAGTATTGGATTATAAAGGTAGTGGAAATAACTTTTCTAATGGTGATTATGAAATTCATTTGACTGATAAGAATGAAATTGACTACATCATAAAAGTGAACAAAAATGGATCGAATTGGTCATTTATTGATTAATGGAAGTTCAATTTAGATCAAACCAAGAGTCAATCAGAGCTTGATTGGCTCTTGTTGTGTTAATTTAAAAGAATATATGAATCGATGTCGAATAATATATTAACCGATTTAGTCAAAATATTTGTAACTAAGAAATCGACTGTCTTTAAATGTATTTATAATTGACATTTTATTGTTACTGAACCATAATACAGTCAAGTCCAAAATAGTGTGTAATTTCCTCGGTAACAATGTTTAATCTTTTAATTCGAGTGGCTCACTTTTTCAGCAGCACAACCATGAGCGATTTATGCCGCGAAAGCCTCTTGAC
>QYZZ01000102.1 GCA_003838145.1 Tindallia sp. MSAO_Bac2
TGAAGGTTACTTTTCCATGTAAACGTATCGGTATTTTTCTAGCTGGGGGCACCAACAGAACAAATCCTTATTCCGGTAAATCACCGAAAAAAACGTAGAAAAAACCGAAGTACATGCCGGTAGTTTTTTTATAATGGAGAACTTTTTACTCTTCTAAAACTGACAAAAAGATTTCCACCAATTCCGGGTCGAACTGGGTACCGGCACACCTTTTTAATTCCGCCACAATTTCCTCTTGACTCATGGGTTCCTTATAAGGCCTCCCTTTACTCATCACATCGTAGGCATCAACAATAGCCACAATCCGCGCCAGCAGGGATATTTTTTCCCTTTTTAACCCCCGGGGATAGCCTGACCCGTCCCAGCGCTCATGGTGGGCAAGGATGTCTTCAGCCACGTGAGAAAACTCTTCGGTGGCGCGGGCAATCCTGTAACCGATTTCCGGATGTTCTTTGATTATTTCCCATTCCTCTTTTGTTAAGGAACCCTCCTTGGAAAGAATATCTCCAGAAATATTGATCTTGCCGATATCATGCAGGCGAACAAGTAATTCTAACCGGCCCAACTCGGTATCTGAAAGATCCATTTTTTCAGCAATTTGCCGGGATACTTTTTGCATACGCCGGATGTGCATCTCTGTTTCCTGGCTTTTTTCTCCCAGGGATTTTAAGAGAGTATCAAGAACACCACTCTTCGAACTGCGGCTTTCAATCAGCTTTTGCTTGTACATATAATTTTCAGCTTCTCTTATTTTCTTTGATAGATCTTTATCCATACTCCCCTTACAGGCATAACCCAAAGAAAGGGATACAGGCACATCCTCTACGTACACTTCCTGACAGCTGCTTTTAACTCTTCTGCAAATCGCCTCAGCTTCTTTTGCCCCGGTTTGCGGCAGCAGAATCACAAACTCATCGCCCCCCCAGCGGGCGATAACTTCTTCTTTACGACACAATTTCTTTAAAACAGCGGCGACGCTTTTTAGCATTTCGTCTCCTACGGCGTGCCCGTAAGTATCGTTAACCAGTTTCAGTCCGTTTAAATCA
>QYZZ01000103.1 GCA_003838145.1 Tindallia sp. MSAO_Bac2
ATTACAACACAAATGATGTTAGGAAGGACTCTTAAGATGAAGGTCTATACATATCATACGAATGGCGGGAAAGACTTAATCAGACAATTCCTGGATGATCTTCCCAAAAATGAAAGTGCTGTATCGGATTAGTGCCTGTCACGTGAGTTGTTGAGTTTTGTAATATTCAGAAAATAATCCCTTGTGATAACTGGATTCCTTGTGATATGGTTTTATGAGAATAGACTGTGCCCTTCACTTCACTTAATAGCTTATTGAATAGCATATGATTTAGATGCAATTCAAAATGACTTTTATTATTTTTAGTGAGAATTGCTTAGAACGAAGTCATTTATTCACATGACAAGTAGACACCTTATAACGGGCATAGATAAATAAGCAACTGTGTCCGTTTTGTTCTTAGGTGGAATTGTCGGAATATTCAGGGAGAAATATAAGCATTTACTTAGGATGGATTTCCCTCAAGATCCAATGGATGAACGCAACAAGCCAGCGAGACTTATGCAAGCGTGCCTGTCACGTGACTTATTGAGTTTTGTAATATTCTGAAAACATTGCAATGGTAAAGGGTTTAGTAGTAATTAGTATCCTTACAGTAAATCAGGTTCCCGCAGAACCAGCCATCAAGGCCAAAGGGAATCCGATGTGGCTTGCTGTCATGACAAGTAGACACCCTAGAACGGGCATAGATAAATAAGCAACTGTGTCCGTTTTGTTTTAGGTGGAGTTGTTGGAATATTTGGGAGAAATAGATGGGGTGAGATCTTGTAGTGGCAATCGCTCAATGATGAAAGGGGGGGAGAATAGATGAGTAGGAATATCAAAGATTATGATAAAACACTAACAAAATTTGTTTTCATTAATTTAATGCTGATTTTATTAATGCTGAGCTTAGTTAATATAAAGAACTCAGGCTCTATTTGGGATTTAATAGAAAAAATTCAAACGAGTGGGATCGGTTTGATTTTTGCTTCAATAGTTGGACTTTTAATCAATGGTATCCTTAAAACCGATTACAAAAATATCATGGTGTTTTGGAAAGTTAAACAGCCTCTACCTTCGTATAGAGTTTTCAGCCATCTAGCAAAAAATGATCATAGAATTGATTATGATGAGTTAAATACAAAGTATAATCCACTTCCTGTAAAACCAGAATTACAGAGCAAACTTTGGTATAAATTGCTAAAGAAATATCCGAATGATGAAATGATTCTTCAATCCCACAGAGACTACCTAATGTATAGGGATTTAACTGCCATATCATTTTTGTTATCGGTAATATATCTGATTACATTCATCTTATTAAAAATGTTTGGAATAGATGTTTCTATACTGCTTATTCTAGTTTTTCTGGTAGAGTATTTATTTTTATTAATCGCAGCGAGAACTAAAGCTGAGCGGTTTGTATTGAATGTAATTTCTTGCGATTTAACTAGTAGTGTAACAAATTAATTTGAATTAATATGGAGGTGCAATATGGGTAGAGTGCAGCCAATCAGTTGGTACGTTGAAGACAACCATCTTGAGTTTCATATTTTAGATGTTGGAGAAGGTTTGATGACTCTAATTATTTTTCCGGATAATAAAGTGATGCTATTTGACTGTAATGTAACGGACGATAATGAAGAGAAAATATTGGTTTATTTAGACAATATAATACCTGAAGTATATAATATTGAAAAAGAAGAGTTTGAAAAACCAATAGATATATTTGTTAATTCACATAGAGATGAGGATCATTATCGCGGATTGAAAAAAATTCATGAGATGTTCCCTATCAAATCTATTTGGGATTCGGGACAGTCAGGCGCAACAACTGCTAGTACTAGTTATCAATACTATATGAGACTAAGGAGAATATTAAAGGAGAAAGATCCTAAGAATCTATTTGTACCCACACCGAGTAATATTTCGATGGGATCATTTGGGGGCGTAAACATTTACTGTTTAGCAGCAGAGGGAGATTTTATCAAAAGCTTTATTAATGAAGGCTTATACAGAGCTGAGGTAAGAATTCAACATACAAACTCAATGGTACTAATGTTGGAATATAAAGGACGAAAGTTGTTGATGACAGGGGATTCAGATTGGAAAAGTTGGAAAGAAAAAATAGTCCCTAATTTTAACCAGGGTGATTTCCTAAAAAGTGAAATTTTGATAGCAAGTCACCATGGATCGAGATCTTTTTTTACAGATGAAGAAAATGATGAAATAGATGAAGAAGCAAATCCAGATACCACATTCATAGATTCGATAAAATTGATATCGCCCAGTGTAACTTTAATTTCTTGTGGGAAATATGATACAGCGCATCATCCGAACAAAAAAGCTTTGAAGCTGTATAATGAGTATACAAGCAATGAACAGATCTATACAACTAATTTAAAAGGTAATTTAGTCGGCTTTATTGACGAATGGGGACACTACTCAGTGATACCCAGTCGTTTTATGGTAAGCTCAAATACTGTAAGCCATATCGGATTCAACATTAAATGTAAGCAAATTAGAAACGGACTTGAATCAATAGTAGAGAGCGGTGATAGAGTCAGTACTGACTGTAATCTTAAATTTTCTATTGAAACTTATGGGGGAATAATTGAACCGATCAAAGACATCTCTGTTCGCTGGGAAGTTTCTAATGGAGGAAAATTAGACCATCATGATCATCAAGAGATTTATTATAAAAACAAAGATGAGACTGGCGGTTTGTTTTCCTTCTCTAGAGAATTAGTCTATAAAGGAACTCACTTACTGAGGTGTAAGGTATTTAACAAAAAGAAGGGGTATAGCGTGACTAAGATCTTTTCGATTGAAGCTATTTAGAGAAGAACTATCATAAAACCGTCATTACGTAAAGAGGTGAAGTCGTGGCAGAGAATACAAACTATTTGTTGAACTGCATAGAGTGTGGAGCTGATTTTTTCAAAGAAGGAGAACGAGATTTCTATTTTAATAAAGGTCTCGAAATGCCTAAAAGATGTAAGCCATGTCGTGATAAAAAGAAGACCAGGTTTAAGCAAGAAAGAGAAAGAGCTGAACTCGAAGAGATTCTATCCACTTTACCTTTTGAGCAGATACAAAAAACTGAAATGCCTTCGACTGATTCTAACGCCTCACTTTTCATAATAGGCAATGGCTTTGATATCATGCATGGAGTTCCTTCGAGTTACTATAATTTTAGAGATTCCATTGGTAGAAAAAATACATTGAGATTTACATTAGAAACCTATATCAGACAAGATGATGTATGGGGGAATTTTGAAGATGGCTTAGCATATTTAGATAGGGAAATGATGCTTGGAACACTTGATGACTGGTTAGATAACTTTGATGTGCTTGATGAAGACGATGATGATTTTTCTGCCGCGGATTACTTTGCGGCCCAAGATTTCGCAACATCTCAAATATATATTTTAACTCAAGATCTCCCTAAAAGGTTCAGAAAGTGGATACGCACCTTAAAACCCAGAAACTCGTCGAAGCCTGTAGATGATATAATAAAGACAGATGCACGTTATATTAATTTTAACTACACTGAGTTTTTAGAAACAATTTATGGAGTACCGCAAAAGAATATTTTATATATTCATGGGGATAGAAGAGATAAGAAAACCCAGCTTGTATTGGGCCATGGGCATGATATAGATGAAGTCTTTGAAGAATGGTACCAAGCAAATAAAAACCGTAAGGAGTTTCAGCCAAGTCTATTAGAAAAAGATCGAAGATATGATCATAATGATAATCCAGTTTATTTAGGATATTTCTTAAAGGATGAAACTAAGGGAAATTGGAAGAGCCAAATGAGATACGATGCAATTAATAATACAGTTGGCCTTATTGAAGATTATTATGAAAACTCAGCCAAGAAGACCAGTGAAGTTTTATTAAGGAATCAGCCCTATTTCAAATCGCTGGCAGGCATTAAAAATATTGTTGTGATTGGACATTCATTATCGAAAGTTGATTATCCGTATTTTAAAGAGATTGTTAAATATAATAAGTACAGCTCTGAGTTGAAGTGGTTCATTAGTTGGTATAGTTCAGATGGATTAAAGAAAATAATTAAATTTGTGTCGGAGATGAAAATACCAACTGAGAATGTTAAGCTTTTTAGGGCTTAATTTTCTAAAGAAGGGTTAAGGTCAAATTGAAATGAACGGAGTGATGACATGAGCCAATTAACACAGTATATAATTGCATTATCAAACCTTTATGGAATGGTGCATAAGGATAAAGTTTTAGAAATATACAACAGCCAGAATGAAGATCAAGTCAATCTAACCGATATAGAGGAGCTTCTTACCAGTCCACCGGAAGAACTGGAAGATGCATTCATCTATCCCCATCAGAACTACTTTGTCCATGAGACAATTCTAGAAAATAATGACTTTGAGCCGATGTTAAAAAAGAAAGGTGATAAGCCTCACTACGTTCCAGATAAGAATGAACTTCTCAAATATGTTGATGAAAGTTACTTTGAAAAATCAAAGCAGTACACTGCTCTTGTAAAATATGTTAAGAAGAACTTTTTTAAAGGCGATGATGAGAAGGCTGAATGGCTGTGTGAAGATATTCATGGTACATGTCAGTTTGGAGCTAATATGCAGGTCGTTTTAGATGCGTTCAATGATAGAGGTATTAGCTTTGATGATATGGACCAGATCAATGAAGTCATGAAGCTTGTGATGGATCTCTCTAATAGTATTAGGATATGGGAGAATAACGGCTATACACCTCATGAAATATTTGAGAAATTTGAGAAGCCTCATTTAAGACCACTTCCTGATAAGCCCTTTGATTTTAATGCAGATATGAATACCAGGCAGAAAATCGGCAGGAACGATCCATGCCCTTGCGGCAGTGGTAAAAAATATAAGAAGTGTTGCTTGGGGACAGGTGAAAACTAGAATTCCTGGGATACAATACAACTATCCACCGGAGATGTAGGTAAATAATATTTTTTGCATTTCATTAGCAGCAATCTACAAAGAGTGCTGACAGAGCATAAATTTAGTTAAGACCATGATTGGCAGTTTAGCAGCTGCTGGTCATGGTCTTTTTTTTTGTTGGTGGTGTCTATTTGGATTCCTTCTTAAGTTCTACAATATCGGTGATATCACAATCGAGTGCTATACATATTCTAACCAAAACATCAGTGTTGACATTTTCTCCTTTTCCTAGCTTTGCGATAGAAGTAGAGCTAAGCTTTGTTAACTTCCTTAAGTCCTGCTTGTTCATTCCCCGGTCTATTAATAACTTCCACAGTCTATTATAGCTTAGATACATGATTATTCACCTCTAACTTCCAGTCCTCACCGTATAATTCCTGCTCGTTTTTATTCAGTTTTAATCGTGTATTCTCATACGCAATTTTTGCTGTACTCGGCTTGAAAGAATTTGTCCTGTCAAAAGCGATAAAGATTTGTTTTTCACTTTCATTGTATAGCTGCATAATTCCATCAATCGATTCATCTTCTAGATTCTTAAAAATTAAAGAGTCATGAGCGATTGCAGGAAGTCTGGAAAGACGAAGGACTGCTAAGTCAAATAATACCAGACCCTTATAGTTCGTACCGGTTCCATCATCATCCGGGGTAAAAAATGAATAGCTATTGAACGCTTTGAGCCTCAATAAAGGGGCTTTACGATTCTCATCAAATAGGTGGCTATTGAGCTCTTTCATTTCAGTATTAATCTGCGCTTCTATTTCTGACAAGATGCTTTCTATACTCTGATCGAGTGCTTGCTTGGCTCGACGCTTCTTTTCGTTCAACTCATTTAGTTTGGTATAGGCATCATTTTGAGCTTCAAGCTCGTGAATTTTTCTGGAGATTCTTGAGTACTGGTCAAGGAATTCTGGGGAAAGTTGGGCTGAAACGCCTAGTTCACTCATTTGAAGTTCCAATCCATTAACGATTTCTTCCAACTCTTTATTCTCAGATTCAAGTGACTCGCGTTCCTTGACAAACTCATCATTAAGAATAATAGCTAGCTTTTGATGAAAGCCTTCAACTTCATGTATTCGGCGAAGATTAGCATTAGGAAAATACTCCATTAGAGATTTAAAGTCAGCCTCAGTAGGATAGGAACAGATCGGTGCCTGTCACGTGAGTTGTTGAGTTTTGTAATATTCAGAAAATAATCCCTTGTGATAACTGGATTCCTTGTGATATGGTTTTATGAGAATAGACTGTGCCCGTCAGTCAAGTCCAAAATAGTGTGTAATTTCCTCGGTAACAATGTTTAATCTTTTAATTCGAGTGGCTCACTTTTTCAGCAGCACAACCATGAGCGATTTATGCCGCGAAAGCCTCTTGACAG
>QYZZ01000104.1 GCA_003838145.1 Tindallia sp. MSAO_Bac2
CTTTGGAACTAGCCAGAAACACCGGGGACGGTTCTTTTGTGTTGTATCCAGCAAAAATAGGGCAGATTGGTGTGGCATTCAACTGGTTTCATACAACCCTGCCTAAAGCTTCCTGAAATGAAAATTGCAGAAATGATTTGAGCAACTCAATTAAATCCACCATTTGCGGCATAGATGTTGCCCATCATTTATGCTATACTTAAACCAAAGACGCACCTGAATATCCATTACAATCATGATCAGGACAGAAAGCGCAGGTGACAGCATTGAGCATTCAAAACCCCCATGATAAATTCTTTAAAGAAACGTTTTCAGATTTGGAAGTGGCACGTGACTTTATCAAACACTACTTACCAGAAAGCGTATCAGAAATCATAGATGTGGAAACACTAGAAGCACAAAAAGACAGTTTCATTAGCCAGGAATTGCAGGAAACTTTTACCGATATGTTGTACCGAGTTAAGATTAATGAAAGAGCCGGATATCTATACCTACTATTTGAACATAAGAGCTATCCCAGCCATAAGATTGCCTTTCAGCTGTTAAAATACATGAGCGAAATATGGGATAAATATAGCACTCATGAGAAAAAAGAAGAAATACCCATCATCATCCCGCTGGTAATCTATCATGGCCATGGCAATTGGCATACCAGCACCCGGTTAAGCCAAATGATATCGGGGTATGAACAACTACCAGAAACAATGAAAGATTATATACCAGACTATCAGTACCTGGTATATGATCTATCCCAGTATCAGGACGAAGCCATTAAAGGCGGTGTACGGCTAAAAATCCTGATGACCATCTTTCGGGACATCTTCACCAAAGATCCGAACCGGCTTCGAGAGTCCGTTCTAAAAGCCGCTGCATATCTAAGAGAATTGGAAAATAAAGAAACAGGGATAGAATACCTGGAAACCTATATGCGGTATGTATTTAGCGCCGCCCATCAGATGACAAAAGCCGATCTAGAGAAAATATTGAACGAAATGACCAAGAAATACCCTGAAGGGAGAGAAGTAGCCATGACACTGGCAGATATCCTTCGAAAAGAAGGCTTAGAAGAAGGTATGAAAAAAGGGCGCATAGAAGGGCGCATGGAAGGGCGCATGGAAGGAGAAACACAAGCATTAGTAAAAACGGCGCTTCGTCTGCTAACGAAGAAATTTGGGCCTTTATCGGAACCGGTTCGAAAAAAAATACAGGAATTGGATGCAGCAACACTGGAAGTGATTATTGACCAAGTGCTGGACTATCAAAGTTTGGATGATGTGAAAAAATATTTGATGTGATTAAGCAAAAAACCGCAGAGATCATGCGGTTTTTTTGCAAGCGTCAAACCGCCCACACCTGTTCACTCTTGAACTGATTGGTGCCTGTCACGAAGATGGTTGATCTTAGCATTGAAATCAACGAAGAGATAGAACGATTTATGCAAACCAACGATGCAAACCAACGGTGCCAGGCACTTAACATATTTGCTGATAATCAAAAGAAGGCTGCTCATAGTAGGCATCAAGCCGATCAAAAGTGCCAAGCTTTGACCGGGGTTCTAATATCCTTGCAAACGTAAGAAATCGGTTAATGGCATTACAGTCAAACGTAATCTTCGACCGATTCAGCCTTTCGCGAAAAAAATCCTTTATCCTGAGATCCTGATAAATTTTTTGCAAGATAAAATACCCTACATTGAGAACCGTTGATTTGGATACCGTATCACCAGTAGCTGAAAGCTTCTCATTAAAATCAACCTTAAAACTTATGTCAAGCTTACCTTCTTTGTATTCCCTATTGAATTTTTCCACCTGTTCTTTGGCATAAGCAAGAGGATCAGAAACAGTCTCCAGCAAATCAGAATGCTTCCCGATTCGCTTGACATTTTTAGTCGTGGTTTTTTTCCCATTTCGTATTCCCATCTGGATAAAGTAAGTAGGATCCTTAGACTTTCTATTACAGGATTGGTGCCTGTCACGTGACTTGTTGAGTTTTGTAATATTCGGAAAACAATTCTATTTAGCCCCGTAATCGATTTGGAAAAATTCCTTGAGTCATGATACCCTAAAGATGAAAGGAGTTGATCCCGATGAAAAAGAACCGGCAGTACACAGATGAATTGAAAGAAAAAATAGTCCAGGAATGCCAGGAAGTTGGAAACGTGGGTGTAGTGGCACGACGTCACGATATTTCTGCCAACACCATTCATACATGGATTAAGAAATACCGGGAACGAGGCACCGCCAAGTCCATGAAAAAACAAAGTGTTTCCAATGCGGATGCTGACCAGCAAACCGCCCAACAACTCCAGAAAGTGAGTACCGAAAATGACCGACTGAAGCGTTTAGTGGCAGAAAAAGAATTGGAGTTAGCCGTACTAAGAGAACTGAGAGATCGAACAAACCCCAAATAGCCGACAAGGTAGCCATTGTCGAAAAGTGGAGCCAGAGAGCCGATGGTGCCTGTGAAAGCTCCGAAAAAGTAAATGCGACTAATAGTTTATCGTTCGGAAGTATAAATATGCATTTCGACATTTGATGAAATTAAATGCAGATAATTCAATCATTTCGCCCGATTC
>QYZZ01000105.1 GCA_003838145.1 Tindallia sp. MSAO_Bac2
ATACTTATCCATCTGAAGAAGGAAAGAAGGAACTCTGATGAATGAATACCAATACATTTACGGTCCGGTACCTTCCAGAAGACTGGGCATATCATTAGGCATCAGCCCGATTCCCAAGAAAACCTGTAACTACTCTTGTATCTACTGCCAGCTTGGAAGAACCGACCACTTAACCAACGCAAGGCAACTGTTTTACCCCGTCGTAGAAATAATTGACGAGCTAAAAGATTTCCTGAAAACTACAATCCCCTTTGATGTTATTACCATCGTGGGTGAAGGCGAACCAACGCTCTATTTGGGACTAGGTGAACTAATCCACCAGATCCGGAAACTGACCACCAAACCGCTGGCGGTCATTACCAACGGCGCCCTGCTATACGATCCAACACTGCAAGAGGAACTGGCCAGTGCCGACATTATCCTCCCAACCTTGGACGCCTGGGACGAGACATCTTTTAAAAAAATAAACCGGCCCCATGGAGCACTGAATTACTCCCGGGTAATCAATGGAATACAAAGTTTTTCAAAGGAATACCAAGGCCAGATCTGGATCGAAATCATGCTAATGGCGGGCATTAATGATGACGACCAGGCATTAATTCAATACAAAGCCATGCTGAAAAAGCTGAAATTTGATAAGCTTTACATTAATACACCGATACGCCCGCCGGCAGAAGCAAATGTGAAACCCGTTGAACACAAAAGAATTAACCAGATCGCCGGTTATCTTGGCGGTATTTCCATTGATCTTCTGGAATCTGAGGGCTTTCACAGCGAAATAAAAGACGATTATGAAGCTATCCTAAGCATTATCAAGCGCCATCCCATGAATCAGTTTGAAATCGAAGGTTTCCTGAAAGCAAGAGGACTTAATAACGTTGATGAAATCTTAGACCGACTGAAACAAGACAATGCCGTGGAAGTCATCCACTATAAAGGCTATAACAGCTATCGGCTGAATTGAAACAATAAATAACCGAATAATCTGTTAATTAATCCCTGTATAGAATTAAACCAGGGGGACGATCCCCCTGGTTTAATGATTTAGTTCTTCTGCAACTTTTCTTCAAAACACAGCGTCTATATAGGCAGAAGTAAAAAACAACCATAAACAGATGTCGGGAGGAGAAAGTATGAGCTTAATGAAATGGGTCAGAAGAAGAAAAACAATAACAGGACTCCTTGTTATCACAGCAGTTTTCCTGCTATCACTGCCAATGACAGCTTTTGCAGACATACCATCTTTCGGGAAAGTAGAAGGACATGTGCAGGAAATTGAAGAATCCAGCCAGGGACAAAGTCCGATCATCAGGCTGGAAGATGAGAGTGGCAGTCCCTTCGGTTTTAGAATAACCAAAGATGTGATTAATATGACCGATGAAGCTCCGGAGGAAGGAGACTTTGTTACTGCATATTATGACACACGTAAGCCAATGATCATGATCTACCCGCCGGAATACCCGGTGGTTGCATTTATGGTGGGTTCGGAGCAGCAAAGCCTGTTTGTGGGTGAGTTCGATGAAAACCTGATAGATAAAACCAATTATCTTCAGCTGAAAATTGATGAAGACACACAAACTCTGAACTATAACAAAGAACCCTATACCGGTTCATTGGAAGGCAGAGAATTGGCGGTGCTTTACGGTGCAGCGACCAAAAGCATTCCCGCACAGACAAACCCGGAGCTGGTGATCGTTCTGGCGGCAGAGGAAGCAGAGCCGTCTGAAGAGCCAGAACAGACTGAAGAACCCGAAGCATACCGGCCAGATGTTTCTCAAATGGAACTGGTAGTTGAAGGGGAATTCCTGGAGGCGCCAGCAGCATGGACAACAGAAGATGACATTGTGATGTTACCTGTAAGAGCCATTGCAGAAAAAATTGGATTTAATGTAATGTGGAGCCAGGAACTGAGAACAGTTATGCTGGACGACAGCATTACCCTGACCATCGGAGAAGATGCATATTACAATATGAAATACGACAAACCCATCACCCTGGGAACAGCGTCAGAAATCCGGGATGGCAGAACCTTTGTACCACTATCTTTTTTCAGAGAAGTGATACCGATGAATAACGCCTATGTATTTGAAAATCAGATTGTCATCAATAACGAAGAACCAATGGAATAAGATTTCAGCCAATACCAAATAAACCAGGGGGACTGTCCCCCTGGTTTACTGGTTTAAATGTCGCTTTTTCTTATTTGTTATTCTCGTCCCAGTGCTCTTTTGCACGATCATATATTTCATCTAAAGTCATATCACTAAACATTTCACTTTCCAATTTTAAATAGTCTTCGTTGCTTACTCCTTCAGAGTGACGAATAAACCTTAAAAAGCCAGAATAGCCTAATTCATTTATCAAGGCTCTGGAACCTTTTTCAATTATTTCCTTGTCTGTAAGTTTTCTTTTTTCATTCAATAACATCGATATCCATCTCCCTTCTAAGAAAATCGATAGGGTTATACAAAATAATTCCATTTAATAACTCATTCATATTCTGTTCATTTTTTGCGATTGTCTTAATGAATTTATCATCACAGGTTATAAAGTAATTGCAACCTTCAAATATTGCAGACGCTAAATGCAAAGCATCTTTTTCTCTAGCGTTTGTGCGTTTAACAACATCTTTAGCTAACTCTTTTATTCTATCATTTGGCTTTATGACGTTATCACATAGGCTTGAAATAGAATCGATATGGAGTCTTCTTTCGACATATGGATTCCTACTGTTTTCATAGTCAAGCATAAATGACCACATTAATTTGTATTTACCCTTTTCCACCAATTCAAATAGTATATCTATCGCCATTGATTCAAATCGAATCCGCAACTGTTCTTGATCATCAAAGAGCCTATTATATATATTCATATCAAAATATATCTTCATGCATTCACCTACCTTCATTTAGGTACTTATATTTTACCACAGATTCACATGCTATGACAGAGCAATTGGTCACTCAGGTCAGTAAACCAAGGGGACTGACCCCCTGGTTTATTGCATTAAAAAATCAAGTGCGTTCACCACCCGAATACCTTCTATGTTCATTTCCGGATCTTCATCCAGTGTTAATATCATTTTAGCGTGATGATCCCGGATCATCTGTAATGGTCGCAGTTCCCGCTCCAGGGTATCCTTGGATCTGACAGTTGCCGCCACCTGAATATACAGGGTTTCCTCCCGGGAAAGCGCAATAAAGTCAACCTCATACTGATCCACTTTCCCGATGAATACATCGTAACCCCGGCGCAGCAACTCCAAATAAATCACATTCTCCAGCAGATGGCCTGTATCCGCCTGTCTGTTTCCAAGCAAATGAAAACGCAGCCCGACATCTGCTACATAATACTTTTCCAGGGTTTTTAAATGCTGTTTCCCTTTTACATCGAAGCGCTTTGTCTGGTACACCACATAACTTTCCATAAGCCTTTCAATATAGGATTCAACGGTTTGGGGCGCTATTTTCCGACCGGAGGAGATCATCGTATCACTGATTTTTTTAGTGGATACCAGGGAACCAATGGAATCGAAGAGAAACTTAATCACGCTTTCCAGCATCATCACATCTCCGATTTTCTTCCTGGCCATAATATCTTTCAAAACCACCGTGCTGAAAACGCCTTCCAGATAATCCCGAATCAGTTCTCTATCCTCCTCCAGTTCCAACACATAAGGAAAGGAGCTGGAGGTGATGTACTTTTTATATAAAGAGGATAGGCCTGGCTGTGTTTTCCCCTGCGCGCTGACAAATTCTTTGAAGCTTAAAGGAAGCATCTTAATTTCCACATAACGGCCGGATAACAGCGTGGCAATCTCTCCTGACAGCATATGGGCGTTTGAACCAGTGACATAAACATCCACATTCTCCCTGAGCAGCAAGCTGTTCACAACCATTTCAAAAGATGGCACCATCTGAACCTCATCCAAAAAGACATAGGTATTTCCTGGCTGCAGCCGGTCCTTAATATACTGATGAAGAGCCTTGGCATCCAATAAGTGGCTGTTGTCCATATCTTCAAAATTCAGGTAAATCATCTGAGGCTGCTCGACGCCGTCTTCCGCCAATTCCCGCTGAAACAATTTTAAAAGCGTTGATTTGCCACACCTTCTAATGCCAGTAATTACCTTTATGACTTGTTTATTGCGATATTTTCTCAACTTGCTCAGGTATTGTTCTCTCTGTATCATGCCTCACCACCCCTTATTTAAATGTACTCTACATTTCGAAAGAATTCAAGGACTTTTTAAACTGAAGTTTAAAAAATATAAACCAGGGGGACTGTCCGTGCGCCACGAAGGGCGTGCCATATAGCGGGTGGGAACCCCGCTGAGAAAGATCTAGCAAATCACTCATAGCGAGTCTTGGACATCAGCAGGTAACTGCTG
>QYZZ01000106.1 GCA_003838145.1 Tindallia sp. MSAO_Bac2
AAAGAAGGAAATCCCACAGCATTATGCATCAAATGCCATGGGATTATGATACCAAAATAGAATAAAAATGAAACAGCCTGCGGGTTAGAGTCTTTTTACCCGCCGCAGGCGGTTTTGTTCTGCACGCTTGCAATAAAGGCCCGGTTATCCATCATAATAAGGGTTTCACGAATACCTTTTTGTGCTGCCCGATCCAGTCCTTTGTCCAGTCTGGATAATTCCTGCGGTGACAGTCGGATATTACGCTGCTGCAGTCTTTCTGCTGCATGCTTTGAAAATACGATGCCCTCTTTTTGTCTGAGCTGGTGTGCCAGAACATCACCAAATCCTTTGCCGGCAGGTACAGGCTTGCTGACTGGCTTCTCATTATTCGGGCCGGATGGTATGGGGTTAAATCCAGGCTGTATTTTCATTCGAATATCATTCATGGTTATGCCTCCTTGCGGCCATGGTTCCCTTAAGCATTCTCTGTTGGATCTTTAGCATCCGCCAGATATACTTCTGATTCATCCACTTCAGTGTCAGTGCTCTTATCCTTCTCATCCACCATATTAGCTTCCATGAAAGCAGCTAATACTTCTGCCAGTGAACCTATTTGTGCTGCAACTTTACCGTGACTTTCTACCATGTTGTTGTTCATTATTTTCATGTGTTCCATGATGTCTTCATGATTGCTTTTCATTGACTCATTCATATTCTGCATCTGCTCAAGAGAACTGAACTGTGCCATTTGGGCAATAAATTCCCGGTCTTCCATAGGGTTAAGTGGGTCCTGATTGCTTAACTGAGTTGTCAATAGTTTCATAAACGCATCTTTATCCAGATTATCATTAAATGTGCTTTTCACTTCGTTGGGGTCATAGACATTGGAATTGCCTATTCCCTGAAGGATATCATTAGGCATATTAAACTCCTTTCATCTTATCCCAGCTGATCAAATCCTTCTACGCTAAGATAAGGGTTGGTACTTATAACTGACGGGTTGATTTTGCCAACGACCTGACCGGCAGATCCTTCATCCTCAATGGAAGCTCGTTTTCGCTTCCCTTTGTTCATTTGATACTGAAATTCTCTTTGTTTTTCATATGCTTCCGGATCTTTTCCTACAAACACTTCCAGCTGAGTAATGTTTACGCCTTTAGAAGAAAGTGCCTCCTTAAGCTGATCGAAGTTGTTCTCTATCATGTCTCTGGCGTAAGATGTTTCTGCAAATATCCTGGCGGTCATGTTTCCATCCTGATTGGTCAACTGAATAATAAGCTTCCCAAGATGTTCCGGAATTAGTTGCATATGAACCCGACTTTCTCCTTTTTCATGAATCATGCTGATGTTTGTTACCAGATCCTCCATTACTCGTTGATGCAGCTCCGTCTTTTCCATTTTTACTTCTTCCGCCAACTGAAGGTTTTTTTCCAACAGTGCTTCAATTTCCTGGAAAGGCATCATCACTTCTGCGTCAACTTTTACGTCAGAATTCACCATGATTTTTTCAGCCATGCTCAGCATTTCGTCTTTACCTTTACTGTCTTCATTCTCCTTGCCGAATTGCATTTCTGGTTCATTATTAGCGC
This sequence comes from Tindallia sp. MSAO_Bac2, assembly GCA_003838145.1. GTDB lineage: Bacteria > Bacillota > Clostridia > Peptostreptococcales > Tindalliaceae > Tindallia. Next base: position 1,572 of record QYZZ01000106.1, read on the forward strand.
CTTTTGGTGTTTTAGTATCCTTAATCTCCAGAACTTTAGAAGAATAATCAGTGTCTTTTTCTTTGCTCACAACTGATTCTTTAGAGTCTGACTTTTTCAAACTGCCATCACTCAGTAGCGCCTGAAGCTTATCATTATCTAACTTTTCTGTGGCCAGCTGATCCTGAAGTTTATTTGTTTGTTCCGTAAGCAATTGCAGAAAGTTCTTTAATTCAGAGTCCATTTCCGTTTTTTCTGAATTTACTGTGACAGCTTCCAGTTTTTCAGACATCAGATTCATCAGTTTCTCCAGTGTTTCGATTTCTGGCTTTTCGCCAGTCATTTCAATTTCCCGGAACAGATCCAGCATCTCGGTAAATAGTATAACCTTTTCCGCAAAGTCTTCGCCCAGCATTTCCAACAGTTTTACTAATTGGTCATCTTCCAGCATTTTCAACAAAGCTGTCAGGTCTATTTCTTCAATTGACCCATCACTGATTAAATCTAATGCTTTTGTCATTTTTTTGAGATCCTTTTTAGTCAAATCCTTCTCAGTCAAATCTTTTTTTATCTGTTCTTTAGATTCTGTTGATTGTCTGGTAATAGCAGCGTTGTTATTATCAGGTCTTTCCGACCTCTTGGAGCCACGTTCTGTAGCAGAAGGCTGACTTCGTTGAAGCCATTTTTCAAAGTTGTTATTTTCTATCCTTCCAGTTTCAGGAAAGGCTCTTTTATCCTGTGCCCCGGATGCAAACCGAATCTGTTTTATCATAGATATGTCCACTTTTTCACCTCCTTTCAAATAAAATCCTTCACCTCTTTATCTTACTCTCTATATAGCTTCTGAGAGAGAAGAGCTGCTCTGGGTGTACTCAGCTGACCCATTAACTCGGAAACGTCAGACGTACGCATTCCTCTTAAAATATCCAACACAAGATTTTCTTCAGTTTTAACAATTTGTTCATCCGGTGAAAACACATGCTGTTCGATAATGGTGTTGCTGACAAGCATTCTCTCAACCAGGGGTGCCAGTTCTTCCATTTCCATACGCTGGTACACATCCACCATATCACGCACCTTTTGCCGGTAATTCCTGTGAAAGGTTACCGACTCGCCCAGTTGGCGGGTTTTTCCACTACGGGTTTCAACCAAATCTTCCAGTAGCAGCATTTCATCATAAAGATTCTGGATAAAATCTGCATCATCAACCTCAGACAATACCCTGCCTCCCCGCTCAAGCGGAAACTGATGATAGATAAATGCCAATTCCTGCATGGAGTGATGGTCATCGGATCCAATTAATGGAATTGTATCAGCAACAGATTTTTTTTCATATAAACTTGCTTTATTTATAAGTTGAATTTCACGTGTCAGCTGATTTTCAATATTTCGATCTATTTCAGACCTGAGACTTGATGGTATTTGTGTTCTGACCTGCTGTGCTATATTTTCATTTAAGTAACGTAAAAAGTCAGCAGCCTTATTGGCGGAAAACTGTTGAAATACCGAACCCAGTTCTCCGGGCCTTAACTCACCAGCAGCATATAAACGTTCGATTTCACGTATTCCCGCAGGCAGGGACAGGGAGCTTATGTATCCGGATATTTCAGAAGCGTAAGCTTCCTGATCTTGTTCTATTTCTTCCAGGATACGTTGAAGGCTGCCATCCTGTAACAAAGCTCTTTGGAGCTTTTCATTAACATTCGTCATTTTACGGGGATTTTCACGACTCATTATATGCCTTAATTCATTGTAAAGATCTTCATCCTCACCTTTAAGAATCAAAAGCTTATCAACAATACGATCCTCATCCATACCGATATAATGTTTCGCTATTTCCTGTTTTAGTTCGTCCTGCTCCTCCGGACTGGGAATAGCACTGAAATAGTTTCCAACAGGCCCGGGAAGGTAAGAAAAAACATCGTTAGTTGTGTTACGGAATGAATCGCTAGTGGCATAAAGTACGCCAACCGTTACAATTGGTATAAGTAAAATTACCAAAGCGACTATTATAATACTTTTATAAGTACCTGACTTTCCATCTTTTTCTTCTATTGCTTCAGCCATTTAAGCCTCCTTATTTGGTGGCGCTTCTATGAGAAACAAATTGATCTATATTAGAAGCTTCCTGTTTCTTTACTTCAGCTTTAAATTGTTCAAAATCATTTTCCCTGATTTTCTCAAACTTTTTTGTTTCTTTTTTTGCCTCTATTAATTGTAATCGGCATTTTTCAACATTTTCTTCAGCTTTTTCCAGATTGATTTTTTGCATTTCAATCATGTCCTGTAACCATTGAATTTGGTTCGATTGTATTTGTATTTCGTGTATCCTCTGTTGCCCACCAATATTTTGATTCCAATTATTAATCGCATTTAAATACTGGCTACTCAGTGATTCCAGTTTTTCTTTCTCAGATTCCATATGTGCAATAGCTTCACCCATCAATTGCTTGGATTTTTCTTCCTGTTTCTCTTTATAAGAGAGAATTGTGTCAAAGCGGAACTGGAAATTTTGATCCATGATATCAGCTCCTTTATGCACCTAATAAGTTATTCAGTTTGTTTAAGGTTTCTTCATAACTACTCTTTTCATTAACATCCTGCTGTAAAAAAGAGTTAATATTATCAATTTTATCAATAGCAAAGTCGATGTTACGATTTGATCCCCGGGCGTATGCTCCAATGCTTATTAAGTCTTCTGCTTCGTGATAAGTTGAAAGTACTTCCTTCACATCATTAGCAGCCTTCACTTGATCTTTTGAGACAATATTAGGCATGACACGACTTAAGCTTGCCAATACATCAATTGCCGGAAAATGAGTTTTATTGGCCAGCTTTCTTGAAAGCACTATATGCCCATCAAGTATGCCCCGTACTGCATCAGCAATAGGTTCGTTCATGTCGTCTCCATCTACCAGAACTGTATAGAGACCAGTGATGGATCCTTTAGATGATGTGCCAGACCTTTCCAGGAGTTTAGGTAGTACGGCAAAAACCGATGGAGTATACCCTTTTGTAACCGGAGGTTCTCCGATAGCCAGCCCAATTTCGCGTTGTGCCATTGAAAAACGTGTAATCGAATCCATCATCAGCATCACATTTTTGTTTTGATCTCTGAAAAATTCTGCTACAGCACTTGCCAACAGAGCACCCTTCATGCGAATTAAAGGTGGCTGGTCTGATGTTGCCACTATAACAACAGATCTTTTTAATCCTTCAGTTTGTAAATCATTTTCAATGAATTCTTTAACCTCACGCCCACGTTCACCAATTAATGCAATAACGTTTACATCCGCCTGAGTGTTTCTGGCGATCATACCCAGCAAAGTACTTTTACCAACTCCACTACCAGCAAAAATGCCAATACGTTGTCCTTTACCACAGGTCAGCATAGAGTCAATCGTTCTTACTCCCAATGGGAGTGGTTCTGTAATTCTGGTTCTTTCCAAAGGATTAAGAGGTTGGCCCATCACCGGATAGGAAACAGAGGTCTGCAGAGGCCCCAGTCCATCCAGTGGATTGCCAAGACCATCAAGTACCCTTCCTAGCAGATGGTGACCCACATTGACTTCCAAAGTTGCTCCTGTAGCCTCAACCCGGCTTCCCGGGCCTATTCCTTCCATATCACCCAAGGGCATTAAGAGCACTTTCTTTTCCTTAAAGCCTACCACTTCTGTCAGCAGGGTGCTTTTTTTTCTGAAGGTGTCAATTTTGCATATTTCACCAATCTTTACGGAAGGGCCGTTGGATTCAATTGTCAGTCCTATCACTTGGGAGACTTTTCCGTAATACTTTATTAAATCCATCTGATCAAGCGCTTTTTCATATTTATTGAATGAGATGGCAGCCATCTTATCCCTCACTTTGCAATAAATCCGAGAAAATGGACTCTATTTTCTTAATCTGTGTTTCAACACTGGCATCTACCTGACCGGAAACAGTTTCTATGATAACGCTTCCTGGTCCCATCGAAGGGTCGCTTCTGATGTCAATATCTCTAATGCCATCTGTCATTAGATAGATTCTGTTTTTATAGGCATAAACCAAATCATAGTCCATTTCACTGACATGAATGATCAGGTTTTCGGTATAGTTGCATTCTCTTAAGCCTTCTTCTATAAGATTAAAAATTAATTCCTGATTATCCTGAAGCTCAGACTGAATTACACGACGAGCTGTTTTAATAACAAGTTCAATTACTTCTTTTTCAAGATTTTGAAGCATAGTTTCTTTTTCATCTAATACTTCTTGCTTTAAAACTGCAGCTTCATCAATCAATTCTGTCATTTCGTCGTAACCTTGCTGCTGTCCTTTTTCAAAGCCTTCATCAAATCCTTGCTGATATCCTTTTTGTTTTGTTTCTTCAAATAGTTTCTGGCTTTCTTCCTGGGCATCAATAATAATTTTTTCAGCCTGCTCCCTTGCTTTCGCAAGCATCATTTCTTTTTCATTTTCTGCTTGTTCCATCACTTCACTCAGAAACCGCTGTTGTTCGTGACTATCAATAGTCTTTTCTACCGATGAGGCTTCATCTTTCGTCGGTTCAATTTTTTCAGGTTCTGCTTTTTTAAACTCAATCTGTCGATGGTTGCCTACCTTTACCTGATTGGATTTATAAATTTTAAACAATGATGTCATCTCCTCCACCACGAGCAATAATAAGCTCGCCTGTTTCTTCAAGTTTTCTGATGACATTAACTATTTTTTGTTGTGCTTCTTCAACATCTCTCAAGCGAATAGGTCCCATAAATTCCATGTCTTCTTTAATCATTTCAGCCATTCGTTTGGACATATTACTAAAGAAAACATTAGCCAGTTCTTCGGTGGCTCCTTTCAATGCAACAGCCATATCGTTGTTGTCAATTTCGCGGATAAATCTTTGAATAGAAGCGCTGTCCAGATTGATAATATCCTCGAATACGAACATACGTTTTCTAATTTCTTCTGCCAGCTCTGCATCCTGAATTTCCAGAGTATCCATAATGTTTTTTTCTGTTCCCCGATCCACTGCATTCAATATATCTACAATGGATTGAATTCCGCCTGCGCTTGTATAGTCCTGGTTAACAAGAGAGGAAAGGTTTTTTTCCAGAACCATTTCCACTTCTTTAATAACCTCCGGTGAAGTTCTGTCCATGGTCGCAATGCGTTGTGCAACTTCCGTCTGCTTCTCCTCTTCTAAGGAAGATAATATTTGAGAAGATTGACTGGATGGTAAATAAGCCAAGATAAGCGCTATTGTCTGAGGGTGCTCGTTTTGAATAAAATTAAATAAATGGCTGGGATCTGCTTTTCTTGCGAAATCAAATGGTTTTACCTGTAAAGATGCGGTGAGTTTATTTATAATATCCATTGCTTTTTGTGATCCAAGTGCCTTTTCAAGAACATCCTTGGCGTAGTTTATACCACCCTCTGATATATATTCCTGAGCAACACAAATCTGATGAAATTCTTCAAGTATTTTTTCTTTTACATCCGGAGGAACTTTTTTCATATTTGCTATTTCAAGTGTCAGTTCCTCAATTTCCTCATCATTTAGATGTTGAAATATTTTTGAAGAATATTCCGGGCCCAAACTGATCAAAAGTGTTGCTGCTTTTTCTTTTCCGGTTAATTCTCCTTTTGATCCCCGTTTGCTCATGCATGCCACCCCTAATCTTCAGAAAGCCAGTTTCGCAATAAATTTGCGATCGCTTCCGGATTCTTGTTAACAAGTTTTTCAATCGATTGTTTTACTTCGGATCCTGCCATTTCAAGATCTACTTCTTCCTGAGTCGCCATCGCCGGCAACGCATCTTCCTCTTCTTCATCTTCCTGTTTTTGGAAGAATTGTCTGTAGGCAACAACACCGATAACAACAACCAAAAGGGCTACAATAACCCATATCCACCAGGGTATCATTGTTTCAGGATCAACTTCAAAGTCTGGTACAGCAGCAGTTTCAAACTGCTGAACACCAACTTGTACAACCCTTGTGTCAAGACCGGCTGCAGCTGATATAATATCCATCAGCTCAGATCTTTCATCATCAGTCAGGTCACCATCAGGAAGCGCATCGCTATTAACATAAACTGCAACAGTAATATCCTGAACCTGCCCCTGAGCACGGACGATTTGTTGGCGAAGTTCGTTTATTTCATAATTTATCGTTCGGCTGGCTTCTTCATAAGTAGATGTATAGCCATCCTGTTCCACATACTGAACAATGTCCTCAGTATTTGGGTCAGTTCCCGGCACTTCTCCTGCTCCTACAGATTCTGAACGGATATCAAGTTCCTGCAGACTTCTGGCAATACCTTCTGTTTCATCTTCGATAGGTGGAGAGAATTCCGTTATTTCCGTTACCTCACTGTCAAAATCCAATTTTACGTTAGCCATCACAACCACGTTACCATAACCATAAACAGTCGAAAGAAAATCTGTCACACTGTTTTCAAGGTTTTGCTGTACTGTCTGTTGTAACGTGTGCTGATTTCCAACATCCAGTGTAGAGTCTGATGGATCACGGTCCTGGCTGAGAACTCTTCCATCCGGTCCATGTACCGTTACATGGTTATGCTCCAGCCCATCAACAGCATTGGCTACCAGTACGGCTATTCCATTAACACTTTCAGTATCTAACTGAGTATTGGTATGTAAATCTAAATAAACGGATGCTCTGGCCTGAGTTTGCTCGTCAACAAGCACAAAGCCTGAACGTTCCGGTATTGCAATGTTAACCACAGCTTTTCGAACTCCCTGGATCTCCTCAATGGTAGATGCCAAAAAGTTTTGTTGAGCCAGCTGCATACGCTGAGCTCTTTCTTCACTGGTCATCATAAACGAACTCCCGGTGAATGCATCTTCAAATGAGAATCTGGCAGATGGAAGTCCTTCTGTTGCCACTACTACCTGTGCTCGCATTTCATCATTTACCGGAACTTCGACAATGCTGCTGGTTGCCCCGTGCCTGGCACGGATCCCATTTGCTTCAAGAGTTTCCATCACTTCTCCTGCCTGCTGAGGATCCAAATCATTATACAAAACTGTATATTCAGTTCTGCTAAAATAGAGTATTAGTCCGGTTAACAACACTAAAAGCAGGATAGCAGCGACGGCCATCCTGATTTTTTGTTTTCGATCAAATTTTTCTAAATACTCATTGAACTGCGACCGTATTTTATCCAATGCTTCTGCCATTTACCTTAATTCACCTCAGCTTGTATGTATTGCTATATTTGCATTCTCATTATTTCCTGGTAGGCGTCCATAATTTTTCCTCTGACAGCTGTCATCATCTGCATGGATATATCTGCCTTTTGAGAGGCTATCATTGCTTCATGAACATTTTCTATATCGCCAGTGGCCAGTTTTTCCGCGTAATGATCAGAATCAAGCTGCAACTGATTCACATTATTAATAGCCTGACCAAAAAAATCCGAAAAAGACGAGGGTTTATCCTGTTTATTTTTATTGAAAAGTCCCAAACCCTGAACTTCACGATTAAGATTTGAATTAATCTGCATATTTTACCTCCTAACGGCCTATCTCAAGGGCCCGCATAGCCATACTGACAGTTGTGTTCATGGCTGTTATGTTTGCTTCATAAGCACGGGAAGCTGAAATCATATTTGCCATTTCAGTTACTGTATCAACATTAGGCATCAAAACATAGCCTTCCTCATTGGCATCTGGATGCCCCGGGTCGTATACCTGTTTATAAGGGGAAGGATCATTGTGAATTCCGGTTACTTCAACTCCGCTTCGCTGTTGGTCTCGATCCATAGATTTTCTTAAGTAGTGAGAAAATGGTGTCTGAGAAGATTTTTCCTGAAAAGTAACGACCTGCCTGCGATATGGAGTTCCATTAGCAGTCCTTGTTGTATTGGCATTTGCAATATTTTTCGAAATTACATCCATGCGCAGTCTTTCTGCAGTCAGTCCTGTACCGCTTATGTTAATAGAATTAAAAACACTCATGGCTAACGACTCCCTTCTGATATAACCGTGCGAAGTTTATTAAACTGACCATTGACACGGGTTGAGAGCGATTGGTACCAAAGCTCATTTTTAGCTCTTTCAGCCATTTCAACATCAATATCTACATTATTGCCGTCCCTCCTGGTGCTATAGCTTCTATTTTGAACATTCTTATGCTTAACATCTGAAATATTCCGAGAACCTATGGGTATATGCCGGTCATTAGTTATAGTTCCTCTTAGTGTATTTCTTTTTATTGAATCTTTTAGAATACTTTCAAATTCAACAGAAGATTTTTTATATCCGGGTGTATTAACATTGGCAATATTATTTGCAATTGCTTCATTTCTGGCCCAGGAAGCGTCCATCGCTTTTGACATTAAATCGACATTGTTATAAATGTTTTTCATAGGCGACCTCCTTTAACATCAAATGTTTTTAACAATTCATTATAACATAAGTTCCTGATTAGTTTCAAAAATCTATCCGGAAAGTCAACGTTTATGATGTACTATACCCAGTTATTTTACCATATACTCAAGTCACAATTCATACATCTGTGATAAAAAAAATGATTTGAGCCCGTGGACTCAATGTTAAAACTTGAACTTATATGAAAAAGAAGCCATCAAATGGCTCCTTTTTGTTAATATTAAAACAATTCAACGCTTAAGTTTGTGTAGTTCTTCTAATAAATTAGAGTTTAAAATTCGTATATGCGTTCCCTTCATACCCAGAGATCGTGACTCGATAACACCTGCACTCTCGAATTTCCTGAGAGCATTTACTATAACCGAACGCGTTATTCCAACACGATCAGCAATTTTACTCGCTACCAGTAAACCTTCTGTTCCGTTCAGTTCATTAAAAATGTGCTCCACTGCTTCCAGCTCTGAGTAAGAAAGAGTATCAATTGCCATTTTTACCACGGCTTTGCTGCGAGCTTCTTCTTCGATTTCTTCAGACTTAGCTCTGAGTATTTCCATGCCCACCACCGTAGCACTGTATTCAACCATTACCAGGTCCTCGTCAGAAAATTCCTGATCATGTCTGGCTAATACCATGGTTCCAAGACGCTTTCCACTACCATTAATCGGTACTACCGTAACCAGTTTGTTATAGCTCTCCACATCATATTTGAACAGCTTAAGTAAAGCATCCTTAGTAATATTAGACTGAGTTTCAAAAACTTGAAGCAACTGATCATTATACTCATCCGGAAACCTTTTTTCACCAGTTTGCTCGTCAAGTATAATCGGGCAGTCAGAAGTGTCGGTGAGGCTAACACCCAGAACTTTTCCCCTGGCACTGGCGACATAAACATTCGCATCCAAAATGTCGCTTAGAGTTCTGCATAATTCATTAAATGAAACCGCATTCTCACTGGTTTTCTGCAAGATCTGGTTAATTCTTCTTGTTTTTTGTAATAAAGCTGATGACATTAAACAACCTCCTTTAAGTCTTTTTTCTTGTATGATTAACAATTATTAATATATACTACAGAAATCGTAACACAACAATTCAAAAAATTCAATTATATTTTTCCTGTTCTTCGGATGTTAATTTTCTCTTATAGCCACACTCGCTATTTGAACAAACAAACTGATCGCCTTTTTTCAAGCGTTTTAGTGTCATATGAGACGAACATTCAGGACATTTTTCTTCTACAGGGCGGCTCCATGATACAAATCGACATTCAGGAAAACGGCTGCAGCCATAAAACAATCTTCCTTTTTTAGATTTTCGCTCCACAACTTCTCCTGTTTTGCAGGTTGGACAGGCCATACCGATCTTTTTGATAAAAGGTTTTGTATTTTTACATTCAGGATAATTAGAGCAAGCAAGAAACTTTCCATATCGGCCATATTTGATAAGCATTGTGGCACCGCATTGATCACAGGTTTCATCGCTTTCTTCAACAAAATCAACTTCTTCGACCTGCTGATCTGCATATTCAATCATTTCATTGAATGGTCCATAAAACTCCCTAATTATTTCTTTCCACCCTTCTTTTCCTTCTTCTACCGAGTCGAGTCGTTTTTCCAGCTCTGCAGTAAAATGAACGTCAAGAATTTTACTGAAGTAATCCTCCAATAAAGTAGTAACAAGAATACCAAGTTCTGTCGGCTTCAAATGCTTTGCTTCTTTCACTACATATCCTCTGGACAAAATAGTGCTGATCGTTGGAGAATAAGTACTTGGACGTCCAATACCCAAATCTTCCATCGCTTTTACGAGAGATGCCTCTGTATACCTTGCCGGAGGTTGGGTGAAATGTTGTTTTTGATGATGTTTCAGTATATGGAAAGCCTGATCTTTTTTGAGTTCCGGAAGTGTCTGGTCTTTGGATCGTGTAGCAAAGGAATATACTTTCAAAAAACCTTCGAACTTTAAGGTGGATCCATTCGCTTTAAACAAGCAACCATTGCTTTCCAATGTCGCATTAATGGTGTTAAACACAGCCGGTGACATCCTGCTTGCTACGAAGCGCTCCCAGATCAGTTTATACAGCTTATATTGATCATTGCTTAGGCTGGCCTTAATCGAAGCTGGTGTTCGCAATACATCAGTAGGGCGAATTGCTTCATGGGCATCTTGAACAGAAGCCTCATTCTTTTTCTTTTTAGTTGTCTTTTTTCCATGAACATAGTCCGAGCCATATTGATCTTCAATAAAGTTAAGCACTGATTGATTAGCTTCGTCTCCAATACGCGTGGAGTCTGTACGTAAATATGTGATTAATCCTACAGTTCCTTCCTTTTTAACATCAATACCTTCATATAGCTGCTGAGCAACCGCCATGGTCTTTCGTGTTGCAAATCCAATGCGGTTAGAGGCCTCCTGCTGTAAAGTACTTGTTGTGAAAGGCTCATAAGGGTTCCGCTTCTTTTCACCTTTTTTAACTTCCAAAACAGTTAATGGTTTTTCATTGATAAGTTCCACCACTCGCTGAACGTCATTTTCAGACTTAAGATCTTTTTCACCATTGTCATTCCGATGAAACTGAACCGTCATTCTATTCTTATCCTTATCCTCCACATCCAGTTCAAGGCTCCAGTATTCCTCAGGAACAAATCGATTAATCTCATCTTCTCTGTCTTTAATCATTTTTGTCGCTACTGATTGAACACGCCCGGCACTAAGTCCTTTTCGGAGCTTTTTCCAAAGCAAAGGACTTAGCTTATATCCAACCAGGCGATCCAGCACCCTTCTGGCCTGTTGAGCATTCACAAGGTCTTTATCAATCTTTTGTGGGTTTTTGACAGCAGATTTTATTGAGTTTTTTGTAATTTCATTGAAAACGATACGGCAGGGTTCCTTTTCGTCGATGTTCAGCGCATTGGCTAAATGCCATGATATAGCTTCGCCTTCCCGATCAAGGTCTGTTGCCAGTAATACTTTTTTTGCTTTTTTTGCTTCTTTTTTTATTTCATTGAGAATCGGACCCTTACCACGAATCGTAATATACCGGGGTTCAAAGTCATTTTCTATGTCAACTCCCATTTTACTCTTAGGCAAATCAATAATATGTCCAACAGAAGCCTTTACTGTATAATGGCTTCCCAGAAACTTTTTTATTGTTTTTGCTTTTGCAGGTGATTCAACAATCACCAGTGATTTAGCCAAGATAACACCTCATTTATTCTTGATTGAAAATTTCAAGCTCGATTATATCAGGTTAGCGACAGGATGTAAACAATTTGCCCGGCAGGGTCTGTATTAATCCTTTTATTTCCAGTACAGATACAAGGCTATTGACTTCGCTGACAGGAAGCCCGGTACTTAGTACCAATTCATCTATAGACGTTGCTTTCTCTTGAATTAAGCTCATAAGAGACAATTCTTTGGGGCTTAAGTTAGCCTTATATTGGGAAGAATTTCGTTTGTTCTGCTGTATAAGTTGTTTACTGAACATTTCATCGATAATATCTTCAGGCTTCAACACCATTTTCGCACCGTCCTGAATCAACCGGTTGGTTCCATGGCTAAGGCCATGATTAATATGTCCCGGCAAAGCATACACTTCCTTACCCTGTTCCATGGCAAATTCTGCAGTAATCAAAGAACCACTTTTCAGTCCTGCTTCCAAAACAAAAACTCCATGAGACAGTCCGCTTATAATTCTATTCCTTGCAGGAAAATAGTGTTTTTGCGGTAGTGTACCTGGTGGATATTCTGAAACTATCGCACCTGTAAGTGCTATCTGTTCATAGATTTTGCGGTTGGATGCAGGGTATATATGATCAACTCCGCAACCCAGAACACTCACGGTATATCCTGCGGCATCCAAAGCTCCCTGATGGCTTGATGTATCAATGCCGTAAGCCAGTCCACTGATGACTCCTGCACCAAACTGCACCAGCTGTTTTGAAAACTCACTTGCTGCCCACTTACCATAAGCTGATGCTTTTCTGGCTCCTACCATAGCTATAAGTGGAATTTCCGGTTTTAGCTTTCCATTTACATATAAAACATAAGGTGGATCGTAAATGTTTTTCAACATCATTGGATAATCTTCATCAAGAATTGTGATTATCTGACAACTGCCAATCATGCTATAAATTGTTTCCACGTACTTCTCCGGTTTATTCAGTATAGCAAGTATTCTTTTTCTTTTTTCTTCAGCTTTTGGAAACAGGTCTACAAGACAACCAGCACTTAATTCCCAGAATTCATGAAAATTGCCAACATATTGTTCAATTGAAAACAGATCTTTCGCATTGGTAATACCTTCAATATTAAGGCTGATTAAAGCCAGTCTGTCTTTGTCCATTTTAAGTTAGTCAACTCCTTTGAAAAAGTGGGATTGTCCTGAATTGAAGTGCTTCAGCCAAATGTTTCTCTTCAATATTTTCGGATAAATCCAAATCGGCAATGGTCCTGGAAACCTTCATCATACGGCTGTATGCTCTGGCACTTAGTTTAAGTTTTTCGTATGCCTCAGCCATTAACTTGCTGGCATCAATATCCAGGCAGCAAAATTTCTTTATTTGAGCCGGAGTCAAATCAGCATTCTTTATTTCCGTACTTTTATATCTTTCTTGCTGGAATTCTCTGGCTTTTAGAACACGCTCCCTAATTGTGTACGAGTTTTCTACCTCTTTTTTTGTAGTCAAATCATCATATTCGATTCTTCTGGCTTCGCAAAAAAGATCCACGCGGTCCATCAGAGGCCCAGAAATCCGATGTGCATATCGCTGTACCTGATAAGGTGCACAGTGACAGCTTCGTCCCTTTTCTTCAAAGCCGTAGTAGCCACAGGGACATGGGTTCATTGCTCCAATCATCATAAACTGTGCCGGAAAAGAAAATGTTCCTGCAGAACGGGAAATAGTTACATGTCCATCCTCCATGGGTTGTCTGAGAATTTCCAGAGTTCTTTTGTCAAATTCCGGCAGCTCGTCCAAAAATAGTACTCCTCGATGACTTAAGGAAATTTCACCAGGTCGCGGCCTTCTTCTGATGTTAGAATAAAATAAGGACATATTAAATTGAGTCTTTCCGATGTCAACGATATAATGAGGATGACAAAGGAGACGATATGAATGGGAACAAACAGAAAACAACAATACAGTAGCGAA
>QYZZ01000010.1 GCA_003838145.1 Tindallia sp. MSAO_Bac2
GCCATGCTCTTTTTGAGGGCTGACGTTAGATGTTTTTGGGTTGCTTCCTTTTCTTTCCTTTTTCGAGGTGTTACGGGCCTATGGACCCATGGTTTTTGGGTTTGATTTCCGAGAGGCTACATGCTATGTCAAGAACCTTTCAACTTACAGTATAAAGAGGTTATATGTCGTTTTTGTGACCAATGATTAAATATGTAAAAAAATAGCAAACTGAGTTAGTGCAATAAGCTGTGCCACTTCGTAACAAATGATACCTATTTCATTAGAAAAAAAACGTATAATTGATGATACTGCAAAACATATAAAAAAGGCTGACGGGAGAGGGGACTTCGGAAATGAAGAGCAAAAATAAAAAATGGGGATACAGAGTGCTGTTTCTGACTATGGCAGTGATCTTTGCTTTAGTGGTACTGCCTCGGTTTTTATTGAATAGGGATTATGATGAAGAAATGACTGAGTCGGGGATTCCGGTTCAGAGCATGGAAGTGGAAACGGGCATACTAAAAGAAACCGTTCGGTACACAGGGAGTGTTGAGCCGGACAAATCAGTGACTTTGTCGGCGCAGATGTCAGCGTTGGTGAAAAACATCTACTATCGGGAAGGGGAGGTAGTGGAGCAGGGCAATACAATAATAACTTTAAATAACGAAAGGCTTACTGCTTCCTATCGATCTTTGGAGCAGAATAAAGCCAGGCTGGAAGAAAATTCAGCCTATATGGACCGGGAAATTACTGGCTTTGAAAAAGATCATCAACTGGTAAAAAAATTAGAGGCAGCTAAAAACCTCAAAGAGTATCTGTTTAATGAACTGGAAAAACTTGAGACACTTTATGAATACGGAGCAGTATCCCAAACAGAATATGAAAAACTGGCTCATGAAGCAAAAACGGCAGAATTGCAGTATCAGGAACTGGAAGCAACAGCAGACGCCACGCTTCAGCAACTGATCCATGAACGGACAATGAGTCATTATCAGGCACAGGAAATTCAGGCAAAAATGGATGAAATGAAATTGCAGATTGATGATGCAACGATGGAAGCTCCTTTTAAGGGACAGATCCGCAAAATTTTTTATGAAGAAGGGGATCTGGCGGCAATGGGTCAGCCTGTTGCCATCATAGATGATGTCAGTAAGTTTTTGCTCAGAGTTGCGGTCAGCGAGGCAGATCTGGTGCGTATCAACGAAGAAACAACCGTTTCAGTAAAACTAACGGGAACAAATGAGGAAATAAGAGCGGAAATGAACAGAATTTTGCCGGATGTTCATCCGATATCCAAGGTGGGAGAAGTGGAAATAAGCCTCTTTCCTGATTCAGAAAACAAAATATTTATTGGAGCAGGCGCCCAGGCTTCAATTCATCTGTCGCAGACCAGTGATGGAGATATTGTTATTCCCTCTTCGGCAATCAGGCGCATGACAGACTATCAGGCTGTCTATGTAATTCAGGATCAGCAGGTAGAAGAACGAAAAATTTCTACAGGCATGTCTGTGGACGGTCTAACGCAAATCTTAGAAGGACTGGAACCCGGGGAAATGATTGCAACGAAAAATATAAGCAAATTATACGATGGCGCTAACGTCACAATTTTCAGGGGTGTGGATGAGTCATGAATATTGGGGAATTTTCTATTCGACGAAAGCATTTGATGCTTTCATTAATGATCGGTATTCTGATCTTTGGCATTTACTCCCGGTTTGCTCTGAACACCCAGTTGGCGCCGGAAACAAACCCTCCTATGGTGACGGTGATAACGCAGTATCCGGGAGCAGCAGCCCAGGATGTTGTCTCTGATGTAATCGAACCTCTGGAAGATGTTTTTGGAACCCTGGATGGGATTCAGTCTGTCAGCGCAACCAGTCAGGATAATATTGCCATTATTCAGCTGGAATTTGACTACTCGCTGAATACGGATGAAGCCGCTGTAGATGCACAAAATGCAATCAGCCGTGTGAGGGAAAGCCTGCCTGAAGCCATTCATGAACCCTCTGTGCTAAAGTTTAGCACAGCAGACATACCCATTCTGGAAATCGGGTTGTTCAGTGAATCAATGAGTATGCAGGATATACGCTACCTGGCGGATGATGAAATAGCCTACCGGCTACAGCTGGTTAGCGGCGTTGCGGCAGTTGACGTTTTTGGAGGAAATGAGCAGGAAGTGATGGTGCAGGTCAATCCATCGCGAATAGCAGCCTACAGCCTTTCCTTGGAACAGGTAGCCGGTCAGATTCGCCTGAATAATATACAAATGCCCGGTGGGCAGATTTTGCATCACGGAAAAGAAATATTGATCCGGATGGATGAAGGATACACCAGTTTGGATCAACTTAAACGGACCGTTATTAACCTTCCTGATGGTGGAACAATCTATCTGCAGGATATTGCTGATATAAGAACAACGATAGAAAACAACACCAGCCGGTATCACTTGGATGGGGAAGAAGCCATAGCGCTTCAAATTACAAAAAGAGCAGATGATAATACCATCCAGGTGATTGAAAACGTGATGCAGGAGCTGGAAGCGCTTGAAAAGGACTACCCGTTCCTGCAATTCGAAATTGCACAGGATGACTCTGTGTTTACCAGCCAGATGGTAAATAATATGTCAGCTAGCGTCATGCTGGCTATTCTGTTTACGGTCATTGTGATTCTTCTGTTTATTGGAAATATAAGCCAGTCCCTGGTGGTGTCGATCTCAATGCCTTTGGTTTTTTTAAGCACACTGGCCCTGATGCAGGCAACAGGAATGGAACTGGATATGGTGACGCTGTCTGCATTGATTCTGAGCATTGGATTTGTGGTTGATGCGGCTATAGTCGTCGTGGAAAATATCATCAGCCATTACGCAAATGGACAAAAATCCATCACAGAAGCGGCAATTGACGGCGTAAACGAAATTGTCGGTCCCAGCCTTTCCGGCGCTACGACTACTATAATCGTGCTGGTACCATTGCTGTTTATTGAAGGCTTTGTAGGAGAGATGTTTCGTCCATTATCCCTGACATTGCTTTTTGCCATCACTTCATCACTGATTATTGCACTGACCATCATCCCGATGCTTATAGTGCTTATGAACCGATTCCAATTTGTTCGGCTGGAAAAATTCACAAACAGGCTTAGTTTTCCATTTAATCGATTGATGGACCGGGTGATGAAATTTTATCTTAATCTGATGAATACAGTCCTTAAAAATAAGAAAAAAGCATACTTGATCCTGGCGCTCTTAATGATTGCCAGTGTTGCTTTTATGGCCGTGAATGGTCTGGAAATGCTTCCTTTGTTTGACAGCGGTGTTACGTATATCACAATCGAAATGGAGCCGGGAACACCACTGACAGAGACGGTTTCGTCGGTGGAATACATTGAGTCTCTGTTGAAGGAAGAACCAAATGTTGTCAGTTTTAACACTCAAATTGGCTATGAACAGGGAAACATTCAAATGGGAGATTTTGGCGTGATGGGGACAAATCAGGCCATGACAACAGTGAATTTATCTACCCGAAAAGAAAGAAAAGAAAGCATATGGGAATTTCAGGAGAGAATTCGTTCAGAAATAGAAAAAATTCCGGATTTAAAACGATATGTCGTTAAGGAGCAGGGTGGAACAGCTGTTACCGGAACTTCAGCACCACTGGATCTGAGAATCAGTGGAAGCGACCCGGAAGTGCTGGATGTCATTGCGGATGAAATGCTGGTTCAAATACAAGACATTCCGGGAACAACCAATGTATACAAAAGCATTGAAATAGATCAGATGGAAATGAAGCTGATCATGAATGAATCACGAATACTGGAACTGGGGTTGAACAAAGAACAGGTTGCTTCAGGGATTTATGCAACTGTGGAAGGGATTCAGCAGACAAACATGAATGTGGGAGAAATGATGAAACTTGATCTGTTGGTGGGTTATGGAGTGGAAGACTCTGACACGTTGGACCGATTAATGGACAGAAGTCTGCAGACACCGGTTGGCATTTCCGTACCGATCCGCGAACTGGTTCATGTGGATACGGGATACCGTTCCGGGATGCTTACCCGTGAGGATAAGGAACACACCGTAAATATTAACGGATTTACGCATGAAAGAGCATTTAGTCATATTGTGCGGGACATTAACCGTCTGGTGGATGATTATCCTGTACCGGCAGGGTATAGTATGGGGATGGCTGGTGAACAGGAAGCCCTGGGAGACTCTATGCAGGATATGATTTTTCTGCTGGCACTGGCCATTATTTTTGTATATCTGGTCTTGGTTCCACAATTCAAATCATTCCTTCACCCTCTTACCATCATGATGGCCATTCCGTTGGTGCTGATCGGAATAGCACCTGCATTGGCACTGACGAATAAATACATTTCAATGCCGGTACTGCTGGGAATCATCCTACTGGCAGGAACTGTAGTGAACAATGCCATTCTTTTGATCGACAACATACTTTTCCGTCGCCGGGAAGGAGCTTCTGTTGAGGAGGCGGTTCATCAGGCTATTGAGGCACGATTCCGGCCCATTATGATGACGGCCTTTTCAGATGTTGCCGGCATGATGCCTCTGGCAATGCAGCTGGCTTTGGGCTCTGAACGGTTTTCTCCGCTGGCTATTGCGGTCATAGGCGGAATCATTGCAGCAACTTTCTTAACTACTATTGTTATTCCACTTATTTATGTGACCTTTGAAGAATCAAAAATCATAAAAAAAATGCGAAGAGGCGTTCAGGAATAGCATTAACTTAAAAAGCCTGCCCATTTGATGCTGAAGGGCAGGCTTTTTTGAGGTAGTGGAGTTATCCATATTGAATACATTCTTTGGGACACACTCTGGCACAGGCCGTACAGGCAAGGCAGTCCCTGGGTGAAACGACGGCAGGACTTCTGCTTTCCGGTATGGTGACAGCTTCGGCAGGGCAAACTTTTACGCAAAGACCACAGCTGATACACTCCTTGGAATTTACCTGCCACTTTTTTCGCGCTGCTTTTCCGGGAATTTGTTGCAGGGTACCGTAGGGGCACAAATACCGATGCCAAAACTCCGGCACAAAAAACAGTGAAACAAGAATCCCCAGAACGGTAAGAGCCGGTAGTACTGGTAGCTTCAGCCCGAAACGCAGTGCAGAAGCCATTAATACAAGAAAAATCAATAAAAACCCATAACGCAGTGCTGGATTTTTTGCCCAGGCAGGAACGGGTTTTCGGATTTTTTTCTGTTTCCTGAACCAGCGGTCCTGCTGTTCCATAATGGTATTGATGGGGCAGATCCAGCCGCAATAAAACCGGCTGAAAAATAATGCACCCAGTAAACTGATGAAAAACACAGCCATCCAGATCTGAATACGTCCTGTGAAAATAAGGATTAAAAATAGTGCCAGGAAAGTCCACTGAATAATACGTTGATATTTCACGTTACCGCCTCCGTTTTCCTTTGTTTACTATCATCATAACCGGGAATCAATATGAATACGGTACCGTTTGTTACGGAAAAAATCGAATGATGGAGGATAAAACCATGAAAATCAGCAGCACTCCTGAAACATGGAAAGAAATTAAGAAGTGTGACCTGTTTGAGGGTATCGGTGATTCGGAAATAGAAGCGTTAATGGACGCCGTTAATGGAAAGGTGCAGGAATATTCCAAGCACTCTGTGGTAGCCCTTGAAGGAGAAGAATGCAACAGAGTCGGTATTGTTTTGCGGGGGAAAGTGGATGTAAGAAGGATCCATGCATCTGGAAAGGAAATGACAATTACTTCGCTGAAGGAAGGAGATACTTTTGGAGAAGTAATGGTTTTTTCAGACCACCATAAATATCCTTCGACACTTTACACTGAAGCCGGAGTTAAAATTATTCAGATCCCCCAGAAAGATATACTTATTCTATGTAAAACCAGTGAAAGGTTTCTGGAAAATTTAATTAGGCTGCTTTCAAACAAGGTATGGATGATGAACGAGAAGCTCAAAATGCTTACCTATCAGAGTATTAAACAACGAATTGCAGCTTACTTATTGGAAGAGCATTGGAAGCAGGAATCAATGCAAATCATATTGCCTCACAATCGTCAGGAAATGGCTGATTTTCTGGGGATACCCAGACCGTCTCTATCAAGAGAAATGGCAAATCTGAAAAAAGAAGGTCTGATAGATTACCATAAATCGAATATCACACTCTACAGCGTGGAAGCTCTGAGAAAAATAAATAATGACTGATTAAAGGCACCCACGAATACGAGGGTGCCTTTTTATAAATCAGTTATTGCATAAACGCTTGAATGTCTTCATCCACACTTCCGATGGGTGCCAGATCAAACTTATCTACTATGACCTGTGCTACATTCGGTGACAGGAAGCCGGGCAGCGTGGGGCCCAGATGAATGTTTTTTATACCAAGAGACAGCAGTGCCAGCAGTACAAGTACGGCCTTTTGTTCATACCAGGCTATGTTATATGAAATAGGAAGATCGTTGACATCTTCCAATTCGAAGGCATCTTTTAAGGCCAGTGCTATTTTCACCAACGAATAGGAATCGTTGCACTGCCCTGCATCCAGAACCCTTGGAATTCCGCCGATATCGCCAAGATCAATCTTGTTGTATCGATATTTGGCACATCCGGCTGTAAGAATCACTGTATCTTCCGGCAAGGCTTTAGCAAAGTCGGTGTAGTAGGCACGTTCATTTTGCCGGGCATCACAGCCACCCATAACAAAGAAGCGTTTAATAGCTCCGCTCTTTACGGCTTCAATTACTTTGTCGGCTAATGCGATTACCTGATTGTGAGCAAAGCCCCCATAGATTTCTCCGGATTCCAGCTCTTCCGGTGGATCGCATTTTTTTGCATGTTCAATAAGAGCTGAAAAATCCTTCGGCTGCCCGTTGACACGATCCGGTATGAATTGACATCCGGGGAAGCCAACGGCGTTTGTATTGTAAATCTTGCCTTTATAGCTGTCTCGTGGTGGAACAAGGCAATTGGAAGTCAGAAGAACCGGGCCGTTAAATTTTTCGAATTCAACATTCTGGTGCCACCAGGAGCCGCCATAATTTCCGACAAAATGATCATATTTTTTAAAGGACGGGTAGGAATTTGCCGGAAGCATCTCACTATGAGTATAGATGTCCACGCCACTGTCTTTGGACTGTTCAAGCAACTCTTCCAAATCCTTCAAATCATGTCCGCTGATCAGAATTCCCGGGTTATTGCGAACACCGATGTTTACTTTTGTCATTTCCGGATGGCCATAAGAACCGGTATTGGCATCATCTAAAAGCTTCATAGCCTGTACACCCATGGCACCGGTTTCCAAAGTCAGGGCCACCAGATCATCGGCAGTAAGCGAATCATCCGTCAATTTTGCCAGCGTATCCTGAATAAAATCATGAACTTCCGGATCTTCAAACCCCAGATTGTTAGCATGATGCGTATAAGCAGACATGCCTTTTAACCCGTAGGTGATCATTTCTTTCAGAGATCTGATATCTTCTTCTTTTTCAGAAAGAACACCAACGGTTTCGGCTTTGGCTTCCATTTCTTTTGTGCTGTCGGCAAACCACACAGCTTCGTCACGTTCCGGAACCTTAATTTCTGGAGCTTCCTGTGCCAGCTTTTGCTTTAAATCTTCTCTCATTTGAAGTCCCTGGCGGATTTTCTCAATAAAAACATCCTTATCGAAATTTGCATTGGTGATGGTGGCAAAAAGCCCGTATAAAATATAATGATCCACATCTAAGGACCTTTTTCCCAGTTTGTTGAGTTCGCGGCTGTATAAGGATATTCCCTTAACGGTATGAATCATTAAATCCTGAATCTTTGCCACGTCTTCTTTTTTTCCGCATACACCAATACGTGTACATCCGGTATTATTAACGGTTTCTTGGCATTGATAACAAAACATGCTCATGTTAATCCTCCTTCTTCATACAATCTTTTTCATGTAGATAAAGTACCTGGAAGATGCAACCGGCTAAACCAATTCCAACCCCTCCTTCATCAGAATTGTATAAACATTGCAACAACTAAATACCAAAAAAAGAGAGACTTAATCACCTTGAAGGAAAATACATTAAAATCATTTGTTATTTCGAATAAATAGTGGGTATTTGTTTAAATTTAAAAATGATGTAATCCTGTTTATAATGGAGGGTGAAAGAATATATGTCCTAATAAGTGAAAACATTCCAATCCGCAAGCAAAAAAATGGAGGAGATCCTATGTCTAAAATAAGAGATAACAGGTTGCTGAGCACGGCGATTATTGTTGTTTTAGCTGTTTTTGTGCTGGCAGGCATCAACTACATTATTATGCAGTCGGATGAAATCGTTTATGCTGAAGGATGGGCAGATGATCAGCCTGATCAGTACCAAAGTTACTTAAGAAATGCTGAAATGGTTCAAACCACTTTTGGAGGATCTGAGCCCTACGATTATCTGGAAAAATATCCGGAGCTGAAAACCATTTATGAGGGCGTAGGCTTTGATATCGACTATCTTCGTGCAAGAGGGCATGTTTATGCTCTGGAAGACGTGATAAACACAGGAAGAAACAAAGCGGGAGCCAGCTGTCTTGCCTGTAAAACAGCGGACTACGTTGCGATGGAAGAAGAGCACGGCAGCGATTTATACGCCATGGACTTTTATGAAATGGCAGAAGAGGCAAAAACAGGTGTAAGCTGTTATGACTGCCATCGAAATGAACCGGGTGTTTTGCAAATTACAAGAGGTCATCTGGAAAAAGGACTGGAGCATCTGGAAGAAGAGCACGATATGAAAAATCTGGTCTGTGCCCAATGCCATATTGAATATTACCTTCATCCGGAAACGAAAGAAGTTACGGTACCATGGAAATATGGTACAGATGTGGCAGATATTGAAGCCACCTTTATTGAATGGAACTTTACAGATTGGACACATCCAAGAACCGGAGGGGATTTATATAAAATCCAGCACCCGGAGTTTGAAACATATTTGGGAAGCGTTCATGATAATTTTGGCGCTACCTGTGTAGACTGCCACATGCCTCAAATGGAAAATGAAGAAGGAGGCAGTTATCATCATTCCCACCATTGGACTAGTCCGCTTCATACGGTTGAATCATCCTGCATGGATTGCCACAGCGGAAGCGAAGAAGACCTGATTGCTGAAGTGGAAGCTCTCCAGGGAGAAGTTGTAGAAAAAACTGCTAAAGTAACCCGACAACTGGAGGAACTCATACTACGCATTGAGGCAGAAAAAGATGCCTTGCCGGAAGACGTGCGGGAAGAAGTTTATCAGCTGCAACGAAGTGCTCAGGTAAGATGGGATTTTGTGTTTGTGGAAAACAGCCAGGGCTTCCATAATCATGAAAAAGCCATGGCATATCTCCGGGAAGCAGACGAGATGATCGAAAAAGCTCATGAACTAATGGATTAATAGCAACTCTTCACAACAAAGGCCACCCGCAGAGGTGGCCTTTTATCATGATAAGGAGACACAGTTAAAAGTTAGGAGTCTTAACATTCAGGACACTGAAGGTTTCATCCTGGTCTGCCCACAGAGCCATATCTGTTTTGGGCGGGCAAAGAATAATATCTGTTGCTTCTACCACGGCCTTTTCTTCGCCAATCTGAATGGTACCTTTCCCGGATACCACGTAAAAAAAGACGGCAACCGGAACATTATGGTGTGGGACATGATCTCCGGGACTAAGTGTTAAATTCATAACTCGGGTGTTGTCATGACTGATTAACTGCTTTGCAACAACCCCTCTTTGATTTTTCTTGCCTTCCATTTCATTCATACGAATGATTTCCATATTAATACTCCTTTCAATTTCAAGTTTATTGCTCTATATGCTTATCATACAGATTTCTTGAATGAATAACGGTAACGCACGTTACGAAATAAAAAAACAAATTGACAAACAGGTGTGACAATACTAGAAAATAAAAATCTGCCCTTAATTTACATTTTTTAACAAAACTAAAAAAGCCTCTCTCCATATCATCAGGAGAGAGGCTTTTAACTTATCAGTAGCGGAATATTGCAGCCAGGTCGCTGTCTCCAGGCATTTCATCTGAAGGAAGAACGTAAACACTGCCTCCGTTAAGGTAAGCCTGCTGAGCTGCCAGATTTAATAAATCATTATTTTCAGGTCTTGGTTCATCCTCAAAAGAGATGTCCGTTGCATCATCGTTGACCTGACCCCAGCAATGCTTCCCTTTGGCAACGAAAATGGTTTCTACTCTTCCGTGGAAGGAAGCCAATACAATATCTTCCAGTTGTCTTGAAGCCCGACCCGTTCCTTCCAGTTCTGCAAACTGGTGCAAGGCCTTTTCCTGAGCTTGTTTAAACAACGGATGAACAACTCCCAGTGCTTCCTGATGCAGGTTTTTCAGTGTCATATCCTCCGGATTACCGGTAATCCCTTTATCAATCAGCTGAGGATAGGTGTTGGCTTCGCGGTAAATAGGGAACAGGTAATCAACGCCTGCCAATACCAACGGTGCCTCAGGCTGGGTGATTTTTTCCTGAATTCCCTTGTCTACCTTGTGAAAGAATTGAAGCAAATCTTTCTTTGTATTTTCCATGCCGATTCCCTGACCGTGGAAGGAAGCAGCTCTTTTTCCATCTCCTCCCTGAGGCATGCGGGTATTAAACTGCAATTGCTTTTCCAGATCGTCATAACGGAGTGCCTCGTTAAGGCTTTCGGGAATCCCATCCAGATTCAATGGATAAATGCTTTGGGGAGACCCCTGGAACAATCGAATTTGATTTTGGCTCAGGGTCAGCAGATAAAACTGCTGATCCTGGGTGAGTAAAGGCATCAAGGGTTTAAGATGGAATTGGTTTCCCACTTCTGTCACCATATCAAAACTTAATGGAAGTCGATAATAGCGAAATTCGTTGGGGCTTACAAATACAGCAAGACCATCCTGCTGATGACTCCAAAAAATGCTGTCATTCAAGAGGGTATCAATAGGACTTAAAAGTTTTTCAATATCAGCAGCCCGATAACCAGTTTCTTTTAACTGTTCTTCTGCCTGACGAAGGAGATTTTTCAGTCTGATCCGATTCTGCTGAGCCTCCGTACCCACCGGATCCGTGGGAAGGAAAAAAGAGACACAGGGCTCCTCCCCGATATTCATTAATTCACGCAATTCTTCTTTATTGAACTGTTTCATTAGACTCCTCCTTTACAGATGGGTTCTATGTCCTTTTTATACCATTACCCGTTAGAAGGATCCAATAAACGCTAAGCCTGATAGGCTTTGTGGAAAAGATTCAGGTAATCAGTTTCTGAAATCTCCCGTGCATTGCTGGGAGTGGATCCGTTTTTCATGGCGATGGCAGCCATTTGAGGAAAGTCGTCCGGAGTGACGGCCAGTTCTTTGAGCTGCGGAAGCTCTACTTTGGCTGCCAGGTCTTTTACAAAACCAACCGCTTTTTCAGCACCTTCACTTTCGCTCTGAAAGTCCAACCCCATGGCCGCCGCAATATGGGAAAACTTATTGATGGCTGCCGGGGCGTTAAACTCCATCACGTATGGAAGCAAAATTGAGTTGCAAAGTCCATGAGGCAAATCAAGAGAACCACCCAATGCTTCTGCCATGCAATGTACAGAGGCAACATCCGAATGACTGAAAGCCATACCTCCCAGAAGGCTCCCCATCATCATTTCATCTCTGGCATGCAGGTTGTCGCTCTCCCTGTAAGCAGTTACAAGAGACCGGCAAATCAGCTCAATTGATTGCAAGGCCAAAGCATCGCTGATAGGGTTGGCGTTTTTTGCCGTATAAGCTTCGATGGCGTGAGTCAGAGCATCCATACCGGTAGAGGCTGTAATGGCCGGTGGAACGGTTAATGTCAGCATAGGATCAACCAGAGCAACCGTTGCCGCCATGTAGGTGCTTTTAATGGTCATTTTGTAGTGATTATCCGTATCATTGATGACGGAAGACCAGGTGACTTCACTTCCGGTTCCGGCTGTAGTGGGAATAGCAAAATATGGGGAAAGAGGACCTGGAACTTTGCCGGACCCTTCAAACTCTTTAATGGAATCTTTGCCAAGGCTCATAAGTACATTTATGCTTTTGGCACAATCCATAGGGCTGCCGCCACCAACGGCTACTATGGCCTGTGCATTAGCCTCTTTGCCTAACCGGGCTCCTTCGGAGACTTCAGTGTCCCTCGGATTGGGAGACACTTCACTGAAAACAGCAACCTGAGCTCCGGCAGTTTTAATGTAGCCTATCACCTTGTCCACCAGTGGTGTTTTTAGTATTCCGGGGTCTGTAACCAGTAATACCTGTTGGATTTGCCGTTCCTGTAGTAAAGATGAAAGCTCCGAAGTAATATCCTTACCATAGCGAATATCGGTTGGTAGAATAAACGTGAAAGCATCAGTCATAATTGAACAACTCCTTTCGCTGCTATTTCGAAACAACGCATTCGGCGTATTGTTTTCTATCTGAAGTATTATTCGCTCTTTTATTGGAAATTCCTTCTTTCTATTGAAGATTTATTGTATAATGTGAATAGTCGCAACAATAACGAATTTACAGTTATCGCAAATCAAAGGCATGACCATGCTATGAAGAAAAGGGTGAGTATGATGGGAGGGAATTCCTTGATACTGCACGGGACACACGATATAGCGGCACTGATGGAAGTATGCGACGATGGCAGTATTCGTTATCATGATATCAATGAAGCCTATTGTCGTGCTACAGGATTTAAACCGGAGGAAATTATCGGAAAAACACCGGAGGAAGTGTACGGTGAAACCCATGGCAGACTGATTTCTTCTTATTATGGTCCTTGCATTCTGGAACAAAAAGTGGTAGATTATCAGGCTACTGTGAACATTTTGGGAGATATCCGTAAAGTCGAAACCAGGCTGACACCTATCATTGAAGATGGACAGGTTGTCCGGGTTCTCAGTTGTGCGCTGGATAAAACGCACCTGCGACGGATAGAAGAACGTTTCAGCGGTTTTTACAGCCTGGCGGTGGAGATGATGTGTATCCTGGACTCAAGAGGATACATTCTGGACATTAATCAGGGTTGGGGGAAAAAATTCAATATCCCACAGAACAGACTGCTTTCTCAAAACATTCTTGACTGGGTGCATCCGGAAGACTTGGATAGGACAAAAGAGTCCATGGATCAGGTGTTGGCCGGCGAGAGAATTGAAGGTTTTGAAAACCGCATAAAAATAGGGAAAGAACCATTTCGATGGGTTTCCTGGGGAGCTATGCTATCGCCGGAAGAAAAGGTTATTTATGCCACTGCCCGGGATATTAATGAGCAAAAAATTGGAAAAGCGCAAATTGATGAACAGAAAAAATTCATGGAAACACTCTTCAGAAACTCATCCGATGGCATTGTTTTTTTTGATAATAATCATCGGATAATAGACATTAATGATTCTTTCGAACGAATATTTGGATACCAGCTGGATGAAATAAAAGGTAAAACAGTTGATGATGTGGTCTGCAAGTCTGAATTCAGAGAAGAAGCAAGCCAAATAACTGCTGCGGTTATGAATGGGGAAAACGTGTCCACGGAAGGGATTCGTTACAGTAAGGATCAACGAAAAATTTATCTTAAAATTAAAGGGATTCTTGTGAAAATAGATGGCGAAGCCCGGGGAGGATTTGGCATATATACTGATATCACCCGACAAAAAAAGGACGAAGAAGAGCTGAGGCATCTTAGCTATCATGACAAGCTTACCGGACTGTACAATCGCGCTTATTTCGAAAGAGAGGCAATGAGAACTGATAAGCTGGAAAGCCTGCCCATTACCGTCATGATAGGCGATGTGGACTATCTGAAACTGGTAAACGACCAATATGGACACTTTGTGGGGGATGAGCTGCTTGTCCGCATTGCGGATATTCTTCAAAGAAGCTGTCGAAAGACAGATGTGGTAGCCCGTTGGGGCGGAGATGAATTTGCAATGATACTGCCCAATACAGATGAAGAACAGGCACAAATCATCCTTGATCGTATTAGGGAAAACTGTCAGCAAAACGATTTTGATCCGGTGAATCTAAGTATATCCATGGGAATGGCTGTTAAAACAAAAGAAAATGAATCATTGAACAGTCTGATTCAGAAAGCGGAAGAAAGAATGTATGAAACAAAAGGAAATAAAGTTCGTCCTGTACGACTCAGAGTGAAACAGCTTAGTGGAGAAAGGTCTCACGACCAATAATAAAAACTGATTTTAAAGAGGAGGATTTTTATGCTAAGAGAATTGGTAATTAAAAACAGAACGTATCGAAGGTTTGATCAGGAGGCCGTTATTGAAGAACAGCAGTTGAGAGACTGGGTGGACTTGGCTCGCATGACCAGTTCCGGACAAAACAACCAGCCGTTGAAATATTTCTTGTCCTGCGACAGAGAAACCAACGATATGATTTTTCCGCACCTTAAGTGGGCTGGAGCTCTGAAAGACTGGGACGGGCCAGAAGAAGGAGAAAAACCGTCTGCCTATATTGTAATGCTGGGGGATACTGAAATCAGCAAAAACTATTGGTGGGATCACGGACTGGCCGCCCAAAGCATCCTGTTGGCAGCAGTTGAAGAAGGCTATGGCGGATGTATGTTTGGATCTGTAGATAGAAAAAACCTGGCTATGGATATGAAATTGCCGGAACGATACGAAATTATTATGGTAATAGCTCTTGGAAAGCCGGTTGAAAATGTGGAGATGGTTCCGGTGGGACAGGATGGCAATATGAAATATTATCGTGATGAAGAAGGAAACCACTTCGTGCCCAAGAGAGGGTTGGATGATATTATTATTTAGCGGATGAGAAATTTGGATGGATTTATTTAGCTTAGGGGGAAGTTTAATGGGAGAGGTAATTTATCCGCAGTCAAAAACGATTATGATCACTGAACTGGTTCCCGGTATGATGATAGATCAGGAAATCTATAGTGAGCAGGGAATGGTCCTGGTACCGAAGGGACAAGTTGTTGAGAGTGCGGATCGTGTTATGGAATTGCTGATGCAGCACGACGTGATGATGATTAAGGTTCGATTGCCCCACAAGGTAGAGACAATAAAAGAACCATCGGAGCTGGGTGAAAAAAAAGAAGAATCGGTTCAGGAAAAACAGATTAATAAATTTATTCAAAATTTCGATGAACAGTGCGAGAAATTAAAGACTGAATTTCAAAATATACTGCTGAACCGGGAAGTTGCTCAGGAGGCGATAGAGGAAAGGCTTCAGAATACACTGACGGCCTTTGAAGTTGACATTAACGTGATTCAGCTGATGCAAAAAGTCCGAAACATGGACGATGCCACATATACCCACTCCCATAATGTAGCACTGACAAGTCACTTGATTGGCCGGTGGCTGAATATGAGTGAAGAGGACCTGAAAGAGCTGACAATGACGGCGCTGTTAATTGATATAGGAAAAATGAAAGTCTCTGCCGAAGTAATGAATAAAAAACATAGCCTGACAGACGAAGAGTACGAAGAAGTGAAAAAACATGTTGTTTATAGTTTTGAAGCAATTAAGCGCTTCTCATTTCTTTCCGAAAGAGTGCTAACGGGCATATTGTATCACCATGAAAGAATGGATGGAAGCGGTTATCCCAAAGGTTTAAAAGGGGAAGAAATACCTTATTTCTCCCGTATTATTGCCATAGCGGATGTATATAATGCGATGACATCCAGAAGACCTCACAGGGATAAAATGACACCTTTTGAAGTGATTAAAATTCTTGAGACAGAATACCCGGAAAAACTTGATCCATCCATACTTTATTTATTCTTAAACAGGATAGGAACTTTATTTATAGGGCAACAGGTTTTGTTGGAAGACGGAAGAAAAGGTGAAATTATTTTTGTTCCCAAAAACCAGATTTACCGCCCGATGGTCCGACTGGAGGATGAAAAAGTACTGGACTTAGCTCAAAAAGCCAATATAAATATCCGAATAGAGGAATTTGCATAAAAGATTAATTTAAGTATAACAAAGCAATTCTTTCTCAGAACATTTCTGGTATATTGTGTCTGATCCATCGGAGAGCTGCTGAAATAAGAACGTTTAATATGGCAGCTAGAGGCACGGCGATAAGCAGTCCCAGGAAGCCCCACAAAGAACCGCCTACCAGAAGTGCCAGAATAATGACGGTTGGATGAAGGCCGACGCGCTGTCCGACAATTCGAGGAGAAACAACACTGCTTTCTGTTTGTTGAATAATAACAAAAGCAATAATAACCCAAAGTGCCTTGATGGGGGTATCCAGGAAAGCTATAATAGCTGCCGGGATACCCCCCAATATTGGGCCGAGATAAGGGATGATGTTGGTAATACCGGCTATTATTCCAATCAGAATGGCGAATTCCACTCCCAGAATAATCAGGGCAAGGCCACTGGCTACCCCCACAAACAGGGCAACCAGAAGTTGTCCACGTATAAATCCGCTTAACACCCGATCTACCTGGTTTGCCAGCGGGAAAACCCATTTCTGAGAAAAAACAGGAACGGATTCCTTGATTAAATCAGCAATCTTCCTTTCGTCTTTCATAAAATAGAAAGTTAAAACCGGAATAGTAACAATGTAAACCAGGCTGGATATAATGGAACCAACCTGGGTGGCCAGATTCCCTAAAGAATTAAATAGGAAATTTGTAATGGTACTGAAATCAAGATTAAAAAATTCCAGAATTTCCTGAGGGTGCTCAGGTAAAAACTCAACACCGGACAGAGTCTGCTGGTACCAGCCTTCAAAACCATGGTAAAGTGCCATG
This sequence comes from Tindallia sp. MSAO_Bac2, assembly GCA_003838145.1. Taxonomy (GTDB): domain Bacteria; phylum Bacillota; class Clostridia; order Peptostreptococcales; family Tindalliaceae; genus Tindallia. Next base: position 16,742 of record QYZZ01000010.1, read on the forward strand.
CTGAACTCTGGAAGCTGCTCTCCCAGCCTGCGCAGTTCCTCTGCAATACTGGGCACCAATGTATAGAATAAAAACACAATAAGGAATATGCCGGAAAGAAATAAAACCAGCACAGACCAGACGCGGGGTAGTCTGGTTGTTTTCATTATCCACTCTATAACAGGTGAAAAAGCATAAGCGATGACAGCGGAAATAATAAAAGGTGTCAGCATGGGCAGGATGGCACCACGCCTGAGGTATAGCCAAAAAAGCATAGTGAATCCCAGCAGTAAAAGGAAAATGGCCTTCAGATGATCCGGTTTGAATACCAGCCTTTTCGATGCTTCAACATGTCGGTTCCCGATGTGAATCAGATAATATGTACAGGCAATAATTAGAATAAGAATAGAAATAAGCAGGACTTTTGAAAGAAAAGATGTAAATAATCCGGTATCCAGCATATCCAGCAGTGTTTCTATTTCCATTTTGAGCTCCCCTTTCTATTGACAGGATCAAGTCTTTCAACTAGTAGTATAACGTATTTAGTTTGAAAAATCTTTACCCGGATGCAACTTCTCTAACGAAAATTCGTATATATAGTTGGATAAAGCAGTTGTATTTACATATGCGGATAGCAGGATAGCCAAATTGAAAATAGAATGGAGGAAACAGAGATGATGAAAAAAAGCCACTGGGTAAAAATGGTACTGGTTTTTTCGCTGGTTCTTGCAATGTGTTTCACAACATATGCTGAAACACAAATGCATGTAAGTCCGGAAAACATGCAACCCCTTCCTGAACCTGCACCCATACCAATTCGTGAGGTTCAGGACCAGGCCGAAGCGGGTCAGGATTATGTAGAACCGGGGATTACGCCTGAAATGAGCCGGGAGGAAGCACTGGATATTGCGAAGGAATCCTTGTACACCTATGCCGGTCTGGATCTTGAGGCAAAAGCTTATCAGGTAGGAACGGAATACAGAAGAGACTGGCAAAGCCCGGAAAGCTATGTATGGTCCATCTACCTTCACTTCAGCGATCCGGGAGAATACGTGTCAGCTGGCGTGACTCTGGAAGCATCAACAGGTAAAATACTGGACTTGCATCATGATTCCGGAAGCTACACCGGTAGCGGAAGACGTCCATTAACACTGACCAAAGAAGAAGCAAAAGATAAAGCGGAAGCTTATATCAGATTGCTGGCACCCGGAAAACTGGAACAGAGCAAAAATGTTGAAGTACAGGACTATTATGGATATGGCAGCTCTTCACTTTATCAATTTCAATATATTGGTGAAGTTCAGGGAATACCCTACGATGCAAATTTTATCAACATAAGCATCGATGGAACCACTGGAGAACTTAGGAGCTATAATCATCGGTGGGACGAAGATGCGGATTTACCTTCTCCGGAAGGTGCGATTACCAAAGGAGAAGCGAGAGTAATCCTTGATGACTATTCAGAGGTAGAATTATTTTATCTGCCCATCAGAGATGAGTTTCAATATGAAGCTGTTCCCCAAAATTTTCGTATTGCTTATCGACTGAATCAGGGCATGGTGGGCATGATTGATGCCCACACAGGAAAACCGATAGACTGGAGTGGAAAAGAAGAGGGATTGGAAACTCACAGGATGGATATATCCAATGAAAGAAAGGAAGAAATACTCAAAAAAGGCGAAAAACCGGAATACCGCCCACAACCACTAAACCAGCAGGAGGCAGAAAAACTGGCTCTTCAGCTGGCGGAGAAAATATCCGGCAAAAACGTTCAAATCAACACATCGCAGTATTCCGAAGGTGAAGGATATTGGGAAAGCTCAGGAAGAAAAGTCTGGCATATGGAATTTACCGCAGAAAATGAAGAAGGTTCCATTAACGGCAGGGTGATGCTGGATGCGGAGACAGCTGAACTAATTGCCTACAATTATTGGTATTATGGATACCCGACGGCTGAAAACGGAGAAGCAGTTCTGAGCTGGGAAGAAGGATATGAAAAGGCAGTTGAACTGATCGAGCAATATCACCCTTATCTGATTGATGAAATCAAAACCGAACAGAAAATGCTAGAGTTTCCGCAATTTGCGGAAGAATCAGAATGGATTTCTCCTGAATATAATTATCAGTTTACGCGAAAAATCGGAAATGCATTTTACGATGAAAACAGCATTATGGTTAACATCAACCGGTATACTGGAGAAATACAAAACTATACTGCCCGCTGGGCTCCCGGTTTAACACTGCCGTCCCAGGATCGGATTATGACTGCTGATCAGGCATTAAGAATGCTTCGGGAACAGTTTGAACTTGAATTGGCCTATACTCGAATCAATGTCAGCACCGACTATATGAAACCGGAATACAATAAAAGGTTAGTATATCGATGGCGGCCTGTTGACCCATCATCTCCCATGACCTATATTGATGCGCATGACGGTACTCCGCTGGACTACAGTGGGCGAAGCATTCCCGGAAGGGACAGGGAAGCTTTCGAAAAAGCAATAAGTGGACATTGGGTTGAAAGAACCGCAAAGCTTTTAGCGCAACAGGGAATTATTGAAATGGAAAATTTTAAACCGGAAGAAGAAATAAGTCGGATTGATGCCGTAAAAATGATGGTTAAAATAAGGGAAACTGACTACAATGTTGGTTACAGGATGGAAGGCGGAGAAGATGTTCGTTTTGTTGATGTGATGGACCAGGACGAAGATTTTCGGTATATCCAGTGGGCCATAAGATACGGGATCATAAACAACAAGCCGGAGGCATTTCAGCGTGAGGAAACGGTGAGCAGAGAGGAAATGGCGCAAATGATGGTTAATATGTTGGGTTACCAGCGATTATCACAGGCATCGGATATTTTTTCGTTAAACTACGAGGATGTGCAGGATATTTCAGAAAAGCACAAAGGTGCTGTAGCCATTAGCAAAGGCCTGGAGCTGATAAGCCCGGACCAAACCTCTTTCAGACCAAAGGATGCTTCGACGATGGCTGAAACGGCGGATATGCTCTACAAAGCTTCTGGATTATTCTAAAGCTATAAAAGGCCAGAATAATTATCCTAAAAAAGCCAGACAACTGTTATAATATAGTTGTACTGGCTTTTCCAATGGAGGGCTTTAAATTACTTTTTGACGAATGGAGATGATGATTTTTGTCAAGAATGGAAAGGCGAAGGTTAATCGAAGAAAAGAGGAAAATCAGGAAAATTAAATGGATGCTGGTACTGGCATTTGCCGCATCAACGGTGTTTTTTTATTTTTTAGGTCCTTACTTCTTTGGCACTCTTCCCTGGCAACAGGAGCAAGTGGAAACCTATAACGTTATCTTTGATGATAAAGGACACGATGTATCCTTTTTTATAGAAGAAAATATTGTTTTTTTGCCTTTGGACTGGGTGGAAGAAAATATTATCGGAGAGGTGAAAACATTAAACAATCCTTTGCGGGTGCGTATGATTATTGATAAGAGTCAGCTCCTGTATGAAGACCTGGAGCTGACCGAATTTATGACGGAGAGCGAAATATTTGCTGATATTAGTCTGGTTGAAGTGGAGAATCAGCATTATTTCCCTCTTTCAGGACTGGATCCGCTGTTGAAGCAGGAAACCCAATATCATCCGGAAACGGATATGGTAACGATAGACATAGTAAACAAGCCATATCAAACGGGCATTGTGGCTGAAGAAACAGAACTGAAAGAAAATACCGGTTTTTTCAGCCGTGGAGTCGGAGTGGTAAATGATGGCGAGAAAGTCCGGGTTCTGGAAATTGGAGAGGATTACACTTTTATAAGAAAAACTAATGGGCTAATGGGATATTTATCAAACTCATCTTTGGAATCCATACAAAGGCAAGAACCGGAGCGGGATAAATTAACTTTAGGGCATGTTACACCGGAAGTGCTGGATCATCCTTTTGGAATGGTATGGGAATACGTAGGGAATTCACATCCTGACCGCAGTAACGATGAAAAAATTCCTGCTTTGTCCGTGGTTTCACCCACCTGGTTTGATCTGGAAAATGAACATGGTGATCTGACTGGAAAGGCCCAGTTTCGGTACGCCTCGTATATGAGGGATCGGGGCTACCAGATATGGGGGCTGGTAACCAACTCCTTTGATCCGGACATGACAGAGTCTTTTCTCATGAACAGGGAAGCGCAGGATCATTTTACCCGACAACTGCTTTTGTACGCTTCTTTGTACCAAATGGAAGGCATAAACATAGATTTTGAAAATATTCATTATCGAAATCAGGATGCATTCACCGATTTTGTTCGACGGTTTTCCGAAAAAATGAAAGATCAGGATCTGATAATCTCCATTGATGTTACCATTCCCGGAGGAAGTTTAAACTGGTCACAGGTCTATGACCGGACCAGCCTGGCTCCTCTGGTGGATTATGTTTGTGTGATGACCTATGATGAGCACTGGGGCAGCAGCCCGGTGGCCGGATCTGTTGCTTCTCTTGGATGGGTGGAAAACGGAATACAAAATACGTTGAGGGAGGTACCGGCGGAAAAAACAGTATTAGGATTGCCTTTTTATACACGTCTGTGGGAAGAAACAACTCAGCCGGATGGAAATGTGTCTGTTTCATCCAGAGCCTTGGGCATGGAATATGCACAAAGCATTTTGCAGGAAAATGGGATAGAGAAAGAAGACTGGGAATGGCAGGAGGAAGCCGGTCAGTATTATGCGGAATATGAAGCTGAAGGAAATCGATACCGTGTCTGGCTGGAGGAAGAACGTTCTATAGAAAGAAAATCTGCTTTAGTCGCAGAGTACGGGTTAGCAGGTTTTGCCGGATGGCGAAAAGGATTTGAAAAACCTTCCATATGGGATGTTTTGGAGAATGCTCTTTAAATCAGCGAAACAGATGAAATAATTAATGATTTCATGTAAAATAAATGAAAGACCTCAAATAATTTAAATGGAAAGGGGATCAATATGAATTTTTCATCCTTGGAATATCCTTATCCGTCAAAAAGAAACCTGTTATACAGTAATCGTGGAATGGTAGCCACATCACAACCACTGGCCGCACAGGCAGGACTTGATATGCTTAAAAAAGGCGGTAATGCCATAGATGCGGCAATTGCTACTGCTGCCTGCTTAACAGTTGTTGAGCCTACTTCCAACGGTATTGGTGGTGATGCTTTTGCAATAATCTGGACAGAAGGAAATCTTCATGGGTTAAATGCCAGTGGACCGGCTCCGAAGGAATTATCACTGGAATACTTTGAAAAACAGGGTTTGAAAGAGATGCCTGCTTACGGTCCGATTCCAATAACTGTACCCGGAGCTCCTGCAGCCTGGGCAGAATTGTCGGAGCGTTTCGGGAACCTTTCTCTCCAGACGGTCCTAAAACCGGCCATAAACTATGCTCGGTACGGTTACCCGGTAACGCCCGCCACTTCATATTTCTGGAAAAAAGCGCATAACAACGCTCTTGCAAATTATCAGGGTGATGTATTTAAGCATTGGTTTGAGACATTTGCACCTGAGGGCAGAGCGCCGGAACCGGGCGAAATATGGAAATCGGAAGGACATGCCAGAACATTAGAAGCCATTGCCAGAACGGAAGGAAGAGACTTTTATGAAGGTGATACAGCTGAAAGGATAGAAACTTTCCTGTCTAATCATCAGGGGAAACTGAAAAAAAGCGATCTGGAAAAATACCGGGTACGCTGGGAAAAACCGATATCTGTATCCTATCGGGGATATGATGTCTGGGAAATACCTCCCAATGGCCAGGGAATGATTGCGCTGCAGGCTCTTTCAATTCTCCAGGGTATGGAGCTGGATCCTGTAGAAAATGCAGAAACAGTGCATCGGATCATTGAATCATTGAAACTGGCGTTTACAGATGGAAAAGCGCATATTGCAGATCCGGACTATATGACGGTGACTGCGGAGGAATTACTGTCTAAAGAGTACATCGATTCCCGTCGAAAGCTGATTGGTGAAAACGCCATCGAACCGGAATCGGGGCTTCCACCAAGGGGTGGAACGGTTTACCTTGCAGCGGCGGATAATGAAGGCAATATGATTTCCATGATTCAAAGCAATTACATGGGATTCGGGTCCGGAGTAGTGGTTCCGGACACAGGCATTGCATTACACAACCGCGGACACAACTTTTCCCTGGACCCAAGACACCCGAACTGTCTGGCGCCGGATAAAAGACCTTACCATACCATTATACCGGGATTTTTGACAAAAAACGGAAAACCCCTAGGACCTTTCGGAGTTATGGGTGGATTTATGCAGCCACAGGGACATCTTCAGTTGCTAACGAAGATAATTGACTTTCAGCTGAATCCTCAGGCAGCTCTTGATGCACCCCGCTGGCAATGGATGGGAGGAAAAAGAATAGAAGTGGAACAAAACTATCCGGAAACGTTAATACATCAATTGGTGGAAAAAGGTCATGATATAGTGATACAGAGGGAAAAGGGAAGTTTTGGCAGAGGACAGATGATTTTGCGCAATGAAGAGGGAGTTCTTTGCGGCGCAACTGAGCCCAGAACCGATGGCTGCGTTGCTGTTTGGTAAAATAATGTTAATATATGAAATAATGTATTGGGGAGACAGTGAAACGGATGGAGAGAGCAGGTAAAAAGTTGTCAAAAATTAAATACTGGCAGATTATCTCAATGCTGATGATTTGGACACTACTGGTTCTTTACCCAAACCCAATGAGATTGGCACAAAGCATCTACCGGATCGGTAACCCGCCGGTAAATCCGGAAGGAGTGCTTCATCTGCTGGAAGAAGCTCCTTTCGAGCCGGAAGAGCTGGAACGATTCGTGCTCGGAGAAATACCTTATCAGTATGACTGGGTAACCTTCGGGGTTCCATGGTACTTTCCTACCCTGGAAGAAGCATTGCATAATATGACCGGCGACTGCAAAAGCCGATTTGTTGTTCTTGCATCTCTTTTTGAAGCCAGAGATATCCCTTACAGGATGAGCTTTTCGCTTAGCCATTTTTGGGTAGTATACGAGGGGAAAACTGAAACACCAATGGAACAAATCCAAAATGCTTTTTTGTTGAGGGAAGAAGATGGATCCTTAAGCGTTCAAGTGCCCCGGGAGGATCGCAACCAGATCTGGAATAACTTCCGGGAAGGATTTTGGGATTATATGCCAACACATAGAAAAGTAATGCTCCTCTCCGGGTTTGCCGTTGCGGCTGCCTTATTAATCCTTACAAAGGCGTCACGTAAAAAATTCAATGAAGAGACAATGGCGATTTTACCGCATTACAATGACAGAGAAGGAACAGATATGGTATAATACACTGATAAACTGTTAAACCAATGAAAATATTAGAGGAGGGACCAGCATGTCCACCGAAAACCATGTCCCGGTTTCGTCAAACTTTATTAAAAATATCATCAATGAAGACCTGAAAAACAATAAAAATGACGGTCGCGTTCATACACGTTTTCCTCCTGAACCCAACGGGTATCTTCATATTGGCCATGCAAAATCCATTTGTCTGAACTTTGGGCTTGCCAAAGAGTATGGTGGATTATGCAATTTGCGGTTTGATGACACGAACCCCTCCAAAGAAGATGTGGAATATGTAGAATCAATTCAGGAAGATGTGAAATGGCTGGGCTTCGATTGGGAAGACCGATTATTTTATGCATCGGATTATTTTGAAAAACTATACGAATACGCTGTGGAATTAATAAAGGCCGGAAAAGCTTATGTTTGTGATTTGACAGGGGAAGAAATCCGCGAAACCCGTGGCACACTCAAGGAACCGGGAAAAGAGAGCCCGTACAGAAACAGGTCTGCAGAAGAAAATCTGGATCTTTTTCAGAGAATGAGAAACGGAGAATTTCCCGACGGAACCCGAGTACTGAGAGCGAAAATTGATATGTCTTCCCCAAACATGAATATGAGAGATCCGGTCTTGTATCGGATTGCTAAGGTAAAGCATCATCGGACGGGAGATGAATGGTGCATATATCCTATGTACGATTACGCCCATCCGCTTTCAGATGCATATGAAGGCATTACTCATTCTATTTGCACGTTGGAATTTGAAGACCACCGCCCCCTCTACGACTGGGTTCTGGATGCCCTTGATTTTCAACCACATCCACAACAGATTGAGTTCGCCAGGTTGAACCTGTCCAACACGGTAATGAGTAAGCGGAAGCTGAGAGAGCTGGTGGAAAATGGCGTAGTGGATGGATGGAACGATCCCCGCATGCCCACCATCTGTGGTCTGAGAAGAAGAGGATATACTCCGGAAGCTATCAGAGATTTCTGCGATCGCATTGGAGTAGCCAAAAGCAATAGTGTAGTGGATATCGCATTGCTTGAACATTGTATTCGGGAAGACCTAAAACTTAAGGCACCTCGGATGATGGGAGTTTTAAAGCCCTTGAAAATTGTAATCACAAACTACCCTGAGGATCAGAAGGAAACCCTGAAGGCTGAAAACAATCCGGAAAATCCGGATATGGGTCATCGTGAGATGATTTTTGAAAAAGAAATATATATTGAAAGCGATGACTTTATGGAAGATCCACCAAAAAAGTTTTTCCGGCTTGCGCCGGGTAAAGAAGTTCGCCTTAAATATGCATACATTATCCGTTGTGACGAAGTGGTAAGAAATCCGGAAACTGGTGACGTTGTAGAGTTGCGATGCAGTTACGATCCGGCGTCGAAGAGTGGCAGCGATACCAGTGGAAAAAAGGTAAAAGGAACTCTGCATTGGGTTTCGAAAAACCACAGTTTGCCTGCAAAAGTAAGGCTGTACAACCATTTATTTATTGAAAAAGAAGACGAAGATACTGGTGAAACCATTACGGAAGTAAATTCTGACTCCATACAGGAAATGGAGCAGGCGCTGGTGGAACCGGGATTCAGTGAGTATGAGGCAGGACAGCAGTTCCAGTTTATGAGACATGGATATTTTGCATTGGATACTGTAGACGGTGTAAAAACCAATGAACTGATTTTTAACCGGATTGTATCTCTGAGAGATACCTGGGCTAAAATACAAAAATCCCAAAAATAAATTCTAACTACCCGGAAGGTATGATAAACATGTCTGTAAATCAGGAAGCAGTAAACAATTCTTATCAATTGGACAACTCAATAGAAGAACTAAAAGCACTCATAGCTGAGGAAAACCTTATGATTTTGGTTGTTGAAGATGACCCTATGAGTCGTATTTTCATGGAAAAAATTCTGCGTCGATTGAATGTGGATGCCGACTTTGCCAAAGATGGACTGGAAGCATTGCGCATGTACATGAAAGAAGAATATGACCTGATTTTTCTTGATATTCAGATGCCGGTTATGAACGGTTATGAAACAGCCGAACTGATAAGGCAGCAGGAAAAAATGACGTCCATCCACGTTCCCATTGTTGCCGTTACAGCTTATGCGCTGGAAGAAGACAGAGAAAAGTGCATAAAAGTGGGAATGGATGAATATCTTCCCAAACCTGTCTCCATGGAAAACCTAATTAAAGTCATGTCGAAGTTCTGCTGTGAAGATGCTGGAGGAAAACAATGAGAAGATGGCAACCGCAGATGCTGTTTCGTGTAAGGGCATCTGCGCTGATACTGAACGAAAACAATGACATACTATTGGTACTGCATGATGATCCTGAAACAGGAGAAGTATGGCTGATGCCTCCAGGTGGAGGATTGGAAGCTGGAGAGAACGCACTGGAGGCACTGACGAGAGAAGTAAGGGAGGAATGTGGGGTTACATGTCTGCCACAGGAACTGCTCTATGTTCGTGAATACGTTAGTGGCAATGCCAGATTACATCATTTAGGCATGTTTTTCAGAGGAGTGCTCCCAAACAAAAATGAAAAAATCGTAGCGGGAAAGGATCCGGAGCTTGAAAGGCAGTTAATACAGGACTGTCGGTTTTATAGTCGGGAAGAGTTGCAGAACTCTGAAATTACCGTTTATCCGGAAATCCTGAAACATCAGTTTTGGTCAGATTTGGAGGAAGGATTCACTGGCCATCAGGTATATTTGGGACAGCAGCGAGATCAGGACTAAAAAGGGCGGGGGGACTATCCCTCTGCTCTTTTATTTTTTTGACATGCGTTGTGGCTGGCTTCCTGTTGATGGTGATTATGGAGTGAGAATAAAGGTATTGATAGAATAGATAGCTTTAAAGGAGTGGTGGAAAAATGGATAATTTTCAGGAAACAGAACTAAAGCTAAGCCTGCTAGAGTCTGAGGTTTCAGCAAAGTTGGAAAATACGCTGAAATCATTAAAACACCTTAAAACCCCTATGGAAGAATCTTTACTGGAATCCGTTTATTATGACACAGCCAACCATGCACTTTTAGCTGCCGGATGGACCTATCGAATCCGTAAGGAAGGCGATAAGTGGACAGCAACGGTAAAAGGTATGGGAAACTCGGATGGCGGCCTTCACCAGCGGGAGGAATGGAACGTAACCCTTGATGACCCTCAGCCGCTAATTGAGACATTCGCCGTTCCGGAAATTCAACAGACACTAATGGATGTTGTGAAATCAAAGCCACTGAAGCCGTTGATGGAAACGAAATTCACCCGAAAAAAAGGAATATGGGAAGATGGTGAAGGGAACTCCATAGAAGTAGCACTGGATGTTGGACGTATTGAAGCCGGTGGATCATCAGTTCCCATTCACGAACTGGAGCTGGAGTTAGAGGAAGGAAAAACAGCTGCATTACTGGATATTGGGAAAACAATTTCTGACAAACACCCGATGAAGCCGGAAAAAAACAGCAAATTTTTCCGAGGCCTTCTTCTTGCCGGACTGGCCAATGAAAATAGCCCATCCAAAAGCAAAGTAAAAAGTTTTCCTAAGCTGAATCAGGCAGATGCACCGGAAGGCTTTATACATTCGACAGCTGCTGCCATGAAGCGTTTGATTAACTCCCTGGATAATCTGACTGAGGATCCGGATGAGCCGGAACATTTACATCAGTTACGTGTTTCTATAAGGAATTTACGGTCGGTATTATTTCTTTTTAAACCGTTGATGGAAGAGGAACAACACAGCAAATTAAACAAAATGCTTCGGGAATGGAGCCGGGAAACCAATGAATTAAGGGAATTAGATATGATGTGGCAGCACCTGCAGGAGTGGATTGCAGAACTTGAAAATCCGGCAAAAGCCAATAAGATAATTGATGAAGTTAAATATACACGGGAGGACAAAAGAAGGATACTCAAACAGGAAATTGCAGAAGGAAAAATGACGCCAAAACTCCTGGATGCTTGGTGTATGATGGAAAGGATGCCTGAAAGCATTGCTGATATTAACAAAAAAATACCAGTTGATTTATTTGTTGAAAACAGACTTAAAAAGCAAATGAAGCGCTTTAATGAGCTGGCGAAGAAAATAAACTTTCGTAACCGTGAAGAATTACATCAATTAAGAATCAGGGGAAAAAAAATACGGTATGGTATCGAAAACACTGGAATGAAAACATCTGGCATTAACACCAAAAAATCAGGCAGAATACTGAAGGTATCAAAAAAGTTGCAGGATTTGCTTGGAGATATTCATGATTGTCATTGCGAAATGAATTGGATGCGGCTAATTACTTCTGGAAAAACGCAGACGCTTGATGAGATTAACCTTATCGGTCAGTACGAAGGTTGGCAGCTGAAAAGAATCCATTATCTCGAAGAAAAACTTGAAAAATTTTGGGAAGAATATGAAAAGAAACTCTGAAAGGAGGGGTGAGGGTGGACCAGCAAGATCTGACAAAAATTAAAAAAGCCATCAATGAATTTTTTGGCAGCGCCTTTGACATGAATACCAAATCAACAGCATTTATAAAAAAAGAGGCCCTTGATGAAATTCGCTGACAATATAAAAGAAAATGTTGTATTATTAAGCAAATGGGTATACGGTAGGATATGTTATAAAATAAGTTTAGAAGTGGGTGTGAAGGACTGATCTTTGGCAGGAGGTTAAAAATGAACGAAGTAATGGAATTAATGAAAAAACACAGATCCATCAGAAGGTTTACAGAGCGGGAGGTGGAAGAAGAACTGCTGAAAGAAATCATAGACTCAGCAAGACATTCGGCCACGTCCAGTTTTTTACAGGCCTATTCTGTGGTGCGTGTAAGAGATGATGCCAACAGAGAAAAGCTTGCGGCCTATTGTGGAGATCAGAAACATGTAAAGCAGGCGCCGGTTTTTCTTGTTTTTTGTGCAGACTTACATAAACTATCTGTCGCCTGTGACTTACAGGGAGCTGAAATGAAAAAGGGATATGTAGAGCAGCTTATCATTGCCTCGGTAGACGCAGCGATCTGGGGTCAGAGTGTTCTTTTTGCAGCGGAATCCATGGGGCTTGGCGGAGTGTATGTCGGTGGAATCAGGAATCATCCTGATGAAGTCACTGAGATGCTTAAACTTCCGGAACAAGTATTTCCGGTATTTGGAATGAGTTTGGGATATCCGGATCAGAACCCTCAGGTGAAACCGCGAATGCCATTACCTCTGGTTTACAAAGAAGATATATACCTGATGGATAAAGAAAAAGAGCTATTAAAAGAATACGATGAAAGTTTTCTTGAGTATCTTAGAAGCAGAGAAAGCAACCCCAGGGAAGAAACCTGGACAGAAACAGTTGCGTCAAAAGTCAGCAAGGAGTCTAGGCCACACATGAAAGCATACCTGCAAAAGCAGGGATTCAACATAAATTAATTGACCAAGGAGTGAGCTGATGAAAAACATAACAATCAAAATGAAAATCATTGTATCTCTTGTAGTTTTGGGTTCGCTGGCTGTTATTATTGGCTTGGCAGGTTTTTATGCGTCGCAAACCATCGCAGATATTGAAACGGAAGTTCAGGAAAATCTCCTGATCACCAGAGAAATTAGGGAGTTGGAAATTGACCACTTGGACTGGCGCCAGGAACTGTCAGACGCTGTTAACGAAGAAAGGCCTTTCCAGGGCGAGCTGGATTACACACAGTGTAACCTGGGAGACTGGTATTATGATTTTATTCAAACGGAAGAATTTGCTTCTTTACCGAGTGAAATACAGCAACCTTTTTACGATATGGAAGAACCACACGCAATGATACATACCAGTGCTCACGATATTAACGAAGCCATGCGTGCAGATAATATGGAAGAAGCTGCTCGGATCTATAATACTGTAACTGTACCCAACCTGGAAGAAGTCAGACAACAGATGACACTGATTAACAATGGTTACGGTCAACTGTCTGAGGAACTGATACAGCAAAGCAACCAGACACAACAAATGGTGACTACAGTTACTTTGGTATTAATTGCGGCGGCGTTGGTAATAGCTGTGATTGTCGGAATAACTCTCAACAGGGGCGCCATTAAACCAATACAGAACGTTACGGATATGTTGAAGGATATAGCTGAGGGAGAAGGAGATCTAACCACCAGGCTGAACATCGAAAGCCGCGATGAGGTTGGTATGATGGCCAAATACTTTAATCAGTTTGTGGAAAAAATCCAGCATACGGTACAGGACATAAACAGCACCACGACAACACTTAAGAAATCTTCGGACAATCTGGGAGAAGTGGCAGATACAATGGCTGCCAACAGTGAAGAGCTAAGCTCTAAAATGGAAACCGTCAGTGCTGCAGTGGAACAAATTACTGCCAGTATTGCTGGAACAGCAGATGCTTCTGATGAAGCAAAAAACAGTCTGGGTGTGGTCGTTTCGGCAGTGGAAGAAATGAATGCCACACTCCGGAATATGGCTTCTGCTTCTGAGCAAAGTTCGGCCGGTGCTCAGTCTGTATCGGAACTGGTAAACGATATATCCAGAAAAATACAAAACAGTTCAAAATCTACAGACGAAGTATCCACGGCTGTCAACAGCGTTGTAACAGCCATCAAGGAAATTAATATTTCGTTAAATGAAGTGAGTAGCAGTTGCGAACGTTCAATGGAAATCACGGCAAATGCTGAGGAAAAAGCAAAAGAAACCAATGAAATCATTGGAAACCTGGATCAACTATCATTGCAGATTGGGAAAATTATTGACGTTATAAACGATATTGCCGATCAGACCAACATGCTTGCACTTAATGCTGCTATTGAAGCGGCTGGTGCCGGGGAAGCCGGAAAAGGATTTGCTGTGGTGGCAAATGAAGTAAAGGAACTGGCCAAACAAACTGGTGAAGCAACAGAAGAAATAAGAAGCCAGATCGAAAACATGCAAAAAAGAACCACCGGAGCCGTTGAGGCAGTTAAATCCATTACGGATGTGATTCAGGAAATTACCGAAATAACAAATTCCATTGCGGCTGCCGTAACTGAACAGTCAGCGACGGCCGGTGATATTTCTGAAGCAGCCGTTGGTGCTTCGCAGGAAGTCAACGCTGTAAACAGAGAAATAGCAGAAATCGCTGGTAATGCAGAGGAAGCATCCAGGGGTGTGGCGGAGATTTCAGAAGGGGTCAATGAATTGGCAAGATCAGCAAGTGAAATTTCAACAGCATCCAATGAAGTGGCAAGCAGCGTTGATGCTGTATCCCAAAAAGTGGATGAAGTAGCTCGTTCCTCTGAGGAAATTTCAAGTGGCACCAACGAAATTGCAGAAAACATTGTAGACGTAAACAGTGTGGCGGCTGATGCGGCAAATGGAGCTGCTGAGACCAGTGATGCAGCTAAAGAGCTGGCAAACATCACCAACACTTTGGAGCAGTTGGTAAACCAGTTTAAGGTGTAAACCGAATCCCGGAGCAATCTGATACTGCATGAATAAACAGGAAGAGCGGTGAAGTGCCGCTCTTCCTGTTTGTCACTTATTCAACTGCATATACTGTTTGAAACGAAGGAGGAAATTCTTTTGGACTACCAGGAAGTATTAAATAATGCCAGAAAAATAATAATGGATAAATGCAAGGTCTGTCCTGATTGCAACGGATATGCCTGTCGCGGTCAGGTGCCGGGGGTGGGTGGTAAAGGAAGTGGTCAGGCCTTTGTTCGGAACAGGGAAAAGGTTCAACAGGTGAAACTTCATTTGGACACACTGGTAGATAGCGGTGAAATAGATACGGGGATCACACTTTTTGGAAAAAAATACAAATATCCTTTTTTCGCTGCGCCTATTGGAGCCCTGGAAATGAACTATCACCCCTCACTAAATGATTTAACATACAACGAACACATTATTGCCGGATGTTGCGATGCCGGAATATGCGGCTTTACCGGTGACGGAGCAAAAGACGAATTTTATGAGGGCCCCCTTAATATCATTTCAAATAATCATGGTTTGGGAATTCCAACCATAAAACCATGGGATAACAAGACGATTATTTCTAAAGTCAGGAAGGCGGAAGCAAGTGGTGTGAGTGCCATTGCCATGGATATTGATGCAGCAGGACTGGTTCTTTTAGCGATGGCTGGAAAACCTGTCTATACAAAATCTGTGGATGAGCTGAAAGAAATTACGGCCAGCACAAAATTGCCAGTTATTCTGAAGGGTATCATGACCCCGCAAGGAGCCCTGAAAGCTCTGGAAGCTGGTGCGGCTGGCATTGTGGTATCTGATCATGGAGGGAGAGTGCTGGACAACACACCTGCCACTATTGAAGTATTACCGGACATAGTAAAAAAGGTAAAGGATAAAATGACCATTTTTGTCGATGGAGGTTTCAGAAGCGGTGATGACGTTTTTAAGGCACTGGCCTTGGGAGCGGATGCTGTGTTAATTGGCCGTCCTTTTGCTGTTGCAGCATATGGTGGTGGAAAAGAAGGCGTCAGGCTTTACGCTGATAAAATCGGAAATGAATTAAAAGAAGCAATGTTGATGACAGGATGTCATCAGTTAAATGATATCGATCGCAATAAAGTAATCACTGTATAGAAATTCCTAAGCACTGATGGTGTGAAAATACCTGCCGGTGCTTAGGATTATTTTATATATTTTTATTGACATTTAGGTATCGCAATACTATAATGAAAGAAAGTCAATGAAAGTAAAAATTGCAAGGAGGACTCTGATGAAAAGAAATATTATCGAAATAAATGAGGAACTTTGTAATGGATGTGGAGACTGTGTTACTGCCTGTCATGAAGGTGCTATTGAAATGGTAGACGGCAAGGCTCGACTAATTAGTGATACTTACTGTGATGGTCTGGGCGACTGCCTGCCGGAGTGTCCCACTGGAGCCATTAAAATGATTGAAAGAGAAGCTTTGCCATATGATGAAGAACTGGTAATGGAGCGAATTAAAGAAAGAGAGAAACAGCAAATGCAGGAAGCTCCAATGCCATGCGGATGCCCTGGCAGCATGTCGAAAGCTATTGAAAAACCGGAAAATGATGATCCGGAAGATTCTGTACAAAGCGTGCCATCTCACTTATCTCAATGGCCGGTACAAATGAATCTGATTCATCCCCAGGCACCTTATCTTAAAAATGCTGATCTGTTAATTGCTGCAGATTGCACAGCCTTTGCCTATGGGAATTTCCATCAGGAATTTATCAAAGGTCGGATTACTTTGATTGGCTGCCCAAAACTGGATGACAATAAACACTATCAGGAAAAACTGACTGAAATATTTAAGATCAATCAGCCAAAAAGTATTACAGTTACCAGAATGCAGGTGCCATGCTGTGGAGGGATTGTCAGTTCAGTAAGACGGGCAATGCTTGATGCACAGACTATTGTGCCTTATCGGGAGGTTATCATTACAACGGATGGCCAGATAATTGAATAATTGACAAAAAGCTGCTTCTGCCAGGAAGCAGCTTTTTTATGAATATTTTTAAAAAGTAGTGTCAATAGTCTGAGAAAATGTCACCTAAAAAGGACGAAATTATTCTGAGAAAATGTCACTTTTTAGAATGTCAATAGAAAAATCAAGACCTTGGGGACGCTGTCCCCAACACCCCTGTCC
>QYZZ01000107.1 GCA_003838145.1 Tindallia sp. MSAO_Bac2
AACCAGGCGTTGGGGAGCGCTGTGATGAGGTTCTCTGCCCTCATATTTTGTTCAAGTAGCCGTTGATGGATCGCCGTGTGCGGTGAAAGCTGCTCGCACGGTGAAGGCCTACCGAAATCCCTTTAGGGG
The DNA here is from genome assembly GCA_003838145.1 of Tindallia sp. MSAO_Bac2. Classification (GTDB taxonomy): domain Bacteria; phylum Bacillota; class Clostridia; order Peptostreptococcales; family Tindalliaceae; genus Tindallia. Next base: position 130 of record QYZZ01000107.1, read on the forward strand.
ATAGGTGGGAATGGATATTACTTGACTTTGGAAGCAGACCCTGATGAAGGCGGAACAGTGAACGAAGATGCTGAAGGCTGGTATGCACCGGGAGCAGAAGTAACAGTGGAAGCAACACCTGAAGACGGCTGGGAGTTTGTCAACTGGACAGCTCCGGCAGGCAGCTTTGACGATGCAGACGACCCAGACACCACCTTTACCATGCCAGACGAAGATGTAACGGTTACGGCGAACTTTGATGAAATTAACCCCTCAGCTACGGCAGTTGCAACAATTACTCCTGGTGTGAAGGCCTTTATCACAACAGACAGGCAGGGTTCAGAAACAGTGCACGAAGGGGATATAACCTTCACTTCCCGTAGCATTGGGACGAACGGTAATATTACTGTAACGCTTGAACAGAGTGGGGGTGGGGAAGCGGTAACAGTTCTTGACGACCCAACTAACAACGCAGTTAATGTTTTTCACGCTAACGAAGCAAGGGATTGGCATGTAAGAGATGCCATAAACGCCCAGAGTGACTTGGTGTCCTGCTCATTTACTGGAGATGCAGGAGACTGGGCCAGTAATTTGCCAAGGACATACAACCTCTCCGACGGTGATAACATCGTTCTTGAAATAACCTGGGACGAGGATGTCGACTTTACTGGTTCTGCTGCCGACTTTGAACTGAACGGTGTAGAGGCGATAGATGTTTCTGTTAACGCAGACACGATTACTGTTACCTGGAACGTACCCCTGGATGACTATGCAACAGATGCGCTTGATCCTCTTGCAGATGGAAACACACTGGAAATAGCAGCAGGAGCTGTAGAAAGTGATGCTACTGGAGGATTGAGTGAAGAAACAACGTGGCAACTTGACGGCACATGGGTAGAGCAGTAATTCCAGGAGATTCTTTCAGGGCTCATCCCTAAGGAAAACTCCAAAAAGGGATAATACTACCAACACCTAAAAGTGCCAAAAATAAAAAAGTCCCTGTCCTTGGTTTAAAGCCTTGGGCAGGGGCTTAATATCAAACTATTCTTGAACGAATATCAGTGCTTTTGAGCTTAAATGTATAATTTTAATAAATTATCGGTTGAGTTCAGGAAATATTTAAAAACCCTTTTTCCCTGAATCCAAGTTGAAAGTTTTAAAATAATAAGCTTGGTAAAGCATTTTTAAAAAATTATCATAGGCAAATCCATGGAACTAAAGCTAAATTATCGGCAGTCTACTAACCATCAAGAAAGAAACCTCCCCTTTTGCAATTTAAAGAACCGTTGATGGATCGCCGTGTGCGGTGAAAGCCGCTCGCACGGTGAAGGCTCGCTATAAACTGTGTTAAGCAGGATAAGGCGGGAATGAAGTATTTAGATATTTTCGTTGGACTATTACAGACACAAAAGATTTAGGTTATACTAATACCAATCCTA
>QYZZ01000108.1 GCA_003838145.1 Tindallia sp. MSAO_Bac2
GCCGCGACTGTTGTTCAATGGGAAAAATTGTAATGCTTAGAGACAGAAAAGACCCGATCAGAAAAGATGATCGGGTCTTTTCTGTCTCTGCACTACAATTCTTTCCTTAATAATTATATCAGATACTGCATAAACCGTGTAGCCACCGTGAAGTATATAGTAAGACCTACAATATCATTTACTGTTGTTATAAAGGGTCCGGATGCCACAGCAGGATCAATTTTTAATTTTGTCATTATTAGTGGTACAACAGTTCCTGCTAATGTCGCTACAAATAATGTTATGGATAGAGACAAACCTATAACAAAGCCAAGCATAATACTCCTTTGCCATAACGCAGCAATGATACTAATAAGCACACCATTTACAATTCCGATAATCAATCCAACAACAGCTTCCCGCTGTATCAGTTTCCAGACATTTTTGCCGGTAAACTGACCCATTGTAAGTCCCCGAACTACTACCGCCAGAGATTGTGTTCCTGTGTTTCCGGCCATATCAGCAATCATTGGGATAAAAACGGCCAGAACAACTACCGCATCCAAAGTTTCTTCAAACTGGTCTATAATATTACCGGCAAGCACACCGACTCCAAGCAACAGTACAAGCCAGGGTATTCTATTCATTGAGGCTTTAATTGGTCCTATACTTAAATCCTGCATACCATCTTCTGATCCTGAAATACCACCGAACTTCATCATATCTTCTGATGCTTCTTCTTCCAGAACCTCGATAGCGTCGTCAACTGTAATAACACCAACCATTACCTCTCCTTTGACTACTGGCAGTGCCAAAAAACTATAATTCCCCATTTTTCGTGCAACCTCTTCCTGATCCATATCCACGGGGACAGACACAACTCTTTCTGACATAATATCTTCCACCATTGTTTCCGGCCGGGATACAATCAGTTCGCGCAGGGATACAACTCCGATCAAGCGATGCAAGTCGTCTACGACAAATAAGTAGTAAACGGATTCAGCATCCGGAGCAAGATTCCTTAAACGGTCTATTGCTTTTTCTACAGTGTCATGTTGATAAAGAACAAAAAAGTCAGTGGTCATCAAACCACCGGCAGTATTTTCTGGGTACGTTAAAAGCTGACGAATATCTTCTGCAGTCTCCGGGTGTAATTTATCAAGAATTTCCTCTTTTTCAAATTCTTCCAGCTCACCGAGGTAATCAGCTGCATCGTCCGGAGCCATCCTTTCAATGATTCGGACGCCACGAACAGGTCCTATGGTTTCAAGTAATGACTCCTGTTCTTCATAATCCAATTCTTCTAGTAGGTCTGCCAGCTCTTCATCTGTCAGCTTACTAAAAAGAACGCGCTCTTCCTCTTCAAGTTCCAGCAGGGCCTGAGCCATATCATAGGGATGAATTTCTTCAAGAATCTGGCGCAATGTTTCAGAGTCTTCATTTCTAATGGCTTCAACGATTTCCTGGTGCAAGTTATTATTTTTGTCCGGCATCGGATCCCTCCCCTGAAAAAATTAAATTGAATATATCATACATATTTCGCCGGGTCAACGCATATGATGTGCAGGATTGGTCCAATAGCACGCCACACCATAAATTTTTTCCAGCTCTATGGGTTTTGTCAACACATCGTCAAATCCCTGCGAATAGTATTTATGCAAATCTTCTTCCATACTATAGGCAGATAAAGCAATTATAGGTGTATAATTTCCAGTTTCGCTTTCATATTCCCTGATTAACTGAACAGCATCAAATCCATCCATCATTGGCATTTGAATATCCATCAAAACCAAGTCATATTGATTATGTGTATAATATTGCACCGCATCCAAGCCATTTGCAACAAAGTCAGATTCAAGATTGAAGCTGTCCATTAGTTTTTTCATTAATACCCGTGTAGGTTCATCATCGTCAGCTATAAGGATTTTGAGTGATTTTTCAAAGGGCTTTAGCTTTTTGCCAGTACTTTTTGTGCGACCTGACTTATTGAGAAGATCATGGCTCTCCTTCGATATTTTTAGCGGTACTTCGAAGAAAAAGCTACTTCCTTCTCCCTCTTCACTTTTCACCCCTATTGTTCCGCCCATCATTTCAATATACTGTCGTGACAGGGGCAGGCCAATTCCGGCACCGCCATATATTTTTGTGCTGGTTTCATCAGATTGATAAAACGGATCAAAAATGTACGGAATATCTCCATAGGAAACGCCAATACCTGTATCTTTAACTTCAATCCGGAAAACACCAATGTCATCTGTATATTCTTTGAGTATCGATATTATTTCAATCCTGCCTTCCTTCGTAAATTTGATTGCATTGGTAAGAAGGTGGCATATAGTCTTTACAAGCTTATCCCTGTCCCCTTTTACTATAATATTGCTAAGGTCTTCGTCAGTTACTATAAATTCAATATTCTTAACTTCCATCATCCGATAAAATGGCTCCAAACTTGACCGTATCATCTCCTGAAACTCAAAATTGCTTTCTTTGAGCACTTCAGAACCATTATGAAGTTTAGTCAATCGAAGCAAATCATCCACCAGTTCCATCAAATGATTTGCTGATTCCTTTGTAAAGCCAAGTAACTCCTGTTGTTCCTCAGATGTCATTGTTTCATCCATCATTGTAAGCATACCGAGTATTCCATGCAATGGCGTTCTAAGCTCATGGCTCATATTGGCTAAAAATGCATTTTTAACAGTATTTGCTTTTTCGGCCCGTTCCTTTGAAGCCAGTAATTCATTTTCTGCTGCTTTACGGTCTGTAATATCCCGGACAATTCCTACTGAATGAAACCGACCATCCTGCTGAAAGGCAGATAATGATAATTCAATCGGGAATATTATTCCATTTTTCTTTTTTCCTTTCAGTTCAACGGTTCTTCCGATCACTCTTCCTTTTCCTGTATTTCTGAAATGATCAAGATTTACTTTGTATTTTTGCTTGTAATGTTCAGGACACAACGTTATATGTAAATCCTTCCCTAAAACTTCATCAGAACTGTACCCAAATATTCGTTGCGCACTTTTATTCCATCCGGTAATACAGCCATCATCATTCATCAAAACAATAGCATCCTGTGCCGCTTCCATTATATGCCGAAATTTCAACTCGCCTTCTATAACCGTTTTTTCCATTTCTACCTGTTTAGTTATGTCTCTTGAGGTAATCAAACGCATTGGTTTATCATATGACTCAAGCGTTTTTCCGTTACCTGAGGATTCCAGAGAAACATAGTGACCATTGCAGTGTTTTATTCGATAACGCAAAGAAGACTGACTTATCCCCATAAATGATTGGTTCATGGCTTTTTTCGCAGTCTCCACATCTTCATTATGCATTAATTCAAATATTGATCCACCTTCAAGTTCTTCAGGTGTGTAACCAAGAATATCAATGCATGAAGGTGAAATATAATGACATATTCCATAAGCATCTATTATGGTTACAATGTCTGTTGTATGATGCAGTATTTCCTCCGGATTAATTATCATCCAATGACTCTCCTTTTCTCAATTAATCTGAGGCACAACCTTTTCATACCCTGTTCGTTAAAGCTTAATCGAAGGTCTATGCTGAAAGTCTAAAAATGAATGGTTAAATCTGCCCAAAAGTTTCAATGTAAGGCTGATTGGCAGTCCGACTACATTATAGTAACATCCACTAATAGATTCAACAAGCAGTGCACCTTCATCCTGAATGCCATATCCACCCGCTTTGTCGGTATAACTGGCATGATTAACATACCAGTCTATTTCCGGAGCTGTCAGGCTTCTGAAGGTAACATCAGTTCGTGCCAGTGCAGTTTCTTTATCACAAAGCGAGGGAACCGAAACAGTCACTGCGGTAATTACCTGATGTGTAGTTCCAGAAAGCATTGAGATCATTTTTCTTGCATGGGCATCAGTTTGGGGTTTTCCAAATAATTGCTCCTTCATCACAACAACAGTATCCGCCCCTAAAACCATTACCTCCTGATTCTGATATTTCGAAGCGACATAATCAACTTTAGAGCAACTAAGAATCTTAACTCTTTCTTCAACTGATTTATCATTATTTAATTCCAACAAGTTATCCTCATTCACCAAACTTGCTTCCGTACGAAAAACCATCCCAAGACGGCTTAGAATCTCTCGGCGTCTCGGAGACTTAGATGCCAGTATTAATTCCATTTTAATCCTCCACTTCAACATATTATTACCATCTACAGATTACAGGTTATTCGAAACTGTTTTTTTCCGTTATATCTGTTATAATTATAATTATTGAAACTAAAGAAGTCAAAGGAGGATCAATATGTCAGCCAGTGTCCGGCGAATTTTTGTAGAGAAAAAGCATGCCTTTCGTTCAGAGGCTGAGGGACTATTAAAAGATTTACAGGAAAGCCTTGCCTTAAAAAAGCTGAATAACCTTCGTATTCTCAATCGGTATGATATTGAAGGTATTTCCGATGATGACTACGAGAATGCTAAACATACTATTTTTTCCGAAGCACCTGTCGACGATATTTATGAGGAATCTTTTACTGCTGAAAAAGGCTCAGTAATGTTTGCCATTGAACTGCTGCCAGGCCAGTATGATCAACGGGCAGATTCTACTGAACAATGCATCCAGCTATTAACCCAGGGGCAAAGACCAAAAGTCGCAACTGCCAAAGTGTTTGTGCTTACCGGAGCATTGTCCGATAACGAAGTGAACTCAGTTAAAAACTACTTGATTAACCCGGTAGAATCACGAGAAGCCTCATTGGAAAAGCCCGATACATTGAAGGTGGATATGCCTGAACCAGAACCGGTTAAAGTAATCGAAGATTTTAATCTGTTGGATTCCGATGGGTTAAAACGTTTCAGTGAGGAAATGAGTCTTGCAATGAGCCTGGACGATTTGAAGTTTTGTCAGCGCTATTTTTCTGATGAAGAAAATCGCGACCCTTCCATAACTGAAATAAAAATGATCGATACTTACTGGTCAGATCATTGCCGTCACACCACTTTCATGACAGAAATCAGCAACGTGGACATTGATGACACCTCCTTAAATCTGCCAGCAAAAAAAACATATAAAGAATATCTGGATAGCAGAATAAAGGTTCACGGCGAAAAGCAAAATGAAAAATATCCCTGTTTAATGGATCTGGCTGTTCTATCCATGAAAGAACTGCGACAACAAGGGTTATTAGATGACTTGGAAGTTTCGGAGGAAATAAACGCTTGTAGCATTGCCGTCCCCGTTGAAATAGATGGAGAAACTGAAGAGTGGCTTGTTATGTTTAAAAATGAAACGCATAATCACCCGACAGAAATAGAGCCCTTTGGGGGGGCTGCCACCTGCTTAGGCGGGGCCATCCGGGATCCCCTGTCCGGACGTTCCTATGTTTACCAGGCAATGAGAATCAGTGGATGTGCTGATCCAAGAACTCCCGTATCACAAACAATACCAGGTAAGCTGCCTCAAAAAAAGATTACCCAGGAGGCTGCAAATGGTTACAGTTCCTATGGCAATCAAATCGGTTTAGCCACCGGGCAGGTTAAAGAAATATACCACCCCGGTTTTGTTGCAAAAAGAATGGAACTTGGTGCTGTTATTGCGGCGGCTCCCCGACAAAATGTCGTAAGAATGAGTCCAGCTGCAGGCGATATTATCCTGCTTGTAGGCGGAAGAACCGGGCGAGACGGCTGTGGTGGAGCAACTGGATCTTCCAAAGAGCATGATGAACATTCCTTAACCAGCTGTGGAGCAGAAGTACAAAAAGGCAACGCACCGACAGAACGAAAAATTCAGCGCCTTTTCAGAAACCCTGAAGTCAGTAAACTAATAAAAAAATGCAATGATTTCGGAGCTGGCGGTGTTTCTGTTGCAATTGGAGAACTGGCCGATGGACTCTTAATAGATCTTGATCGCGTTCCAAAAAAGTATGAGGGGTTAGATGGAACCGAGCTGGCTATTTCTGAATCACAGGAGCGAATGGCGGTCGTTCTTGATCCGAAGGATGTAGAAGCTTTTATTGAAGCATCCGGCAACGAAAACCTGGAAGCTACTCCTGTAGCCACAGTTACTAATAACCGGCGGCTGGTGATGGAGTGGCGCAGCCAAAAAATCGTTGACATTTCCCGCGACTTTCTAGATACAAATGGTGTTAAACAATCTACTTCTGTCAGAATTATTGGACCTGATCCAGTTCTAAGCCCGCTGTCAAACATTAATAATGAAATTAAACCACTTCTTAAACCAGAAAGTTTTCAGTGGGAAAAAGCATGGATTCATAGTTTGACAGACCTTAATGTATGCAGTCAAAAAGGGTTGGTAGAAAAATTTGACAGTACTGTAGGGGCTGCTACCACAATCATGCCTTTAGGTGGAAAAAGACAGCTGACTCCAGCAGAGGGAATGGTTGCAAAAATTCCCGTCTTAAACGGTAAAACTACCACCGCAACCATTATGACTGCCGGGTACGACCCATATATTTCTTCATGGAGTCCATATCATGGTGGTTTCTATGCTGTGGTAGAATCTCTTTCTAAGTTAGTGGCAATGGGCGGGAACTATAAAAAGGTCCGCTTGACTCTGCAGGAATATTTTGAAAAACTCGGAGACCGGCCAGAACGTTGGGGAAAACCAATGGCTGCTCTTTTAGGTGCCTATGCTGTACAGAAGCAGCTTGCGATTCCGGCTATTGGTGGAAAAGACAGTATGTCCGGCACTTTTAAAGACATGGACGTACCTCCTACCTTAGTCTCTTTTGCTGTTGGTGTTGAAAAAGCTGACAATATTATTTCTGCTGAGTTCAAAAAATCAGGAAGGCCTGTAATGATTACCCGGAATCCGTGTGATGAAAATCATTTGCCTGATCTTAATACGTTAAGCAAAATATACGCTGCCTTACATCAAATGATTCTCAATGGTGAAATAATATCTGCAAAAACCATTGGAAGCACAGGGGTTGCTCCCAGTATAAGTCAAATGTGCTTTGGGAATGAAATCGGCTTTGAATTTTTTGATCCATTACCATTATCTCCAGAGGAATTGTGGTTACCGGATCCGGCAAATTTCATCCTTGAGATGAAAGACGAAGCCGCTGCCGAAAAAATATTCAGTCTTGTTCCAGCTTATCATCTTGGCCAAACTACTAAAGAGGCCGTCATAAAAATTGACAGGGAAACAATGGATCTTTCAAAACTTGAAAGCGCCTGGAGAAGTACATTAGAACCAATATTCCCTACCCGGAAAGAGGCAAAGGATGATATCATATCAATACCCTTTTATCAATCAAAGGAGGGAAACAGAGCCACACCCAGGATTGCAAAACCCAGAGTTGTAATCCCGGTTTTTCCTGGTACTAACAGTGAATATGATACTGCCAGAGCCCTAGAAGAAGCCGGTGCAATTCCCGAGACTATTGTTTTAAAGAATCTCACCCCTCAGGACATTGAAACAAGCGTAGAAAGAATTGAAAAAGAAATTAACCAGGCTCAGATGATCGTTATACCTGGTGGTTTCAGCGCCGGAGATGAACCGGACGGTTCCGGGAAATTTATTAATGTATTCTTCAGAAATCCACGATTACAGGAATCCATTAACCAGTTATTGATGAACCGCGATGGTCTTATGCTTGGCATCTGTAACGGTTTTCAGGCACTTATAAAACTAGGGTTGGTTCCTTTTGGTGAAATAAAACCCTTGGAACCCAATTCTCCTACGCTTACATTTAATAGCATCGGCCGGCATGTGTCCTGTATGGTTAATACACGTATAGTATCTACACTTTCTCCTTGGTTTTCACTGGTAGAACCTGGCGATATTCATACAGTTCCAGTTTCTCATGGAGAAGGACGATTTATTGCTAATGAATCCGACTACTTAAAATGGGCAGAAAAAGGACAAATTGCAACACAGTACGTTGATCTGAAAGGTGAAGCATCCATGCATATCGATTTTAATCCAAATGGCTCCTATCAGGCAGTTGAAGCATTGAGTAGCCCGGATGGTCGTGTTCTTGGAAAAATGGGGCACTCAGAACGTCAAGGTTCTTCAATCGGGAAGAATATACCTGGTCATAAAGATCAAAAGTTGTTCGAGTCCGGCGTTCATTATTTTAGATAATATTTGAAACCGAAAGTCTAATCAAACAGTATCAGGAGGTTTATAAATGACAAAAAAGTGGTTTTACGAAAAGCATAGTCCTTCAACAGTCTATGGATATGAGATAACGCCTGTGCATGAAGAAAAAACTGAATATCAACATTTACAGATTGCTGACAACGAACACTTTGGGAGAATGTTAATTCTTGATAATGTAGTTCAGACAACCGAAAAGGAAGAATTTATCTATCACGAAATGATGAGCCACGTGCCGATAATGGGACTGGATCGACCGGTTCAGTCGGTTCTGATTATCGGCGGTGGTGATGGCGGTATTTTGGAGGAGTGTCTAAAACATGAAAGCCTGCAACGGATCACAATGGTTGATATTGACCAACGAGTGATTGAGTTGAGTAAAGAAATGCTTTTCTTTTCTGATGCTTTCGAAGATCCAAGATTTGAGCTGATTGTCGGTGATGGTGCTGCATATGTCGCCAGCGAAGAAGCTCAGAACAGAAAATTTGATGTAATTATTGTTGATTCTCCTGACCCTATAGGGCCGGCCAAAGTTCTTTTCGAAACTCCTTTTTATCAGAGTATCCGAAATTGCTTAAATACTGATGGTATTATGGTCCGCCAGGCCGGAGTGCCGGTTTTTCAGGCACCTGAACTTAAGGAGGCCGTCGAAAGAGTCTCCAGATGTTTTCCAAAGGTGGAGGTTTACAGAGGTGTTGTACCTGTTTACGGTGGTGATATGGCCTTTGTTATCGCTTCAGCTGACGGCAGAAGCTGCCAGAACCCAAGAGCTTCCTTTAAAGGTAACTATTATAATAAATCATTTCATGCAGCAGCTTTTTCACTTCCAACCTGGTGGTATGAATTAACCGGATTAACAATGGATGAGTGAGCCGGAAAGGGGCACAATAGTGACAAAAAAAGAAAATGGTAATAAAGATCAGCGAATGGCACTGCTTATCGACGGAGATAATGCTCAGCCCTCCCTGATTGCAAAAATGTTAACGGAGGCTGGCAAATACGGAGCGGTTACTATTAAACGTATTTATGGAGACTGGACAACTTCCGAGATGAAAGGGTGGAAAGACTCCCTTAATAATCATGCCTTCCAGCCAATACAGCAGTTCCGCTATACAGTGGGTAAAAATGCAACTGACAGCGCCTTAATCATTGATGCAATGGACATATTACACGGGCATCTGGTTGATGGATTTGCTATTGTATCCAGTGATAGTGACTACACACGCCTGGCTACACGCATTCGGGAAAATGGTACTTTTGTGATGGGTATCGGTGAGCAAAAAACACCAAAAGCATTCGTAAATGCTTGTGATATCTTTATATACACAGAAAACATAGCCCCTAAAGAGCAAAAATCCAGCAGCAAATCTTCCGGAAACCGCAAGAAAGAAAAAACCAAAGATATTGTTCTTATGGAGCTAATAAAGGAAGCCTACGAAATGGTTGTGCAGGAAGATGGTTGGACACATTTGGGGTCACTGGGCAAAGCCCTTCTTCAGCTTGACCCCGGCTTTGACCCGCGTTCCTATGGATTTAGACAGTTATCTCAATTAATTGAAGCGTTTCCAAAACATTTTCAGCTTAAAAGGATGGATGATGTCGGCCCCAGCAGTGTTTATGTAAAACTAATTGAACAGTAGAAAAACCTGGCAGACTTTTGAAAGCTGCCAGGTTTTTTAATTCTGGTAAATATTATTCGGTGTCAATCAGTATCGTTCTGCTTTCAGAATCCCAGTGAGTTCTTGCTCCAAAAGCTTCTACCAATAATCTTGAATGAATCATGGTACGTCCATTAACGATTTTTGTAGGATAAAACAAATTAACACTTCTACCATTTACCAAAGCATATTCAGTTCCCACCGGAACTGTCATGTCCACGTCTCCAACCGTTCCAACTGCAGCTCTTTCCACAGGATCCCATGATATCTCACCACCCATGGCTTCAATAACTGCTCTTAGTGGAATCCTTGTACATCCTTCTTCTGTTATTGGTGGCTGGTCCATATCGATACATTCACCGTTTACGCTCATGGATATTTCGCCAGTCTCACGGCTGCGAACAATACACTCTTCCGGTACAGCTGGTCTTGGTACTGGAATAGAACCAAAGTCAACCCACTGCAAATGTTCCAGTTCCTGAAGGTCCATTTCGCTCCTTAATGGATTGTTACGTAGATCCAGTCCCCTCAGATTTGGTATGGTAGTTAATGGTTCAATATCACTAACGCTATTATCAGCGATATACAATGTGTGAAGCTTTTGCATATTTGCCAAAGGCAATACACTGCTTATATTGTTATTGCTGACATTTAAAACAGTAAGATTATTCAGGTTCGCTAAGGGTCTTATATTTGAAATGTTATTTCCGTGCAGGAACAAGCGATTCAGTTTTGTTAAATTCCTTAAAGGAGTCAGATCCGTAACCCGACTGTTGGAGATAACCAGGCTTTCAAGATTAGTAAGTCCTTCCAGCGGAGAAAGATCCGAAACATGACTTCCTCTGATTTCAAGCCGCTGAAGATTTTTTAATTCAGCCAGAGGGCTTAAGTCACTGGCATTTGACTGCTGTACCACCAGATTTCTCAGTTCGTTTAGTTCTGCGACCGGGCTTAAATCATCGACACCACTGCACAGAGCCAACCTTCTTAAATTTTTAAGGTGCTGTACACCTTCCAATGTTACCACCTGGTAACGGCAGAGCATTCATGTGGTAGTATCAACGGTTCTTAAATCCTCAACATCTTCAGGCATAATAGGACCTTCCGGTTTTCCAATTTCTCTTCGAATAAAGCGCTCCAGCGCTTCATCCTGAAATCGGATTTCATCACTGGAAAAGGCTGAAATTGTTGTAACTAATAACATCAGAAGTGAAATTACCATGAAAACTGATATAGTTCTTTTCGCCATAGTCTCCCCTCCTATAAATAGGTAGATATCTCTTAGTCCTTTCATTTACAGTATACCCTATTTTGTCTGACTTTTCTACTAATTACATACCGTTTAATCTTTTTTTAACATTTACCCGTTATTGCTTTTCCAAAAATAATTAACTGCCGATATATGATATTCCATCACAAATAATTCAATTTTAAAGCCGGTCCTTCCTTATGGAAAGACCGGCTTTTTATTGGTCTAATGCACTTCTCAGTTCAACCACAAACTTTAAGGCTTCTGAAAAATCAGACCCATTTCTCAGGTCTTCTTCAATTTTTTCCACCAAAGCGCTCCCCACTATAAATCCATCAGCTAAATCCCGTATTTCTGCAACCATTTCAGGAGAAGAGATACCAAATCCAAGTGCTGTCGGACAGTTGGACTCGCCCCTTACCATAGACATAAAATCCTGTAAATCCTCCGAGAGAGAAGTTCTGGAGCCGGTAACGCCTCTGGAAGCAATACAGTACAGAAATCCTTCTGCATTTTCTGCGATTTCTTTAATCCGTGTACCAGAGGTAGGTGCCACCAGTCGTATTTCCGTTATGGGTAACGGTGATAGGGCATGGCCTTCAAAAAACCTGGCTTCCTTTGGTAAATCAGGAATAATCACAGCATCCAGACCAGCTTCCTCAGCACGTTTTCCAAAAAGATCCCATCCGTATTGCAGCAAACTATTCACATAGCCCAGGCATACCAATGGCAACTCAGTTTTTTTCCTGATTTCCGCCACCATCTCCAGATAACGATCCGTATCCATTCCTTTGTCCAAAGCACGGCTGGCAGCCCGTTGAAGAACAGGACCGTCTGCCAGCGGATCCGAATAAGGCAAACCCAGCTCAATAATATCGGCTCCTGCTTTTTCAAGCTCCGACACCAGTTGAATGGTGGTATTCATGTCCGGATCACCAGCCGTAATGAAAGGAATGAGGGCTTTTTTGCCATTTTCTTTTAGTAATTTAAATCGATTATCCAATCGTTTCATGCTTTTCCCTCGCTTTCCATAATGGTGTGTATGTCCTTATCGCCTCTTCCAGACAGATTCATCACTATGATTTGCTCCTGTGACATGGATGGAGCCATTTTTATTACCTGTGCTAATGCGTGCGAGCTTTCCAAAGCCGGAATAATACCCTCACTTCGGGTAAGCAAGTGAAACGCTTCAACAGACTCCTGGTCAGTAACCGCTTCATACCTACCTCTGCCTGAATCATGCAAATAAGCATGTTCCGGGCCAATTCCCGGATAATCAAGACCAGCAGATATCGAATGAACCGGTTCAATCCCACCTTGCTTATTCTGCATTAAATAGGTTAGCATTCCATGGATAACACCAACACTGCCACAATTAAGAGCTGCTGCATGCTGCCCGGTATCCAGGCCAAGCCCCGCAGCTTCTACTCCCACTATGTCAACGGTATGATCCTCAATAAAAGGATGAAAAAGTCCAATGGCGTTGCTTCCGCCGCCGACACATGCTACCACCGCATCCGGCAACATGCCTTCCTGCTGCAAAATCTGTTTTTTTGCTTCCAAACCAATCACCCTTTGAAAATTTCGGACCATGACCGGGTAAGGGTGGGGACCTACCACAGAGCCAATGATATAGTGGGTGTCTTCCACCCGGGCAATCCAGTCTCTGATCGCTTCATTAGTGGCATCCTTCAAAGTGCCTGTACCAGCATCGACTGAGTGTACACGAGCACCCAGTATTTTCATTTTGTATACATTCTGCGCCTGTCGCCTTATATCTTCCGCTCCCATAAAGACATCGCATTCCAGCCCCATTTTAGCGGAGATAGTGGCTGCCGCAACGCCATGCTGACCGGCGCCAGTCTCTGCAATAATTCTGTTCTTGCCCATTCTTTTTGCCAGTAATGCCTGCCCAATAACATTATTAATTTTATGAGATCCTGTATGATTCAAATCTTCTCTTTTTAGATATATTTTTGCACCACTAAGTTTTTTTGTCAGATTCTCCGCAAAATATAGTGGAGTCTCCCGGCCAGCATACTGTTTAAGAAGTTCATCCAACTCCTTTAAAAAAGAAGGATCAGCATATGCCTTTTTCAACTCTTCTTCCAGCTCCATTAATGCACTCATTAAAGTCTCCGGGGCATATTGTCCGCCAAATATTCCAAACCGATCCTCCAAAACCATATCATCCATTGCGTTTTTAACCATGGCATTCATTTGTTCACGCTCCTAACCTTCTCTATTACTTCACAGATTTTCACTTCAGATTTTATTCCATTTTCCTCAACACCACTGCTAAGATCCACAATATCCGGCTCAACTGTTTCGATGGCTTCTTGGACATTATCAGCATTAAGGCCACCAGCCAGTATCAGTTTTCCTTTTACCGACAGATCGCGAACCCATTCCCAGGGAAACGTAACGCCATTTCCACCCCGGAGAGGACCGGAGGCGTCCAGCAAATATCCATCCACCAGGTACTCCTTCGTTTGCTCAAGGTCGCCGGGTTCCTTAATGGAGAAACTCTTCCAGACCTGATACCCTTCCTTTTTTATATTCGAGCAATAGTCCGGACTTTCATCTCCATGCAGCTGAATAATATCCAAAGATACATGTTTCCCAATTTCCAAAAGTTCCGCAGCTGTTTTGTTTACAAACACACCAACCCTCAGAATGGATGCATCAAGTCTATTTACAAGCTGAGCTGCCTGATCTGGCGTTACCTGTCTTTTGCTGGGAGCAAATACCAAACCCATATAATCCGGCTTTCCTTTCCGGATGCCTGACAATTCATCCATTTTGCTGATACCGCATATCTTGACTGCCGTCATGACGCTTCTCCTCTCAGTTTTCTTAACGCATCACCCGGAAAGCGATTCGTGACAATGCTTTCTCCAACCAGAACCCCTGAAGCGCCATAGCCTTTGACTATCTGACAATCCTGGAAGGTTTTGATGCCACTTTCACTGATCATGTGAATTCCCCTGGGAATATCATGACTCAGTTTTTCCGTTGTCGTTAAATCAACCTGCATGGTTTTTAAGTTCCGGTTATTTATGCCAATAAAGTCAACTTCAGGTTGCAGGCTTAAGGACTTAACCCGTTCCAATTCTTCTTTATTATGAACCTCCAATAAGCACTGTAAATTTAACTGACGGGCTGTCTGATGAAAGGTCTTCAATTCCTGATCTGATAAAGCAGCTGCAATCAAAAGAATAATATCTGCTTTCATTTCTTTGCTCTGATAAATCTGGTAAGTGCTTATAATAAAATCCTTTCTTAAGACCGGTAAATGAACAGCCTGTTTTACTTCTGAAAAGTCATCGAAGGAACCTTTAAAATAGCTTGGTTCTGTTAAAACAGATATGGCTGCAGCACCTGCTTCCTGATATATTTTAGCCAGATCACCAGGGTTTTCTATCTCACACAACATCCCTTTGGATGGAGATGCTCTTTTTATTTCTGCGATGATGGCAGGAGTTTCCTTTTCTTTTGTTTTTTCTATTAACTGGGGTAGTAGTTTTATTGGTGCTTTTTGGAGTAGTTCATGCTTTTCCATTTTTTCAACCAATATATTCATAGGAACAGCATCCTGTTGAATCTGCAAATTATGTCTGGTTTTATCTATTATTGTTTTCAGCATGCCATTTCCCCTACCCTTTTATGATTCGTGCGCATCAGCTCATAGAACTCTAACGCCCTGCCGTCATCAATGATTTCTGCAGCTTTCAAAACACCTTCCTGAAGATTTCTGGCAATGCCGGCAACATAAAGTACGGCTCCGGCATTGAGGAGAACAATAGAACGGCTTCCATCCCGTTTCCCTTGCAATACCTGTTGTATTTTTATTGCGTTTTCTTCAGGACCGCTTCCTTCCAGCTCGCCCTGGCCGACCAATTCCAACCCCAGTTTCTCCGGCTGGATGGTATATTCCAGAATTTCTCCATCTTTCACTTCGCACACATAAGAATCGCCAGTAACCGTTAGTTCATCCAACCCATCAGAACCATGTACGATCATGGCATGTTTAACGCCTAATTCCATTAATGCTTCGGCCATCGGTCTGACCAGAGCAACATCGTAAACCCCCATTACCTGATGTTCTACGTTTCCAGGATTAACCAGCGGTCCCAGCATGTTAAATATACTTCTGAATCCGAGCATTTTCCTCACTCCGGCAGCATGTTTCATACAGGCGTGATAATCCGGTGCGAATAGAAAAGCCATTCCATAACGATGTAGTTTTCCCAATGCCTCTACCGGTTCCTGATGAATGGAAATCCCTAAAGCTTCCAGCACGTCAGCACTGCCAGACTTACTGGATACACTTCGGTTTCCATGCTTTAACACTTTCGCCCCGCCGGCAGCCGCCACCAGTGCAGCTGCAGTGGATACGTTAAATGTTTTTCCTCCATCTCCACCCGTTCCACAGGTGTCCACTGCGTCAGAACATGGATGAGGCAGTGCTTTGGCACGGCTCCGAATCACTTTCGCCGCCGCCACCAATTCTTCTACTGTTTCTCCTTTATGACGAAGTGCCGTTAAAAAAGCGGCCAGTTGTATCTCATGTACTTCCCCATCCATAATGGCGTTCATGCTTTCTGTCATTTCGTCTGTATTTAAGGAATGGTTCTCCATTAGTTTTTCAATGATTCCCGTTATACTTTTCATGCTGCCTTCTCCTCTCTCAGGAAATTTTTCAGGATTTCTTTACCATGCTCTGTTGCCAAGGATTCCGGGTGAAACTGAAGTCCGAAAATCGGATAATGCTTATGTTCCATTGCCATTATTTCTTTTTGATCCGTAAGAGCTGTTACCATCAGTTCAGGCGGCAATGCTTTCGGGCTTACCACCAGTGAATGATAACGAGTCGCCTGAAAAGCTTCGGGGATGCCTTTCAAAATTCCGCTATTCTTGTGGTAAATTTTGTCTGTTTTTCCATGAACCCTTCGGTTTGCATGAACAACTTTTCCGCCAAAGGCTTCTCCCATGGCCTGATGTCCCAGGCATATTCCCAAGGTTGGAATATGGGGGCCCAACTGACGAATGGCATCAATGGAAATGCCGGCATCGACGGGAAATCCCGGCCCGGGAGATATAACCAGGTGAGAAGGCCCCATTCTTCTTAATTCTTCGACAGTAACAGCATTGTTTCGAATGACTTTTACCTCCGGATTTATCTCTCCGATGTACTGAAACAAGTTATAAGTAAAGGAATCATAGTTATCTAAAATAATAATCATTGCGCTTTCTCCTCTCTTTCCTCATCTTCCACCAGAACCTGTAACATACCCTGGGCTTTTCGGTAGCTTTCCTGATACTCTGCCTCTGGGACAGAATCTTCAACAATTCCGGCACCCGCCTGCACGTACGCTTTCTGATCCTGAAACAGCACGCTCCGGATGGTGATGCATGTGTCCATGTGCCCGTTATAGCTGAAATATCCCACCGCCCCGCCGTAGGGCCCTCTTTTTACCGGCTCAAGCTCATCGATGATTTCCATGGCTCGTATTTTGGGGGCTCCGGACAATGTTCCCGCCGGCAGGCAGGATGCCAGTGCGTCAAATGTGTTTGTGTTATTTCTTAGTTTTCCCTGAACCTCTGTGACCAGGTGCATTACATGAGAAAACTTTTTAACTACCATAAAGGGATCTACCTTAACACTTCCAAACTCCGAAACTCTTCCCACGTCGTTTCTGGCCAAATCCACCAACATAAGATGTTCTGCCTTTTCTTTTTCATCGGATGCCATTTCCGTTGCCAGGAGTTCATCTTCTTCCGTCGTTTTCCCCCTTGGCCTTGTTCCCGCTATAGGACAAGTCTCAATGGTGCCCTTGGTGCATTTAACCAACATTTCCGGCGAAGCGCCAACCAGCTGATAATCATCAAAGTCAAAGTAAAATAAATATGGCGAAGGGTTTAGATTTCTAAGCTTCCGATAAGTCTCGAAGGGAGCTGGTGCCGGTTCCACGCAGTAGCGTTGCGATAAGACCACCTGGAAAATATCACCATTTCGAATGTATTCTTTGGCCTTCAAGATTTTTTCCGAGAAACTGTCTTTCGTTTCTGTACTGCTAATGCTCCTGTTCTTATATTGACTGCCATGTTTTTCCATTTTTTTAACCACTGGCTGATGAATTGTTTCTTCCATTTGCTTTAGCTTTTGAACGGCTTTTCCATAGTTATGAAATAGGGATCCCTTTGTTTCAGTTACCACCATCAACAGGATGGTCTGTCGGGCATGGTCAAAGGCCACTAACTGATTCATGATAAAAAAATCCGCGTCCGGCAGCTGTCGGTCGTCCTCTCCCGGTTCTCCCAGGTTTTCATACTGCCGAATCAAATCGTATCCCATGGTGCCAACAGCACCGCCGATAAAGTCCGGACCTTCTTCGATGGGCGATGGAATTGCATCTCCCAGCATCTCTTTTAGATGATCCAGAACTTTCCCCTCCCCTTCTTCAATACAGCCGTCCCGATACGTCACTTTCCATTTCAGGCCATAAGATGTTAATCGTTTTTCCGGTTTACTGCCGATAAATGAATACCTTCCACGCCGGACACCATCGGCCACACTTTCCAATAAAAATGTGCCGCCTGGCTGCTGCAGTTTTTGGTATAAGGTGATGGGTGTTTCCGTATCTCCCGGCAATTCTGCAGTTACACAGACACGATGATTATTTTGGGCTTTCTTTTTATACGCTTCATAAGGCATGATTTTCATTTGTCATCCTCCTCTATTTTTCAAAAAAATAAACACATCGATCCCATCATAGGGACGATGTGTTTATTAACACTCGCGGTGCCACCCAGTTTAGACAATAATCCCCTTAACACTCTTGGCAGTTACTTTAGAATAAAAAACGCACCCCATCCTAAAGTTAGGACGAAATGCGTTGATTCCGTGTTGCCACCCATGTTAGACGATTAAACCGTCTCACTCTTTACAGGTACGGAAGAATAAACCTTCGATACCCTGTCCTGTTAACGGTGGACTTCCGGCCAACACTACTCCTTTCGTTTGGTGCGGCTTCTCCTGGAACCATTCAGCAACCTGACCGCCACCGGGCTTCCACCTTCCCCGGCTCGCTTTAGACTTACAGTTGTTGCTTACTTTTTCCATTCACTGAATTTCTGTTGTTATTTCTGTCTATCCTACACCCATAAATCAAATTTGTCAAGTGAATTCTGATTTTTTGTGGTTGTTTTGATGTTTGTAATTTTTTTCATTTTACTAATTGGTTTCCCTGGGAGGTCCTGGAAAAAAAGCGTTGGTTTTCTGTGCATACGCTTCAAATTCCGGATTGCCCTTGTATTTTTTCTCCAGCATGGGTACTCCGGACACGAATAGCAGCAGCCATGTGATCACCAGGGGACTGATGATACCTGTCCATCCCCATTCTACGGGTATGGCCATAATCCATAACCCCCACCACATGGTAGCCTCTCCAAAATAATTAGGATGCCGGGTGTAGCGCCACAAACCATGCTGAATGATTTTTCCTTTGTTATCCGGATTCTTTTTAAATTCCCTGAGCTGGCGATCTCCTACGGATTCAAAGTAAAAACCAATAATCCAAACCGTCAGCCCTAAAATTTCAAAAATGCCAAAGTCAGTCCGGGTTGACGCTTGCACCAGTAACACCGGATAGGCCACTACCATCATAAAAAAGCCCTGCAGCATGAAGACCTGAAGAAAAGCCCTTGGCACCACCCATTTACCCCATTCTTTTCGCCAGTTGGCATACCGAAAATCCTCCGGTTTTCCAATATTGCGTCGAATGATATGATAAGCCAATCGGCTGCCCCAAATCGTCACCAGAATCATGGCAACTGTTCCTCTGATTGTGAAGCTTTCTGATACCAGCCAGGCATAGACCGTAACGACAACAAACCCTGGTCCCCATCCCATGTCTACAATAGAGTTGTTTTTTATGACCTGTGCTACCACAAAAAAGAGCATAAAGTATGCAAAAACCACCAGTGCGGACCGTAGCAGTAATGATTCCATGGTTTATGCCTCCTCCCATTCCTGAACCAGAGATACCGCAACGGCTCCTTTGCCGGAACTGAGGGCAACGATGGGTGATATACCAGTGATATACTTCGGTTCTTTACCCAGGATCTTCACCAGTTTTTCCCGGTATTCTTCCGCCTTATCCGGTGCATCTCCATGAACAATGCAATAATCCTTCACTGGCTTTTCCTGATGAAGGGAATCCACAATCTCCATGATTTTTCGTGTGTTTGCTTTGCGGCTGAAGGCTTTGGCAAAAGCAACCCCTTTCCCCTTTTCATCCAGTGATACTATAGGCTTTAGATTCAGCCATTTTGCCAGTTTACCCTTCATAGGGCTGACTCTTCCGCCCCGAACCATGTATTCAAAGGTTGCCACGCTGACATATATGTGGGTTTTGGGAATTAAACTTTTCACCAGATTTTTGACTTCCTCAAAGGTTTTTCCATTTTGTACGGCTTCAGCGGCACTCAAAACCAATAATCCCTGAGCGCCAGAGTTTTTCAATGTATCAATAACGGCAATCCTTTCCTTTTTCCCATTGTATTTTTCAGCTTCATGAAGAATTGCCTGATACGTACCACTAATGCTGCCGGAAACGGTTAAAACCAATACATGCTCGTAATGACTGACCAAGAAATCCAGGGTTTCGCGTATCCTGGTCACCGTTGGTTGAGAAGAAGTTGGGTACTCTTTTACCTTCTCTAAAAATGAAAAGATTTGTTCCGGGATGATGGTTACCCGATCAAGGTAAGGTGTTTCGCCTACTAACAGCTGAAGTGGAAGCAGGTGAATATGATATTGATCCATCATTGCTTTTGGAATATCAGCAATCGAGTCCGTGACAATTGCAATGGATGGTTTTTCGGATTCCATAGCGTCCTGCTGACGCCTCATGTCATCCACCTTTTGTTGTTTGATAACACCATACTGACTCATGTGAATAAATATTTCCTCCGGATGGTCTGTATGAAAATGAAACCGGATCCGATTAGGATTTCCGGCTACAATTACTGAGTCACCTTTGCCCATTAAATATTTCTTTATTTCTTCGAGAGGCATCTGTTTTCCGTCAAGATATCCTTCCGTGCAATACCGATACTCAATTTCCGATTTCATATGTCCTTCTTCCGGAAAGTCAATTACTTCTGCTGTCCGCTTCTCTCTTACCAGGGCCTTAATTTTACCAGGGCTCAGCACTTCTGTAATACCTTCCAGAAAATGCACCAATCCTTGTGCCCCCGAGTCAACAACAGACGCTTTTTTCAATACTTCCAGTTTTTCCGGAGTGCTTTTCAGGGATTCCCGGGCCCGATCCAATGATTTTGTTAAAACCTCGCCAAAGTCGTTACTCTTTTTTCCCAGCTCATAAAAAGCTTCCGCCCATTCTTTCAGGACAGTCAGCATCGTCCCTTCCACCGGATTTGCCATGGATTCATAAGCGTAAGGTATAGATCGTATTAAGGATTCGCCAAAGACATCAGTGGAAATCTCTTTATGCGGCTTCACCTCTTCTGCCAGTCCGTTTAAGAACTGTGCTAAAATAACGCCTGAATTACCTCTCGCTCCGGTTAGCGACGCAGCAGCAATGGATTCAAATGTTTGATTCGCAGCAAGCTGCGGCTTCACTTCTTCCAAAATATGATTTAACGTCAAAGAAAGGTTGTTTCCCGTATCTCCATCCGCTACCGGGAATACATTTATTTCGTTCAGATGATGTCGCTGATGAGAAACCTTTCTGGCTCCTGCCATGATTGCATAGTAAACTCTCTTACCATTCAGGTAATATACTTTCATTGTTTTTCCTCCTAAGTTGAAAAGGATTATTAATTAAGAAATATTTACCCACAATGGTGTTTATCTACGCATTGCTACATAAAAAAGTTGATGGCTTAATTATGAGTCATTGTTTTTCTGTAAAAGTTGCAAGGTATCTTCTATCATTCTTTTTCTCAGTATACATTCCTGCTCAAAGGATAATTCAGGATTACCCACAGGATGTGGTATCGCAATCCCAGGTAATATCCTTACTGCACCGACGGTTTTGGCAATGGGAGTGATGGTGCAAATTTGAACAGTAGGTATCCCGGCATTTTCCAGTTCTTTAGCAATCGTTGCACCGCAACGGGTACAAGTACCTCAAGTGCTGGTAAGAATCACGCCGTCAACGCCATTATTATTTAGTTCCATTGCCATTTCTTTCCCCATTCTTTTTGCATCCGCAACGGAAGTCGAGTTTCCCGTGGTAGACAAAAAATAGGGGTATAGCTTACCAATTCTACCATTATTCTCCATTTCTCTCATTATATCCAGCGGTACGATCCGGTTAGGGTCATCGTTCCCATAAACCGGGTCATATCCGGCATGAACGGACTCATAGTCACCTTTTCTCAAAGCATTGATGCCGGAAATGTTATACCTGGAGTAAAATTTAGCTGTCGCTGCAGGTAAATGATTCGGGTTTCCATTGGGAACAATCCCGCCGGAGGTCACCAGCGCAATGCAGGCTTCTTCCACCTTTAAGATTGGTGGTGCTGCCTCGATAACATCGTAAGATGGTATTGGCACTTCTGATTCATAGGGCTCATCATTCAGTTTTGCTACCAGCATATCCAGAGCCCTTACAGCTCCTGTCTTTTCTTTGAATACATTTACACGAATACCTTTAGGAATCAAAACCGATTCTGGTTTTTCCAGTTCGGTTCCTTCCATAATCTTTTTTACAATCCCCGTCATAGCCTCAACTGTTTTTTTCATGGAAGCAGCTGATTTTCCGGACTTAACGATGGTTACATCAGATTTATAAATCTCCACTGCAGGATTTTCTTCATATATAGCCGTAACAGCTGGAATATTCATTTCTTTTTCCACCCGGGAGCATATTTCGCCACATGCCATTCCAAACCGTCCAGCATTAAATGCAGGCCCTGCTATTACTATATCCGGTTTGGCCTCTTTAATCATTATCATGATTTCCTCACTGGCTTTTGACACGTTCTCTGAGAAATAGTTGTCTCCACAGATGATGGTTCTTGTCAATTCAGCATCTTTCAGTGCTTGCCTGAAAAGATTAGCGGTTCCAACAGCACCTTCTTTGAAAAGAGGTGGTATATTCGCCTGTTCCTCTCCACCAACTTGCCCGAAAAACTGATTGGTATAAATAACGATTCGTTTCATCCCACTCCCCCTTAAACGGTCACTGCACTTAGTTTACTGTACCCCTGAAGATTATGACTTCCCATAATTCCATGGACTTCTATTAACAGGCTGCCATCAGACTGTACAGATCCGACAAAACCACCGGTTGTCCGCTCAATGCTTTTCAAGTCACCGATCACTTTTTTCATTGGCGGCAGTTGGATCATTGCATTACTATTCCCTGTTGTGACTACAGCATCCGCCAGAAGAGTTCCATCTGGCAGTGATTCTGATTTTCCATCCACACCGGCATCCTCATTAGTAATAATAACTGTTTTGATTCCTTTTTTCTCCAGGGCTTCGCAGATCATCATTAAATCCGTTGTTGGATTGCCAAAACCTTCCTGCGATTGCACAACACCATCAGCTCCTATCAACTCCACTAATCCGGCAGTTATTTCCTTGTTTCTGATTTTTTCTTCCAGGGTGATCATTAAAGGCGTCAGCACAATGCCTATAAAGCAAATCTCTTCGCCGTGGCGTTTAAAGCATTCTTCGATGATGGCGTTATTCTGATGATGATATGTCGTTGTTTTGGATCCGGGGGATACACAGTTTCCGCTGACAATGGCACCATCATAAACAGCAAGAGGAGAAACCAGAGTGGGTAGCATTTTTTTTGAATCTTTCCCAAAATAATAAGTGTCATGCAGCAGTCCCTGACTCATGCAATTGTAGACATAAACCACCTTCGGAAGCTCCGGGTATTCACTTGCCAATTCGTATGCACTTTTCCAGCTAATGATTTTCTTGGTATAACCTTCCGTTTCACGCACACAACGAGCTATAAACTCCGCAGCAGTAACCCCTGCCAACCTGACAACTTCTTCATGTTCATGAGGCTCGATTCCTGCCTGTTTTTCAATTTGGATTACAATATTATTGAGATGCGCAAAGGGAGTATAATCTGTCAGGGGGCCAGACATGTCGATGATTCCTTCCTGAAATCCAACAATGGGGCCCGTTGTCACGACAGCACAGTTTTTTAGGGCGTAAGTTATTCCTTCACCTATGCCTTCAAACTCTCCTAATATACCCGGAAAGGCTGCCTGTTCATTCTTTGTTCTCGGCTCAATTACGTCTTTAACCGGCAGAATTCTCACGGACTCTCCAGGCCTTGCCAGATCAATTTCAACCTTGCTTACACGCATATCTTTCTTTATAACTCTTGTTATCTCTTCTCTGTTTAACGTCAGTTCGTGATCGATATATCGGGTTTCATCACCAAAAGCTATATTTTTTACAGCAAACTCCCTGATCTCCAGGTTCATTAAACGCCCTCCTTCATTTTATGGTTCATTTTATTGGTAAAAGAAAGACTTGCCAGCCCTAAAATAATAAGTCCAATACCGGCCCATGCAATCAATGTCAAAGTTTCTCCAACAAAAAACACGCCTAAGAGTGCTGCTGTCATCGGTTCAGCTAAAGTAACTGTTACAGCGGTTGAAGCTGTTGTTAATTTGAGTCCGCTTGCGAAAAAAAGATAAGCTCCTGCTGTAGCAATAACACCCAGGTAAATGGATATGCCAAAGCCTTTAGGTTCGAGAATCCAAGAAGCATCACCAAATAACAACAAAGGTAGCAACAACAATCCACTGATGGAAAAAATAACCGCCACTACCGTTTCTGAATCATTATATAAAAGTAGCTCTTTACTGAAAATAATATAGATGGAAAACCCAAAGCCAGCTACAAGAGCGAGTAATATTCCAATGGGTTCAACACTTATTTCTGCATCATTTGCAAAAAACAACATCAAACAACCGGTTATTGCCATGAAAGTAGAAATCCACCATTCTCTCACCGGAGCTCTCTTCCACAGAATCCACTCCATCAATCCTGCCATTACCGGCGCACTTCCCAATGCCACTACCGTTCCCACAGCAACACCGGTAATCGCTACAGATGAGAAAAAAACTGGCTGAAAGATTGAAATGCTGACTGCTGAAATCATCGTGTATTTTATTGGCATGTGCCGTATATGTAGTTTGCGTCGAATCAATGCCAATAAAAACAATGATGCTCCACCTCCTACCATCCGGACAGCTCCGATGGTTAAAGGAGTTGCTGCATCAGGCGCAACGGTTTGAACGGTACCAGTGGTTCCCCAGAGAATCGCTGCAATTAATATATAAAGCATTTTCTTCCCTCCAGCTGAAATGTTTTGATTTAAAACAAAAAAACGGAAATAATCATGAATGCTGCAATACTTATAATCGTATGGATCACTGTAAAGTCACTGGCTTGCTCTCCTACTTCACGACTTCCATAGGCACTGGCAAGAATGGGAAACATCATGGAAGGCGGCATCAACAGAAAGGTAAAAAAGGCATAATTAAAGACAGGATCCGGAGCAATAATGCGATTGATCAAAAGAATTTTAAAAAGATATCCTATACCAAAAACTACCGAAATTCTAAGGACTAACAGCTTCATATTTCCTTTCATATAGGTAGGACTGAAGGTAATGCTGTATCCAATCATTATCATAATCAGCGGCGTAGTAATGCCTGCCATGTATTCAATGGCAAGGTAAAAACCCTCTAATACAGCATAATGATGAATGGTATCCAAAAATCCGGTTTGATTAAAGAGTATCCCCAGGAACATACTGATTATAGTAGGAGTTTTAAAGAGCTTCAGTAACTGCCTTCCATCAGATGCTTCGTCTCCAAGTCCTATTTTCATCTGTGCAAACAAAACCATCCATAAGAATAATTCCTGTCCCACTCCCAGCATTGTATACCTGCCTAAATTTTCGATACCATAAACAGCATTGAATATGGGTATACCAATAAATGCATAGGAATTTCCAGACGTAACATAGGGCGTTAGTGGATGTCTGAACACGGGAAATTGATTCAGCCCTTTACCAATTAATAAAAAAGTAGTTGACATAATAAACACAGATCCAAAAAGCAGGAAATAACCTGGCTGCATCTCCATATTAACAAAGGACATAAAGATCATTGCCGGCAACGCATATGTCATCATAAAGTTTTTCAGTTCTTTCATCCCTTTTTCTGTAAAAATCTGGTGACGCCGAAAGAGCCACCCCATTATTATAAAGATTACCATGGGAATCATCCGTGTTATCACTTGTGCCATAATCTCAGCTGCCTTCCATTATTTATTGAATTTTTGTTCTCTTCTCATATTGTATGCCTCCGGTGGGTTTTTTGCAACGCATAAATCAGCCCTTCATCACCATGGTGATAAAGGGCTGAACAATTTTTCCACTTTGCCTCTATTGAGTTGGCATCGCAATTTTTTTAGGTTCGCTGAATGGTTTTCTCTTTGTTGCATTTTCAATGGCAGGAACAAAAGCATTCATGATCAGTATCGAGAAAGCTACGCCTTCTGTCGGGGCAAGACCAATCCGAAAAACAACTATCAAAATACCGATGGCTACACCAAACACAATTTTTCCTTTCTCTGTAATAGGACTGGTAACCCAGTCAGTTGCCATAAAAAATGCTCCCAGCATCAACCCTCCGGTCACCATATGCAAGAATGGGTTATGGCCCGTCAGGAGTGCCAGCACGAAAACAGTCAGCACAATAGAAACTGGAATTCTCCAGTTAATATGCCCACGGTATAAAAGGAATAATCCTCCCAAAATTAATGCAAGCGGAGACACCTCACCCATGGCACCTCCCGGATATGCCAAAAACAAACTTCCTGCTCCCGGTAATTCCAGGCCTTGGTGCATCATAGCAAGGGGAGTGGCATGTGTCATAACGTCAACAGGACCAAAGTTTACATTCCAGCGCATAAACTCTGTACTAACATTCACAAACCAGGGAGCAAGGAGTATCATTGATACTCTGCCAAAAAGGGCAGGATTGAAACGATTCCATCCCAGTCCTCCCATAAGTTCTTTAGCAATTCCAACGGCTATTACAGTAGCCAGAACACCTTTCCACCAGGCAGTTGTTGCAGAGTAGCAGAGCGCTACAAAAAGTCCCGTCAGTATCGCACTGCCATCCCCGAGATTATGTCTTCGATTTTGAAATTTTCTGAATGCAATTTCTGTTAATGCTGCCGTTCCCATACAAACAGCAATAAAAAATACTGCATACATCCTGAAGAAGTAAATTGACACAAAGGTAACCGGCATCAGCGCCAGCATAGTATCTCTCATTGCTTTTCCTACCGTTTCATCAGACTTTATATGAGGAGCAGGAGATGCATTGAGTTTTGGATTCATCTTTTTACCTCCTTTCTTACCCTGTTTTGCCAGCTCGAGATCTTTCTTTCAATTCAGGTTGGATTTTGCGAACAAAATCTGCAATTGGACGATGTCCGGGGCATACATATGAGCATATACCGCAATCCATACAATCTGAAGCATTCCATTTTTCCAGCAGGTCATATAGTTCCGCTTCTGCATATATACTAAGCTGGTTCGGATAAAGATGCATGGGACAGTATTCAACACACTTGCCGCAACGAACACAATCTGTATATGGAACTTCTGCGGATGCCATATCCGGCGGAAGTACCAGAATTCCCGTTGCACTTTTTACAATTCCGGGCTCCAGGGTAGTGAGCGCTTTGCCTGTCATGGGGCCTCCCATTACAATTTTACAGCCTTCTTCAGGCACCACGTCGCATTGTTGCAAAATAAAATCAACCGGCGTTCCTATTTTCACTATATAGTTTCCCGGTTTGCCAACTTTAGGCCCACTGACAGTTACGACTCTTTCAATCAATGGTTTTCCATATACGACAGCTTCATACCCGGCTATCGTTGTACCAACATTACGAACCACACAGCCTAAATCTGCTGACCTGGCACCACGGGGAACATCTCTTCCGGTGATTGCTTTAATCAGTGTTGATTTATATCCTTGGGGATACTTAACTTCCAACGGCACAACTTCCATCCCCGGTTCATTTTCAAGCATCTTCTGCAATTTATCAATAGCGTCAGGCTTATTTACTTCGATGCCAATATAGCATTTCTCAGCTCCGATACACCTCATCATGATTTTTGCTCCAGCAATAAGTTCTTCTGATTTTTCCAGCATCAAGCGATGATCACAGGTTAAAAAGGGTTCGCATTCCGCTCCATTTAACAAAAGTGAATCAACTGGTGTTTTGGGGCTTATATTTGCGTGGGTAGGGAATGCAGCTCCTCCCATTCCCACCAGACCAGCTTCTCGAATAGCACTTCTCAGTTCTTCCACACTCATCGATTCCGGATCCCTTTGAACAGTAGGATGGAATTCATGTTCATCACCTTCTGACTCAATTCTGACAGACAAAGCCTCTCCACCTGCATAATAGGGAAAATAATCAACATCTGTTACAACTCCATTTGCACTGGCATGTACGGGCGCACTGATAAATTCCGTGCTGTCGCCTATCTTCTGTCCAACTTTGACTTTGTCACCTTTTTTAACCAATGGCTCATTTGGAGCCCCAATATGCTGGGATAACGGTATAATAACGTATGGAGCAACAGCCATTTTTTCTATTTCTATGTGCTCTGTCCAAGATTTATAATGTGGAATATGGGCGCCACCTTTAAAGGTTTTTGCTTTCACGACCTCACCTCCTTTTTCAGTTATCCTTTATAATCCGAAGGGTTTGTTTCTTTATTTTTTTTAGCGGCATCTTTCAGTTCCCGACTTTTATTGTAATTCGTCCATAGTCCAAGACCCATTGCCAAAACCACAAAAATTCTCAGGGGTTTAAATAGCATACTCCATAATCTTGCCTGCAATGGAACTTCAGGAGCCAGCGGAAGATTATACTGCGAAGGTGTATCTTCAAGAATATACATCATACCGGTTCCACCAACTTCATCCAGCCCATAGAGTGTTGCTTGCTGGCTGCCATGATTTTGAAGATGCATAACACGTTGACTTGCACGGTTAATTAAATCTCTTCTCTCACCAAAATCTATGGCTCCAGTCGGACAGGCGGCGGCACAGGCAGGTTTGTATCCATTTGAAACCCGGTCATAACAAAACGTGCATTTAGTTGGCAAGTCTGTTTTTCTGTCAAAACTGATCACTTTAAAAGGACAGTTTGCCGCACAATAATTACACCCAATGCATTTATTAAAATCTATGTCTACCGCACCGGTGTCCGTATGATAAATGGCCCCCACCGGACAGACAATTTCACAGGCAGCATCCGTACAGTGCATACATCGCTGGTTTCCAAAATACCACTTAACTCCATTGTCTGTCTCTTTTTCCTGAAAAGTAACTCTCATCCAGGTTAAGGGCGATACTCTTGGAGGATTTTCATAGCTTCCCGTAAATTCCGTGGAATCTGCTGGTAATTGATTCCACTGCTTACAGGCAACCTGGCAAGCTCTGCACCCCATGCATTTTGATGTATCAATCAGGATGGATTGTGCCATTGATTACACCACCTTTCGTATGTTACAGAGGAATGCTTTATATTCTGGAATGGTGGTATTTGGGTCACCAAATGATGGGGTTATATCATTGGCTACCGGTCCTTTGGATAGTCCGGCAAATCCCCAGTGCCATATAATGCCAACCATTTCCAATGTTTTTCCACCAGCGTTGAATGACTTAATTCTTGGTGTGACGCATACAGGTGCTTCAAACTCACCACGGTGACTTGATACAATAACTTTTTCACCATTTGTTACACCAACTTTTTGCGCCAGCGATGGGCTGATTTCTACAAATAAACTAGGCATTGCCTCCACCAGCCATGGCATATTCCTCGTCATCATTCCAGTCTGATAGTGTTCGCTCAAACGATAGGAAGTTGCAATTATAGGAAACTGGTTTTCTTCTGCCGATCCCCTATCCTCCGGGTACCATACTGTAGAGCATGGATTGAACTGTACGCCTGAAAACTGATTCAACAATGGACTTTCCCATGGTTCATAATGCTCCGGGAATGGCCCGTCTGCCATAGCATTACTAAACAGCCTAGATACCCCTTCAGCAGTCATAATGAAAGGACGTTTCGCAGATTCCTCTGGCGGCAAGCTGGCATTAAAATCTGGAACATCAAGGGATTCCCATTCAATTCCATTCCAGGCGAACAGGGGTAAATCAGGATTCCACGGATTACCCTGCGGATCCGCTGAACACCGATTGTAAATGATTCTTCGGTTAACGGGCCATGCATATGCCCAGTCCGGATGATTACCTATCCCTTCCGTTTCACGTATTCGTTTCTGACAAGCAGGTTCATCCGGGTCAGCGTAATAACCTGCATATATCCAGTTTCCACTGGATGTGCTTCCATCGTCCTGCAGCTGTGCAAAGCTTGTAATAAGGTTTCCGGTGGTCAGGTCTTTTCCATTTATTTCCTGGGCTACTTCAGCTGAGCTGGCATTTTCACCATAATCCCAGTTCATTTTTAAAATTGGATCAGGAAAGGCACCGCCACTAGTTTCATATTCTTTACGAACTGCTTTAAACAGACGATCAACAATCCATAAATCCGGTTTTGCATCTCCCGGTGGTTCAATGGCTGCATAACGCCATTGAATCCATCTGCCGCTGTTACTAATGGTTCCGTCTCTTTCAATGTGCAGCGCTGCCGGCAGCAGGAACACCTCTGTATCAATTTCCTCAGGATTAACTCCAGGTTCTTTCCAAAATGTAGCCGTTTCATTTTCAAAAATATCAACGGATATTATCCAGTCCAATTTTCTGGAGTAATCTCTTTTTCTTCCTGCTGTAGGTCCTCCTACAGCAGGGTTATCCGCCCAGCATATCATGCCTTTGATTTCGCCTTCGCCCGTGTATTTTGAACTGGCAATATGCGATCGCTCTTTATCCAGTTTTGGCAGATAATCATAACAGAAATCATTGTCTGGAGTTGCGTATTCACCCCAGAATGCCTTTAGTAAACTGTTAAAAAACTTAGGTCTGTTTTCCCAGTAACCTCCTGGTGTTGTGGCATGATAGTCAGCCAGTGTTGGGTGTGACTTTTCATGAGGAACCGGCATATAACCCGGAATAATGTGGTAGAGCATTGCCATATCTGTTGAACCCTGTACATTGGACTGCCCTCTCTGTGCATTTACACCGCCTCCAGGACGGCCCATATTGCCTAAAATTGACTGTAAGATAGCTATTGCCCTTACAGCCTCTGCACCGTGAGAAAACTGAGTAATGCCCATGGCATACATAACGTTTCCAGCCTTTTTAGGATCACCGGTGTCGCAAAACAGTTCCGCACATTCTTCCAGGGTTTTCAAAGGACAACCCGTTGTTTCACTGACTGATTTTAGATCGTATCGGCTGAAATGCTTTTTCATCAACTGATAAACAGAATTAGGGTCCGCCAGCGTCTCATCTCTGACAATCTCTCCGTCACCATTCAGCTGGTAACTCCAGCTGCTTTTATCATATACATTTTTTTCTCCACCTATGCCGTCGTCTTCTGTGGCAGCTCCGGAAAAATAACCATCCTCAAAATCAAATTCAGGGCTTACCAGGAAAGATGCATTTGTATAATGAATCAAATATTCTTCATGCACCAGATCATTTTTTAAAGCATAATTAATTAACCCGTTCAGAAAAGCAACGTTTGTTCCGGGTCTAATTGGAACGTAAAGATCTGACAGAGCAGCTGTTCTTGTAAAACGCGGGTCGACACAAATCAGTTTTCCGCCTTTATCTTTAGCTTTTTGAATCCATTTCATGGAAACTGGGTGATTTTCTGCAGTATTTAGTCCGATGTTCATCAATACATCCGAATACTGATAATCACTCCAGTGATTTGTCATTGCACCTCTTCCAAATGTGGCGCCAAGCCCGGCGACCGTCACAGAATGTCAGAGTCTTGCACAATGATCAATGTTAACCAGCCCGAGGGCTCTTGCCGTTTTGTGATATAAATAGTTTTCCTCGTTATTGCACATGGCACTTCCCAGCCAGGAAATTGCAGGATTTCTATTTACGGTAACACCTTCAGAATTTACTTCAATGAAATGATCGTCCCGTGTTTTTTTAATCCTCTTTGCAACAGTTTCCAGCGCCCAGTCCCAATCCACCACTTCCCACTCCGATGCCTTTGGCGCCCGGTATAATACCTGCGTTACACGATTAGGATTTGGAATTATATTTCCATCCTCATCATACACATTTGCCATGTTAAAAAGTGAACTGCCTTTACTGCACAAAGTTCCTTCATTTACCGGGTGATCCGGATCTCCTTCCGTATTAATCAACTGACCGTCACGCACATGACATATGATGCCGCATCCGACTCCGCAGAATGGACATATTGTAGTTATTTCCCGGGAATAATGAAGCCTGAATCCGCGGGTGGTGCCTTCAGCTGTTGGTTTAAAGCCAAAGCTGTATAAAGTTGTTGCAGCAGCAGCTGTTCCACCTACTTTTAAGAACTGCCTTCTGGACAATTTCATTCCTTTTTCACCCCCTACTTTCCACTACCTCTCCAGTTTTCACTTTTTCTGACAGACTCACTCCATACAAGCTCAGATCCAGGCAGAAATCCTTCATTAACAGCCAAATCATCAATCACCAGTGTTGCAAAGTGGTATAAAGGAAGCAATGGTCTGAAGCCTTCTACTTCTCTGAAATCAAAAACTTTAACATATTGTTTACACTGATGACATATATAGACTCTGACACCTGGTATTTCATCAACCTGGAAAAAACCGAGCTTGCTTTGCTCTTTTTCAAAGCAGTATGGGCATGTAATTCTTTCTACTGTCCAGCGATGACCACATAGCCAGCATTCTAGTTCGCGATAACCTTCTTCAGAATGGAGCATCCCATAGTGGGGTTTTGTTGAACAACGTGGACACCCGGCATTTGTTTTTATTTCTTTGAAAGCTTCATCTTTTCCTTCATCTTTTGCTTCGTTTTTAATACGGTATAAATAGCCGAAGGCAAGTGTTAAAGTCCATGTTTCAACATCAGAACTGATCCATTCACTCTTATGGCTAATAAACTGACTGATTTTTTCCGGCCAGAAAATATTTTTGCTGCCAGATATCATTTTTTCATATTCTTCCCATTTTGATGCTGCCAGCATCACAGCTTTCAATTTTTCTTTGTCTTTTTGAAAAACTGTTCCAAAAACATTTTTTACGTGCTCTGTAACCATCTCTCCATAATTGCTGTCATTCACAAGATTCATTCTTTTTCTATTGCCATCTTTTTCAGCGATACGATAATACTCTTTAAGCACATCAGCTCCTTCCCTAAAAAACGGATACCATTTAAGACAATGATATTGCGACTGATTAAAATCCCCATTTCCGATCGGGTACATAACACACCCCCTTTTTTCACGAAATCCGTTAATAATATAACAAATAAATGTATATCTATACTATTATTCGAATGTTCTGAATTATTCTCTAGGTTTATTTTACTTCAATATAATAATTTAATCAAGGACATACGTCTTTTATAAAAGGGCTTTATTCACTCGAAGGTTAATTAGCCACTTTTCTTTTATTGCATTTTAGGTTATCCTGAATAACAGTAGCCTTAGAATTTATAGTTTTGAAAGGAGTTTGTCATGAAACTTGAGCAATTGCAAAAATATGCTGAAACAGTTATTAAAATAGGTGTCAATTTACAACAAGGCGAGAAATTAGTGATTAAATCACCGATTGAAACCGCTGAGTTCGCAAGAACCCTCGCTACTTTCGCCTTCGAGGCAGGAGCAGGAGATGTAATCATTGACTGGAAGGATGAACTTTATTCAAAAATCAGATATCAAAAGGCACCCAAAGATGTATTCGATTCATTCCCCCAGTGGAAAAAAGATTTTCATATGCAGCTGGCTGAGGATGGTGCAGCCTTCATTAGTATCGCTGCCAATGACCCGGAGTTGATGAAAGATGTCAATCCTGATGTGCTCATGAGACACCAGAAAACCATTAATACAGCCCTCAAGGAATACCGTGACCGATTGATGGGAAATAAGAACGCCTGGAATGTCATAGCGTTTCCTACCAAGTCCTGGGCTAAGAAGGTATTCCCAACCCTTACGGAAGAAAAAGCGGTTGAAAAACTTGGCGATGCAATTATTACCTCCGTAAGAGCTGATTTATCTGATCCAGTTGCTGCCTGGGAAACACATAAAAGAAATCTTAAAGAGCGCATGGATTTTATGAACCATCATCAATTCAAAAAGCTGCATTTTCAAAATAAACTGGGTACCGATCTTACGCTTGAACTTCCGGAAGGACATCTATGGACTGCCGGTGCAGAAGTGACACAGGATGGAATTGACTTTATTGCCAACATGCCTACAGAAGAAGTATTTACGCTTCCTCACAGGGATGGCGCTAACGGAAGGGTAGTCAGCTCTAAACCGCTGCCATATAACGGCAACCTTATAGAGGATTTTTCTCTCACTTTCCAAAATGGAGAAGTTATTGATTTCTCTGCCGCTAAAGGCTATGAAACTTTAAAAGGGCTACTGGAAACCGATGAAGGCTCACTTCGACTGGGTGAAGTCGCCCTTGTGCCACACGATTCTCCCATTTCCAATTCCGGAATACTTTTTTTCAATACCCTCTTTGATGAGAATGCTTCCTGTCACTTGGCCCTGGGGAAAGCTTATCCGGTTTGTCTGAAAGATGGCAATAAAATGACACCGGAGGAGTTAGCCTCCGCCGGTGTCAATGAATCCCTGGTACATGAAGATTTTATGATCGGAACCTCTGATATGAATATTGTTGGTATCAGGAAAGATGGAAAGGAAATTTCAATTTTTAAAGATGGGAATTTTATCGACACAAAACTTTAAATATTTAGAGTATCACTCTGTCAAATAAATGGCTCTTATGGGAGATCCGTCGCCGCCATCTATTTTTAAAGGTAAAAACAAAAAGGTTCCTTTTGCATCTGGAACATGGTCGAGATTGCATAGATTTTCTACAATGAGAATATCCCGGGACATTAATGTTTCATGCCCACTGAAAATACTCTCTTTTGTTGGGTCTATGTTCAGCGTGTCTATGCCTATTAGAGAAATATCCATACCAAGGATTGCCTTTACTGCTTCCTCTGAAAGGAAGGGATGGTTTAAATATTCTTCCGTTCCAAAGTACTTATCCCAACCAGTATTAAAAATGAGAAACCCGCCGGGTTGAATCATTGAAGTAAATGGATCAATATCTTCTCTGTTGATGCTTTCGCCGGCTTTTTTATCTTTCACCCTTATTATGGTTCCCATTCCAATAAATCTGTCAAGGGGTATCTCATCAATTGCAGCTCCCTGGCTGCTAAAATGCCAGGGAGCATCAATGTGTGTTCCTGAATGACTTCCAAGGCAAAGCCTTTCTACCTGACAACCATCTTTCTCATGAGTATCCCAAGCCTCAATATTCACTTCCGGATCACCAGGATATATTTGCATATTACTTGTGATTCGATGGCTTAAATCTACGATTTTCATCTGCCTTCACCCTGTTTTTCCCTGACAATTTGATCCAGCAACTCCGCCGCCACAAACACAACTTTCCTGCATTTTACGGGAGCATCTTCACGATAATTCTTTTTAAGCTGATCACACTTAATTGATCCCATTTCTTCCTTAAACCGATACATATAGTCTGTCACCATTTCTTTCATTTGATGGCTTTCGTGAGCTTTTTCACGAACGAATAAAACGCCTAAAACAGCTATCGCTCCAGATAATGCACCGCATGTATCCTCAATTGCCATACCACCACCAAATCCAGCCATAGTCTTAAGCGTGCTCTTTTCAAGTTTCAGATCATAAATGTCATTGGCAGAATAAATCATGGCTTCAGCACAATTCAAGTCATATTTGGGTGAATAGTATTCTACTGCTTTATCTTTCAGCATCATTATAACCTCCTACGAATAGTATAAGACAAGCTTAACATGTCTTCCTAAAACGAATATTATCATGTTACCCCAATAAATATAAAGAAACCGGATAAACATGATGTGTTTACCCGGTTTTTTTAATTCACATAGAGTATTATCTAATATCACCATGTTTTTCTTCATCAGCAATTTCAACTGGCGTGTTGTTCTCATCCACAAAAACAATTTTTGGTTTATATTCGCGTGCTTCTTCTTCGGACAACCAGCAATAAGCAATAATAATGCAGGTGTCTCCAGGTTGAACCAGTCTTGCCGCTGCACCGTTAAGGCAGATCATGCCACTGTTTCTTGTTCCTTCTATCACATAAGTTTCAAGGCGCTGGCCATTATTATTGTTAACTACCTGAACTTTTTCCCCCGGAAGAATTCCCGACTGGTCCAACAACTCTTTATCTATTGTTATGCTTCCAACATAATTGAGATTAGCTTCTGTAATAGTAGCTCTGTGGATCTTTCCCTTAAACATATTTAACAACATCAATTTTCACCAACCTAAAAGTTTTATACTTTAATTCTACATCATTTTAATAATAAATGCACGAATATTTTCATGTTTTGCCCATATTTCTAAAAAATGCCTGTTATCCTTGCATTTTAAATGAAATTTCATAATTTATTCTATAAACGCATTGAGATATATTGTCGATATTGATTCCTTCTGTTATACTGATTTAAGCACTTGATAGAATAGTTTTATTCAGATTATCAATCATTTGGAGGGGATCTGCCAGTGACTTTATCAAAAAAAATCATCCTGTACATAAGTGTTTTAATTATTTTGGTTGCCGGAGGATTGGGGATTAGTGCCGTTTTCTTTAGTAGCGAAACCATTACTTCTCAGGCTGAAGAAAGTCTTTTTATACAGTCCAGAGATGGTGCCAGACTCATTTCTGACACTTCAGCCCTAAGACTTCAGGTTATTCAGGAAATGACTGAAAGAGATGCTATTCAGTCTATGGATTGGACCATTCAGCGAATCAGTCTTCAATCAGATATCCAGCGGCTTGGGTATAGAGACCTGGCAATCATTAATGCTCAGGGATTTGCCCAGTATGTTCAGAGCGCAAATGTGGCCAACTATTCTGATATGCCTTTTGCTCAACAGGCTTTGTCCGGGAATGTTTTCGTATCAGATGTAATGATTGACCGTCAAACTGAAGATGCCTACATTACTTACGCAGTACCAATTATGAGGAATAACGAAGTACTGGGAGCACTTATTGCACAACAGGATGCTCAGGTACTGACAGAAACTATCAGTACAATGGGTTTTGGAGATTCAGGATATGCCTATATTATCAATGATGAGGGAAGAATAGTTGCCCACGAAAACTGGGAGTATGTAACCAACCAGTTTATGCCTATGGAAGATACCGAAGAGGATCCATCTCTACTGCCCCTGGCATCAGCTTTCGAGCAAATCCTGGTAACAGAATCCGGAGTTGGAAGCTATGAATTTGAGGGAAATGATTTGTATCAGGGCTACTACCCGATTGATGGTACTAACTGGTATCTTGTTACCGTTGCCCATCGTGACGAAGTGCTGGCCGGTCTCACCAGCCTTCAGGGCATGCTTTTGATGATAACTGCCGGATTTTTAGTTCTTGGAATTCTGGTAGCCATAAGAATCAGTAGATCTGTCTCTACCCCCATTCGAAATTTATCAGATATTATCATGAAATTATCTCAATATGATTTAACCTTTGATGAGAACAGCTCTGCTCTTAAGTATTTAAATCGAAAAGATGAAATTGGCATTATTACAAACGCCTTGGCTACCATGCAGAAAAACTTCATTGATCTGATTCATCAGATTAACGACAGCGCACAAAATGTCGCGTCTTCCTCACAGCAGCTTACAGCTACCAGCCAACAATCTGCCACAGCGTCAACTGAAGTAGCCAAAACCATAGAGGAAATATCGCGTGGAGCATCTGACCAGGCCAAGGATACAGAAGATGGTGCCGGTCATATCAATGAACTGGACCAAATTATTCAATCCAATCAGCAGCATATGAGCACCCTTAATGACTCGGCAAAAAAGAGCGATGAGCTGAAAAACCAAGGAAGAGATATGCTCCAGGAAGTTGTTACCAAAACGGAGCAAAGCAGCCAGGCTGCTCAGGAGGTTAACCAGGTTATCGTTGAAACAAACGAAAGTGCTCACCAGATACAAAAGGCCAGTGCCATGATTAAAAGCATTGCTGAACAAACCAATCTGTTGGCTCTTAATGCAGCCATTGAATCTGCAAGAGCCGGTGAAGCCGGCCGTGGATTTGCTGTTGTTGCTGAGGAAATCCGAAAGCTGGCGGAACAGTCTAACCAGTTTACTGAAGAGATAGAAGCTATCATCAGAAAGCTGACTGAAAAGACTGGCAATGCAGTTGAAACTATGCAAAATGTCAGTGAAATGACAAGAGATCAAACAAAAGGAATACGCGAAACAAATGAGAAATTCGACGGCATCGATGAGGCTATTGCCAGCATGCTTAAGGTAATTGAAGATCTGAACATATCCGGCGAAGAAATGAACACGAAAAAAGATGAGATCATTTCTGTCATTGAAAACCTGTCGGCCATTTCTGAAGAGAATGCTGCCGGTACTGAAGAAGCATCTGCTTCTGTAGAAGAGCAAACAGCTGCTATGGATCAGATCGCCAGCACCAGTGAGGATCTGTCCCGACTGGCTCAGGATATGCAAGCCGCCGTTGCACAGTTTAAAATTTAATTGCAAACATAAGTGTAAGCACCCGAGGCATTGATAACCCCGGGTGCTTTTTTTAAATTGATTTTGCAGCTGCCATCCCTGAAGAAAAAGCAAATTGAAGATTGAATCCACCTGTCATCCCATCTACGTCCATTACTTCGCCAACAAAGTAGAGGCCTGAAACCAGTTTCGATTCCATTGTTTTTCCATCCACTTCTTCAGTTTCCACCCCTCCGGATGTAACCATAGCTTCTTTAAATCCTTTGACCCGATGTATTTTAAAAGGAAATGCAGTAATCAAACGAACAATCTCTTTTCGCTGTTCTTTTGTCAGTTCCGCACATCTCTGGTCCTTAGATACATTTGCTGTATGAAGGATTAGATCAATTAACCTTTTGGGAATCTGTTCTGAATATAAAATATTCTTAACTTGTTTTTTTCCAAATTCGCTGATACTGTTTAACAGCATGTTCGCATAGATATCCGGTTTCATTGGTGCTGCCAGGTTTAATGTCAGAACGTCATCATCCTCAAAATACCTTGAATAGTTTAATATCACCGGTCCGCTTACCCCATCATGTGTAATCAAAAGATCTCCTTTATAGGCTCCCACTTTTTTGTTTTGCCGCCAATGTTCGAGGTGAGCCTGTTTAAGCGATACTCCAGTTAATTCCTCCAGTAAATGAGGGTATACCTGGATAGATGTGAGAGCCGGTCTTGGTTCACTTATACGATGACCAAAAGAAATTGCCATTTGAAAGCCATCTCCTGAGCTTCCTAATGCCGGATACGACAAACCTCCTGTAGCAATTATCAGTTTTTTTCCTATAAAAGTTTGTGATTCCGAATCAGCAACAAACAACCCTTCCAGCTTCTCCACATGATGCACAGGGGCATTAACCCTAAACTCTACCTGGAGGAGATTAATCTGATTAATCAGTCCTTCCAGTAATTCTGAAGCTTCTCCTGATTCCGGAAAAACTTTTCCATCATCTCTTGTTTTTAACGGAATACCTATATCCAGAAACCATTTGCACAAAAAATCAGGATTATATTTCCTTATGCTTTTACCAGCAAATTTATCTTTTTCATAATAATAGCTTAAAAATTGACCCATAGGTATTGCGTTTGTGATGTTGCATTGTCCACCGCCAGATGCCAGTAGTTTTTTGCCCGGCTTATCGTTCTTTTCCAGCAATAGTGTTCTAAGTCCTTTTTTACCCGATTCTATTGCTGCTACCATCCCTCCAAGACCAGCTCCAACTATGATAACATCATAAACGCATGGTTTTCTCCTCATCAGCTGTCGTCACCTGCCAAGTCAAGTATGCTTTGCTGAACAAAATTTAGCGCCACGTTTTTTCTATTCATTGTCAATATCCTCTCAGTGTCGTTTTTCGATAAACAGGCTTTTCTTGATACTGCTTATTTATCTACTCATTACAGTAAATCATTACACAATATCGGCATCTTAAGTACGCAGGTTATCTGCAAAGAATTATTGAAACATCGTTGACATTAGAACCAGTCGGGCCTGTTATAACCAGATCATTACTTGCTGCCAAAGCATTGAAGGAATCGTTGTTATTCAAATATGATTCAGGATCAACTCCAGCTGACTTCATACGTTCAACAGACTTTCCGTCCACAATGCCACCAGCAGCATCCGTCGGACCATCTGTCCCATCAGATCCTACAGAAAAAATCACAATGTCTTCCATACCTTCAATTCCTTTGGATGCTGATAAGGCAATTTCCTGATTACGGCCACCTTTTCCACTGCCGCTGACTCTCACTACCGTCTCTCCGCCAGCTATCACAGCACAGGGAGGCTTGATAGAGTAGTTATTTTCATCATTTTGCTTTATTTTCTGAGCAATAGCGGCAAAAACCGATCCTGCTTCTCTTGCCTGGCAATTCAGAGTGGTTGTCAATATAACTGGGCTGTATCCCAACTCTTGTGCCTTATTAGCGGCCGCATCACATAAGGTGTTTACATTGCCGGCAATAATGGTATCACAATTTTTTATTTCCTTGGGAGTTTCAACGGCCAGTATTTTTTTGATATTATCATTGATATGTAGCTGGTATTTTTCAATAATATCAAGCGCCTGGCTGCTGTTGGTCATATCCGGGTAAGCAGGACCGGAGGCAATAGCGTCCAACCTATCTCCTAATACGTCAGACAGGACAATGGAATAAATTTGTGCATCACCACACATTTTGGCAAACCGTCCACCTTTAACCCGGGATAGGCGTTTCCGGATTGTATTAATTTCAACAATATCTGCTCCGCTGGCTAACAGCTGGTCGGTTACATTCATGATATCCTCCAGGGCAACCCCTTCCATGGGCTTTTCAAAAAGGGCCGATCCGCCTCCAGACAATAAAAGAATAACCTGATCATCCTTTGTCAGATTACTAACCAGTCTTAGGACAGCTTCTGCCCCCTTTACAGAGTTTGCATCCGGAACTGGATGGCCTGCTTCAATAATATCAAACCCTTCAATCAATCCTTGAGAATGTCCATACTTCGTTACAACAACTCCGGCTTTGATTTGATCGCCTAAACGTTGCTTTGCTGCTTCAGCCATGTTCCAGGCTGCTTTTCCAATGGATATAACGATTACTTCACCCTGGAATTTTCTGTTTCTCAAGGCTTTATCAACGGCTTCATTCGGCAATACTGCTTTAATGGATTCATCGATTATACTTAATGCATCATCCCTTATATCACTCATATAAACCTCCTGAAATTATATTGCCATCAGTCTTGATCATTATGTCATTTCCGCCATCAGACCGTCATTATAGTCTTTCATTTTTCTATATAGCTGAGCATAGGTAGCTTCATAATAGGGATTTACAAAAAAGATGCCCAATCCAAACAGCAACCCTCCCAAAAAGTACCATCCAATAAAGGATAAGTCCAGAAAAAATAAGTCCATCTTTTGCCCGTTGGTCATATCTATACTCTTTTGTATAGCCTGATCTGCATCCATATCGGGTTCCTCAATTAAAATATATGGAACCATTTTGTAAGCATAGTGCTTCACAATACCTGGAATAATCAGCAATAAAAACCAGAGAAAATTGTAGAATCCCCTTAAAAACATGGTTTTGACAATGTTCAGGTAATGCTGAGATTTGAAAACAGAAGCCAGATACACAATTTCTGCATCGTCATCGGTTACGCCACGCAGAAAAAAAGTTCTTCCACCAATTTCTAACGGTATCCCTACAAATATCCGAAAAGCCCATAAAATCAGAACCATGGTAAGGCCGAAGAGAAAGGTAAAAGCCATTATACCAGGCAAACCGATTGCGTCCAGGACACCGGAAAAAAAGTTAGGTGAAGGATTAACATTTATACCGCCCATATTAATCGAAAACCCACTGCTCTCTGTTGCTGCAGATCTTCCATGACTGCTGCTGTTATAAGCATTATCACTGCCACCTGCCATTGTAATGATCAGTGATATAAAAAATGCTTTCAAATAATGCTTTCCCAAAAACCTTTTTGCGCCATTTTTAATCTCTTTTCGTGTCCACATGCCTTATCTCCTCCAAATAATCATCTTCGTTAATAATATTTACAGAATAAACTACGGAAGGTGCATGGGAATGTTTCAGTCAGAGATAACAAAAACTTATGCTTCAAATTACTGTTTATCATTTATAGAGCTATCAATCATAGAAATTACTTTTCTGGGTTTTGTTCCTTCACTTGGCCCAATATAACCTCTTTCTTCCATTTCATCAATTAACCGTGCCGCACGATTAAAACCCATTCTAAGCTTCCGCTGCAACATAGAGATCGAAATCTGCTGGTGTTCAAAAGCAATTCGAAGTGCTTCCTGAAACACATCCTCAGACTCACCGTTTTCCTCTTCGCACATCTGTTCTTCGCCTTTTTCGATTTCTGCCTCTAAAAATCTTCCTATGGTAGTATCTGTTTGGTACCGCTCGAGGTACTCAACCGTTCTTTGAACTTCCTCATCTGAAAGAAAAGCTCCTTGAATGCGAACAGGTTTACTGGCACCAACAGGATGAAATAACATATCTCCTCTTCCTAAAAGCTTTTCTGCACCGGACATATCCAAAATGGTTCGGGAATCAACTTGTGATGCAACGGAAAAAGCAATCCTGGATGGAATATTTGCTTTAATTAGGCCTGTGATGACATCCACAGATGGTCTTTGGGTGGCAAGTACAAGGTGAATTCCAGCAGCTCTGGCCTTCTGAGCCAGACGACATATATTATCTTCCACTTCTTTTGCTGCTACCATCATTAAATCAGCCAATTCATCAATAATAATAACCATATAAGGCATCTGATTACCCGAGTTTTGCCGCTGATATCCTTCAAGGTCTCTTACCCCAGCCTCTGCAAAGATTTGATACCTTTCCTCCATCTCACGCACCGCCCATTTCAGGGAAGCCGTAGCTTTCTTGGGGTCTGTAATCACAGGAGTAATTAAGTGAGGAATACCATTATACCGATTTAATTCGACAACTTTCGGATCAATAAGAAGCAGCTTCACCCGGTCCGGCCGAGCGTTAAAAAGCAGACTGAGTATAAGTGTATTAATGCAGACACTTTTCCCTGATCCGGTAGCTCCGGCTATTAGCAGATGCGGTGCTCTTGTCAGATCAAAAATAACTGAGTCACCACCAATATTTTTTCCCATAGCAAAAGGCAACGATGCTTCGCTTTGTTGATACTTCCGACTTTCAATTAACTCCCGGAAAGTAACCAGTGAAGTTTCGCCGTTAGGAATTTCTATACCTATAGCAGCCTTTCCCGGAATAGGTGCTTCGATGCGAATAGATCTGGCTGCCATATTTAAGGCAATGTCATCACTTAGATTCGTCACCTTACTTACTTTAACACCTCGTTCCGGCTGAAGCTCATACCTGGTGATGGCAGGCCCCTGGGTAACGTTTAATACCTTTGCCTTCACGCCGAAACTTTCCAGGGTTTCCTCCAGCAACAGAGCCTGATCATTAAGTGCATTCCTATTCTCTTTTATTCTATTTCTTGCTGGCAGGTTAAGAAAGGAAATCGATGGCTTCTCAAAAAATGATTTTGTCTCTATCTCCGAAAAACAAGGCACTTTCTTTTCTTTTTTTGCCTCTCTTGTTGTAATTGGAATTGGCTGATGAACATCAGTTTTCCTGATTTCTGCCTTTTTATCTTCAGGCTCTATTCTTTCTGTCTTTACAATTGCCGAATTTTCTTTTTCCGGCTCTGTTGTGGGTTCCTGGCGATACATTTGTACTTCTTTTTCCAGTTTTTCATGTTTATCCTGCACATGTTTTTTTTGGCTTTCTTCAATAAGGTCTTTCACCCGTTGGCGATGGATCTGCCACTCACTTTCATTTTTTTCTTCTTTATTATTTTGCTGTTCTGAATTTCTTTCTGACTTCGGTACATAATCCAAATGATTCACCGGTTTTGTAAAGGATTGAGAATATCGCTCTTCATAGACTGGCATAGGATCAACAGTTGGTTTACTGTTACTTGTCTTTACAGATTTATTCTTTCGAAGAAGTTTTCCAACTGAGGCTGTATAGATAAAAATAGCTGTCAGCGATAAAAATGCCGGCAACCAGAAGCCTTCCATCAAAGAGAAAAGTATCCAGATTATGATACTATATATAACTACCTGTATTACCACAAAGCGTTTCATTTTATTCTTCTGTCTTTTTGTCATCTGATA
This sequence comes from Tindallia sp. MSAO_Bac2, assembly GCA_003838145.1. Classification (GTDB taxonomy): domain Bacteria; phylum Bacillota; class Clostridia; order Peptostreptococcales; family Tindalliaceae; genus Tindallia. The sequence goes on from QYZZ01000108.1 coordinate 43,507, forward strand.
ACCCTCCTGAATTTCTCCTTGTCTATCATACCATTTCAGAAGGTTATTTTCCACGATTCTTCACTTTTAGCTTATTCACATGATATAATGAATTTCATATAATAAACGAAACGGGGTTATGAGTGATGAAACGAGCATATTCTCAGTTTTTAGCCACATTTTTTTTATATCCCTTTTATCATCGATGCTTGTTTTAACATGCACTCATATTTCATATGCTTCCAGTACTTATGATGACACGACTATACTCCAGGAAGGTTTTTCTCCCTACTTTGAACTCCTTGATCGAGATTCCGGACTTTCAAACCTTTCTGTTTCTTCTATAATTCAAGATAAATATGGTTTTTTATGGTTTTCCACTCAAGGTGGCCTTAATTTGTATGATGGTCGCAAAATAACCGTTTTTCGTCATAATCCCTTTAATGATGACGGACTTGTTCATAATTTGATTCAAACTATGTATTATGATGAGGATACCCATCACCTTTGGATTGGAACCTATCAGGGTATTTCAGAAATGTCAATTCATGGAAATAGTTTTACAAACTACACCACAGACTCTCACGGACTATCAAATCCCATTATCATTGCAATTGAAAAAGGACCAGATGACAATATGTGGGCCGGAACCATGGACGGCCTAAACCGAATAGACAAAGACAGCGGCGACATCACCGTTTATGATGTGCCTGGTAACGTCATCAGGGATTTATACGTTGATTCAGAGGGGCGATTGCTGATAGGCACCTATGAAGGCCTCTATCAGTTTAACTTTGAAAGTGAGATGGTAGAAATAGTTGACCTTGAACTGCCTTCGCCCTACGTTATGGTGGTCCGGGAGTTTCATCCCGGCACTCTGACTCTTGGTCTCTGGGATGGCGGAGTGGTAAATGTCAGTATGGAAAACCATTCAATAATGCACCAGGAATATGAACACAACGACGTGTATACTCTTTACCAAACACATGATCAAACACTTTGGATCGGAACCTGGGGTGGGGGATTATTTGCCCAGACTCCGGATGGATCGGTTCATCATTTCCTTGGAGAAGGTGAAAACAAGCTATTGGAGCATCCGGTGGTTTATTCCTTGCACCAGGATCATTCAGGTATTCTTTGGATCGGCACTAACGGTGGAGGCATTAATAAATTGAACCCTAGGCAAAACAATTATGTCATTCACACTCATGAACCGGAAAATCCAGAATCTCTTAGTGCCGGAAAAGTAAATGCAATAATTAGAGATGCTGACGAGAATTTATGGGTCTCAATATATAATAACGGCCTTAATCGCTATGATCCTGCTGAAGACGCAATGATTTCCTATAGACACGACCCAAATAATCCGGCTTCTATTCCTTCAGATAACATTGTTGCCATGCATGTAGATGGGTCCGGCCAATTACTGTTAGGCAGCAGTGCCGGCCTCATAGCGTATGATGCTTCCAGTGATAGTTTTAGGCATTTAGATTATTTTGATGATGATGTTTTTGTGTATGCAATAGCAGAACAGCGTCATTTTCTTTGGATTGGTACCTATAATCATGGAGTTTACCGTTATAACCGCAGTACAGGAGAAATAGACCGGTTTTATTATGGGCCCAGTTACAGTGCCATAATATCCGATAATCTGGTCTATGATATTTTAGTAGATTCTAAAGACCGGGTATGGATTGGAACCAATAACGGACTGAATATGCTGCGGCCTGAGAATGACCGCTTTATTAAGTTCCACCGACAACCTCAGGAGGACCGGCATTTAGCAGCAAATACTATCCGCGTTATTTTCGAGGACTCCAAAGGACGAATCTGGGTCGGCCTGGTAGGTGGTGGTTTGGCACTTTATCAGGAAGAGACCGGCAACTTTAAGACTTTTTTGGAAAAAGATGGTCTTTCCAGTAACATCATTACCGGTATTCTGGAAGACAGTGAAGGTAGAATTGTAGCTGCCAGCCATGATGGAATCTCTGTATTGGACCCTGACAAAGAAGACATTATTGTCCTCACCCCGCAGGACGGAATCGGTGGCTGGGAATTTAACGCAGGACATTATATGGATATAGATGGAAGTCTTCTCTTCGGTGGTGTTCATGGCATTACATCTATACCGGGAGATCTGTCTGATGTAAGAGCTGTGACTCCCATTGCTTATATTACCGGTATGGAATTATATCAGCATCCAATAGACTTTGATCAAATGTTTTTTAACGACCAGCATATGAATTTTAGGGCGCAGGAAAACTTCCTGGGTTTTCAGTTTTCAGCCCTTGACTATGATGCCCCCGAAAAAACTCGATTCAGCTATATTTTGGAAGGTTTCGACTCAGAATGGATTCATGCCGGTACCAGAGATTACGCATATTATTCCAATTTACCACCAGGTAGTTATCAACTGAGGGTAGTGGCAGAAAACGTCCATGGCGTTGAATCCGAACCTGCTGTTTTTTCTTTTACTATTGAGAAGCCCTGGTATATGTCAGGTTTTGCAATCATTGCGTATTTTATTTTATTTCTCCTATTGCTAGCGGGAGTATTGCGAATCAGAGAAGATCATCTGGTCCGTCAGCGTAATTCAATGCTTGCTGCTCTAAATCTTCAGCTGGAAGAAGCAAATCAACAACTTGAAAAACTTTCGACAGTAGACCCACTAACCGGACTCTTTAACCGCCGATACTTTGATACGATATTTGAAGATCAGTTCCGGCTTTCTAAGAGAAGTCAAATACCGATTTCTCTGCTTATGTTTGATATTGATCATTTCAAAAATATCAATGACACTTACGGACATATTGCAGGTGATAAGGTGCTTCAGGAAATCGGAAGAATAGCAAATGATTCTCTCCCCAGGAAAACAGATTTTCTTTCCCGATATGGTGGTGATGAGTTTGCAATCGTTTTATATGATACCAACAAGGAAGGTGCCATCAAAGTAGCTCGGCGGATTCAACAACATGCAGCCAGTCTTACTTTCGTGGAAATTCCCGACAATAAAGCCACCATTACGATTAGCATAGGAATTTGCAGCATTATTCCTGAGGATAAAGCTGAACCAACTGATTTGATTCGTACTGCTGATCAGGCTTTATATGAATCAAAGGCAAACGGGCGTAATCGGATTACTTCTATGAACTCTCTGAAGAAAATTTGATTATCCTTTATATCAGTACTGGGAGAACAACCCTTTTTCTCCCTCAATAATTTCTACAGAACTGCTAACTCCCAACCGGCTTGCGCCTGCTTCTATCATTGACATAGCTTGCTCATAGCTTTTTATTCCGCCGGATGCCTTAACTCCCATGTCTTTTCCAGCAATGGATTTCAGCAGTTTTACATCTTCTATAGTCGCACCTTTTCCGGAAAAACCAGTAGAAGTTTTAATGTAATCAGCGCCAGCCGCTTTAACAATCCAAGCTGCTGCATATTTTTCTGTTTCATCTAACAGTGCCGTTTCAATGATAACTTTCAGTTTAATGTTTTTGTTTAGACTGTCCTTAATTGCTTTGATTTCATTCAGCACTAATTCATAATCAAATGACTTCAGAGCTGAAACATTCATTACCATATCTATTTCATCCGCACCCAGAATCATACTTTCTTTTGCTTCTGTAATTTTAGTATTAGTAGTGCTATAACCAAGAGGGAACCCGACAACAGTGCATATTTTCACCGCATCTGACTGCAGCTCCCTGGCTGCAAACTCAACTTGGACCGGCGGAATACAAACAGAATAAAAACCATATTTTCTGGCTTCCTCAAATAGAGCTATGTAATTTTTGCGAGCTGCTTCTGGCTTTAACAGTGTATGATCAATCATTTCACATAAAGAAGCTTTATTCACAGGAGCCTTGCTGCCAACCAGGCATTCCTCTGGAGGAGCTAACTCTAGCTTCAATTCAGATTCCAGCCTCTTTTTAATTTTAAATATTTTTTCTTGCATGAAATGATCCCCTTTCATTACTAATTTAATGCAGTAAAATTTTTTCAAACAGGAGAATGGGTTTACCGGTTCAGCCGGTAAACCCATAATTAATCTTCGCTTAAGCTTTCGAAGCAATCTCTTTGATCACTTCAATCGTTCTGTCTATCTCTTCTTCAGTGTTGTATGGCGCAAGACCAATCCGTACAAGACCACCAACAGATTTGAGGTTCAGCACTTCATTAATAAGCTCTTTCGCATAATAATGTCCGGACCAAACGAAAATGCCCTGATCCCCCATAGCCCTGGCAACCTCACCTGCCCGCAGTCCTTCTATTAGAAATGAAACAGTTGAGGTTCTCGGTTCGCCTTCCGGCGGTCCGAAAACTTTCACTTTATCCATCTGCATCAACGCTTTACGCAGTTTTTTAGCCATCGGTTCTTCATACTCCTCAATGGCCAGCATCCCGGCTACAATATACCAACGTCTTCCTTTTAATCCCGCCAGTGTCTCGGAGTGCTCTCTCTCAGCCCACGCTTCACAGTCATGTCCTATATCTGCAATAAACTCAACTGCCTCCGCACTACCACAAATAGATTCAAATTGCGGGGTTCCGGTTTCCAGTTTTTCAGGTGGTTGTGTGTTACCTTCCACCAAAACCCGGTAGGTTTCCAGTTTTTTCAATTCTTCTGCTTTTCCATACAGGACTCCCATATGTGGTCCAAAAAATTTATAGGGAGAGCAAACAAGAAAATCAATATCCAGAGCTTTTACATCGATAGGCCGGTGCGGTGCGTAATGAACGGCGTCAATAATGGTAAGAGCCCCTTTATTATGCGCTCCATCTATCAGAGGTTTTATGTCTGTAATGGTTCCAACACCATTTGAAGCCCAGTTCAACGCAACTATTTTAGTTTTATCCGTTAATTTTTCACGATAATCATTTAAATCCAGCTGACAGGTATCCGGATTAACTTTAACGCTTTTTATAACGAATCCACGCTCTTCCATGTGCCGCCAAGGAGATCGGTTGGACTCATGGTCCAGGTCAGTTATGATGACCTCATCACCTGCTTTCATATTTCTTGCCAGGGCGAAGGTAAGCATTAAGTTATTGGTTGTACTACTGTCACCGAATACAATTTCTTCCGCATAACAGTTCAGGAAATCTGCCATCGTCTCCCTTGCAGCTTCATGCAAAGCATCACACTCACGGGATGTTGCAAAATGACCATGTGCATTAGCGTTATGGTAAAACAGATAGTCAGTCATTTTATCCACAACACGTTTTGGTACCTGTGTACCACCAGGCCCATCAAGATAAATAGCCGGATTACCATTTACCTTTCGATTCAGAGCAGGAAACTGACTCCTAATCTTTTTAACATCATAAAAAAGCTCCATAACACAAATTCCTCCTTTTAAAGGGTTATGATCTGATATCCCTGACTTATATAAGGTTCCATCGCTGGATGTCCGTTCATTTCACCGTCTAACGGAATCCCTGATTTTTCATTGTAATTCAATACACCCATTTTAGCAGAGCATGCTTTACATATAGACTTAAAAAGTCCCATATCTTTTGCTTTACGATATGTTTGATTGTTTGATTCCTCCAATTCTTTAATCAGTCTAACCGCTTCTCCTTCCATTACAATCAAAGCCTCGTTCCCTTTTTCTTTCATATCCATTGCGTTTAGTAAAACATGAATGAAACACATCGTATCTCCCTTAAAGGCAAAAAACACAGCTTTTTCCATGATCACCCTCCTTATCTATAGTCTAAGCTTCTCGGAAACCCGAGAGCATTGATCACTCAACATTTGTTTGTTGGGTGATTTTTCTTTTTCCTCCCATTTTCGCCTTTTTAAAGCAGATCGAAAATTGGGACTTGACATCGTAA